>NZ_JAIXZS010000050.1 GCF_027489515.1 Novosphingobium sp. | reverse complement strand
TCGGCGAAGAAGACCAACGAAGGCTGGCGCATCAACGGCCAGAAGGTGTGGACCAGCGGCGCGCACAAGAGCCACGCCGCGCTCACCCTGCTGCGCACCGAGGAAGGCAGCGAGCGCCACACTGGCCTTTCGCAGATGATGATCGACCTCGATACGCCGGGGATCACCATCCGCCCGATCATCGACATGACGGGCACGCATCACTTCAACGAGATCTTCTTCGAGGACGTCCTCCTCCCGCACGACGCGCTCGTCGGCGTCGAGGGCAACGGCTGGAAGCAGGTCGTCGCCGAACTCGCGCTCGAACGCTCGGGGCCGGAGCGCTATCTCTCCAGCCACATGCTGCTCGTAGCGCTGATCGATGCGATGGGGCCCGAGCCCGATGCGCCGACCGCGCAGCTGATCGGCCGCCTCACCGCCGAGATGTGGACGCTGCGGCAGATGTCGATGTCGACCATTGCCAAGCTGGCGGCGGGCGAGGACCCGGTCGTCGAGGCGGCCATCGTCAAGGACCTCGGCAATGCCTACGAACAGGCGCTGCCGCGCGCGGTGCAAGCGGCGGTGAACGCGGACCTTGCGGGGAAGAGCGACCTCTCGCGCCTGCTGACGTGGATCCTCGTCGCGAGCCCAAGCTTCTCGCTGCGCGGCGGCACGCCGGAAGTGCTGCGCGGGATCATTGCCAAGGGATTGGGGCTGCGCTGATGAGCGACAATCGCACTTTGCTGACCGACATGGCAGCCGGCCTGTTCGCCGATCTGGCGGGCAAGCCTTTCGATGTGGCCTGGCCGCAGGTGGCCGAGGCTGGCTTTTCGACGCTGCTGGTGCCCGAGGATGCGGGCGGCTTCGGCGGGGACTGGGGCGATGTGCTGGCCGTGCTGCGGCTGGCGGGCCTCAACGCGCTCGCCGCGCCGCTAGCCGAGCCGGTGATCGCGCATTACTTGCTGGCGAAGGTGGGGATCGCTGCGCCGGAGGGGCTGATTTCCATCGCCGCGCCCGGCAGCCGCGTGCCCTATGGCCGTCATGCTGCGGCGGTGGTGCATGTGGAGGGCGGCACGCTCTCGCTCTACCACGCCGATGCCCTGAGCTTCGAGGAAAGCCTCTCGCCTGCGGGTGAGCCGTGGGATGCCGTGAGCTTTACCGGCGCGGCGGCGGCAACGGCTGCTTGCGACGTCGATCTGCTGGCGCTGGGCGCGTTTGCCCGGGTCGCGCAGGCCTCGGGCGCGCTGGAGGCGGCGTTCACGCTCGCCATCGATCATGTGAACACCCGCGTGCAGTTCGGCCGCGCGCTGGCGAAGTTTCAGGCCGTGCAGCAGGCGATGGCGGAGTTTTCCGAGGAAGCCGCTGCCGTCGACGCCTCAGCCGCGGCCTGCGCGGCGGCGCTCGATTACGGGCACGCCAGCTTCGAGATCGCGGCGGCCAAGCTGCGCATGGGGATCGCCGTGGACCGCGCGGTACCGATCGCGCATCGCATGCACGGCGCTATCGGCTTTACCATCGAATACGCGCTCAACCACCTGACCCGCCGCCTGATGGGCTGGCGCAGCGAATTCGGCGGCGATGCCTTCTGGGCAGAACGGCTGGGCCGCCGCGTGGCGGGCCTTGGCGGCCACGGCCTGTGGCGCGAAATGGCGGCGCGGACGGATCGGCTCGTCGGTTAGGCTCCGATGCTTGCCCCCCCTCCCGGAGGGAGGGGTTTGGCGAAGGTGTTCGGCCTTTCCGACAAGCACAGCGCACCCCCACCCGGCCTCCCCCGAACGGGGGAGGGGCAGAAGTGGCATACGTTTGTTCAGGCGCGCTTGCGGCCAAACCCGGCGACGCGCGGGGGCATTTGCGGCGTGGCGGGGGTCTGCGCTTGTGCCTCTGCCTCGGCCTTCAGGTTCGCCTCGCGCTGCGCCAGATAGCGCGCCATCACCGCATCGGCATCGAAGTCGCTCGCCGATTCAATCTCCTCGCGCGGGGCGTTCATCGCGCGGGTGAGCGCCGCCTTGGAGACGCGCGCCGCGCCGCCGACAAACCCGTCGCCCCCGCGCAGCTTTTCCATGTCCGTCAGCCGCGCGATCACGGTGGCCTTGTCCATGGCGAGCAGATTGAAGGGAATGGTGATCTTCGCCTTGCCGAGCACGCCGCCAGTATGGGTGATGCGGATCGAATGCTGCCGGCTCACCGGGATGAAGCCATAGATATACTGCGTCAGCGTGTGCACCTCGATCCCGGTAACTTCGCGCCAGTTCAGCCGCCGCGATGCGCCGATCGGATGAAGATGGATCTGCCGCTCGTCATACTCGATCGCCTTGAGATCGCTGAACACCCGCCCGAGCCGCCCGATCGACATGAGCGGCCCGCCCACGATCAGGATCACCCCGATGATCATGCCGACGGGGCCGGCAAACAAGCTGAACAGCCCCAGCACCGGCGCAAGAATCAGCAGAAACGCCCCGCTGAAGATGAGCTTGCCGCGGCTGTAGTAGAGTGTCGTCATCGTCGGTCTCCGTAGGGGAGACCTGCCATGGGAGTGGTTACGATGGGTTTAGCGCGCGGTCGCGACATGTTTTGATATGTCCGCATCGGACTGCTTGGGGCGCTGCGCCTGCCACCGGACAGGCCCCGAACCACCTGACTCGCCGTCTGCTGGGCTGGCGCAGCGAGTTCGGCGGCGATACATTCTTGGCCGAGCGGCTGGGCCGCCGCATGGCGGGCTGGGCGGCCACGGCGTGTGGCGCGAGATGGCGGCGCGGGCGGCCCTGTTTGTGGGGTGAGGGGCTGACGGCGCGCGTCAGCGCGGTGAGAGCAATCTGATCCGGACGATACCCACCCGATCCGTCGGTATGAGGCTGAGCCGCTCGTCTCCGTTGAGAGAGCGTCCGGCCTTCCAGCCCGTAGCAGTGAACCGCCCTTCCTCGGCCCGATCCACCTCGACAGGTACGGAGCCGTTGCTGAAGTCGGCGGTGAACCCCTTGCCGATCAACAGAAACGAGCCATCCTTCTCGGCAATGACAAGACCGAACGCGCGGCTGTCGCCTGGCGCGGGCCGCGCAGTCGGTCCTTCGGTCTCGCTTGGCAACGGCGGAGGCGGGGGCGGAGCTTGCAGGCCGACATCGAGCAGCATCTGGCGGAGCAGGATCGTCGTTTGTTGCACCGTGATGGTGTATCCGCCCAGTTTGATTGCGGAGGGCTTGTCATCGTCGAGCAGGATGCCCGCAATGCGGCCTTCCGCTTGCGCTTCAGCGATCACTCCGTCCATCCCGGAGAGGGCAAAGAACGCCTGCGCAAGTTGGCTGTCGATCCGTCCGTCCTCGATGCCGAACACGGAATACCCAATCGTGCGGTGCTGGCCGAGCGCCCAGAAAATGTCGCCGGTGCGAAACTGCGCCTCAGGCACGAACAGGGTGTTACCTGCATGATCGTAGTCCGCCAGAACCTGCTTGGCATCGGGCACATAGATATCCGGCGCCAGCAGATCGAGCGAGGGAGCTGCAGCCTGCCAGATATCGAGAACGCGCCGCGCGGGGCCGCCGCTGGGGTATTGGCCGGCCATCGGCTGGCCTTCCTGAGGGCCCAGCCAGGCATTGGTGTACATCGGCAACGGCAGCTGTCGTTTCCCGGCCGCGGCGAGCGTCTCCATGTAGCGCGCAAAGTGCCAGGCAATGAAAATCTCGTCCGCCTGCCAGTCCGTGCCGAAGACCTCGGCCCATGTGCCGGCCGTCTTGCGGCCCTGTCGGCTCCACACGGCGTCGAGCTCTGGCTTCAGCCGTTTGCGGTTAGCCGCTAGAAACTTGAGCAGTTGCGCAGGTACGCGGCCGTTCCAGGCAGCTTGCGCCAGCGCAGACCGGTCCCGGCTATCGCGCAGCAGACCCGTCTCGTTATTCACCTGCACCATGATCAACCGGTGATCTGGGTCAACCTGCGCGAGATGCTGCATCAATGCCGCGAACGCTTTGGCATCGGCCTTCATCAACTCCGGAGAAAACACCGAAAGCACGGGCTTCGGCATCGCCTCCTTGTAAGTAAAGGCTTCCTTCTGAGTGGAAGTCGCGACTGCACGGGGAAAGCGCCTCGTATCGCTGCGGACCCAAGACGGGGCATAAGTCGAGGCGGCGTTCTTGAAGGCGCCGAACCAGATCAGGACCAAGCGCATGTCGCGCTGCTTCGCCTCGGCAATTTGCGTGTCGACGAGCGTGAAATCGAACCGGCCTTCGGTGGGCTCTGTATCCTCCCATGAGGCTGTGGTGACCACCGTGCGCACGTGCATGGCCTGGAGCTTGTCCCAAACCGGCTGCATGTATTCCGCGCTGGATGCACTGGAATTGTGCAACTCGCCGCCGAGGGCCAGATAAGGCTTTCCATCGACTAGCAACTGACCTTCCCGGATCGCGGGAATGGGCGCGGCCGAAACTCGATCTGGGACGGCACTCGCGGCGGCGATGGCGAGCATCATGCTGCAGATCATGTTTCGCACATTGGTCTCCCATTCTTGTCGATTCCGAAATTAGAACCTATATTCTGTTTCGGCAAGTGCTGCGGTCCTTTACCTCCTCCACCCCAATCCCTTGACCCCATCCCCGACACCCCTTAATCGTTCAGTTAAACGAACGGATACGGGAGTCGAATGCCATGGCTGTTGCCTATATCGTTGATGCAGTGCGCACCGCTGGCGGGCGGCGGAATGGGCGGCTTGCGGGGGTTCATCCGGTCGATCTTTCGGCGGCGACCTTGGATGCCATTGTCGAGCGCACGGGCATCGATGGTGCGGCGGTGGACGATGTCGTCATGGGCTGCGTCTCGCAGGGCGGGCAGCAGGCGGGGCAGGTGGGGCGTAATGCCGTGCTTGCCGCGAAGCGCCTGCCGGATTCGGTGCCGGCCGTGACGATTGACCGCCAGTGCGGCTCCTCGCAGCAGGCGATCCAGTTTGCCGCGCAGGCGGTGATGTCGGGCGTGCAGGACATGGTGATCGCCGCGGGCGTCGAGAGCATGACCCGCGTGCCGATGGGCTCTACCGCGATCTTTCACATGAAAGAGGGGCTGGGCAACTACAAGTCGCCGCAGCTTGAAGAGAAATATCCGGGCATCATGTTCTCGCAGTTCATGGGCGCGGAAATGATCGTGAAGAAGCACGGCTTCACCAAGGATCAGCTCGATCAGTTCGCGCTCTCCAGCCACCTCAAGGCGATTGCCGCGACGCAGGCGAATGCCTTCGCGAACGAGATCGTGCCCATTGCTATCGAGACGGCGGACGGCCCCGCGATGCACACCGTGGACGAAGGCATCCGCTTCGATGCGAGCCTGGAATCGATTTCGGGCGTCAAGCTGCTTTCGCCCGATGGCTCGCTGACCGCGGCGAGTTCCAGCCAGATCTGTGACGGCGCGAGCGCGGCGCTGATCGTTTCGGAAGCGGCCCTGAAGGCGCATGGCCTCACCCCGCTCGCGCGGATCCACAACCTGACGGTGACCGCGGGCGATCCGGTGATCATGCTCGAAGAACCGCTCTTCGCTACCGACCGCGCGCTGCAGCGGGCCGGCATGAAGATCAGCGATATCGACCTGTACGAAGTGAACGAGGCGTTCGCTTCGGTGCCGATGGCCTGGCTGAAGCACACCGGTGCTGACCCGGAGAAGCTCAATGTGAACGGCGGCGCGATCGCGCTGGGCCACCCGCTTGGCGCTTCGGGCACCAAGCTGATGTCGACACTGCTTTATGCGCTGAAGGCGCGCGGCCTCAAGTATGGCCTGCAGACGATGTGCGAAGGCGGCGGTGTCGCCAACGTGACGATTGTCGAGATGATGTGATCCCTCCCCTCCCGCTTGCGGGAGGGGCCGGGGGAGGGTGTGTTGGCCAAGAACCGAACACGCCCCACCCCAACCCCTCCCCTGTAGGGGAGGGGCTAGTCTTTGATTTCAGGAGAGAATTGCCATGAAGCTTGATAGTTCGATTTCCGCAGTCGTCACCGGCGGCGCCTCCGGCCTTGGTGCCGCTACCGCGCGCGCGCTCGCCGCGAAAGGCGTGAAGGTCGCCATCTTCGACATGCAGAAGGAAAAGGGCGAGGCCGTCGCGGCCGAGATCGGCGGCGTGTTCTGCGAAGTGAACGTGACCTCGGACGAGAGCGTGGACGCCGGCTTTGCCAAGGCGCGTGCGGCGATCGGGCAGGAGCGCATCCTCGTGAACTGCGCGGGCACCGGCAACGCGATCAAGACCGCCAGCCGCAGCAAGGAAGATGGCTCGATCAAGCACTTCCCGCTGGAGGCTTTCAACTGGCTGATCCAGATCAACCTCGTCGGCACCTTCCGCTGCATCGCGAAGTCCGCCGCGGGCATGATGACGCTCGATCCAGTGGACGAATTCGGTGAGCGCGGCGCGATCGTCAACACCGCCTCGGTCGCGGCCGAGGACGGCCAGATCGGCCAGGCGGCATACTCCGCCTCGAAGGGCGGCGTGGTTGGCATGACGCTTCCCATCGCGCGCGACCTGATGAGCGAGGGCATCCGCGTCAACACCATCCTGCCGGGCATCTTCGATACCCCGCTGCTCGCGGGCGCGCCGCAGAACGTGCGCGATGCGCTCTCGGCCTCGGTGCCGTTCCCCAAGCGCCTCGGCGTTCCGGCGGAATATGCGCAGCTGGCGCTGACGATGATCGAATGCGGCTACTTCAACGGCGAAGACGTGCGCCTCGACGGCGCGATCCGCATGGCGCCGCGGTAAACTGAATCGCCCCTCCCGCGAGCGGGAGGGGCCGGGGGAGGGCATGTTGGCCAAGAACCGAACATGCCCCACCCCAACCCTCCCCTGAAGGGGAGGGACTACTGGAGAGGAAGAGCCGAGAATGGCCGAATACACGCAGATCCTGCTCGATGTGGCCGATGGCGTCGCGACGCTGACGCTCAACCGTCCGCACAAGATGAACGCGTACACGCGCACGATGATGACCGAGATCATCGACGCGTTCGACCGGACCGATGCCGACGACAGCGTGCGCGCGGTGATCGTGACGGGCGCGGGCGACCGGGCGTTCTGCGCCGGTGCGGACCTGACGCCGGACGATGGCGCGCGGCCGTTCTCCGATCCGACCGAGGTGCCGCTGAATGATGTGAAAGTGCGTGATGGCGGCGGCTATTGCACCTTGCGCATCTTCAATTCGAAGAAGCCGGTGATCGGCGCGATCAACGGCGCGGCAGTCGGCATCGGCGCGACGATGCAGCTGCCGATGGACTTCCGCCTTGCCAGCACGTCGGCGCGCTTCGGCTTCGTGTTCGCGCGGCGCGGGATCGTGCCCGAGGCAGCCTCAAGCTGGTTCCTCCCGCGCATCGTAGGCATGAGCCAGGCGCTCGAATGGTGCATGACGGGCCGTGTGTTCGGCGCAGAGGAAGCGCTGGCAGGGGGGCTCGTGCGCTCGCTTCATGCGCCCGAGGACCTGATGCCCGCCGCCCACGCCCTGGCGCGCGAGATCGCCGATAACACGAGTGCCGTGTCGGTCGCGATGACGCGCGCGATGCTGTGGCGCAACGCGGCGACGCCGCACCCGATGTATGCGCACCGCGTCGATAGCCGCGCGATCTACCAGCTTTCGCGCGGGGCTGATGCGAAAGAAGGTGTGGCCAGCTTTCTGGAAAAGCGCGCACCGGCCTACCCGGGACGCGTTTCTTCGGATATGCCGGGATTTTACCCGTGGTGGGAAGAACCGGGCTGGGAATGAAAGAGCAGACGAACGTGGCATCAGTGGGGGAAACCGGCGGGGAACAGCCGGGCGCGCGTGAGTTGTTGCTGGAAACCGCCTCGCAGATCATGCGAGAGGGCGACCAGGTCGATATTTCGCTGTCCGAGCTCTCGCTGCGCTCGGGGCTCAATTCCGCGCTGGTGAAGTACTACTTCGGCAACAAGGCCGGGATGCTGGGCGAATTGCTCGACCGCGACATGGTGGCGATCATCAAGTCGGTCGAGGCGCTGCTCGCCAAGGATCACATGAGCCCGGAGGCCAAGCTCAGGCAGCATATCGCGCGCTGCGTCGATACCTATTTCGCGTTTCCCTATCTCAACCGCCTGCTGATGCGGCTCGTGCGTGATAGCGATCCTGCCGAGGCGAAGCGGATTGCCGACAAGTACCTCATGCCGCTCAACAAGGCCTATGACCGGCTGATCAACGACGGCGTGAAGGCAGGCGTGTTTCGCCCGATCGATCCGCAGCTGTTCTATTTCACGGTGACGGGCGCAGCAGACAGGTTCTTTTCGGCGCGGCTGGTGTTGCGGCATTGCTTCGATCAGGACACGCTGACCGAGGAGCTGCGCGACCGCTACCGTGAGCATACGGTCGATTTCATCATGGCCGGTATTCTCGCCCGATGACCAATCCGGTGAGAAGCGGATGCGCTTTTGCTTGCGCAGCGCGGCGGCTGGCCTAGAACCGGAGCATGGCTGACACGCAGACCAGGCTGTCCGACTTTATCCCGTACCGCCTCGCGATCACATCGAACGCGGTCAGCAGCCTGATTTCGGGCGAGTATCACAGCGAATTCGGCCTAAAGATTCCCGAATGGCGGATCATGGCGGTGCTGGGTGACGCCGGCCAGTTGACGCAGCGCGACCTTGTGCGGGCGACGCTGATGGACAAGGTGGCGGTCAACCGGGCGTGCAAGATGCTGGGCGAGCGCGGGCTTGTCGCGCGTAGCCCCAACGAGGCGGACGGGCGTTCGCACCACTTGTGGCTGACTGATGAGGGCCGGGCGATGTATGATCGCATCTGGCCGAACGCCCTCTCCACCTACGAGAAGATCTTTGCCGCGCTCTCGCCGGCCGAAACGGCCAAGCTGCGAGCGCTGCTCGACAAATTGCTCAATGCGGTGCGCACCATCGAAGGGGAACGCCCATGAAACTGGCTAGCTTGCCGCAGCGGCGCGACGGCCGCCTGATCGTCGTTTCGGATGATCTGGCGTGGTATGCCGATGCCGACCATATCGTGCCGACCATGCAGGGCCTGCTCGACGAGTGGGATCGCTATGCCCCCTATCTCGAGGCGCTGGCGATCGAGCTTCAGCACGGCGCAATCCCGCAGAAGCGCTTCCATGAACGCGAGGCGGCGGCCCCGCTGCCGCGCGCGTTCCAGTGGGCGGACGGCAGCGCCTACGTCAACCACGTCGAACTTGTGCGCAAGGCGCGAGGGAGCGAGCTGCCGGCGAGTTTCTGGACCGATCCGCTGATGTACCAGGGCGGCAGCGACGACCTGCGCGGCGCGCGCGAGCCGATCATGCTTGCGGACGAGAGCTGGGGCTGCGATCTGGAAGCCGAGGTGGTGGTGGTGACGGGCGATGTCCCGCAGGGCGTTTCTCCGGAGGAAGCACTCGGGCATATCCGGCTGGTCGGGCTGGTGAACGACGTCTCGCTGCGCGGACTGATCCCGGACGAGCTCGCCAAGGGATTCGGCTTCGTGCAATCGAAGCCTGCCAGCCATTTCTCGCCAGTGTTCGTGACGCCCGAGCGGCTCGGCGCGGCATGGGCCGGGGGCAAGCTCCACCTGCCATTGCATGTCGACGTCAACGGGAGGCCCTTCGGCCGACTGGCGACGGGCGAGGACATGACCTTCGATTTTGGCCAGCTGATCGCACATCTTGCCAAGACGCGCCGCATCGGGGCGGGCACGATCATCGGCTCGGGCACGGTGTCCAACCGCGATTCCGATGGCAAGGCCGGCTACACGGCGGGTCGTCCGGTGCGCGAAGGCGGGCGCGGCTATGCTTGCATCGCCGAACAGCGCATGGTCGAGACCATTCGCAGCGGGGCGGCGGTGACGCCGTTCCTCAAGCACGGCGATAGCGTGCGGATCGCGGCGAAGGACGCCAAGGGCCACGCCGTGTTCGGTGCAATTGAACAGCAAGTGGTTGCGGCCTGAGCCGCCAGGCGCCGCGCTCCATCAGGCAGGCCAAGCAAGAAGGGGCGCAGCTTTCGCTGCGCCCCTTACTGTTTGCGGTGTCCGGACCGTTACGTCTTCCGGTTGAGGAAGTTGTCGCTGATCGAGCAGGCCGCAGGGCCAAGGATCACGATGAACAGCGTCGGCAGGATGAACAGGATCAGCGGGATCGTCATGATCGCCGGCAGGCGCGCGGCCTTTTCCTCGGCGCGCATCATGCGTTCGTTGCGGAATTCGGCCGAGAGCACGCGCAGCGCGGAGGCGAGCGGCGTACCGTAGCGCTCGGTCTGGATCATCGTGGTGACCACGCCCTTCACGGATTCGAGATTGACGCGGTAGGCAAGGTTTTCGAACGCGAGCCGGCGTTCGGTGAGGAACGAAAGCTCGATCGCGGTGAGCGCGAATTCATCGCCGAGTTCCGGGTACGCGCGGCCCAGTTCGCGCGCGACGCGGCCGAAGGCAGCATCGACGGTAAGGCCGGCTTCGGCGCAGATCACGAGAAGGTCGAGCGCATCGGGAAGGCCCTTGCGGATTTCCTTGGTGCGCTTGTTGATCAGGTTCTTGATCCAGATGTCCGGGCCCTTGTAGCCGAACCCCACCGCGCCCGCGAACAGGCCGAACTTCTTGAAGGCCGACCACGTCGGGAAATAATCCACGCCGTAGATCAGCACGCCGAACAGCAGGCCCAGCACGATCGGGCCGATCATCCGGGCGAGCACGACCGCGACGGCCCATTCCTTCTTGCGGATGCCGGCCTGCGCCAGCCGCTGCTGGATGTCGTGCAGCTGGCTGTCCTGCAGCACCTTCAGCGATTCGAGGAACGACTTGATGTTGTCGGTCGTCTCGTTGCGGCGGACGATGCTCTGGCGCTTCTTGGCGTTGACCGTGACGATGCCGGCCTTGAGCTGGTCGCGCCGGTCGTTGAGCGCCTTGACGCGCTTGGCCATCGGATCGCGCACCGTGACTGCGGCATAGATCGCCAGCAGCATCGCAGCGGCGGCAATCCCGACGAGGATCGAGCCGACGTAGATGACATCGACGCCGAGGAGCGTGGGGCCGTGCGGGGGAGGGGTGACTGCCATGATGGTTCTCAGATCTCGAAGTTAACCATCTGCGCCATGATCCAGGCGCCGAGGCTGAGCCAGACAAGGCCACCGAGGCCGGCGATGATGAGGCGCTCGTCAACGAAGAACTGCCCGAGGTAGCGGGGGTTGATCGAATAGATGAGCGCAAACACGATGAACGGCAGCGAGCCGACGATGTAGGCCGAGGCCTTCGATTCCGAGCTCATCGCCGCGATCTTGAGCTTCATCTGCGCGCGCTTGCGCAGCACGTCGGCCAGGTTGGCGAGTGTTTCGGCGAGGTTGCCGCCGGTCTCGCGCTGGATCGCCAGCGTGATGCAGAAGAAGCTGAATTCGGCCATGTCGAGCCGGTTGGCGGTCTCCTGGAGCGATTCCTCCATGGTGCGGCCAACCTTGATGCGATCGGTGACGAGCTTGAATTCCTCGCCCACCGGCCCCGGCAGTTCGTGCGCGACGACGCCGAGCGTCTCGGTGATCGGCAGACCCGAACGCAGGCCGCGCACGAGCAGTTCGAGCGCATCGGGAAACTTGGCGACGAAGTTGGCTTTGCGCTTGTTGATCGCGCGGCCGACCATCCAGTGCGGAATGCCCGCGCCCACGGCGACGCCCGCACCAAGGCCCAGCAGCAGCGCGCCCGACTTGACGAACACGAGGAGCGCGACGCCGATGGCGAGCCCGATCGAGACGTAGAGATACTGGCTGAGCGTCCAGCCCTTGCCGGTCTTGTGCAGGCGCAGCGCCAGGGCCTCGATGCGCGAGCCCGAACCAGCCTTCTTGAAGGTCGCCGGCTTGCGGCTGGCGACGGCCTTGCGGTACTGCGCCTCGACCTTGTCAACCGCGCTTTCCGAATGGCGGAAGCGCACGGACTGCAGGCGGCGCGAGGCTTCGCGGCTGGCCGAGGGGCCGCTGAGCGCGAGCGCCATCAGCACCAGAACCAGCGCAGCCCCGACGCCAAGGATCACGAGTTGCATCATGTTCATGGCCGTGTCCTGCCAGTTCTCTCATTACGTGCGGGGCCGGCGCGCAAGTCCCGCGACGGGGCCAGGCGCCGGCTGCGGATCATGCGGGGGTTCCGGCCTTGGCCTTGCCGGAGGGAAGGATCTTCTTGAAATCGAACTTGCCGAGCAGCGAAGTCTTGGCCGCAGGTGCGCCGCCGTTCTTGTCGCTGTTCTTGTCCGCAGCCTTGACCTTGCCCTTGCCCTTCACCTCGACCACTTCGCCATCGGTGCCGGTGGCGATGATCGCGCTGCCCAGATCGCGCAGCGCTGCACCCGCCTTGCTCGCGCGGTTGGCGGCAACGAAAGTCTGGCCCAGCTTGGCCGCGTTGGCGGCAGCCTTGATGTCGTAGGGCACGACGTAGTTGATCTTGCGCTCGATCGAGGCTTCGAAGTCCGAACGGCTGATCTCGCCGACGCCCGAATGGACCTTGTTGGCGAGCACGATCGTCTCGGCATGCTTGGCATTGGTCTTGAGCCAAGAAAGCAGGCGGATCGCATCGCGCGCGCCGGCAAGCGTGAGCTCGGTCACCACGACCACCACGTTCACGTCCGCGAGGAGGTGCGGGAAGTTGATCAGCATGTTGCGCGGCAGATCGATCATCGTCATTTCGAACGCGTGGCGGAATTCCTCCTCCAGCTGGACGAAAGCGCTGCCGTCGGTCATCAGCGGGGCGCTGATCGGCGCCTCGGCCGAAAGAATCGCGAGGTTGTCGTTGGCGCGGATCATGGCGCGTTCGATGAACAGGCCGTCGATGCGGCTGGGGTTGTCGATCGCGTCGGTAAGGCCGCGGCCGGGCTCGAGATCGAGCGTCAGCGCCCCCGTGCCGAAGTGGACGTCGAGGTCAAGAAGAGCCGTCGGCAGGTGGTGGTCGCTGCTGAACAGCCATGCGAGCGACGTCGCCACGGTCGAGGCGCCGACACCGCCGCGCGTGCCGACCACAGCGGTCGAGACATGGCGCTTGGCGGTCGAGCCATCAGACGATTTGGGGGCGGCGAAAATCGCCTGCGCCTGCACCAGCGCGTCGCGCACCTGACCCGGCGTCAGCGGCTTCAGGAGATAGTCCTGGATGCCCGAGGCGAGCAGGTCGCGGTAGAGCCGCACATCGTTGACCTGACCGACCGCGATCACCACGGTCCCCGGCTCGCAGACTTCGGCAAGCGCGTTGATGTCGCTCAGCGGGTCGCCGCTTTCGGAGAGGTCCACCATCAGGATAGCCGGCGAGGCAGCGATCGAGAGGGACTGGATCGCGTTGCGCAGGCCGCCCTTGTTGCACTTTTCCGGCTGCCAGCCCATGTCGACCGTGACCGGACGAAGCACGTCGAGTGACGCGTCGTCGCACATGAAGGACGCGAACATATCGCGGTTGGCGTTTTTCCAGGTCGCGCTCATGGATCAGTTACCCCCGGACTTGCTGGACACGGACTTCAGGCCGCCCGCACCCGTCGCCGGCATCTGGCGATAGGCATCGATCGCCTTGGTGTTGCTCTGCACGAGCGTGGTGCTGCGCGTCTTGGCACCGTGGACAAGGTCTTCCTTGTTGGCGACCATCGCGGCCATGTTGCTGTTCACCGCGCAGCCGTAGTTGGGCGCGGTGGCGTTGTTGGTGCGGTTGTCGATCTTGTTCGACCAGTCCGGGCAGCCGGGCACGCTGGCTTCGGTGCGCGAAACGACGATCCGGGCAGTGCCGGGCGCGATCGGGCCTTCGGTAACCGGGGCAACATCGGCGAGGAGCACGCCGAAACGGCCCGCGACCTGATCGACCGAATTGCGGGTCTGGTCCGAATCGACCGGATCATCGACCGAGACACGGTCGCCGTAACCAAGGTCGAGCGCTTCGAGCCAGCCAGCGAGGCGGCGCTGTTCGGAAACGGCAAGGCCGCCGCCGGGGAGCGTCGAAACGTCGAACACGAAGCTGGTGCGCTGCACCACAGGCTGACGAATGCTGTCGAGGCTGCGGTTCATGTCGGCCGAGGGGCTGTTGCACGCGGCAAGCGGCAGACTCAGCACGCCGGCGAGGAGAAGGACCCGGGCGGCGCCCTTCATGCGGGGCAGATGAATGGACATGGGGTAGCCCTTTCTCACTGGATGCTGAAGCCAGGCGCGACATCGGCGCTGGCCTGACGGTTGCGTGCGCTGCGCGGCGCCTTCTGCGGCGCTGGTGCAGCGGCCGGTGCGGGTGCCGTACCGGACACAGGCGCGTCGAGGGCACCGACCTTGGGGCCGTTCGACTGGACCGTGCCGGGCGCTTCGGTCGGCTTGGGCCGCTCGCCGCCGGTCACGCCGTCGGCTTCGATGTGGCCGAGGAACTGCTGGAGCGCGGTCGAGGTCTTGAAGCCGTCGGTGGGCAGCTTGATCTCGCTCGCATCAACCGGGTTCACGAGATAGGGCGTGACCACGATGACCAGCTCTGTCTCGCCCTTGCGGAACGAGGTGGAGCGGAACAGCGAGCCGAGGATCGGGATGTCACCGGCGCCGGGCATCTTGGTGATCGTGTTCTGCGCGTTGTTGCGCAGCAGGCCGGCAATCATGAAGCTCTGGCCCGAACCCAGCTCGATCGTCGTCTCGGCGCTGCGCACGGTGAGCGCGGAGACCGAGAAGCTGTTGCTGATGATCGCGCCGTCGGACGAGAGTTCGGACACTTCCGGCTTCACCCGCAGCGAGATGCGCCCGTTGGCGAGCACGGTGGGGGTGTAGGCGAGGCTGATGCCGTACTTCTTGAACTCGATCGAGGTGTTGCCGAGGCCGGTCGAAACCGGGATCGGGTATTCACCGCCGGCGAGGAATGTCGCGGTTTCGCCTGAAAGCGCCGTCAGATTGGGTTCGGCGAGGCTGGTGACGAGACCGATGGTTTCGCCAAGATCCAGCGCGCCCAGCACGTTCACGCCGAACAGCTTGGTAAGGCCCGCCAGTGTGGACTGGCCCTGCAGCGGGGTCACGTTGGTGCCGTCCATCAGCACGGGCTTGCCGGTCGTGGGATCGAGGCCGTAGCCCTTCACCGTCGTACCGATGCCGAGCGGCAGATTGGGATCGGTGGTGATCGTCGTCGCCGGCGAGCGGCCCTGGTTCAGGCCGAACTTGAAGCCGCTCGAACCGTCGATGGTCGTGAAGTTGGAGCCGATCTGGCGGATCAGCGAACGGTTCACTTCAGCGAACTTTACATGGAGGTTCACCTGCAGCGGCGTCGCCATCTTGAGGCGGCTGATCACGTTGGTCTTGCCGTCAACGAAAGCCTTGACGAGGCGCTCGGCCTCGGCGGCATCCTCCGGCGCGGCGATCGTGCCGGTGAGGAGCACCGTGTTGTTCATCGTCGAGGTGACGATGTGCGCCTCGGGCATCGCGAGCTTGAGCATCTGGTCGATGCTGTCGAGGTTTGTGCCGACGCGGACATTGGCCGACCACACCACGTCACCGGCCGCGTTGCTGGCGTAGACCGTGGTCTCGCCGCCCGCCTTGCCGAAGACGTAGAGCTGGTTGGTCGACTTGACCTGGACATCCGCAACCGTGTCGTTGGCGACGAACACGTCGGTCATCTTGCCGGGCAGCGTCACGAGCTGGCCGCGGCCGATCGAAATCGCGATGCTGCGAGCCGGGCTCGTCACGGTCTGGGCTGCGGCCGGCGCGGGGGCCGAGGCGAGCGCCAGCGGCACAGAAAGGGAGGCAAGCGAGAGCAGCTTGGTTGCGATACTGGCCTTCATGGTCTTGCCTTTCGCGGGCGCAGTTGTGGCCTGGGGGTGAGTGACTGTCGGCATCTCAGTGCGTCCCGACCTTGACTTCGGTGGTGTCCTTGCCACGGGTCACGCGGACCACCGGGCCGGGCGAGAACAGGGCGCGGGCGGCATCCGTCATCGATCCGCCGGTGCCGGGGCCCGACATGGGCATCGAACGGGGGATCATCGTGGTGATCGCCTTGGCCATTGCCTGCGCGGCAGCCATCGGATCGGTGGCCTTTTTGGGCTGGAAGCGCGAGACGTCACCGCCGGTCGCATAGCTGTTGCCGTCGGCCTCGATGGGCTTCGACATCGCCTGCTTGAGGATGCGCTCCTCTTCCGCCTTGCTGGCGCCAGCGGGGATCTTGATCTGCCCCAGCGCGATCGCCTGGTCGAGCTCGCTCGAGTTGTCGGCCAGCGAGCGCAGCGAGAGGCTGATCGTGCCGATGGTCTGCGCGACCGCGATCTTCTCGGCGATCTTCGGGGTAGCTTCCACGGTCACCGTGCTGAAGGTGCGCACGCGGGTCTTGCCCTCGATCTGCTCCTGCTCGGTCGACTGGTCGGTAGCGAGCACGCGCAGGTTCTTGAGGATGGTCTCGGCGGTCTTGAGCGGCTGGATGCCGCCCTTCACCGTCTGGGTGAGTACGAGGTCGATATGGTCACCCGGGAAGACGAAGCCCGCCACAGCGGTACGTGCGCTCACCGGAATGGTGACAGCGCGCATGCCCGGCCCGAGGGCGGCGGCAAGGAAGCCGCGGTCGCCGGGGGATACGAGGCTGCCCTGAGTCACCGGTTCGCCTGCCGTGATCGGATGGCGCACGACGGTGCCGAGAAGCTTCGACATGTCGGTCTTGTCTTCGGTGAAGTAGACGTCCTGGACGAGGTCTTTCGGCCAGGGCTGATAGCCCATGGCATCGGCCGTGATGATCGTGCCGGCGGGGAGCGCGCGGTTGGCGACGAGCACCTTGGCGCCCATCGGCACCTTCGCGGCGGCCGCTGCCTGCGGCGATGCGGCGCCTGCAAACAGGCTCCTGGCAGCAAAGGCCGTGCCGATCGCCACGATCAGCGCCCCCACCAGCAGCAACAGCTTCTTCCTGTCCATGGCTACAATCCTGCCGTTAGTTCCGCCCGCATCCTTCGGGCAAAATGGTTAAGATAGCGTCAGCCCGCCGAAACGGCGTTGAGAGCGCTCCAGTCGGTTGTCGTGATGATCCACAGACCCGCCGTCGCGATGGCGATTCCGTAGGGAATCTTGAGCTTGTCCTTTTGCCGCCGCGCGATGTGCCACATGCCCATCGTGATGGTCAGCACACCGCCCGCGAGCGCCATGATGACCAGCAGCTTGAGAAACAGCAGCGCCGGCATCCACAAGGCGAGTGCCGTCAGCAGCTTCACATCGCCGCCACCCATCGCCTTCAGCGCGAAGAGGCCGGCGAGAACGAAGAACGTCATGACCGCAAGCCCCAGCTGCAGCGCCACACCCGGCCACAACGCCAGACCCGATGCCCACCAGAACAGTGGCGCGCCCGCGGCAATGGCGGCATTCAGCCAGTTGTCGATCTGGCGGCGGCGGATATCGGTGAAGGCAGCAACCAGCAGTGCGATTGCCAAGGCCCCGACCAGTCCGTAAACGATGTGAGTTCCCTGCATGGGGGTCTCATACGGGACAATCACTTACCAAACGGTAACCAAAAAGGCGCCGCAGTTCCGGGGAGTTGCGGATGCGGCCAAGGCTTTGTCACGGGAGTGCTGAAGTGAGCGCAAGGTTGGACGGTTCTGGCGATGTCAGGCGGGCCATTCCCGCCTTCGCACGGGAATGGCGATGGGCGCTGCCCGATGGGCACCAGATCCGCCGCATCAGCCTTGATCCGCCTGCCGGCGCGCTGCCACGCGGCTCGATCCTGTTTATGCCGGGACGTGCCGACTTCTATGAGAAGTATCTGGAAACATTGGTGGAATGGGCGGGCGCCGGCTGGCATGTCAGCTCGGCGGACTGGCGCGGGCAGGGGGCTTCGGGGCGCATGACGGCAGACCCTCTGGTGGGCCATATCGAGGACTTCTCGATCTGGATTTCCGACCTTGGCGCGCTCTGGCGTGATTGGGTGCGCACCACTCCGGGACCCCATGTTCTGGTGGGGCATTCAATGGGCGGACACCTTGTTTTGCGCGCGGTGGCGGAAGGTGTGGCAAGCCCCGAGGCGGTCGTGCTGAGTGCCCCCATGCTCGGATTCGTGACGGCGATTCCCCAGTTTGTTCAGCATGTTTATGCAAAGTTGATGTGCCTGATCGGCAACCCGGAGCGGATGGCCTGGAAATCAAGCGAGAAGCCCGGCTCCGCCAGCGATGACCGCATGACCCTGCTCACGCACGATGCGGACCGTTACTCCGACGAGCTGTGGTGGCGCGCGGCCCGGCCCGAGCTCGAGATCGGACCGGCCAGCTGGCGCTGGGTCGAGCGCGCAGCCGCCTCGATCGAGGCCCTGCGCGCGCGCGGTCTGCTGGAAGCCGTAATGGCCCCTGTGCTGTTGCTGGCAGCCAAGCACGATGCGCTTGTTTCATGGCCGTCGCTTGACGCGGCGGCGGCGCGCCTGCCCCGCAGCGAACTCGTCGCCTGGGGCCCCGAGGCGCGCCACGAACTGCTGCGTGAGGCCGATCCGGTGCGCGCACAGGTCATGGCCGCTATTTCCAGCTTCCTCAACCGCGCGCTCCCGGCACGGACGGCCTGAAGCCATGAATGCCGAGCATTTCGACATCGCCATCGTCGGCGCGGGCATGGCCGGCTCCAGCCTCGCTGCCGAATGCGCGCCCCATGCGCGGGTGCTGCTGATCGAGGCAGAGGATACGCCGGGTTATCACACCACCGGTCGCTCCGCCGCGTTCTGGCACGAGACGCTGGGCGGGCCGAAGGTCTATCCGCTGACTTCCGCGTCGGGGCCTTGGCTTGCCGAACGCGGCTTCCTCAGCCCGCGCGGCGGCTTGCATTTCGGGCGCGAGGATCACCGCGACAAGGCGGAAAGCTTCCTCGCAGAGTTCGAAGCCGCCGGCGCGCGGGTCGAACTCATCGGTCGCGCACGGCTCGAAGAGATCGTGCCCGGTCTGCGGCCAGAATGGATCATCGGTGCGTGGGAACCGGAATGCGCCGATATCGACGTTGCCGCGATGCACCAGCACTACCTTGCCGCGGCGCGCAAGGCCGGCAGCGTGCTGCGCGTGCGCGCGCGGCTTGATCATGCCGAACATGTGGGCGGGGGCTGGTCGCTGGCGTGGAGCGGCGCCGCCGGACAGGGCGAGGCTCGCGCCGCGCTGCTGGTGAATGCGGCGGGCGCCTGGGCCGATCCGGTGGCTGAGCTGGCCGGGGCTGCGCCGATTGGCATCCAGCCGCTGCGCCGCTCGATGGTCCAGCTGCGCATCGATCCGGCGCCACCACCGACACTCCCGCTCACGCTGAGCTTCGACGAGGATTTCTACTTCCGGCCGCAGGGTGACCGGCTCTGGCTTTCCCCGCACGACGAGACCCCCGACGTGCCGCGCGATGCGGCGCCCGAAGAGCTCGACATCGCGATGGCGATCGACCGGATGGAGCAGGCGGTCGAATGGAAGGTGCTGGCACTGGAACGGCGCTGGGCAGGTCTGCGGTCCTTCGCGCCAGACCGGCTGCCGGTCTATGGCTTCGATCCTCTGCGCGAAGGCCTGTTCTGGTTTGTCGGGCAAGGCGGCATCGGCATCCAGACCGCGCCGGCCGCCGCGCGGCTCGGCGCGCAGCTCCTGCTCGGCCTCCCCCGCGATGAGATGACCCACGCGCTCGACGCATCGTTCTACACGCCCGCTCGTTTCACCGACTAGGCGGCATTTCGGACTCCCAACCAGCTTACCGCGTGGTAAAGAGCGTTTAGGTAAAATTACGTGAGAGGGTTAACGCAATGGCGCACCGTTTCGAGATTCGGAAGAACAAGGCCGGCGAATTTGTCGCCTATTTCTGCCACAATGCCGAGACGATCTTCTGGACCGAAGGCTACAAATCGAAGGCCAGTGCGAAGAACGCCATCGAGTCGGTGCTGAAGAACGGACCGGGCGCCGAAGTGGTCGACACCACCACCGGCGACTGATCCCTCGGAAAGCCGCCCAACCGGTCAGGCCGCGCCCATCGCATTGGTGGCAGCATCGCTGGCGAGCTTGTCCACACGCTCGTTTTCCGGGTGGCCATCGTGGCCTTTGACCCAGACCCATTCGATCTTGTGCGGGCGCGTCGCCGCGATCAGCGCCCGCCACAAGTCCTCGTTCTTGACCGGCTTGTTGTCGGCGGTCTTCCAGCCCTTCTTCTGCCAGCCGAACACCCATTTGGTGATTCCGTCGAGCACGTAGCGGCTGTCGGTGTGGAGCGTGACCTGGCAGGGGGCTTTGAGGGCTTCGAGCCCCTTGATCGCGGCCATCAGCTCCATGCGGTTGTTGGTTGTCTCGCGCTCGCTGCCCGAGAGCTCTTTCTCGACCTCGCCCATGCGCAGCAGCGCGCCCCAGCCGCCCTTGCCGGGATTGCCCTTGCAGGCCCCGTCGGTGAAGATTGCTACGTGCTTCACGCGAAGACCTCCGGATTGGCCTTGTAGAACCCCAGCCGCCGCGCTGGGCTCATCGGGTCTTTGGGCGTGACGAGCGCATCGGCGGGCGTGTTGAGCCAGTCCCACGCGCGGCTCATCGCAAAGCGCATCGCCGCACCCTGGCCCAGCAGCGGCAGCGCAGCACGCTCCTCGGCGCCGAGCAGACGCACGCCTTCGTAGCCTTCGATCAGTGCAGCGGAAACGTCGGCGCGAAACGAGTCGCGCTTGTCGAAGCACCACGCGACGTGGGTGACCGCCAGATCGTAGGCAAGGATGTCGTTGCAGGCGAAGTAGAAGTCGATGAGGCCTGTGACCTTGTCGCCCAGCATCAGTACGTTGTCCGGGAAGAGGTCGGCGTGGATCACGCCGGTGGGGAGGCCAGTTGGCCAGCTGGAAATAAGGCGCGGCAATTCGTGCGCGACGATTGCGGCGAGCTCCGGATTGATCCGGGCAAGGCCTTCCGCTCCGCAGGCACTGGCGAGGCGCTGCCATTCCGCCACGCCCATGCCATTGGCGCGGCTGGCCGGAAAATCGCCTGCCGCGAGGTGCAGCCGCGCCAGCTCCGCGCCCACCGCGCGGGCCTGACCGGCCGTCGGCGTGCTGACCGAAACGCCCGGGAGATACTCGATCAGTGCGAGCGCCTTGTCTCCGCTCGGGCCGGGGCGAGTGACATAGAGGTTCCCCTCGCGGTCGTGGATCGTGCGCGGCACCGGGCAGCCCTTCGCGGCAAGATGGTCGAGCAGCGAGAGGAAATAGGGCAGATCTTCAAGCTCGATGCGGAACTCGTACATCGTCAGGATGAAACGAGCACCAGCTCCATCGCTGCCGGTGGTTTCGAGCAGCCAGTTGCTGTTGGAAACGCCTTCGGCGATGCCCTTTGCGGAAACCAGCGTGCCGACATCGAAACGGGCGATCAGCGCGGCCATCTCCTCCGCGCCGAGGTGGGTGTAAACCGCCATGGTGCCCGGGTCAGTCCGCGAGCTGGCGGGGCAGCTTGAACACCATGTTTTCGACCGTGGTGGTCACGGTCTCTTCCTCCACGGTGCGCCATGCGCGCAAGGCATCGACCACTTCGCGCACCAGCACTTCCGGCGCGGAGGCGCCTGCGGTAAGGCCCAGCGTCTCGACGCCATCAAGCCATGCGGGGTCGATCTCGCTCCCGCGCTGGATCAGGCGGGCCGGGGTGCCCTCGCGTTCGGCCACTTCGACAAGGCGCAGCGAATTGGAGCTGTTGGGCGCACCGATCACGAGCAGGAGCTGGCAGCGCGCCGCGATGGACTTGACCGCAGTCTGCCGGTTGGACGTGGCGTAGCAGATGTCCTCGGCACGCGGCCCGCTGATCTCGGGGAAACGTGTCCGCAGCGCTGCCACGATCTCGCGCGTGTCGTCGACCGAGAGCGTCGTCTGCGTGAGGAACGAAAGCGCTGTCCCGGGCGGGAAGTCGAGCGAGGCGACATCCTCCAGCGTCTCGACCAGCGTGATCGAGCCTTCGGGCACCTGGCCCATCGTGCCGATGACCTCGGGGTGGCCTTTGTGGCCGACGAACAGGATATGCCGTCCGGCTTCAACCTGCCGCTCGGCCTGGCGGTGGACCTTGCTCACCAGCGGGCAGGTCGCATCGAGCCAGTCGAGCCCGCGCTCCGTCGCGGCGGCGGGCACCACCTTGGGCACGCCGTGCGCGGAAAAGACCACTGGCTTGCCATCGGGCACTTCATCGAGTTCTTCGACGAAGACCGCGCCCTTGGCCTTGAGCCCATCGACCACGAAGCGGTTGTGGACGATTTCGTGGCGCACGTAGACCGGCTCGCCGAAGCGGTCGAGCGCGCGCTCGACGATCTCGATTGCGCGGTCCACCCCGGCACAGAAGCCGCGCGGGGCGGCGATCAGCAGCTTGAGCGGGGCAAGGGCGGCCGCAGTATCCGGGCGGTCGGCGGCGGGCGGCGGTGTCGTGGTCATAGTCATCGCGGGCGACCTTAGCAGGGGGCAGGCCCCCCGCAAACCCGCCGCGTTCAGCGGGGCGTCATTGCGCGGTTGGCAGGCATGCAGCATTGCGCCGCCGGGATGCGGTGGCTAGAGGATGCGCGGTGCCTCTGATCGCGGCGCTCACCAAGGATGCCTGAATGACCCTGCCTGCTTTCCGCCCCGTTGCTCTCCGGCGCCTGGCCCCGCTCGCCGCGCTGGCCCTCGTCGGCACGCTCGGCGCCTGCAAAAGCGGCGGCGGCGAACTGGTGGTGGACGACAGCGTGGGCGTCACCGCGCTGCGCAGCCCGTGCCCGCTGGTCGAAATTCCGGACATGACCGGCGACGTCACGCTGTTTTCCGCGCCCGGCCGGACCGATGCCGGCGCGATTGACCTGACCGCCTCGATCACCAACCTGCGCAGCACCTGCGATGATGCCAAGGGCCAGACCCAGCTTTCCACCGAAGCGACCTTCGATGTCTATGCCCGCCGCACCGATACACGCGGAGCGCGCCGCGTGGTTCTTCCCTATTTCTCGGCGGTGATGCGCGGCGGCAATGTCGTGATTGCGAAGCGCCTCGGATCGATCACGCTCGACTTCGCCGACGGGCAGGAGCGCGCGCAGGTCACCGCCCGCGCCGGTTCGACCGTCGACCGTGCCGAGGCGACCTTGCCGGAAAACGTGCGCAAGCTCCTCACCAAGAAGCGCAAGGCCGGCGAGGCGGACGCAGCGACCGATCCGCTTGCGCTCCCCGAAGTGCGCACGGCGCTGGCGAAAGCGAGCTTCGAATTGCTCGTGGGCTTCCAACTGACCGATGCCCAGCTGAAGTACAACGCCACGCGTTGATTTGGCAGAACGTGCGGAAGGGCACGTTGCACAAACTGGCGCGCTAGTTTGTTGGCGAACGCGCGCGCTTGGGCTAACGGCGCGCTCATGACAGAGACTGCAACCGCTCCCGCTCTTCCCCTCTTCGCTGATTTTGCCGGCGTGATCGACCGCGCGCTCGATGCGCTCGTCGCTGCTGGTTCGCTGCCCGAGGGTCTTTCGCGAAGCGGCGTGACCTGCGAGCCCCCGCGTGAAGCTTCGCACGGCGATATCTCGACCAACGCGGCGATGGTGCTGGCCAAGCCCGCTGGCACCAATCCCCGCGCGCTCGCTGCGCTGCTGGTCGAAGAACTGTCGAAGGAGCCGCGCATCGCCTCGGCCGAGATCGCCGGGCCGGGCTTCATCAACTTGCGCCTTGCCGATAGCGCGTGGCTGGCCGAACTCGCGCTGATCGCGGCCAAGGCGGGCGATTATGGCCGCTCGAGCGTGGGCGGCGGCAGCATGGTCAATGTCGAGTACGTCTCGGCCAACCCGACCGGGCCGATGCACATGGGCCACTGCCGCGGCGCGGTGGTGGGCGATGCGCTGGCCAGCCTGCTCGAGTTTGCGGGCCACCGCGTGACGCGCGAATACTATGTCAACGATGCCGGCGCGCAGGTCGATGTGCTCGCCCGCTCTGTCCACCTGCGCTACCGCGAGGCGCTGGGTGAGGATGTCGGCGCGGTGCCCGAGGGGCTCTATCCCGGCGATTATCTCGTGCCCGTCGGGCAGGCGCTCGCGGCCGAATTCGGTGATGCCTATGCCAAGGCGCCCGAAGCCGATTGGCTGGTGGTCTTCCGCACCCGTGCGGTGGCAGCGATGATGGATATGATCCGCGACGATCTCGCGACGCTCGGCATCCATCACGACCTGTTTTCGTCCGAGGCCGAGCTTCAGGCATCCGGCAAGGTCGATGCCGCCGAAGCGTGGCTGCGCGCGCACGATCTTGTCTACGATGGCGAACTCGAAGCGCCCAAGGGCAAGACGCCTGAGGACTGGGAACCGGTCGCGCTGCCGCTGTTCCGCTCGACGAAGTTCGGCGACGATCAGGATCGCCCGATCAAGAAGTCGAACGGTGCGTGGACGTACTTCGGTGCCGACCTTGCCTACCACTTCCAGAAGGCGCAGGCCGCCGATGCGCTTGTCGATATCTGGGGCGCGGACCATGCCGGTACGGTCAAGCGGATCAAGGCCGCTGTCGCCGCGCTGACGAGTGCGGATGGGCGGAACCCCAAGCCGTTCGAGATCAAGCTTGTCCAGATGGTTCAGCTGATGAAGGGCGGCCAGCCGTTCAAGATGTCGAAGCGCGCGGGCAATTTCGTCACGCTCGCCGATGTGGTCGACATGGTGGGCAAGGACGTGGTGCGCTTCACCATGCTGACCCGCAAGCCCGATGCGCAGATGGACTTCGATTTCGACAAGGTGGTCGAAGCCTCGAAGGACAATCCGGTGTTCTATGTGCAGTATGCCCACGCGCGCATCCACTCGACCTTGCGCAAGGCCGCGGCGGAAGGCTTTGCGCCCTCGCCCGAGCATGTCGCGCGGCTGGGCTCGGAAGAGCTTGGCCTCGTCAAGCTCGCCGCACAGTTCCCGCGCGTCGTCGAAAGCGCGGCAGCAGCGCGCGAGCCGCACCGGGTTGCGTTCTTCCTCTATGACCTCGCCGCAGGCTTCCACGCGTACTGGAACGTGGGGAATGACCGGCCTGACAAGCGCTTCATTGTGGCACAGGATGCCGCACTGACGTCGGCACGCCTTTTCCTCACCTCACAAATCGGGCAAGTGGTAAAGAACGGGTTGGCCTTGCTGGGTGTAGAGGCCGCCGAGGAGCTTTGACGCAATGGTTATCGGGGCTGGGGACGAGTACGAGGGCGAGAACCAGGGCATGCCGATCAATCCGGCAGCCTGGGGCGAAGCGGCACAGCATGCCGCAGAAGAGGGCATGGCGACCGCACAGGGCCATGCCGAGGTTCTCGCTGCCGGCGCACATGAGGCCCTCGACACCGCGACCGATCGTCTCGCGCTTGGCGATGAAGAACGCTTGCCCTGGCTTGAAAGCGCCGACGATGTCGATTTCGACGAACCGGCGGCAGACAACAGCCGGATGGTCGGCTTTGGCGTGCTGGCAGTGCTGCTGCTGGCGGCGCTGCTTGGCGGGATCTACTGGATCTCCCACCGCGGCGCGGGCAATGCCGCCGCCGATGGCAGCCTGATCGCGGCGAACAAGGAACCCTACAAGATCGCGCCCAAGGACCCCGGCGGCAAGACGTTCGAGGGCACCGGCGATGCCAGCTTCAAGGTGAGCGAGGGTGAAAAGCCCGTTGCCAACCTTGCTGGCAGCGCCGCTACGGCTCCGACGCCTGCCGCCGCGCCCAAGCCTTCCGCTGCTGCGCCCGCTCCGGTGTCGGGCGGCGTCGGCGTGCAGGTTGGCGCTTTCTCGACGAACGCTTCGGCGGAGGCGGCGTGGTCAAAGCTGGTCGCCGCGCACAATGCGCTCTCGGGCCTTTCGCACCGCGTGGTCGAAGGCAAGGCCGATATGGCGACGGTGTTCCGCCTGCAGGCCATCGCCGGTGACGCCGCTACCGCCAATGCACTCTGCGCCAAGCTGCAGGCGGGCGGCCTCAAGTGCCAGGTGAAGCGCTGACATAGGCGCTTTTCCCCCATGATCCACAGTCTCCGGCCTTGCGCCGGAGCGGGCTTTGCGCAAACCCTTCGCCATGCTCCCGGCGATCTTTGGCTTATCGGGCCTCACCCTCAGCGATGACGAGCGCGCCTTCTTCCGCGATTGTGATCCGGCGGGCTACATCCTGTTTGGTCGCAATGTCGAAAGCCGCACCCAGCTGCGCGCGCTGACCGATGAGCTGCGCAGCCTTCACGGGCGGGAGCGCACCTTCATCTGTATCGATCAGGAAGGTGGCCGCGTCGCACGGATGAAGCCGCCGGTCTGGGCGGCCTATCCCCCCGGTGCAGCGTTCGACAAGCTCTATGAGATCGCCCCGATCAGCGCGATTGAAGCCGCCCGCGCCCATGCCGAGGCGCTGGGGCTCGATCTGGCCGAGGCCGGGATCAGCGTCGATTGTCTGCCGCTGCTCGATGTGCGGCAGGAAGGTGCCCACGACGTTATCGGCGACCGGGCACTGGGGCACGAGCCGCTGCGCGTTGCCGCATTGGGCCGTGCCATGCTCGAAGGCCTCGCGCGCGCAGGCGTTGCGGGTGTGATCAAGCATATCCCGGGGCACGGCCGCGCCGGGGTGGACAGCCACAAGGAACTGCCGACCGTCACCGCGAGTGAAGCGGACCTCGAAACCGACCTCGCGCCGTTCCGCAGCCTGGGCGACAGCCTGATCGGCATGACCGCCCACGTGCGCTACACCGCTTGGGATGATGAGAACCCGGCGACGCTTTCTTCCACTGTGATCCGCGATGTGATCCGTGGCCGAATCGGCTTCGATGGCTTGCTCCTCACCGATGATCTCGACATGCAGGCGTTGGGCGGCGCGGTGCCCGATCGCGCTGCGCGGGCACAGGCGGCGGGCTGCGACATCGCGCTCAATTGCTGGGCGAAGATGGACGATATGGTCGGCATCGCAAGCGCGCTGGCACCAATGTCCGCTGAAACCGCCGCGCGGCTCGAACGGGCGCTCGCCGCAACGGGCGACTTTGCCGCGCCTGTCGATCTTGCGCGGCAGGCCGAACGCACCGCCACGCGCGACCGGCTGCTGGAACTGGCTGCGTGATGGAAGAAGCCGCGCTCGCTCCACCGCTCGCGGCCGATGATTGGGACGAAACCCCGCTCGACGTGCCGCCCGAGGCGACCGAGACCCTGACGCTTGCCATCGATGGCTGGGAAGGGCCGCTCCACCTCCTGCTCGATCTGGCGCGGCGGCAGAAGGTCGATCTACTCAAGATCTCGATCCTTGCGCTGGTCGATCAATACCTCGAATTTGTCGAGCGCGCGGGCGCGCAGCGGCTCGAACTGGCGGCGGACTACCTCGTCATGGCGGCGTGGCTGGCCTGGCTGAAATCGCTGCTGCTTCTCCCGCGCGACCCTGAAGTCCAGCCCAGCCCTGAAGAACTCGCGCTGCGGCTGCAGCTGCGCCTTCAGCGCCTCGGCGCGATGCGTGAGGCGGGCGCGCGGCTGATGGCCCGCGACCGGCTGGGGCGCGATGTGTTCCCGCGTGGCGCGCCCGAAGGCCTCAAGGTTGATCGGCAGGTGCGCTGGCACTGCGATCTCTACGCGCTGATGCAGGCTTATGGCCACGTCCAGCACCGCAATCGCCCGGTGGTCCACATGGTCCACGCGCGCGCGGTGATGACACTGGAAGCCGCCATTGCGCGCGTTGAGGCGCTGATCGGCATGGCGATTGACTGGACCGAACTCAGGCTCTTCCTTCCCCCGCACGAGGAGGGCACCGATCCGCGTCTCGCGCGGTCGGCGCTCGCCTCCAGCTTCGTCGCCGCGCTCGAACTCGCCAAGCAGGGCAAGGTGGAGATTGCGCAGGCCGAGACCTTCGCCCCGCTTATGCTCAGGCGCGCCGGCGCATGAACGAGGTTGAACGCGCGGTAGAGGCAGCGCTGTTCGCCGCCGAAGCCTCGATGACGGCGGACGAGCTTTCGCGCCATCTCGGCGGAGCGGAGGGCGTGGAGGCTGCGCTTGAAGCGCTGGCCGCTCACTATGAAGGGCGCGGGATCGAACTCGTCCGGCGCGGGGATCGCTGGCACTTCCAGACCGCGCCCGACCTTGCCCATCTCCTGCGCCGCGAACGCGAGGATGTTCGCCGCCTGTCCCGTGCAGCGACCGAGGCGCTCGCGATCATCGCCTATCACGAACCCGTCAGCCGCGCTGAAATCGAGGCAATCCGCGGCGTGCAGACTGCCAAGGGCACGCTCGATGTGCTGATGGAGGCGGGCTGGATCAAGGTCGCCGGCCGCCGCGAAGGTCCCGGCCGCCCGACGATCTATGCGACAACGCCCGAGTTTCTCGCGCACTTCGGCCTCGAATCGCGGCGCGATCTGCCGGGCATCGAGGAATTGCGTGCCGCCGGCCTGCTCGATCCGGTCGAGGCGGTGTTTGCCGGCGAACCCGACGACGAACCGGACGCGGAACGGGATGAGGGGGCTGTTAGTGCATCCGAGCTTGACGAATCTGCATGAGCTTGCTGGCAGTTTCGCCAAGGATGTCCTATCTGGAGGGCATAAAGGAGATTTCCCATGGGCGCTCTGTCCCTTCCGCATCTGATCATTCTGGCGCTGGTTGTCCTCATCCTCTTCGGCCGCGGCCGTATTTCCGAGATGATGGGTGATTTCGGCAAGGGTATCAAAAGCTTCAAGCAGGGTATGAGCGAGGGCGCAGAGACGCCGCTCGTACAGCCGCCAGCGCAGATCCAGCAGCAGCCGGTGGCGCCTGCTCAGCCCGCTGCCCAGCCGGAGCAGACCGGCTCCGGCCCCGCCGCCTGACCTGATCCAGTCAGCACCTCAGGCCTGAAACGATGTTCGGCATTGCGCCAGACGAGATGCTCCTCGTCGTGATCGTGGCGATCATCGTCATCGGTCCCAAGGACCTGCCGCTGGCGCTGCGCACGGCCGGGCGCTGGATCGGTAAGATCCGCCGCGTTTCCGGCCACTTTCGCGCGGGGATCGAGACCATGATCCGCGAGGCGGAGATGGAGGAGATGGAGCGCAAGTGGAAGGAACAGAACGCCGCGATCATGGCCGCCCATCCCGCGCCTGATCCGGCTGCAGGACAGACCAGCGAGGCTGCGACCGACCAGAACGATCCGCCGCCGGTGATGACCCCGCTGCCCGCGCCAGTGGCTGCGCCGATCGATCCCGAAGTTGCCGCTGTGGCACCTACTGAACCTCAGGCCGAGCCCGTCGGCGAAATGCTCCCCATCTCGGACCGTCCCGCCCGGCCCCGCGGCACTTCTGGCGGCCCAGCATGATGGTCAGCGATATCGACGAGACCCAGGCCCCGCTGCTCGATCACCTGCTCGAGCTGCGCACGCGACTGCTGCGCTGCGTCTATGCCATCGCCATTGCTTTCGTGGTCTGTTTCTACTTCGCCAACCAGATCCTCGCGATCCTGGTGCAGCCACTGGTCCATGCCTTTCCGGCGGGGCAGGGCAAGCTCATCTACACCAAGCTCTATTCGGCGTTCTTCGTCGATCTCAAGGTCTCGCTCTTCGCGGCGTTCCTCGTCAGCTTTCCGGTGATCGCAAACCAGCTCTGGGCCTTTATCGCGCCGGGGCTCTATGCGCGTGAGAAGAAGGCCTTCCTGCCGTTCCTGATCGCCACGCCAATCCTCTTCACGATGGGCGCGAGCCTTGCCTACTTCATCGTGATGCCGACCGCCTTCCGCTGGTTCATCGGCTTCCAGGGGGATCGCGGTGGTCTCCAGCTCGAAGCGCTGCCGGGGATCGAGGAATACTTGAACCTCGTGATGCAGTTCATCTTCGCTTTCGGGATCAGCTTCCTGCTCCCCGTCCTGCTGATGCTGCTGAACCGTGCCGGGATCGTGACGCGCGGACAGCTGGTGGCGGCGCGGCGCTATGTCATTGTCGGCATCACCGCGCTAGCGGCCGTGATCACGCCGCCTGATGTGCTGAGCCAGCTCATGCTCGCGATTCCCTTGATGATCCTGTTCGAAGGCACGCTGGTCGTGATGCGCTTTGCCGAGAAGAAGGATGCCGAGGAGAAGGCCAAGGCGGAAGTGGCAGGGGCCTGATCGCAGCGGCAGGGCGCGGCGGCGCGGAGGGGCTTGCCCCTGTTCGGTCATGGCGCCTACCCTTCCCGTGATGCGCCGAGGGGGGATGGCCATGCTTCGCTGCCTGCTTGCCGCCGTGTTGCTGCTGCCCGCTCCGGCACTGGCTGCCGAAACGCTCGTGCCCCTCGCCAATCCCGGCTTCGAGGGTACCTATGTCGCGCTGCCCACCGGCGGCCCCGTCAGCGGGGAGACTGCGCCGGGTTGGGATCACAACAGCGGCTATGGTGACACGACCACGCTCTACAGCCGCGAAACCACCAATCCGCATTCGGGCAGCGCCTGTCAGGCGATCACCGTCAGCGCGGTGCGTGATGGCAATCTCCAGCTGATCCAGGGCGCCGCGCTCAAGGCCGGCACGGTCGTGACCCTCACCGCATGGTTGCGCGGCGAGCCGGGTGCGGTCGCCAATCTTGCCGTGCAGGGCGGCCCGCCTGGCTATGCGCAGATCGCGGGAACGGCGCTGGCAGTCGGCCCGAAATGGCAGCGCGTGCTGGCGCAGGGCTATGTCACGGCGGACGAGCAGGCCGCGGTCGTCATCAGTCTCAACGCCCCGGGCCGCATCTGCATCGACGATGTGCGGCTGACCACGCGCCCCGGCAAGCCTGCGCCGATCGCGGCATTCGGGCCGATTGCACAGAGCTTCTTCGGCATTCATGTCTCCAACTTCCAGTTCAACCGGCTGCGCAATCCCACCTTTGCCCCACCGCGGCGTAGCGCCGGGGCAGAAGGGGCGGCGATCAGCGGCGAGATCGCGCACGATTGGGACGACAATTCGGAATGGGCCGACGTAGCCGTCCGCTATGCGTCCGATCCGACACCGGTACCGGGCGGCGGCGCGGGGCAGGGCGTCACGATCGAGCGCGTCACCAGCGGGCGCCAGCAGCTGCGGCAGGGCGTGCGGGTGGTGGCGGGCCGAAGCTACACCTTCACAGCGCTGCTGCGCGGCACGCTGGGCCTCGCGGTCGAGATGCTGATCCGCAATGCCGACGATCCCTACAACGCGCATGCAAGCCGCACGATCACCGATCTCGACGGCGGCTGGAAACGCTACAGCGTGACCGGCAAAGTCGGCCCAAGTGGACGGATCGATCTTATGTTCGGCGCGGACCAGCCCGGTAGCTATAGCGTCGCGGACGTCACCTTCACCACGGACGCGGGCAAGCCGGTGCCGCCAGGAGTTCGTTTCCCGCCGCCGGGCTTTGGCCTGCTGCGCTTGTGGGATAGCGGCACGACCTGGGCCGTGCTCGAACCCGTGCCCGGCCAGTGGCAGTGGGCCCAGCTTGATCGCTGGATGGCGGCACGCCAGCCGGGGCAGGCCGTTATGCTCACGCTGGGCCAGTCGCCAACCTGGGCTTCGTCTGATCCCGCATGGCTGACCTACAACGGTGCGGGCGCTGCCGCCCCACCAAAGAACATCGCTGACTGGATCAACTACGTCACCAAGGTGGCGACGCGCTACAAGGGTCGCATCCAGTTCTATGAGATCTGGAACGAGCCCAACGACAAGACCTTCTACGCCGGCACGCTCGACCAGTTGATGGAGCTGACCCGCACCGCCAGCGAGGTGATCCGCAAGATCGATCCCGCCGCCAGAATCGTCACCGCGCCCCCTTACACACCGGGTTATCTCGAGCAGTACCTTGCTGCCGGCGCCGCAAGCTATGCGGACATCATCGGCTATCACGTCTATGCGACACCGCCCGAGGAAGCCGCGCGCCAGCTTGCCAACGTACGGCTGGTGCTGGCGCGCCGCAATCCGGCGGGCAAGCCGCTGTGGGATACCGAAGGCGGCAGCGGCGATGGCACCACACTGCCCGCCAAGGCGCGCACTTACATGGCGCGCAAGTATCTCGTCGACCTCGCGTTCGGCGCATCGCATTTTGGCTGGTACGGTTGGGGACCCGATACGCCCTATGCCGTGGGCACCGTGCCGCAAGGCGATCCGCGCGAACAGACCCCGGCGGCCAAGGCGTTCTTCACCGTGCGCGGCTGGCTGCTCGGCGCAGCGCTATCTGGCACGCGGATCGATGCAGCGGGCTCCTGGCGGATCACGCTCGATCTGCCGGGCGGCAAGCGTGGGCTGGTCCTGTGGAACCCGTCGGGCTCGGCGCGCTTCACCCTGCCCTAGGCCTGTCGCGGCGGGACAGTGACCGATCTCGACGGTGCGACGAGCCCTGTGGCCGGCTTCACGCTGGACCTCACGGAAGCGCCGGTGCTCGTGACGGCACCTTAAAGCACATTCCGACCAATCACGGTGAGCCAGATTGGTCGGAAAGTGCTCTAACGGGCGAGCTCAATCCCCCCGCGTCACGCCAAAGCCGTGGCGCGGGAAGTGCACGTTCACCGCGCCGGTCAGCGCATGGTCGCGGCGGATCACGATGGTGTGGGTGTCGCAGCGCAGCAGAGTGCCGTGGCTCGGCATCACGCCGTAATCCACCGGCGCGACGTTCACTTCGGTGCCGGGTGGAAGGTCGGGGATGTCGCTCAACTGTTCGATGGCGAGCGGTTCGGCCTCGCGGGCCACGGAGAGGGCTTCATCGGGCGAAATTGGCGCACCGGAGTGCTGCGCGAAGGCGCGCATCCGCTCCATCCAGCCGGCGGCATGGTGCCGGGCGGCGAGCCAATCGGCCATGCCGCCGCCGGCGTGGATGAACCACAGCATGTGGTAGACCGCGAAGTCGGCAATGCTCGGATCCGCGCCGAACAGGTAGGGGCGGCCATCGCTAAGCTGGGCCTCCATCTCGGCAAGGAACCGGGCATAGCGGGCCTGTGCCTCGTCCACCGGCGGGCGGCGCACCTGCGCGCCAGCGGCGAAGTTGGCGCGGTCTTCTGCGAAAGCTTGCGCAGCCCCCGGATCGGTGAAGAAGCTGCCCATGTTCTCGGGCAGGAAGCGCAAGGTTACGGCAGCCCAGAACAGCTCGGTATCGACCCAGCGCGCCAGCGTCTGCGCGGCGAGCACCTGCCCCGCTGTATAGAGCGTGGGGCCGGTGCCCTTGTCGTCAAGATACTCGGCGATCAGTGCCGTGTCACAATAGACATCCGCGCCCACTTGCAGCACCGGAATGCGACGATAGCCGCCCGTGAGCGCAATCGTCGCGGGGCGCGGCATGACCATCGGGACCTGCAGCGAGCGCCATGCAAGGCCTTTGGCGCCGAAAATCGCACGCACCTTCTCCGAGAATGGCGATTCCGGATAATGGTGCAGGATCAGCTCGGCCATCATCTTGCCTCCCTATTTCTTCACCGGCTCGGCACCGGCGGCGCCGCCTTCGGGCGTCGCCGTATCCCACACCTTGCCGCCCCCCACCCAGGTCTCAAGCACCTTGGTCTTGCGGATCGCTTCGGGGGTGGCGGTCATCGGATCGGTATCGACGAAGATGAAATCGGCGCGCAGCCCCGGCGCGAGCCGGCCGAAATGCTTTTCGGCGAAGCCTGCATAGGCCGCATCAGCAGTGTAGCCGGCGAGCGCGGTCTCGCGGCCGACACGCTCCTGCGGCTGCCAGCCGCCTGCCGGCTGTCCGCCTTCATCGACGCGGCTGATCGCGGCGGCAAAGCCGGTCCACGGATCGGGGAGTTCGACCGGGCTGTCCGACCCGAACGCCAGCACGGCGCCATGTGCCTTGGCCGAGGCCCAGGCATAGGCGCCTGCAAGCCGTTCCGGCCCGAGGCGGGCTTCGGCCATCAGGCGGTCCGAGGTCTGGTGCACGGGCTGCATCGAAGCGATCAGCCCGACCGACTTCGCCACGCGCTCGGCAATCGGCCAATCGGCCGGGTCGATCACCTGCGCGTGTTCGATGCGCCAGCGGCGATCACCCTTGTAGGTCTGCGAAAGGTCTTCCATCGCGCCCAGAAGGACGGCGTTGGCTTCATCGCCGATGGCGTGGACGGCGATCTGGAAGTTGTCCATCGCCGCGCGGCTCATCAGGTTACCGAGCTGCGTCTGGGTGAGGCGCGGGAGGCCGCGCGTGTCGGGCTTGTCGTGATAAGGCGCCTTGAGCCACGCCCCGCGCGAGCCCAGCGCGCCGTCCATGTAGAGCTTCACGCCATTGAGCCGCAGCCGGTCGGCATAGAGCCAGGGTGAGGGGCCCGGGCCGCCAATCTGCACCGTGCTGTCGATGCCCGAACCATAGGCCATGATGCGGACGTAGAGCGTGTTGGCGTCTCCGGCACGACGGAAGGCCTGCCAGTCCGCCATTTCAGTGCCCATGTCGGCCACGGCGGTCAGGCCGCGCCGGTAGAAATCGCGTTGGGCAAGAGCAAAGGCGGCGTCGTAATCGCGCGCGGTTGGCGGCGGCACCTTGGCGGCGACGATGTTCGAGGCGTTGTCGACCAGCACGCCCGCCGGGCTGCCATCGGCCAGGCGGATGACCTCGCCGCCCGAGGGGTTCTGCGTCGCCGCTGTCACACCACCCGCCTTCAGCGCGGCGGTGTTGCCCCAGCCCGCATGTCCATCCGCGCGCTCGAGCCAGACGGGGCGGTCGCTCACCACGCTGTCAAGTTCGGCGGCAGTGGGGAAGCGGCCCAGCTTCCAGCGCTCCTGATTCCATCCGCGCCCGATCAGCCATGGCCGGTCCGGATGCGCTTTGGCGTAAGCGGCGATCTTCTCCAGCGCTTCGCCGAGGCTATTGGTTTCGGAAAGATCGAGCGTCAGCGCGGCAAAGCCGGTGCTCATCACATGGACATGCGCGTCGATCAGGCCCGGCAGCATGATCCGTCCCTTGCCGTCCACGCGGTACTGGAAGCCCTTCTTCGGCGTCTTCTCGCCTTCGTGGATCAGCGCCTTCACCACGCCGGCATCGTCCATCAGCATGGCCTTGAACCGCTCGACATGGCCATCCGCGCCGATGGTCTGGCCCTGCACGTTGTCGATCAGGGTGTCGGCGTAGGCGGGGGTGGCGAGACAGATCGCGAGCGCCGCGAGGCCGGGGCCGAGGCGCGCCATCACGCATTCCCCCGGCGCGGCAAGCGGCGAATGAGTGCACTGGTATCCTGCCGGCCGCCGCCCAATGCCTGCACATCAGCGTAGAACTGGTCGATCAGCGCCGTGGTGGGCACGCTCGCGCCCACGCTGCGCGCTTCCTCGATGGCGAGGCCGAGGTCCTTGCGCATCCAGTCGATCGCGAAGCCAAAATCGAACTCGTCCTTGGCCATCGTGTGCCAACGGTTGTCCATCTGCCAGGATTGCGCGGCGCCGCCCGATATCGCCTCGAACACCTTGTCGAGATCGAGCCGCGCCGCCTGCGCAAAGCGGATCGCCTCTGAAAGGCCCGCGATGGCGCCTGCGATGCACATCTGGTTGGCCATCTTGGCGGTCTGCCCGGCGCCGGGCTTGCCGACATGGACCACGCGCTTGGCATAGGCGGCCAGCACCGGCCGCGCCGCATCGACGGCCTTCTCGCTGCCGCCACACATGATTGAAAGCGTCCCCGCTTCCGCACCCGATTGCCCGCCGGTGACCGGCGCATCGACGCAAAGCAGTTCCTTGTCGCGGCCCTCGACCGCGATCTGGCGGGCAATCCGCGCCGAAACGGTGGTATGATCGATGAACAATGCACCCCGCTTCAGTGCGCTGAACACGCCGGTCGGGCTCAGCACGACGTCCGAAAGATCATCGTCGTTGCCGACGCAGGTGATCACCACGTCCGCCCCTTCGGCCGCCTCTGCCGGGCTCGCCGCGACGCGCGCGGCAAGCCCCGGATGCGCTGCCTGCCACGCCTCGGCTCGGGCCAGCGTGCGGTTGTATATGGTGAGGGTATGGCCCGCGGTGCCGAGGTGGCGGGCCATGGCCCCGCCCATCACGCCAAGGCCAAGGAAGGATACGTTGAGCCCAGAGGATTGGGGAGTGGTCGATGCGTCTGTCATGGCCGCAGGTTCTAGCCACTTTGCCGCGCGCTGCCAGCCCCCATCGCGCGGGCGCGGATGCATTTGCCGCTTGTGCTGCGGCAGGTGGCGGGTCTAGCTCCTCGCCTCATGCTGCAACGCAACAGAATCGCCGGCACCGCCGCCGCGGCCTTTTGGCTCTGCCTCGCCGGTGCGGTGACGCTGGCCCTGCTGCCCCATCCGCCTGAACTGCGCGCGCTGAGCGACAAGGCGCAGCACATGTTCGCGTTCGGCACGCTTGCCTTCCTCGGTGCCTTCGCGTTTCCCCGGTTCCCGAAGGCGCACCTCGCCGAGCGGCTCTCCTTCCTTGGCGCGCTGGTCGAGGTTCTGCAGGCCATCCCCGCGCTCCACCGCGATTGCGATATCCGCGACTGGATCGCGGATACGATCGCGATCGTTGCGGTCCTCGTGCTGCTTCACGCAATGAAATTGCCGCGCGGCGCGCGCTGAGCGTGACGAAGGTTCCCTTGAGGGCAGGTTTCGACTAGGGGCCTTAGCCAATGAGCACGACCACCAGAACCGCCCCTACTACCGGCGCCCCGCTACTGACCCTTGACGATGTGCGCGCGGCCGCCGCGCGAATTGCCGGGCAGGTCGTCCGCACGCCCACGCTCCACAGCAAGACGCTCAGCGAGATTACCGGCGCGGAAATCTGGCTCAAGTTCGAGAACCTGCAATTCACCGCTGCCTACAAGGAGCGCGGCGCGCTCAATGCGCTGCTTCAGCTTTCGGATGAGCAGCGCGCGCGCGGCGTGATCGCGGCCTCGGCAGGCAACCATGCGCAGGGGCTTTCGTATCATGGTACGCGGCTCGGCATGCCCGTCACCATCGTGATGCCGCGCACCACGCCGACCGTGAAGATCATGCAGACCGAAAGCGTCGGCGGGACGGTCGTGCTCGAAGGCGAGACGTTCGACGAGGCCTATGCCCATGCCCGCCTGCTCGAGGCCGAGCGCGGCATGACCTTCGTCCATCCCTTCGATGACCCGCACGTGGCGGCCGGACAGGGCACCGTGGCGCTCGAAATGCTCGAGGACGTGCCGGAATTGGAGACCCTTGTCATCCCCATCGGCGGTGGCGGACTGTTCAGCGGCATGGGCACTGCCGCGCGCGGGCTCAAGCCCTCGATCGGGCTGGTCGGCGTGCAGGCCACGCTGTTCCCTTCGATGTATGCCAAGCTCAAGGGCCTGGACCTGCCCTGCGGCGGCGATACCATCGCCGAAGGCATCGCGGTGAAAGAGCCGGGTACGTTCACTTCGGCCGTGCTCAAGAAGATTGCCGACGATATCGTGCTGGTGAGCGAACCAGCGCTGGAAACCGCCGTCGCGCTGCTGCTGCAGATCGAGAAGACCGTGGTTGAAGGCGCCGGCGCAGCTGGCCTGGCCGCGGTGATGACGCACCGCAAGCGCTTTGCCGGACGCAAGATCGGCCTCGTGCTGTGCGGCGGCAATATCGACACGCGTCTGCTTGCCAACGTGCTGCTGCGCGACCTTGCCCGCTCGGGGCGCCTTGCCCGCCTAAGGCTCACCCTGCAGGACCGGCCGGGTGCGCTGTTCAAGGTGGTGGAGGACTTCAACCGCCACCAGGTCAACATTCTGGAAGTCTGGCACAACCGCATCTTTACCTCGCTGCCCGCCAAGGGGCTTACGGCCGAGATCGAATGCGAGGCGCGCGACCGCGAGCAGATCGATCTGCTTGTCGCGAGCCTGCGTGCCAAGGGCTATGACGTGCAGCAGGTGGAGCTGGGTTAAGCCTCTTTCGTCACGTTTGCGGTCAGCCGCATCCCGTTTCGGCACGGTGGGAGGCTTGCCTGCGCCGCGCGCGCGAATTCCCTGCCGATTAACTACCTTTGTTGGTTAATCGCTCTTTCACCAATCGCTCGGGTAAGGCATGTTGCCCTTGTCAGCGCGACCAGATGGTCTGGCAGCGCGACAGAGGATACCGCCCCGGCCGTGACTGCGCCCGTCCGCTTTCCCCGCTTCTTCGTGACCAGCCCGAGCCCTTGCCCTTATTTGCCGGGCAAGACGGAGCGGAAGGTGTTCACGGAGCTCAAGGGCCCCAACGCCGACGAGCTCAACGACGCGCTGGGCCGCATCGGCTTTCGCCGCAGCCAGACGGTGGCCTATCGGCCGAGCTGCATCGATTGCTCGGCCTGCATCTCGGTGCGCGTGGTCGCGGGCGAATTCGTTCCGTCCGCCACCCAGCGCAAGAACCTCAAGCGCAACAGCGATCTCGTCGTCACTGCCTGCAAGCCGTGGTCCACGCCGGAACAATTCGAGCTGCTGCAGCGTTATTTGGCGGCTCGCCATCCCGGTGGCGGCATGGCCTCGATGGACGAGATGGATTTCGCCGACATGGTCGAGCACACCCCGGTCCAGAGCTTCGTGATCGAATATCGCGAGCCTGGCGTTGACGGGAAGCCCGGCAAGCTCGTCGGCGCCTGCCTGACCGACCGTCAGGGTGATGGGCTGTCGATGATCTACAGCTTCTACGAACCCGATCATGCCGAGCGGCGGGGGCTTGGCAACTTCATCATTCTGGACCACATCCTCCATGCCGCCCGCATCGGTCTTCCCTATGTCTACCTTGGATATTGGGTCGAAGGATCGGCGCGGATGCAGTACAAGGTCCGCTACCGGCCGCTCGAACGGCTGGGCCGCGAAGGATGGGAACGCTTTGACCCCGATGAGCAGGCCCGCGCGATCGACCGCGCTGCGACCGCAAGGGGAGCGGACCGGCGAATCGCGGACGATACCGGCAAGGACGGGCTTGCCGCGGCGCAGGCGCAATACCGCCACAGCTGACGTCCTGCTGGCCCTGCTGCCGGCGGCTTTACTCGTCCTTCTGCCGCAATTGGCGCACGCCCAATCGCGTGAGGCGGATCAGGCACTCGAAGACCTGATCCCCGATTCCGCGATGGATGATCCCAAGGCCTGGGCCAACGAGACCGAAGCGGCCAAGGTGGCCGTGCCCGATCCCGCGACGCTGCTTTCGCCCGACGCAATCGCGCCGCTCACCGGCATTCCCGCGATCACGCTGGCCTGGCCCGATGCGGCCGAACTCCCGGCCATCACGCCGCTTACCCCCGATCCCGATATCGGCGAGGCGGCCGAGCAGGCCAAGGCCGCAGGTGAGGCGCTCGCCACCGATGCCGATCCGGGCAGCGGACGCGGCATCGGACAGATCCCGGGCGGGAGCCTGATCTCGATCACGCCGCAACTTGCGCTTGCGTTTCCGCCGGAGATCGAGACCCTTCCCGAGCGCGAGGCCGTCACCGAACGGTTCGGCGCGCTGGCGGCGCTCCGCAAGTTCGGCAACGAGGAGGACAATCTCGCGCAGCTGACCCGGCGCGCGCGGCAGGATACCGAACTGCTCCAGCAGGTACTCAGGGTCTACGGGTACTACGATGCCGAGGTTTTCCAGAGCACGACTGGCTATGCTGCGCCGGCCGAAGGCAGCGGTCCGGGCCCCGCCATCGATCTCAAGAAAGTCGGCGTACGCTTCGATGTGCGCCCGGGGCCGCGCTACACCTTTGCGCACATCAGCCTTGGCGATATTACGGCGGCCCGCGATGCAGCCGCGCTCACGCGCGCTTTCGCGCTGGCGCCGGGCGACCCGATCAATTCCGACCGCATCATCGCCGAACGCGATCATCTCATCACCGCGCTGGGCGAGGGCGGCCATGCCTTTGCCAAGGTCGGCGAGCCCGATCTCTCGATCGATCACGCGACCAGCACCGGCGATCTCAGCGTGCCGGTCACGAGCGGCGGCCAGTATGTGATAGGCGCGATCCACAGCTCGCTGCCCGATTATCTCTCCTCGCGCCATCTCGCGCGGATTGCCCGCTTCCGGCCCGGCGATCCCTTCCGCAAGTCGCGAGTCGATGATCTGAGGCAGGCGATCCTCGCGACGGGGCTTGTCTCGGCGGTGACCGTCACCCCGCGCGAGGTTACGCCGGCGGCAGATCCGCAGCCGGGCGTGGCCGATATCGACGTGACCTTGGCCAAGGCGCCGCAGCGCACGATCGCCGGGCTGATCGGTTACTCGAGCGGCGAGGGCCTGCGCGTCGAGGCAAGCTGGGAAAACCGCAACATGTTCCCGCCCGAAGGCCTCGTTCGCTTCCGCGGCGTGGTCGGCACGCGCGAGCAGCTGGCGGGCGCGACCTATCGGCGCAACAACTTCTTCGGCCGCGATCAGGTGCTGACCGCCGATCTTTATGCGCAGACCCGGCGTACGGATGCGTATCAGGCGCGCACGCTCTCCTTCTCGACCACGTTCGAGAAGCAGACGACGCTGATTTTCCAAAAGGCCTGGGTGTGGTCCGCCGGTGTCGAACTGCTGGCGACGAGCGAACTCCCCGCTGCAGCCGGTTCCACCCGCACCACCTACTTCATCGGCGCGCTGCCCCTGCGCGGGGCTTATGATGGCAGCAACGATCTGCTTGATCCGAGCCGCGGCGTGCGTGTCTCGCTGCGGCTCAGCCCGGAAATCTCGGTCCAGAACGGCATGCGCTCCAGCTATGTGCGCGCGCAGTTCGATGCGAGCGCATACCAGCCCATCAGCAGCCGCGTGGTTATCGCGGAGCGCGTGCGGCTGGGCACGATTCCGGGCGTTGACGTGAACAGCATCGCGCCTTCGCGGCGCTTCTATGCCGGCGGCGGTGCCTCGGTGCGCGGCTTTGCCTATCAGGCGGTGGGCCCGCGCGATGCGCTCGGCAATCCCAGCGGCGGGCGCAGCCTGTCCGAGTTCTCGCTCGAAGCGCGCGTCAAGACCGGGCTGATGGGCGGCGCGGTGAGCGTAGTGCCCTTCGTCGACGCGGGCACCGTAGGCACCACGGCTTCGCCCACGATCAATGGCCTCAAGGTCGGCGTCGGGCTTGGCGTGCGCTATCAGACCAGCTTCGGCCCGATCCGCATCGACCTTGGCACGCCGATCAATCCCGCCAAGGGCGATAGCCGTATCGGCGTCTACGTTTCGCTGGGGCAAGCGTTCTGATGGCCAGCACCCCGCCGCCCGAGGACACCGCGCCCGCACCGTCAGCCGCCCTTCGCAAGGGCCGCTTGCGGCGTCTGCTCGGCTGGGGGCGCGGGCTCTTCCTCGCAGCGATGCTGTTCCTGCTCGCGATGGGCGGCGCGGTCGTCGTGCTCGATTCCTCGCTCGGCCACCGCTTCGTGGCAGACCGCATCGCCGCGATCGAGGCCGCATCGGGCCTCAAGATCCGCATCGGGCGCATTGACGGCACGCTGTTTGGCGCGATGAGCCTGCACGAAGTGGTGCTGAGCGATTCCGAAGGCCGCTTCATGGTGGTGCCCGAGGCCGCGCTCGATTGGCGTCCGCTCGCCTGGTTCGGGCTCGATCCGCGTTCGGCCCTGTTCAAGGGCCTCGATATCCGCTCGCTGGTCCTGAAGCGCGGCACCTTGCTGCGCGCGCCGCGCCTGAGGCCCGGCAATCCGAACGAGCCGATCCTCCCCGATTTCGATATCCGCATCGACAGACTGGCGGCGGAAAACCTTGTCGTCGACCGTTCCATCATGGGCGAGCGCCGGCGGATCGATTTCGCCGCCCGCACCGACATCCGCCGCGGCCGCGCGCTGGTGAGCCTCGGCGGGCGGCTGGGCGGGCGTGACCGGCTGCGGCTGCGGCTCGACAGCGAGCCTGATCGCAACAAATTCGCGCTCGACTTCATCTACAACGCGCCGAAGGACGGCCTGCTCGCCGCGCTCTCCGGCGTGAAGCGCGACATTTCCGCGCGCGCGGGCGGGAAGGGCACCTTCCAGGAATGGCACGGCTGGGGCGCGGCGACCGATAACGGCCGCAAGCTCGCCGCGCTCGCGCTCGAAAACCGCGCGGGCCACTACAAGCTGGCAGGGCAAGTGTTCCCCGGCGATCTCTTCGGCGCGGCGCTGCGCCGGGCGATCGGCGAGAAGGTCTCGATCATGGCCGAGGGCACGGCTGGCGGCGGCGTGCTGCGCGGTCAGGCCTTTGCGGGCGGCGCGGCGCTCACCGCCACAGCGCGGGGCGCGCTCGATCTCGTGAACAACCGCGCCGAAGCGGTGAAGGTCCATGCCGTGCTCGCCCGGCCGGACCTGCTGCTCGCAGGCTCCGGGGTCGAGCTGAAAGGCGCGCACCTCGATGCGACGGTCGACGGGCGCTTCACCGCGCTTGCGATCATCCACGATCTGCGCGCCGCGCGGCTCGCCAGCGGGCCGGTGCTCGCCGAAGGGCTGCGCACTGCCGGCACGGCGTATTGGGATGGCAAGCGCCTGCGCCTGCCGCTCGCGCTCACGGCGCAGCGGCTGAAGACCGGGCAGGCCATGGTCGATCCGCGCTTGCCGGGTGCGCGGCTCTCGGGCGATCTCGTGCTGGCAGGCAGCAAGCTGATGTCGGACCGGCTTGATCTCGTGCTCAAGGGTGCCTCGGCGCGCCTCGCGCTTGATGGCGATCTTGCGCGCAGCCGCTTTGCGCTGTCAGGTCCGGTCACTGCGCGCGGCATCGCGTTGCCCGATCTGGGGCTGGCGGACGGCGAGGCGCGGATCCTGCTCACCTTCGGGGCAGGGCAGGCGTGGCTGCTCAGCGCGGATGGCGCGGGGCGAATGGCGCGGATCGACAATGCCACGCTTGCCAACCTCACCGGTGGGAACGTTCGCGCGCGCGGGGCGCTTGTTCTTGGTGGCAGCCAACCTCTGCTGGTGCGGCGGGGCGAACTGACTTCGGCCAAGCTCACCATGGCACTGCGCAGCTGGACAAAGGCGAGTGGCGTGACGACACTCGCGGGGCAGGGCCGCCACCTCGAATATGGGCCGTTCACGTTTGAAGCCGCGCTTGCCAAGGATGGCCCACGCGCCACGCTCGTGCTCGCCAATCCCCTGCCAGCCGCCAGCCTCAAGGACGTGCGCCTCGCGCTGGCGCCCGAAGGTGATGGCTTCCGTATCGAAACCGAGGGCGATTCCCGCCTCGGCGCGTTCAACGGCAAGTTCATGCTCATCGCGCCGAAGGACGGGCCGGTCCGGCTCGCGATCGAGCAGTTCACCGTCTATCAGACCCGGATCACCGGCGCTGTCGAGATCGCCAAGGCCGGCGTGACCGGCAGCCTTGCGCTCGCAGGGGGCGGGGTCAGCGGCACCATCGATCTCGCGCCCGATGGCGCCGGGCAGTCACTCAAAGCCGCGATCACGGCCAAGGGCGCGCGTTTCGGGGGTAACAGTCCCATCGCGGTCGGCAATGCAGAGATCACTGCCGAGGGCCGCATCGAAGGCGGCGACACTACGCTGCAGGCCTCGCTCAAGGCCGAAGGGATCAGCGCGGGCAAGCTGTTCATTGGCCGCCTCGCGGCAGACGCCGCGCTCGTCAATGGCTCGGGCAGCGTCACCGCCTCGCTTGCCGGGCGGCGCGGCACGAGCTTTGCGCTGCAGGGCACCGCCGCCTTCTCGCCCGACAAGATCGTCGCTTTCGTTGCGGGGGACTATGCCGGCCGGGCGATCTCGATGCCGCGCCGCGCGGTGTTGGAGCGCGAGCCGGACGAGGCTGGCGGCGGCATGGCAGCCGGCTGGCGGCTTGAGCCGACGCAGATCGATTTCGGCCGGGGCAGCGTGATCGCCAGCGGCCACGTGCTGGGCGGCGCGACCAAGCTCAAGATCATGCTCTCGCGCATGCCGCTCTCGGTGCTCGATATCCTGCTACCCGACCTCGGGCTCGGCGGGCTCGCCTCGGGCGTGATCGATTACGAGAACGACCATCTCGGCGCCCCCGCCGGCCATGCCGCGGTCGAAGTGAAGGGCCTCACCCGTTCGGGTCTCGTCCTCACATCGCGGCCGCTGGACCTCGCGCTGGTGGCGGAACTCGATCCCGCCGCACTGCAGGTCCGCGCCGTGGCGCGCGAAGGCGGGGCGATGCGCGGGCGGGTGCAGGCACTGGTGTCCGATCTGCCGCGCGGCGGCACCATGCTTGAGCGGCTGCGCGGCGGCAGCCTCAGGGCCCAGCTGCGCTACAGCGGCCCGGCCGAAGCGCTCTGGCGGCTTGCGGCGATCGAAGTCTTCGACCTCACCGGTCCGCTGGGTGCAGCGGCGAGCGTGACCGGTTCGATCGATCATCCGGTGATCACCGGCGCGGTCGCCACGCGCGCGTTGCGGGTGCAGTCGAACCTCACAGGCTCCGACGTGCGCGAGGTCGAGGCGCTCGGCAGCTTTGCCGATGCCCGGCTCAGCCTTGCGCATTTCAGCGGCACGACCCCCGGCGGCGGCACGGTGAGCGGCAGCGGAACGGTCGACCTCTCCAACATCGCGACCCACGGCGTCGGGCTCGATCTGCGCCTCGCCGCAAGCAACGCGCTGCTGATCAACCGCGACGACATGGCGGCCACCGTCACCGGCCCGCTGCGGCTGATCTCGGACGGCATTGGCGGCACCATTGCCGGCCGCGTCCATATCGACCGCGCGCGCTGGAACCTTGGCCGTGCCAACGTGATCGAGCAGCTCCCCGCGATCACCACGCACGAAACCAACCTGCGCGCCGATATTGCCCCGCCGCGCGCGGCCTACACGCCGTGGAAGTACCTGATCGATGCCGCCGGCGCGGATCGTATCGATGTGCGCGGCCTCGGCCTGGAAAGCGAATGGGGCGCAGATGTGCGGCTGCGCGGCGATACCGCCAATCCGCAGATCTTCGGCAGCGCCGATCTGGTGCGCGGCGGCTATGAATTCGCCGGGCGGCGCTTTGACCTGACCCGCGGGCGCATCCGCTTCGTCGGCGAAGTGCCGGTCGATCCGCGGCTCGATATCGTGGCCGAAGGCGATGCCAACGGGGTGAGCGCCAAGATCGCGATCAGCGGCTCGGCGCTGAAACCGCAGATCGCGTTCAGCTCGGTCCCGGCGTTGCCCGAGGAAGAACTGCTCAGCCGCATGCTGTTCGGCAGCTCGATAACGCAGATTTCCGCGCCCGAGGCGGTGCAGCTCGCCTCCGCGCTGGCTGCCTTCCGCAGCGGCGGTGGGCTCGATCCGATCAACAAGGTGCGCAATGCCATCGGGCTCGACCGGCTGCGCATCATCAGCGCCGACGCGTCGGTCGGCCGCAGCACCTCGATTGCCGTCGGCAAGTACATCGGCCGCCGTATCTTCGTCGAACTGATCACCGACGGCCGTGGCTACAGCGCGACCTCGGCGGAGTTCCGCGTCACGCGCTGGCTGGTGCTGCTCGGCACGATCTCGACGATCGGCGACGAGAGCATCAACCTCAAGGCCAGCAAGGATTACTGACGCAAGCGGATCTGTTGTCAGGCCAAGGTGGGCTTGCTTTACGCAAGCAGGGAAGTCCGGCTAACCGGCACTCCAGCTCGACCCACGCAAAAGGGACGGAACATGCCTCAGCTTGCCAGCCTGCTTGCCTTTGCCGCCATCGCGCTGGGCATGGTGCTGACCCCCGGTCCCAATATGGTCTATCTGATTTCGCGCTCGATCTGTCAGGGCCGCGCGGCCGGGCTGATCTCGCTTGCGGGCGTTGCGCTGGGCTTCGTATTCTACATGCTTTGCGCCGCATTCGGCATCACTGCGCTCTTGCTGGCCGTGCCTTATGCCTACGATACGATCCGCATCGTTGGCGCGGCCTACTTGCTCTGGCTTGCCTGGCAGGCCGTTCGTCCCGGCGGGCGCTCCCCGTTCGAAGTCAAGGACCTCCCAGTCGACAGCCCCGCAAAGCTCTTTGCGATGGGATTTCTGACCAACCTGCTCAATCCCAAGATCGCGGTCATGTACCTTTCGCTGCTGCCCCAGTTCATCGATCCGGCGCGGGGCAGCGTGCTGGCACAGGCCCTGGTGCTGGGCTCGGTCCAAATCGTGATCAGCGTTGCGGTCAACGGCGTGATTGCCATCTCGGCGGCTTCGATTGCCACGTTCCTGACCGAGCGGCCGACTTTCGCCGTGGTTCAGCGCTGGGTGATGGCGACAGTGCTGGCCGGCCTCGCGGTGAGGATGGCGGCCGAGGCTCGCCGTTAGTAGACAGCACAAGGCCCATCCCCGCAGTCCGGCGGGGATGGGCCCTGAATGGCGTCAGTGGAGGATCGCCTTACGCCCCCGCGATGGTCTTCAGTTCCATGAAGTCCTTGAGGCCGTAGACACCGCCTTCGCGGCCGTTGCCCGACTGCTTGTAGCCGCCGAAGGCGCCGCCCTTGACGCCGCCCCACTGGTTGACCGCAACGAGACCTGCGCGCAGACGGCCAACGATACCTTTGGCGGTTTCGACGTCGCCGGTCACGACCGCCGAAAGCCCGTAGGCGGTGCGGTTCGCCAGTTCGATGCCGTCTTCGATGCCGTCATAGGTGGTGATCGTAGCAACGGGGCCAAAGGTTTCCTCGCGGAAGATCGTCATGTCCGGCGTCACGTCCGAAAACACCGTGGGGCGCACGTAGTAGCCGCGGTTGACGTTGTCGGGCAGGCCCGGGCCGCCTTCGAGCAGCGAGGCGCCCTCGTCGATCGATGTATCGATCAGCGACTGGATCTTGGTCCACTGCGCCTTGTTGACGACCGGACCGATGTGCATGCCTTCCTCTTCGGGACTGCCGACCTTCACCGCCGCGAAGTAGTTCTTCACGAACGTCTCGGCCTCTTCCTTGCGCGCCTTGGGGACGAGCAGGCGGGTGGGGGCGATGCAGCTCTGGCCGGTGTTGGCGACCACGCCCTGCAGCGTGCCGGGCAGCGTCGCGGCAAAGTCGGCATCCTCGAGGATGAGGTTGGGCGACTTGCCACCCAGTTCCTGATGCACGCGCTTGACCGTGTCGGCCGCGTTCTTGGCGATCTGGATGCCGGCGCGGGTCGAGCCGGTGAAGCTCACCATATCGACATCGGGGTGGACCGTGAGCGCCACGCCGACACCCGGGCCGTCACCCTGAACGAGGTTGAACACGCCGGCAGGGACGCCTGCAGCATCCATCACTTCGGCGATGATCACCGCGTTGGAAGGGCATTCCTCTGAAGGCTTGAGCACGATCGTATTGCCTGCGGCGATGCATGGCGCGATCTTGGCGCAGATCTGGTTGAGCGGCCAGTTCCACGGCGTGATCGCCGCGACGACGCCGATCGGCTCATGCACGAAGCGCGCGTTGGCGCCGGGGACAGGCGATTCCCACTCGAAGCCTTCGAGCGCCTCGAGCGTGCCAAGAATGTAGCCGATGCCGGCGCCTACCTGCGCGGTGCCTGCGAAACTGATCGGCGCGCCCATTTCCTCACTGATCACGGCAGCGAAATCGGGAATTCGCTTCTTGTATTCGGCAAGAATGCGCTCGAGCAGCGCCTTGCGCTCTTCCACTGGCGTGGCGGCGAAAGCGGGGAAGGCGGCCTTGGCAGCGGCGACGGCCTTGTCGACGTCCGCCTGGCTGCCGAGCGTGATGACAGCGCAGGGCTCTTCGGTTGCCGGATTGATGACTTCATGGCGCTTGCCGCCCTCGCTGGGGGTCCACGCGCCGTTGATGTAGTGCTGCAGATGCTCGCGCATCGTTGTTCTCCCGAGATGTTGGATAGGCAAAAGGTTTGCGGATCCCGGAGACGATGGCGGGTCCGGTACGCAATTGCAACGGATTTGGCGCATCCCCCGCTCGGCTGGCAACGATTGGCCGGAAAGGCCATGCTAACCCTTCAAGGGTGCCGGAATTGCACCAGATTCGAAGCACTAGCCTCCGCATTGCGTAACCGGCGCTAACCGTTTCTTTCCTTCCTCCGCTTAAGCGTGATCCGATGGGTCTGGATCACTTCAGCCGCGGCCTCGGGGTGCGATCGTCGGTGCGCAATCTGCGCACCGGATGGATCGCGCTCGCGACGTTCCTTGCGCTGATTGCCCTGTCCGCGCTGCTGGTCGCCGTTTTCTCCCGATCCACCCGCATTGCCGATGAACTCGCGCGCGAGGACGAGCGGGTGTTGGTCACTCGCTATCTCGATCAGCTCGGCAGTTCGATCGTGGCCGCGCAGAAGGTGCAGCTGACCTGGGACGATGCCATGCGCAATGCCGTGCTGGCGGACAACGAGGCGTGGGCGAACCATTTCCTCGGCGATTTCGTGTGGAACAACCTCGAAACCGACGCGATGTTCCTTGTCCGCCCGGATGGCTCGCTGATCCACGGCTGGGCGCAGGGAAGGCCGACCAGCGATGTCGGCTATCAGGAAGTGCGCTGGCATGTCGAGGACATGATCGGGCGCGCCAAGCACAACGTGCCGCTCGGCGGGCGGATCGCCGGGATGAAGAAACTCGCGGATATCGACTGGCCAGTCGCTGCGTCGGGCCAGCCGCTCAACCGCTGGGCGGCAACCCCGGTGTTGCGCCATGGCCGCCCGGCCTTCCTCTCGGTCATCGCGATCGTGCCCGATAATGATTACAGCCTGCTGCGGCGCGAGCCCAACTATGTCGCCACGCTGCGCTATCTCGATGGGTCGATTCTTAACAAGATGGGCAGCGACCTCGTGCTGCGCGATATCAGCTACGTGCCGGACGAGGCGCGGATCGGCGTGGCCAACGCCGTTCCGCTGAGCACCGCCTTCGGCGATCACATCGGCTGGATCACGTGGACCGCGAAGGTGCCCGGCCCGAAGATCGTCCAGCGCACCGCGCCGGTGCTCGCCACGTTCATCCTGTTTTTCCTCGGTGTGGTCGCAGGCGGCGCGGTGATCGTTCGGCGCATGCGCATCACGGCGAACGAGCTCAAGGCGAGCGAGGCACAGGCCCAGCACAATGCGCTGCACGATGCGATGACCGGCCTGCCTAACCGTGTCTACTACATGCAGCGCCTGCGCAGCCTCCTCAGCGAATTCATCGAGGGCGAGGCACAGGGCAATCTGTTTGTTGCCTATATCGATATCGACGGCTTCAAGCTGGTCAACGACACGATGGGCCACCACGTCGGTGACGAACTCGTGCGCCAGGTCGCCCACCGCCTGCGCGGGGCGCTCCCGCGCGAGGCCTTTCTCGCGCGCTTCGGCGGCGATGAATTCGTGCTGCTCCACGCCAGCGAGGATGGCGCGCGTGCGGCTGACCGGCTCGGCAGCAAGATTATCCAGCTCATGCGCCAGCCCTTCATCATCTCGGGCAACACGCTCGAAGTCTCGGTCAGCTGCGGGCTCAGCTGGGGGCCGGAGCAGAGCGAGGATCCTGGCGAACTGCTGCGCCGCGCGGATATCGCGCTCTACCGCGCCAAGCAGCGCGGGCGGGGCCGTTATCGCCGCTTCACGCCGGATATGGACGCCAGCGTCAAACTGCGCCGGGAAATGGAAATGGAGCTGCGCCTCGCGATCAGCCGCGGCGAGCTCTCTGTCGCCTATCAGCCGGTGGTCGATACCGGCACCGGCGTGATTCTGGGCTTCGAGGCGCTGCTGCGGTGGAACCATCCCGAGCGCGGCGAGATCCGCCCGGATCTCTTCGTGCCGATCGCCGAACAGGGCGGCCTGATGATCCCGCTCGGCACCTGGGTGCTGCGCCATGTCTTCACCGAGTGCCGCGACTGGCCGGACTGCGACATCTCGGTAAATCTCTCGCCGCTGCAGATCATGGCGGGCGATTTCCTGCCGATGCTGGCGGGGCTGCTCGAAGAAACCGGCATGGACCCGCAGAGGCTGGTGTTCGAGGTGACCGAAGGCGTCATGCTCGATCGCAGCGCGCATGTGATCGGCGTGCTGCGCGAACTCAACCGCATGGGCATCCGCGTCGCACTCGACGATTTCGGAATCGGGTATTCCTCGCTCTCGTACTTGCGCTCGTTCCAGTTCGACCGGATCAAGATCGACCGCTCGTTCGTCTCGAACATCGAGCGTGACCGCGATGCCCACTCGATCCTCTGCGCCATCGTGACGCTGGGCAAGACGCTGCGCATGAAGGTCGTGGCCGAAGGTGTCGAGACCGAAGTGCAGCGCCTGCTGGTGCAGGCGGCGGGCTGCGAACTGGTGCAGGGCTACCTGTTCTGGGCCGCACTGCCCGCCCCCGAAGCGCGCAGCCTGCTTGCGCTGCGCGATGCCGAAGCGCTGCTGCGGCGGGCGTCCTGATTGCGCATCAGCTTGCTGGCTTGTGTGCTGTCAGCACTGTCATCCCTCGGACTGATCTCCTCTCGCCGACAACCAGTCCAGCATCGACCAGAACCCTGCGGACGTCGCCTTCCGGCAGCTTGAGCTTGGGATAGGCACTTTTCGCCAAGGTCCAGTTCGCCGCGCCTTTCTCGAACACGAGATCGTGCACCATCACACCCTCGTCCGTATCCTCGACGAAGCAGAGCATGATCCGATCGTCGGTCATCCGCACGGGGATGAAGCGGTCGAGCCCCTGCGGCGGCTGCACCATGTCGCGCCAGGACAGGACGAGCAAGCCTCCAAGCGCAAGGTGTGCGGCAGCGGCACGCAGCATGCGTTCGACATCCGCGGTGCTGGCAAGATGCGGAAGGGTATCGCCCATGCAAACGATCGTGTCGAAAGGGCCGGGAGCTGCAGTCTCGAACGCGGTGATATCGGCGAGGTGGCCGGTGACCGGATGGCCCGCAGCGTAGCCCTCAAGCTCGGCGAGGAGCCTTGTGCTGGTATCGAGCGCATGGACCTCACTCGCCCCGAGCCGCGCCAGTGCCAGCGCCTGATAGCCTGAGCCGCACCCGAGATCGAGACAGCGCCCTGGTGCAATAACACCGAGATCGCGCAGCAGCGCTTCCTGTTCAGCGACTGTCTCGGCAAAGGGCCTGCCCGCCATCCAGCTATAAAGCTCGGCGAGCAGCGCGTCGTAATGCTGCTGCTGGGCGCTCATGGCCGATTGCCCTCTGCTTCGGGCAGCACGGTGACGTCCGAGGCCTGCCAGGCCGGGGCAACGCTGACCGTGAATTCGAGCCGCGTTTCGGCCGCGATGCTGTGCGGTACGCCAGGCGGCAGCAGGACCACCGAACCTTGCGTCACGTCCTGCGCCTTGTCGCCGATCGTCACCCGGCCTTTGCCCGCGCTCACGACCATGACTTCGTGGCCTTCGCGCGTCACCATCATCGGCATCGCCGCGCCCTTCTGCAGCGTGAAGCGGGCGACACTGATCGCCTCGGAGCGCTGCGGCGCGGTGCGGCCGACGAGTTCCTCGACCGCTATCGGCGGCACTAGCGCGGGCTTCGGGGTTGCGCTTGCCGGCCGGCGGGCGGATTCGTCGCGCGTCAACTCGGTGATCTGCGCCGCAAACTTCGGATAGAGCTTGACCAGTTCGTCGCGGTAGCCGGGCTCGTAGTCAGCATATTCAAAGCCGGGGGAAAGCGTGTTCGCGCCGAAGCTCCACGCCGTCTTGGGATCGCCGATCGGCCGCGCGCCCATCCAGGTGCCGCGTGGGACCATGATCTGCGGCTCCTCGCCCTTCAGGACATCGCTGCCCCAGAGCTTCACCTCGCCGCGCCCATCGGGATAGAGCAGCAGGATCTGCGCCGCGCTGCCGCCGTAGAAGTGCCAGAGCTCGTCGGTCGCGAGCCGGTGCATTGCGGAGAAATCGCTGCGGGTGAACACGGCGTAGATCGCGGTATAGGCCCAGCGCTTGCCGGGATAGCGTTCGGCCAGCGCGCCTTCGATCACGTCGTCACTCTTGAAGGTCTGCAGGAACCACGGCCCTTCGTGGGGAATGTTCTGCATGTGATAGTGATCGATGATCGCGCGCGCGGCGGGTGGCATCGGATCGGTGGCGACGGGCTCGGCAGCAGCGGCAGAGCACCACAGCAGCGCGGCTGCGGCAAGAAGCGGTTTGAACATGAGCGCAGGTGTTGGCAAATCGGGAGGGGCTTGCCTACCCGGAAACGGTATCAGCCGGCGCTGGCAGCCGTCTCGGCGCTCGCAGTGACGGTGCGCGGATAAATGAAGCCCTTGGCCGCGCTCGGGCGCAGGCCCAGCGAGCGAGTCGGTGCGTACCAGACGCGTACTTCGCTCCAGTCGCCGGCGGCAGACACATCCACTGCCATCACGCCGCGTTCGACCATGCCGGGGCGCGACCAGTTGGCGTGATCAATCAGGATGTGGCGATCATCGACAACCTTGTGGACCACTGCGACATGGCCATAAGGCATCGCACGCGTACCGGCGAAAGCGAGCACGGCACCGACCTTGGGCGCATGGCCACGCGCGTAGCGGCCTTCAGCATTGCCCCACCAATCGCGCGCGTTGCCGCTGATCTGCACCTCGGAAACCTGCCGCGCATAGGTCACGCACTGCAGGCGGGCCTGCGCTGCCGAGGGCAGGGCGAACATCGAAAGGAGGGCGAGAAGGGCTGCGACCACGTTCTTGTGCATGTGCAGCATCTCTAAGGATCAGCGGCGATTCGAGGAGTCCGCGAGCCTTCCGTTCATCCTGCAGCAATCACCGTTCATCCCGAGTCCATGTGGAGCTGTGGAAAAAATCACAGCACAGGACGACCGGCTTGCGGGCCAAAGAAAAAGGCGCCCGGTTTCCCGGACGCCCCTTTCTGGCAACGCTGATCTGAAGATCAGGCGCTGTAGTACATGTCGAACTCGACCGCCGAGGGCGTGGTTTCCCAGCGCATCACTTCGGGCCACTTGAGTTCGATGTAGGCTTCGATCTGGTCCTTGGTGAACACGCCGCCCTGGAGCAGGAAGTCGTGGTCGGCGGCAAGGGCATCGAGCGCTTCGCGGAGCGAACCGCAGACGGTCGGCACTTCGGCGAGTTCGGCCGGCGGCAGATCGTAGAGGTTCTTGTCCATGGCTTCGCCCGGGTGGATCTTGTTCTTGATCCCGT
>NZ_JAIXZS010000030.1 GCF_027489515.1 Novosphingobium sp. | reverse complement strand
GGATCGAGACCAGCATGGCCGGACCCCAGCGCCAGATTTCGAGATGCGGCGATAGTGGCCTCTTGCCGGGCGCCTGCGCCATAGAACCCCCTAAAATAATTGGTCAAACCTGCCATGCCTGTGGAGCACGGCGCGATGCCGATTCGTATTAGCTCAAATGCAGTCACGCGCAACCGTTGCGGTGGGGCAATCGCGCTGCCCAGTCATCAGACCCTGTTGCAGCCCCACAATCGCTGGTAGGGCGCATGGCATGCAGACACCCGTCATTCTTGTTACCGGTTCTACCCGCGGCATTGGTGCCGCTCTGGCCCAAGCGCTGGCAGAGCGCGGCGCCGCCGTCGTCCGCCATGGCCGCAGCAGCGCCCCCGGCGTGATCGGCGCCGACCTGGGCGCGCCGGCAGCTGCGGAAATGTTGTGGGAACAGGCGCTTGCCACGGCCGGCGGCACAATCGACGTGCTCGTCAACAATGCCGGGCTCTTCGCTGCCAATCCCATCGATACGTCAGACATCTCCTGGCTCGATGGCTGGGAAGAGACTCTGCGGATCAACCTCACCTCCGCGGCGCAGCTTTCACGCCTCGCTGTCCGCCACTGGCAGGCACGCGGCGTACCGGGGCGCGTGGTCCATATCGCAAGCCGCGCCGCCTACCGGGGGGATTCGCCGGCACACTGGCACTATGCCGCTGCCAAAGGCGGGATGATCGCGATGCACAAGACCATCGCACGCGGATATGCCTCGCAAGGAATCCTGAGCTTTGCAGTGACCCCGGGCTTCACGGATACCGACATGGCGGGCGATTATCTCGCCAGCCGAGGCGGCCCGGGCCTCCTCGCCGACATCCCGCTCGGCCGTGTCGCAACGCCCGAGGAGATCGCCGCCATCGGCGTGTTCTGTGCGCTCGATGCGCCGCCGAGCATGACGGGTGCGGTGATCGATGCCAATGGAGCCAGTTTTGTCCGCTAAACTGTTCGCCGCGCTGGCAATCGCGCTCACACCGGTCCTTGCATTCGCCAGGCCTGTCCCGGTCGGACCGGACCGCGCGGCCACCAAGGCGATCGTGCAGCAGTGCGAAGGCAAGGACGATTTCTCCGCCCCTGCCCCGCCCGCCCGGCTCTATGGCAACACGTTCTATGTCGGCACCTGCACGGTGAGCGTGCTGCTGGTAACCTCGCCGCAAGGCCACGTGCTGGTCGACAGCGCGACCGAGCAGGCCGTGCCTTCGATCCTCGCCAATATCCGCACGCTGGGCTTCCGCCCCGAAGATATCCGTTGGATCGTGAGCAGCCACGAGCATTTCGACCATGTCGGCGGCCTTGCGGCGCTGCAGAAGGCGACCGGCGCTAAAGTCGCGCTGAGCGCACCGGCGGCGGCAGTCATTGCAACCGGCAAAGTGGATCCGGCAGATTCGCAGGCCGCTGCGCTCAAGGACGATGACTTTGCGCCCGTGCAAGCAGACCGGATCGTCGGTACAGGCGATGTCGTGCAGGTCGGCCCGCTGCGGCTGACGATGCTGGCGACGCCGGGGCACACCAACGGTTCAAGCAGCTGGACCTGGCAAAGCTGCGCGCAGCAGCGGTGCGAAACGATCAGCTATATCGACAGCATCTCGGCGCTGGCCGCCGGGTCCTACCGCTTCAGCGATCACCCGGATGTTGTCGCCCGTTTCCACCGCACCTTTGCCGCCATCGCCGCGCAGCAGTGCGGCATTCTTGTCACGCCGCACCCGTCCGTGAGCGCGCTGTTCCAGCGGATGCTGGGCGAAGAGCCGCTCGCGCCACCAACCGCTTGCCGCGACTATGCTGCAATGGGCCGGAACGGTCTCAATGCGAAGTTGGTGAAGGAAACAATCAAGTGAGTTGGAAAATCACCGTCCGCGCGCCTGCCGAAGTGGTGCGCGCGGCGCTCGTCGCGCACGAGGACGCCGAGGACTGGGACTTTTCCATCGTGCTCGGCGGAGGCCAGATCGACCCGGCTGCGCCCGACGCGTGGCAGCTTGAAGCGTGGCTTGAGCGCAAACCGACGACAGCAGACAAGGCTGCCGTCACCGCGCTGTTTTCAGGCGGCGAGCCGCATCTGAACGTCGAGGAACTGGCTGATGCCGACTGGGTGACACTCAGCCAGCAGAACGTCGAGCCGATCACCGAAGGGCCGTTCCACGTCAGGACGCCAGACCATCCGCCCGCTCATGGCCAGCGCGACTTCATCATCCCCGCCAGCCAGGCATTCGGCACCGGGCATCACGAGACGACTGCGGGCTGCCTCGCGATGCTGGCGCACATGAAGGCCAAGGGCATCGTGGTGCGCAATCTCGCGGATATCGGCACCGGCACTGGCCTTCTCGCCTTTGCCGGGCTGCACTTGTGGCCGCGCGCAAGGGCGACAGCGAGCGATATCGATGCGGTCTGCGGACCGGTCGTGGCGGAAAACGCAGCCCTTAACGGGATGAAGCTCGGCGATGGTCCCGGCAAGCTCGCGATGGTGATCGCGCCTGGCATGGAGCATCCGCTGCTCCGCGCCGCCGCGCCTTATGATCTGCTGATCGCGAATATCCTCGCCGGGCCACTGGCCGAACTGGCTCGCGATTTTGCGGGGGCCGTGGCGCCGGGCGGAAGCGTGCTGCTGGCCGGGCTGCTCACCGCGCAGGAAGCCACTGTGCGCGCGGCCTATACTCTCGCCGGCTTCTCGCTGCGCGCGCGGATGCAGCGCGGCAACTGGTCGATCCTTTGGCTCAGGCGGCGGACAGCGCGCTGAGCAGCAGCGATAGAGCGTTATTGGTAAAGGCGATCATGTTGGCGAGGCGGTCGTCATGCCCGGTTTCGATGATCATCGCCGCTTCATAGTCCGGCCCGACCACCGCCGCCGCGCTGGTGCCCGATGCGACGCCGAGCGGATGGACACCCGGGCCCGCCGCGCCGGTTTCCGCCACGCCCCAGTCGCTTTCATAGCGCGCGCGGATTAGCCGCGCCTGCGCCAGCGCATAGGCTTCGGTGGCCGAGGTCAGTCCGCGCAGGGAGCCGGGTTCATGCCCCAGCACGATACGCCGGCCCTTGATCGTGTAGATCACGCCGCCGCCGCGATAGTAGGCCGAAGCCCCCGGCATCGCGAGAAGCGCCGCGGAAATCAGCCCACCGGTCGCGCCATCAACCACGGCGACCGACTGGCCGCGTGCCTTGAGCAATGAGCCCGCTTCGGTGCCGATCGGGGTGAGGTCTTCAAAGGTCATGGCAATGTGTCCCAATCGCGGGTTGTGGCGAGCAGCCAGCGCACGCGGCGCGACTTGGCGTACTTGCGCTTGATGCGCTTCTCATCGGCTTCGATCTGGCGGCAGCGCAGCTTGCGCGCTGCGTCGGCGATCTGGGCTGCGCGCTCGACATCATAGCCTTCCTCGCCGCCCCAATGATTGCAGCCAGCGCGCCGCACCAGGAAAGTTCGCACCGGGCGCGGTGCGGCATGGAGTTCGCGGCGCACCCGGACTTCGGTTGGATCAGCCGTCATCATTGTGGCGGCTGCGATCAACAAGAGCATTGCCAGCCTCCTACCCCGCCGCCTTGACGATCTCGGCCCAAGCCACCTCGTCGATCACTTCGATCCCAAGCGCGGCCGCCTGCTTGAGCTTCGAGCCAGCGCCCGGCCCGGCAACCACCAGATCGGTCTTGGCTGAAACCGAGCCTGCGGCCCGCGCGCCCAGCGCCTCGGCCTGTGCTTTGGCTTCGTCGCGGCTCATCGTCTCGAGCTTTCCGGTGAACACCACGGTCTTGCCCGCAACCGCGCTGGCCTTGGTCTCGACGATATAGTCCGGCGGCGAGACTTCGTTCAGCAGATCTTCCCACACCGCCACATTGTGCGGCTCGTGGAAGAAATCGCCGAGCGCCTCGACTACCACCGGGCCGACGCCTTCGATCCCCAGCAGTTCCGCCGCCGCTTCAGCGTCCTCAGCCTTGGCGCGCTGCGCCACATCGCGCAGCGCCGGCAGCGTGGTGAAGCGCTTGAGCAAATCCCGCGCCGTCACCGCACCGACATGGCGGATGCCGAGCCCGAACAGCAGCCGCGCCGCATCAGGGCTCCGCTTGGCTTCGATAGCTGCCAACAGGTTGTCCACAGACTTGTCCTTCCACCCTTCGCGCCCCACGATGTCGCTGCGACGCTGGTGGAGGCGGAAGATATCGGCAGGGCTTTCCAGCCAGCCCAGCCCGAAGAACTCGACAATTGTCTTCTCGCCCAGCCCCTCGATATCGAGTGCGCCGCGGCTGACGAAATGCCGCAGGCGCTCGACCCGCTGTGCCGGACAGATCAGACCGCCGGTGCAACGCACATCGACTTCACCTTCCTCGGCAACCGCCTCTGAATGGCATTCGGGGCAGTGATCGGGGAACGCGTAAGCCTCGCGGGGCTCCTCGCGGGTCAGGTTATCGACAACCTGCGGGATCACGTCGCCCGCGCGCTGGAGCACGATGCGGTCGCCCACCCGCAAGCCAAGCCGCCCGATCTCGTCGCGGTTGTGGAGCGTGACGTTGGTGACGGTGACGCCGCCCACCAGCACCGGACGCAGACGCCCGACCGGAGTGAGCTTGCCGGTGCGGCCGACCTGAATGTCGATGGCCTCGATCACCGTCTCGGCGCGCTCGGCGGGGAATTTGCGCGCTAGGCCCCAGCGCGGCGCCTTGGCTACGAAGCCCAGTCGCTCCTGCCAGTCGAGCCGGTCTACCTTGTAGACTACGCCGTCGATATCATATGGCAGCCCCGGTCGCTGCGCACCAATCGCGCGAAAATGCGCAACCATCGCCTCGACCGAACCGCAGCGCACCAGCAGCGGCGAGACGGGCACGCCCCACGCCGCAATCTGCTGCATCACATCGAACTGCGTCTCGCCCGGCACCGCGCTCGCCGCGCCCCAGCCATGCGCGAGAAAGCGCAAGGGACGGCTCGCCGTAACGCTGGCATCCTTTTGACGCAGCGATCCGGCGGCAGCATTGCGCGGATTGGCGAAGAGCTTCTCGCCCTTCTCCTCCTGCGCGGCATTGAGCGCGGCGAAATCGGCCTTGGCCATGTAGACCTCGCCCCTGATCTCGAACACCGCAGGGGCCTCGCCGCGCAGGACCTGCGGGATATCGGCAATGTGCGCGACATTGGCGGTGACGTCCTCGCCCACCTGCCCATCCCCGCGCGTGGCAGCGCGAACGAGCCGGCCGTTCTCGTAGCGCAGCGAGCAGGACAGGCCGTCTATCTTGTCCTCAGCGGTCATCACCACGTCGGCGTCCGACGGCAGGGCGAGAAAGCGGCGCACGCGGGCGACGAATTCCTCGACTTCCTCATCCGAGAACGCGTTGTCGAGGCTCATCATGCGAACCTCATGGGTGACCTTGCTGAGCGGCGAGGCAGCGACTTCGTGCCCCACCTTGCGGCTTGGGCTGTCAGCCCGGATCAGGTGCGGAAACGCGGCTTCCAGCTCGGCATTGCGGCGCACGAGCGCATCATACTCGGCGTCGCTGATCTCGGGCGCATCGTGCGCATGGTAAAGCCGGTCATGATGCGCGATCTGGCGCGCCAGGCGCATCAGTTCATTCGCGGCATCGGCTTCGCTCATCGTCATGGCTCTGCCCTCCCCAGCACGGTCACCACCAGCGCAAGCCGTGCCCGGAAGCCGAGCGATTCGTAAAGCCGGATCGCATGGGTGTTATAAGCATAGCTGTGCAGGAACGGCGTATCCCCGCGCTCGGCAAAACCGGCCAGCACGCGGCGGATCATCCGGCCGGCAAGGCCCCTGCCCTGCCGATCAGGCGCGGTGCAGACGCCGCTCAGTTCGGCAAGGCCGGGCGCTGGGCGCATGCGCTCACCCGCCATAGCGATCAGGCGGCCCTCTTCGCGCAGGCCATAGTAGGGGCCGTAGCGGTGGGTGTGCGAACGCCAAGGGCCGGGCTGGGTCTCGAGCGCCAGTGCGGTCATCTCGGGCGCGTCAGCTTCGGTAAGCAGGACCAGTTCGGGATCGACGGGATGCTGCTCCAGCGGACCATCGGCGATCATCTGCAGCAGCGGCGCGGTGCGCAGTACGCGGGTGCCTGGCGGTGCGACCAGTTCTTTGTTCTCGACCAGCCAGATCTCGTCTTCAGCGCTGGTCAGCAGGTCCGCGAGTTCGGCCTCATGCCCAGGCGCGGCAGCGGCGAAGGGCCCATATGTCGGGTCGATCCGGCAAACAGTGCCGCGCGCAACGGCCAGCGAGGACTGCGGACCATTGAGCAACGACCAGATCGGGCGATCGAGCGGGTGCGCGTCCATCATGCCTGTTCGAGCAGCCGTTCCGCCTGCGCCCGCGCTTCGGGCGTGATCTCCGCACCGGAGAGCATCCGGGCAATCTCTTCCTGCCGCCCGGCCGCATCGAGCTGCACCACCGACGTGCGCGTGACGGTGCCTTCGGAGGACTTGGCGATCAGGTAATGCGCCGTCCCGCGCGCGGCGACCTGCGGGCTGTGCGTGACGGCGAGCAGCTGGCCAGCCGAAGCGAGCCGCGCGAGACGCTCGCCGATCGCGCTGGCGACGGCGCCGCCGACGCCGCGATCAATCTCGTCAAAGATCACCGTCGCCGCGCCGCCCTCCTCAGCCAATGCGACCTTGAGCGCGAGGATGAAGCGCGACAATTCACCGCCCGAGGCAATCTTGGCGAGCGGCGCGAAGTCTGCGCCGGGGTTGGTGGAGATGAGGAACTCGGCGGCATCGACACCTTGCGGGCCCCAGCGATCCTCCGGCAAGCGCACGACCGCGGTGCGGAAGCGCGCCGCATCAAGTTTGAGCGGCGCGAGTTCGGCCGCCACCGCTGCATCAAGCCGCCGTGCCGCCTCGGCCCGCGCAACCGAGAGGCTTTCCGCCTTGGCACGGTAATCAAGGCCGGCGTCGTGTGCGGCCCGTGCAAGACCTGCAATCGACGCCTCACCGCCCTCGATCTGATCCAGCGCGGCGCGCATCTCGGCCATGCGGGCGGGCAGTTCATCGACGGTGCAACCATGCTTGCGACCGGCCGCGCGCAGATCGAACAGCCGCGTCTCGAGCCGGTCGAGCAGCAGCGGATCGTGCGAGAGCGCTTCGGCCGCTTTCTCCAGCTTGTCTTCCGCTTCGCTCGCCTCGATCACTGCGCGGTCGAGTGCTTCCATCGCTTCGGTCAGCAAGGGATGCTCATGCGCGATCCGATCGAGTCGGCGCGAGGCGCTGCGCAAGGACGCAAGCGCTGAATCCGAGCCCGACCACAAGTGCTGCAATTCGGCGAGATCCCCTGACAGCCGCTCGCCCTTCTGCATCGCAGCGCGCTGTTCGGCGAGCTCCGCTTCCTCGCCCACCTCGGGCGCCAGCAGCGCGAGCTCTGCCAGATGCGCGACAAGCAGATCCTGCTCGGCGGAGGCTGCGGCAAGGCGGGCCTTCGCCCCCGCCAGCGCGCTTTCCGCCGCGCGCCATTTCTCCCATGCCGCCGCAACATCGCCCACTTCGGCGCGGGCATAGCGATCGAGCAAGGCCCGGTGGCCGCGCGCATTGACGAGGCCGCGATCATCATGCTGGCCATGCAGTTCGACCAGACTGCGGGCCAGCTCGCGCAGTAGCGCCACGGAAACCGGCTGATCGTTGACGAAAGCGCGGCTGCCGACGGCGCTGCCGCCTTCCGCACGCAAGCGGCGGCGGATGATCAGTGGCTCGCCCACCTCGACCGCAAGTTCCGCCTCTGCCAGCGCTGCTGCAAGCGCATCGGGGAGCCGCGCAAACTCGAACGTCGCGGTCACGCTTGCCTCATCGGTCCCGGCGCGGATCAGTCCGGCATCGGCACGGTCGCCCAGCACCAGACCCAGCGAATCCAGCAGAATCGACTTGCCTGCGCCCGTTTCGCCGGTGAGCACGCCTAGCCCTCGCCCGAACGACAGGTCGAGCGCCTCGATCAGGACAACATTGCGGATGGAAAGACCCGTTAGCATCGCTCGCGATCCTTACCCAGTCCGCTGCGCCGCGTCACCATGCTCGCGCGGAGAACCCGCGATGTTGGCAAAGCTGTGGATAAACCTGCGGATCGGGGCGTGGTGTGACAGCGGCATGACAGGGTGCCACGGGAACGACATGCGATTGTGACAGGGATTCGGCTCAGTTGACAAACTGAACAAGGGTTTCGGAATGACGCGCGCAAAAGCCTGGGGAATGTCCCCCGCCGCTACCGAACTGGCCAAATCCATTCCTGCCTGGCTCGATCTGCCCGAGCCGCGCGGATTCCGCCCCAAGCGCAAGGTGCGCACGGTGTGGGTTTCCGACATCCACCTTGGCACGCGCGGCTGCAATGCTGACATGCTGCTCGACTTCCTCGCCTCGATCGAGTGCGAAACGCTTTACCTCGTCGGTGACATCGTCGACGGATGGCGCCTTTCGCGCGGATGGTACTGGCCCGATGCCCACAACGAAGTGGTGCGCCGCATTCTCAAGATGGCGCACCGCGGCACCCGCGTAGTGCTGATCGCGGGCAACCATGACGAGATGCTCCGTCCTTACGCGGGCATGAGCTTCGGCGGGGTGGAAATCGCGCTCGAGGCGATCCACGTCACCGCTGATGGCCGCCGCCTCCTCGTCACGCATGGCGACAAGTTCGACGGCGTGGTGCTCTATGCCCGCTGGCTCGCCTTCCTGGGCGATCAGGCCTACTCGATTCTGCTGCGCGCCAACCGCTGGTTCAACAAGGTTCGCCGCTGGTTCAAGCTGCCCTACTGGTCGCTGTCCGCCTATCTCAAGAAGCGGGTGAAGAACGCGGTGCAGTTCGTCTGCGCGTTCGAGGAAGCGGTAGCGCACGCCGCGCGCGACATGGCCGTCGACGGCGTGGTCTGCGGCCACATCCATTGCGCCGAAATCCGCCAGATCGGCGACGTGACCTACTACAACGACGGCGACTGGGTCGAAAGCTGCACCGCGCTAGTCGAAGACCACGCTGGCGCCATCTCCATCATCGACTGGGCGGCAATCTGCTTCGAGGAGGCTTTCGCCAAGTCGGCCAAGGAAGCAGCCGAGGCCGAGCGTATCAAGGAGGACGCATGAAGATCGCGCTCTGCACCGATGCCTGGCACCCGCAGGTGAACGGTGTTGTCCGCACACTGGCGACCACGGTGGAGCGGGTCATGGCGCGTGGCCACGAGGTCATGCTGGTGACGCCAAACCAGTTCTTCACTTTCGGCCTGCCGGGCTACCGCGAGATCCGGCTCGCCATGCTGCCGCGGTTCCGCACCCGGCGAGCCTTGCGCGATTTCGATCCTGATATCGTCCACATCGCTACCGAAGGCCCGATCGGCTGGGCAGCACGCGGCTGGTGCAAGGCGAACGCGGTGCCATTCACAAGCGCCTTCCACACGCGCTTTCCCGATTATGCAGCCGTGCGCACCGGGCTCAGCCCGGACCGCTTCTGGCCGATCATGCGGCGCTTTCACGCCTCCAGCCATGCCGTACTGGTCTCGACCCCGACACTGGCCGCCGAGTTGGCTGGACACGGGCTGACCCAGGCGACGCCATGGTCGCGCGGGATCGACGCCAGCTTGTTCCACCCGGGCCATACGCCGCTCGCAGCGCTGGCGGACCTCCCGCGTCCGATAATGCTCAACGTGGGGCGGGTCGCGGTGGAGAAGAACCTCGATGCGTTCCTCTCGGCCGATGTGCCGGGCAGCAAGGTTGTCGTCGGCAACGGGCCCGACCTTGCGCAACTGCGCGCGCGCTACCCGCACGTGCACTTCCTCGGCGCGCTGTCTGGCACCCCGCTGGCGCAGGCCTATTGTTCGGCAGACGTCTTCGTATTTCCGAGCCGCACCGATACCTTCGGCCTCGTGATGATCGAGGCAATGGCCTGCGGCCTGCCGGTCGCGGCCTATCCTGTCGCAGGACCGATCGACGTCGTCGGCACGGGCGGGTTGGGTCCGGACGGCGACCTCCCCCAACCGGTCGGTGCGCTCGACGAGGAGCTGCAAACGGCCATCACCCAGGCGCTGACCTGCGACCGCGCGGCCGCAGCGGCGCATGGCGGCAGCTTCAGCTGGGAGCGCGCAACCGATCAGTTCCTTGATGCGCTCGGCAGTGCCGCACGCGCCCGCGGCGTCAGCCGGGCCGCCTGATCGGCTGGCGCCTGATCAGCTGGCAATCGTCCCCGGCGCCTTCTCGTTGATGAGCTTGTAGGCGCGTTCGTACCATTCGTTACCCGGATAGTTGGCGCCGAGCACGGCAGCCGACTTCTGCGCCTGTTCGGGCAGACCGAGCACGAGATAGCTCTCGACCAGACGGTAGAGCGCCTCGGGCGTGTGGCTGGTCTGCTGATACTTGTCGACCACCGTCCGGAACCGCAGCGCGGAGGCAAGCCACTTGCCGCTGCGCTGATAGAAGCGGCCGATCTCCATTTCCTTGCCCGCAAGGTGATCGTTGACGAGATCGAGCTTCAGCCGCGCGTCGATGGCGTAGGTCGTGTTCGGATAGCGGCGCGTCACTTCGGTGAGCGCGGTCAGCGCTTGCTGTGTGATCTTCTGGTCGCGCGTCACGTCGCTGATCTGCTCGTAATAGCAGAGCGACACGAGGTAATACGCGTAGGGCGCGTCCTTGTTGCCAGGGTGGATCGAGAGGAAGCGCTGTGCAGACTGGACCGACTTCGCATAATCGCGCGCGGCGTAATAGCTGAACGCGCTCATCAGCTGGGCCCTGCGTGCCCAGGGCGAATAGGGATGCTGGCGCTCGACCTCGTCGAACAGCGCCGCGGCCTGCTTGGCATCGCCGCTATCGAGACGGTCCTTCGCGGCAGCATAGAGCGTATCGACGTCGCGCGCGACGTAGGCGACATCCTTCTTGGCCTTGGTCCCCGCGCAGCCGGCGGTGAGCCCGAGCACGGCGGTGGCGGCGGCGAGTGCGAGAAGGCGCAGGGGTCTGCGGCCGGAAGCGGGGGCGATCATGCCGGGTGCTATAACCAGCAGGTGAATGAACGCCAAGTGAAGTTCGCCGCTTTTGCCGGACCTATTGCGCGGCCTGTGCCGCCTGATCGTCGAAAGGCGGCTCGAGCGTGATCGGGTCCGCCAGCGTGATCCGGTCGAGCATCGCCGCCATCTCGTCGCGCAGCTGGAGCATGAGGCCGCGCAGCCGGCATTCAGCTTCGGGCAGGCAGTTGTTGCAGGTTTCGTGCGCGTTGCGACTGGCGCAGGGGGTTAGCGCTAAGCTGCCACGCGTCAGGCGGATGATGTCGCCATAGCGGATATCGACCGGTGGCAGCGCGAGTTCATAGCCCCCTTCGCGCCCACGATGCGAGACCACGATCCCTTCGCGCGCCATTTCAGAAAGGATGACGGTGAGGAATTTGCGCGGAATGTTCTGCGCCTCGGCAATCGCATCAAGCCGCACCGGCCCCTGCCCGAAGGTATCGGACAGGTGCTGGAGGGCGCGGATCGTGTAGCGCGTCTTTTGCGAGAGCATGCCCCAGATTTGAGCCGGGGCGAGCGAATGTCAACGCCGGGAGTTGAAATACCCCCACCCGTCTTTAGACTTCGATAGGGGCAACCGGGCGGACGGCGAAGAGGCCGAAGCCGGCGATCACCGCATAGCATGCTGCAGGAAGCGCGAGCGCCATGGTGAGGCTGCCCGTCAGATCGGCCAGCGCGCCGGTAGCGAGAGGGACCACCGCACCGCCGAAGATGGCTACGTTGATGATGCCCGATCCATCCGCCGCGCGCTTGCCAAGGCCTTCACAGGCGAGCGTGAAGATGGTGGGGAACATGATCGAATTCATCAGGCCGATGCCGAGCAGCGTGTAGGCCGAGACGAGCCCCGAGGTGTGGGTCGAGATTGCGAGCAGCGTGATCGCACCGACCGCACAGCCTGCCAGCGTCTTCGCCGGACTCACCACGCGCAGCAGCGCCGAGCCGATGAAACGGCCGACCATCGCGCCAAACCAGTACTTCCAGATTTCGCCACCTGCTGCTTCGTGATCGAGACCCATGACGGTGGGCAGCGCCAGGTAGTTGACGATGATCGAGCCGATCGAGACTTCGGCGCCGACATAGAGGAAGATGCACAGCGCCCCGAAGCCGAAGCGCGGCCGCGAGAGAAGCGCGAAGCTGGCGCCGATCGAGCTGGCTTCATGCTTTTCGCCTTTGAGGCGGTTACGATTGGCCCAGACGACTGCAGCGACCAGCGCGAGGCTGACAGCGAGGCCGATGTAGGTGTTGACCACGAGGCGGCTCTCGGTGACGCGGTAGGCATCGAGCGCAGGTCCGACGAGCTCATCGACCTTCACGTCCTTGATCTTGCCGAGGATCACGCTCGCGCCGATCAGCGGGAAGAGCACCGTGCCGAGCGAATTGAATGCCTGCGCGAAGGTCAGCCGGCTGCTCGCGGTCCTGGCCGGGCCGAGCAGCGAGATCAGCGGGTTCGAGACGACCTGTACGAGAACGACGCCGCTGGCGAGGATGAACAGCGCGAAGAGGAAGAGCGCGTAAAGTGCGCTCTGCGAGGCAGGGATGAAGAGCAGGCAGCCTACCATCATGGTCAGCAGCCCCATCGCCGCACCGCGCATGTAGCCGATCCGCTTGACGAGCAGCGCACCGGGAACGCCGATCACAGCGTAGGCGGTGAAGAAGCAGAACTGCACCAGCATGGCCTGGGTGTAGTTGAGCGTGAAGAGGTCCTTCAGCTTCGGGATGATCACATCGTTGAGCGAAGTGATGCCGCCGAACAGGAAGAACAGAGCCATGACGAAGAGCCGCAGCTCGGGCGCATCGATATTGCCGGAATCGGTCGCGGAATCAGCAGCGGCTGCGGGGGCCATGGCCATGGGTCTAACTCTCCTTGCGGCCGATTATCCGCCGGCCTTGCTTCCATGGTTGTGCCAAGTGGAGCGGGAAAGTCTACCTGCATATGCGGCGCATACGTATCGCCGCGGTGGACAAAGTATCGGAAAGATCACGCGATTTCCGCCACTTCAAACCGAAAGCCCCGCCTCGACAGGGTCGAGGCGGGGCCAAAAAGTGAACGTTATCAACTGTGTCGCAGTGGCAGCGAGGCCTTACTTGGCTGCCTGCTTGAGGTAGGCGATCACGTCAGCGCGGTCCTGAGCGTTGCTGAGGCCCGGGAAGGCCATGCGCGTACCGGGGACGTACTTCATCGGTGCGGTCAGGAACGCATCGAGTGTATCCGCCCCCCAGGTGACGCCCTTGCCCTTCATCCCGGCCGAATAACCGAAGTTGGCGACCGAGCCGGCCTTGCGACCGATGACCCCTTTGAGGCTGGGGCCCATGCGGACCGCGCCAGTGTTGAGATCGTGGCAGGCAGCGCAGCGGGCGAAGACCGTCTTGCCGCGTGCCGCATCACCCGCCGGGCCGGCGGCCTGCGCTGCACCTGCTGCCGTGATGGCCGCGAGCGTCGCTGCACCGAGCAGGACCAAACCAAGACGTGACTTCGAAAACTGCATGAGAAACTCCCCTGTCTGACCGGTGTGTTTATGGAGCAGCCGGCCTGTATCCGACCTTAATAGGCTGTTCGACCGCCTGAAAGGTTCAGGACCGGTTCGGTGCCGAAAGATAGACCTTGATGATGAGGCGGTAGAGCTCGTCGCGCTCCGCCGGCGTGAGCGGAGCAAGGAGCCCGGCTTCATCGGTGAAGATGATCTCGCGCGCGGCCGTCAGCGTCGCGGTGCCGGTTTCGGTAATCCACAGGCCCCCTGCCCGCCGATCGAGTTTCGAGGGTTCAGAGACGAGATGGCCGTTGAGCGTGAGCTGGCGCACAAACTGGTGCACGGTCGGCCGCTCGATCTTGAAGAAGCGCGATAGATCAGACTGTTTGACCCCGGGATTGGCGTTGACCAGCCAGAGGATCGCTACCTGCTTCGGGGTAACCTTGAACGCTTCAAGCTGCCGTTCGAGCCGCGATAGAAGCAGCGAATTGAGCGTGCCAACATGGATGCCAAGGACCTGGTCCAGCCCGTCGAGATCGAGCCCGGGCGTGACAGCCTGTCTCGTCAGGGTCTCGGTCAACGTGTCCATGGGCGTGGGCGGGCCTTTCCTGCTCGCTGCGGGGGATTGCGCGCGGATTCATACGGTGCAGGTGGCCCTGACGCAAAACTTTTGTCGCAGTGCAGCGTGAAACGGACGCGATTGTCGAAAGCTGTGTGCACATGTCGTTCTGGAGCCCCCGCCGAGGCGGGGAGCCAGAACGACATGACACGGCATGCGCAGCTCAGTGGCGGATCAGGTAATCAAAGGCCGAAAGCGCGGCCTTGGAGCCTTCGCCCATCGCGATCACGATCTGCTTGTAGGGCACGGTCGTAACGTCGCCCGCTGCGAAAACGCCTGGCAAGCTGGTCGCGAGGTGGCTGTCGATCTCGATCTCGCCGCGATTGGTCATCGCAAGCGCGCCATGCAGCCATTCAGTGTTGGGCACGAGGCCGATCTGGACGAAAATGCCTTCGAGCGCGATCGTGTGGACTTCCTCGGTCTTGCGGTCGCGGTAGACGAGCCCGGTGACCTTTTCGCCATCGCCAGTGACTTCGGTCGTCAGCGCCGAGGTGATCACGGTGACATTGGGCAGGCTCCTGAGCTTGGTCTGGAGCACCGCATCGGCGCGCAATTCGCTGTCGAACTCGATCAGCGTCACATGCGCGACGATGCCGGCCAAGTCGATCGCAGCCTCGACGCCCGAGTTGCCGCCACCGATCACCGCCGTGCGCTTGCCCTTGTAGAGGGGGCCATCACAGTGCGGGCAGTACGCGACGCCCTTGTTGCGGTACTCGTCCTCGCCGGGCACGCCGATCTGCCGCCAGCGCGCGCCGGTGGAGAGGATCACGGTCTTTGCCCGCAGCGCAGCGCCGCTTTCGAGCTCGACCGTCGCAAGGCCGTCACCGTTGGCAGGCTTCAGGCCGACCGCCTTCTGCAGGTTCATTACGTCGACATCGTAGTCCTTCACGTGCTGTTCCAGCTGCGCGACAAGGCGCGGGCCCTCGGTGTGCTGTACCGAGATGAAGTTCTCGATACCCATCGTATCGAGCACTTGCCCACCGAAACGCTCGGTAACGACGCCGGTGCGGATACCCTTGCGCGCGGCGTAGATCGCCGCCGCGGCGCCCGCGGGTCCGCCGCCGACGATGAGGACGTCGAACGGGTCCTTGGCGGCGATCTTCTCGGCCGCGCGGGCCACCGCGCCGGTATCGAGCTTGGCTACGATCTGTGCGAGGTCCATGCGGCCCTGACCGAACAGCTCTCCGTTCAGGAACACCTGCGGGACGGCCATGATCTTGCGCCGCTCGACTTCGTCCTGGAACAGCGCGCCATCGATGGCGACGTGCGTAACCGCCGGATTGAGCGCGGCCATGATGTTGAGCGCCTGCACCACGTCAGGGCAGTTCTGGCAGGTGAGCGAGAAAAACGTCTCGAAGTGCAGCGGGCCTTCAAGGGTGCGCACGGTCTCGAGGAGATCGGCCTCCTCCTTGGGCGGGTGGCCGCCAACATGGAGCAGTGCAAGGATCAGCGAAGTGAACTCGTGCCCGAGCGGGAGGCCGGCGAAAGTGACCCGCGCAGCCTCACCCACAGCGCCGATGGCGAAACTGGGGCGGCGCTCGTCGGTCCCGTCGAGGCGCGCGGTTACCTTGTCAGAGAGGACTGCGATCTCTTCGACGAGGCTGCGCATATCGTTGCTCTTCGCATCGGTGCCGAGCGTTGCGACAAGCTCGATCGGGCGGCGCAGTTTGCCGAGATAGGTCTTGAGCTGGGCGGTGGTGGCGGCGTCGAGGAGCGACATGGGCGCAGGTTCCTTGAAGATCAGCGGGGGCAGATCGATGGGCAGGCAGGTTCATTCGCGCGGCGGCTGGCACCGGCGGGAGGGAAAGAACACGGAAGGAAAAACGAGACCGGGCGGCGGCGGAGGGGGAGGGAAAGGCCGCCGCCCGGCGGTTTGCGAGAGGCCGTGCGGGGGGAATGCCGGCGCTCTCGCGAAGAGTCTTCAGATCAGATCTTGCCGACGAGGTCGATCGACGGCGCAAGGGTCTCGCCGCCTTCTTCCCACTTGGCCGGGCACACCTGGCCGGGGTGCTCGCGCCAGTACTTGGCGGCCTTGATCTTGCGGACGAGTTCCGCCGCATTGCGGCCCACGCCCTCGGGGGTGATTTCGATCAGCTGGATCACGCCATCGGGATCGACCACGAAGGTGCCGCGATCGGCGAGGCCGACGCCGGGACGCAGGTTGTCGAACGCATTGGTCAGCGTGTGGTTCTGGTCACCCACGAGGTAGTAGGTGATCTTGCCGATCGCGGGCGAGCTGTCTGCCCAGGCCTTGTGGCTGAAGTGCGTGTCGGTCGAGACGCCGAACACCTCGACGCCCATGCTCTGCAGCTCGGCGTAGTTGTCCTGGAGATCTTCGAGCTCGGTCGGGCAGACAAAGGTGAAATCGGCCGGGTAGAAGAAGAACACCGCCCACTTGCCGGCAATATCGGCCTCGGTGATGTCGACGAACTTGCCTTCCTTATAGGCCGTGTTGGCGAAGGGCTTGATCGGGGTGCTCAGCAGAGACATGCGGTTCGCTTCCTTGTGATCGCGGACCGGGATGGTCCGCATGAATGGGGAGCCGTGATGGCAGGAGGGCACTTAGCGCGAGATGGTGCGCGGCGCTAATGATCAATCCTGAGCAGATTGATTGACTGGCTCGATCAATAGGGCCCGTGCCGACCCATCGGGAACATGGTTACCAGCCCCGCCCACATCAATAGGCAATGCGCACGATAGCCAGCTTCATGCGACGCGCACGGCGGTAGTGGCATGGCGCCACTGATCAGGCCTGACGAAAGGTGTGCGCGAAGCGATGAAGGGCGTCGTATTCAATCTGCTCGAGGATGCCGTGGTACGCGAGCACGGGCTGCTGGCGTGGGACGGCCTGCTCGAGATGGCAGGATTGGAAGGCGCCTATACCTCTTTGGGCAGTTATCCCGACAGCGAGGTGATCCGGCTCGTCGATGCGGCTTCGGCCGCGTTGGGGCTGAGCGCGGGCGAAGTGCTGCGCTGGTTCGGGCGGAGCGCCATTCCGCTGCTTCGCGAACGCTACGAGATGTTCTTCACGTCGCATCAGAGCGCGCAATCGTTCGTCGCAAGCATCAACGACATCATCCATCCCGAAGTGCGCAAGCTCTATGCCGGGGCGGGCTGCCCGCATTTCCATTTCCACGATCTGGACGACGGGCGCATCGGCCTCGCCTACCAGTCGCCGCGGCGGATGTGCCGACTGGCGCATGGCTTCATCGAGGGCGCGGCGGACCACTATGGCGACCAGGTAGAGATCGAGCACCTTTCCTGCATGCTGGACGGGCACCCGGTATGCCGGATCGCGCTGGACTGGTCGCGTTGAGCCGGTCGCGATGAAGCAGGAGCCGATCCCCCTTCCCTCCGATCTTGCCGCAACAGTCGAGCGGCTCGAGCGCCTTGTCCAGCGAGAGCGCGAAGGGCGGCTCCAGGCCGAGGCGATTGCCGAACGGGGGCTGCGTGAGCTCTACGAAAGCCAGGTGCGGCTCGCGCTGCTGCAGCGGATCACCGATTGCGCCAACCGCTCCAACGATTTCAGCGAGGCGATCGGTGAAGTGCTCAAGGAGATCTGCGAGCATATGAACTGGGCCTTCGGCACGGCCTATCGCGTCGAACGCAGCGGCAAGGCGGTTTCCTGCGTCGCGTGGTTCACGTCTGAACCGGCGCGGCTGTTCCCGCTGGTGGAAGCTTCGCGCGAGCGGACATTCCCGAGCGGCGAGGGCCTGCCAGGTCGGGTGCTACGCGATGTCCATCCGCACTGGATCGACGAGGCCGAACTCGCCACCGACTTCTGCCGCAGGGTCGCCGCGGCCTCGTGCGGGATCCGCGCAGTCTGCGGGTTCCCGGTCATGATCGGGGACGAGATTGTCTGCGTGCTCGAATTCTTCGCGCGCACTGCAATGATGGACAAGGACGCGATCCTGCTGACGGTGACGCAGGCGGCAACCCAGCTCGCGCGGGTTATCGAACGCGAGCGGGCGCGCGCGGCGCTGGTCCATGATGCGTTGCACGATGCGATGACGGGGCTGCCCAACCGCACGCTCCTCGATGAACGCGCGCGCGCGGCATTCGAGCGTCTGCCCGAGAGCCGCGAAGGCCTCGCCGTGCTGGTGATCGACCTCGACGGCTTCAAGGCGATCAACGACAAGTATGGCCACCACGCCGGCGACATTGTGCTGATCGAGACGGCGCGGCGCTTCGACAGCGTCATCGCGGCCTGCATGGGCGGGCGACGGCGCGGTGATGAGCACGCCTGGCGGGCGACGCTCGCGCGGGTCGGCGGTGACGAGTTCGTCATCGTCCTCGATTCCCTGCCCAATCCGGGGATTGCCATGGACCTCGCAGGCGCGCTGATCGATGCACTGAAGGGCGCGATCCTGGTAGGGGACGAATACGTCAATGTCGGCCTCTCGATCGGCATTGCGCACAGCGCCGCGGGCTATGGCTCGGTCGAGCAACTGCGGCAGGACGCGGACCTGGCGATGTACGAGGCCAAGTCTGGCGGGCACGGCGGCGTCGTCACCTTCTCGGAGGCACTCGGCAACGAGCGGCGCAACCGCATGGCGCTGGAAAGCGAGCTGCGCGATGCGATCCGCGAAAAGCAGTTCACGCTCTTCTATCAGCCGATCTTCGCGCTTGGTGCTCTTCAGGATCAGGGCGAACGTTTGCGCGGGTTCGAGGCACTGATCCGTTGGAACCATCCCGAACGCGGGCTCGTCGAACCGGGAAGGTTCATTCCGGCGGCCGAGGCGGGCGGCCTGATCGTGTTCATCGGTGATTGGGTGCTGAGGCAGGCCTGCAATGCAATGGCGCGGCTGCACCGGGACCTGACGGAGCGCGGAATGAGCGCGGGCGAATTGCCCTACATCAGCATCAACATTGCTCCGCAGCAATTCCTCCAGCCCACCTTCTCAGCGCATGTGCGCCGTGTCTTGCTGGAAACGGGGGTGCCGCCCGAACTGGTGCGGCTCGAAGTGACCGAGGGCGTCGCGATCATCGATCCCGACCAGACCCGGCAGGTGCTCGAACAAGTGCGCAGCTGGGGCGTGAAGACCAGCCTCGACGATTTCGGCACCGGCTATTCCTCGCTCAGTTACCTGCAGAACCTTCCGTTCGACACGCTCAAGATCGACCGCTCGTTCATCGCCTCGATGGACGATCCCAAGAGCCGCAAGATCATCCGCGCGATCCTCGACCTAGCCAGCAACCTCAATCTCTCGGTCGTCGCCGAGGGCATCGAGACGCGCGAGCAGGGTGCATCGCTGCGCGAGATGGGCTGCGAATATGGCCAGGGGTTCCACCTCGGCCGCCCGCTTGATGAGGCCAGCGCCTTTGCGCTGGTCTGGCCGGACGGCGCCGCCAACGCCGCGTAAAAGCCTGCTGCAAGGCGCGCGGCATGGGCTATGGTGGGCGCGGACCAACCATCAGCCCGAGCGAGGACCTGCAATGGCATCGAACAATCCCTGGCGTCACATGCGCGAAAGCGGCGTCGCCGACGACATCGACTTCGAAATCAAGGGGCAGGAACTGCAATTTGTCGAGATCGAGCTCGATCCCGGTGAAAGCGCGGTGGCCGAGGCGGGCGCCTTCGTGTGGAAGGACAGCTCGATCGAGATGACCACGGTGTTCGGCGACGGCAGCGCCGATCAGGGCGGCGGCTTCATGGGCAAGCTATTGGGCGCGGGTAAGCGGCTGATCACAGGTGAGAGCCTGTTCACCACGGTCTTCACCCACACCGGGCACGGCAAGGCGCGCGTCGCCTTCGCCTCCCCCACCCCCGGCGCGATCCTGCCGCTCAAGCTGTCTGACCTTGGCGGCACACTGATCTGCCAGAAGGACAGCTTCCTGTGCGCTGCGCGCGGCGTGAGCATCGGCGTGGCCTTCCAGCGCCGGATCATGACCGGGCTGTTTGGCGGCGAAGGCTTCATCATGCAGAAGCTGGAAGGCGATGGCTGGGTCTTCGTGCAGATGGGCGGCACTCTGACCGAGCGCACTCTGGCGCCAGGCGAGGAGCTCCATGTCGATACCGGCTGCCTTGCCGCCTACACGCCGGGCGTGACCTTCGATCTGATCGGCGCAGGTGGCGTAAAAAGCGTGCTGTTCGGCGGCGAAGGCCTGTTCTTCGCGCGGCTGACCGGCCCGGGCAAAGTGTGGATTCAATCGCTGCCCTTCGCGCGGCTGGCCGGACGCATGCTGGCGGCTGCCATGCCCGGCGGCGGGCAGAACCGCGGTGAAGGCTCCGCGCTCGGCGTGCTGGGGGACTTCATTCAGGGGAACAATTGAGCGTCATGGCGGGCGCTGCGGTTGCGCGTGCCCACCCCAACCCCTCCCGCAAGCGGGAGGGGTTTTCCAGAGTGTCGGGGGAGGAGCGCTGACGCCCTTCCCCTCACCTGCATTCTTCAGAACGTCAGCTTGACCGTGCCGCCAAACGTGCGCGGATCGCCGATGTTGCCGACGATCAGGCCCGTATTGCCCGGTGCGACCGCAAGCTGGTCGAAGTACTGGACATCAAACGCGTTGCGGACCCAGCCGAAGATGTCGATCCCGCCCTCCGTGCGGAAGCCGAGGCGGAAGTTCGACAGGGCATAGCCATCGACGTTGGTATAGGCCGAAGGGCTGGCGTTGGACGACCAGGCCGAACGGTAGTTGCCATCGAAGCCGAGGTAGAGCTGGCCTTCCTTGCCAAACAACTTGACCGGGACATTGCCCTCCGCACCGTAGGAGAATGCCCACTTCGACACACCCGGCAGCTGCGCGCCAGAAATGTCACACTGGGCCGGGCTCACGCCGCCGGGGGTCCCCGCCGGCGAAGCAGGTGCGGTCGGCACGCCGTTGGCATCAAGCGGCTGTGCGCTGCCACCGGACAGTTCAGGCGGGCAAGGCGCATTCTTGAACGAGACGAACTTGGCATCGGTATAGGCCCCGTTGCCATAGATGTTGAAGCGTTCGCTCGGACGGAATGAGGCATCGAACTCCACGCCCTGCGAGCGCGCCTTCTCGGCATTGGCAAGATAGCCGCGGATCACGCCGACCGCGAAGTTGGAGACCTGCGCCTGATAGTTGCTGATATCGGTGCGGAAGGCCGAGATGTTGAAGGTCGCCTTGCGATCAAGGAACTGGGTCTTGATCCCCACTTCGTAGTGATTGACGGATTCCGGCTTGATCGTGGCAAGGTCGAGCAGCGGCACGCCCGTGACGGCATCGGCCGGCACGCCGTTCAGGTTGATGCCGCCGGTCTTGAAGCTCTTGGCGTACGTCGCGAAGAGGTGGACATCGCGGGTAACATCCCACGCGGCGGTGACGTCGCCGGAGAAATTCCAATCGCTGAAGTTCGCGAGGAACGACTGCGGCGCCAGTACGGCAAGCTGCGCCCGCTCGCGCGCGGTGTTGAGGGTCTTGCCGGCCGCATCGGTCTTGAACACGAGCAGGTTGCCCGCGCCATCGGTCACGACCGAATTGTAGCTGCCTTCCTTCTTGTCGTAGTTGAGGCGGAAGCCCGGCTGAATCGAGAAGCTGTCCGTCAGCTTGTACGAGAACTTGCCGAAGATCGCGGCGCTGGTGTTCTTGAAGTTGATGTCGTTGTTCGCGGTCAGCCCGTCGAGCACGGTCGGATCGTTCGAGAGCGCGTTCGTCGGGTTGATCAGCCACTTGCTTGCCGCCGCGCCCTGCTGCTGGATGCCCTCGGTGCGGATCTTCTGGTAGAAGCCGAAGGCGCCGAGCGTATAGCCGAAGCGGCCGGTCTCGCCCGAAAGACGCAGTTCCTGCGAATACTGGTCCTGGTGCGAGGGATTTTGCGACTTCGAGGTGATTGGCAGACCGAGGAAGTCGCGGTCGTTCGAGGGATCCCAGTTCCAGAAACGCCATGCGGTGACCGAGGTGATGGTGCCGATGCCGGTATCGATCTTCGCGCGGAGCGAGGCGCCGCCGATCTGGTTGCGCGCGCGCAGCGGGGTGTCGACGTCGGTCAGGCGGTCGAACGGATTGGTGCTGGGCACGGCATAGTTCTGCGCTGCGGCAAGGGCGGCATACTGGCGGTTAAGCGGGCGCTGGGTGGCACCGGTTCGCACGTAGACCTGCGTGCAGCAGTTGGGGTTCTGGTGGCTGAAATCACCGGCCAGCGTGAACTCAACGCCGGCGGAGGGCTTCCACAGCAGCTGGCCGCGCAGGCCAAGGTTTTCCTGGCTGTTGACCCACTTCTTCGACGTCACGTTGAAGATCGTGCCGTCGCGCCGGGTGAGCGAGGCGGCGAGACGCACCGCGAGCGTATCGGACACCGGACCCGAGACCGCGGCCTTGGCCTGCGTGAAGCCGAGGTTGCCGGCGCTGATCTCGAAGCGGCCTTCGGGCTCGAACGTCGGCGCGCGGCTGGTGATATTGATCGCGCCGGCGGTGGTGTTCTTGCCATAGAGCGTGCCCTGCGGCCCGCGCAGCACTTCGATTTGCTTCACGTCGAGGAAGTCGAAGGTCGAGGAGGCGACGCGCGCGAAGTAGACGTCATCGACATAAATGCCCACGCCCTGCTCGATGCCATCGTTGGTAAGGCCAAGCGGCGCACCGAGGCCGCGGATGTTGACCGAGGTGTTGCGCGGATTGGACGAGGTGAACTGCAGCGTCGGGGTCAGCTGCTGGAGGCGGCCTACGTTGAAGGCGCCTGTGGCATCGATGTGATCGCCCCCGACAACCGAGATGGCGAGCGGCACTTGCTGTGCGGTTTCGGTGCGGCGGCGCGCGGTAACCACGATCGTGTCGTTATCGGACTGACCGGTGCCGACCGAAGTGGTCTGGTCAGCTGGCGCTTCGGCGACCGAAGCCACGGTAGGAGTATCGGCAGCAAGCGCCGGGGCGGCGGCAAGCGGCAGGATAGCCGCCCCCGCGAGGAGGAGAACACGCAAAGTCATCGTCGATCCTTTGTCTGGGTCTCACGATGCCTCCGGTGGTCCGGTGGGCTCAGTGATTGAGTGGGTGATGTGTCTTGGTTGTGGTTGTTTGGTCAGGTCAGCTGGGCTTGAGGCGCTTCTTCTCGGTTACGTCGATCTGGACGACGCGACCTTCGTGCACGGTCAGAGCGACGGTGCCGAAACGCAGGCCGGTGAGCGCCTCGCGCACGCTGGCGAGGCTTTCCTCGAGGTGACGCTGGGCATCAGCCGGCGGGGTCGGTGTGGTCATCGGGTTTCTCCTTGGGTCTGGTCTCCATTTGCGTTGAACATGCGTGCGCGGTGGGGGTTGAAGCGGATCGTCTGGCCGAGGCGGGGTGCTTCGCCGCTGCTCGGCAGATCGAGCTCGACAAATTGTCCGCTGCCTTCGAGAAGCCCTTCCGCGCGCCACACCGCGCCCTTGCGGAACACGTTGTCGACGAGCAGCGCCTCGGCACCATCGGGCGCCAGCGTGATCTCGTGCGGGCGGAAGTGGATTTCGCTGCCCGCGGCAGTTCCCGGCACTGGCAACCGGTTGGTCTCCCCCACGAAGTGCGAAACGAAAGGCGTCTCGGGGTTCATGTAGACCGCGTCGGGTGCGCCGATCTGCTCGATGCGGCCCTGGTTCATCACGACGACCCGGTCGGCGAGTTCGAGGGCTTCTTCCTGATCATGCGTCACGAAGATCGATGTGAGGCCCATCTGCTTGTGCAGATCGCGCAGCCAGCGGCGCAGGTCCTTGCGGACTTTGGCATCGAGCGCGCCGAAAGGTTCATCGAGGAGTAGCAGGCGCGGTTCGATCGCAAGCGCACGGGCAAGCGCAACGCGCTGGCGCTGGCCGCCCGAAAGCTGGCCGGGGTAGCGGCTACCGAGACCTTCCAGCTGGACAAGGCGCAGCAGCTCTTCGGCGCGGGCATGGCGAGCGGCCTTGGGCAGGCGGTCCTTACCCCGGCGGACGCTGAGCCCGAAGGCGACGTTGTCGGCCACCGTCATGTGGCGGAACAGCGCGTAGTGCTGGAACACGAAGCCGACGTGGCGCTGGGCAACGGGCAGCGAGGACACGTCCTCGCCGCCAAGCAGTACGGTGCCGCTGTCCTGGAATTCGAGGCCCGCGATGATGCGCAGGAGTGTCGTCTTGCCCGAGCCCGACGGGCCGAGCAGCGCGATGAACTCGCCCGGTGCGACATCAAGATCGATGCCGTGCAGCGCCGGGTAATCGCCGAAGCGCTTGGTGATGCCGCGAAGGTGGATCAATGCCGTGCTCCTGCATGGAGGCCAAAGCGCCATTCGAGGACCGTCTTGGCGATCAGAGTCACCAGAGCGAGCAGCGCGAGGAGAGAGGCGACCGCGAAGGCGCCGACGAAATCGTACTCGTTGTAGAGTATCTCGACATGGAGCGGCATCGTGTTGGTCTCGCCCCGGATATGGCCGGAGACGACCGAGACGGCGCCGAATTCGCCCATGGCGCGGGCGTTGCAGAGCAGCACGCCGTAGAGCAGGCCCCAGCGGATATTCGGCAAGGTGACATGCCAGAAGGTCTGCCAGCCGTTCGCGCCCAGCGAGATCGCGGCTTCTTCATCATCTTTACCCTGTTCGAGCATCAGCGGGATGAGCTCGCGCGCGACGAAGGGGAAGGTGATGAAGACCGTGGCGAGCACGATGCCGGGCACCGCGAAGATGATCTTGAGATCGTGCTCGGCCAGCCATGCGCCGAACAGGCCATTGGCGCCGAAGAGGAGCACGAAGATCAGCCCCGAGACCACGGGAGAGACCGAAAAAGGCAAATCTATCAGCGTGATAAGGAGCGCTTTGCCGGGGAACTGGAACTTGGTGATCGCCCAGCTGGCAGCGACGCCGAAGACCATGTTGAGCGGCACCGAGATCGCCGCGATCAGCAAGGTCAGCCGGATCGCGGCCAGCGCATCGGGCGTGTGCAGCGCATCGAGAAACGGCCCGGCGCCCTGCCGCAGCGCCTCGCTGAACACCGCGAGCAGCGGCAGCAGCAGAAAGAAGCCGAGGAACACGAGCGCGACCGTGATGAGCGCAGCGCGCGCAAGCGGGCTTTCGCTGGTGGGAGCCATGCTCATGCGCCCGTCCTCCGCCGGCTGGCGGCCTGCACGAGGTTGATCAGGAGCAGCACCGCGAAAGAGGCGAGCATCATCACCACGGCGATCGCGGTGGCGCCGGCATAGGCGTATTGCTCAAGCTGGGTGACGATCAGCAAGGGCGCGATCTCGGTGCGGCCGGGCATGTTGCCCGAAATGAAGATCACCGAGCCATATTCCCCGACACCGCGTGCGAAGGCGAGCGCAAAGCCGGTAAGGAGCGCGGGGCCGATGGCGGGGAAGATCACGCGGGTGAAGGTCTGCCACCGGGTAGCACCAAGCGTCGCGGCGGCCTCCTCTACCTCGCGGCCGAGATCGGCCAGCACCGGCTCGACCGAGCGGACCACGAAGGGCAAGCCGATGAAGACAAGCGCGATGGTGATGCCGATCCAGGTGAAGGCGACCTTGATCCCGAGCGGCTCAAGGAACTGCCCGATCCAGCCGGTGGGCGTGTAGAGCGCGGTGAGCGCGATGCCGGCGACCGCAGTGGGCAGCGCAAAGGGCAGATCGACGAGCGCGCTGACCACCTGCTTGCCGGTGAAATCGTAGCGCACCAGCACCCACGCGACGATCAGGCCGAACACCGCATTGACGAGGCCAGCGACGGCAGCGGTGCCGAAGCTCAGCTGATAGGCGGCCATCGCGCGCCGGCTGAAGCCGACCGCGAGGAACTCGGACCAGCCGAGCCCCGCGGCCTTGAGGAAGATCGTGGCGAGCGGGATCAGCACGATCAGCGTCAGCCACGCAAGCGTGAAGCCGAAGCTGAGGCCGAAGCCGGGCAACACGGACGGCTGCCTCCAGCGCCTGCTGGCCAAGGTTGGACCGGACATGGTGAAGCCCCCTGCCCCGCCTTACTTCTTCGTGTAGATGCGGTCGAACACGCCGCCATCGTCGAAGAAGGTCTTCTGCGCCTTGGCCCAGCCGCCGAAATCCTTGTCGATGGTGACCATCGGGATTTCCGGGAACTGCGCCTTGAACTGCTGTGCGATGGCCGGATCGCGCGGACGGTAGAAGTTGTGCGCGATCGCGGTCTGCGCCTCCGGCGTGTAGAGATAGCGCAGGTATGCGTCAGCCACTTCGGTGGTGCCATGCTTCTTTGCATTGGCGGTGACGACCGCGACTGAAGGTTCGGCGAGGATCGAGATCGAGGGCGCGACAATCTCGAACTTGCCCGCGCCGAGCTTCTTTTCGGCGAGGAAGGCCTCGTTTTCCCATGAGATGAGAACGTCGCCGATGCCGCGCTCGACGAACGTGGTGGTGGAGCCGCGCGCGCCGCTATCGAGCACGGGCACGTGCTGGAACAGCTGCTTCACGTAGGCTTCGGCCGCCGCATCCGAACCGCCCGCCTTGCGCCCATAAGCCCAGGCCGCGAGGAAGTTCCAGCGCGCGCCGCCGCCGGTCTTGGGATTGGCGGTGATCACCTCGACGCCGGGCTTCACCAGATCGCCCCAATCCTTGATGCCCTTGGGATTGCCCTTGCGCACGAGGAACACGATGGTCGAGGTATAGGGCGCGCTGTTGTCCGGCAGAGCCTTCTGCCAGTCGGCCGGGAGCAGCTTGCCCTTCTCCGCGATGGCGTCGATGTCATAAGCGAGCGCCAGCGTGGCGACGTCAGCTTCGAGCCCGTCGATGATCGCGCGGCTCTGCTTGCCCGAGCCGCCGTGGCTCATCCGGAAGGTCACGTCCTTGCCGGTCTTCTGCTTCCAGAACGCGGCAAAGGCCGGATTTATCGCCTGATAAAGTTCGCGCGTGGGATCGTAGGAGACGTTGGTCAGCTCCACCGCGCCCGATTTGCTTCCGCCGCCCGAGCAGCCGGCCAGCATGAGGCCCAGGCCCAGCGCGCCTGCAAGAACCACGCGGCGGCGAAGGGCAAGGTGTGTGTCGCGAGTGGTCATGCATCGTACTCCCGTTTGCGTCAGCCTCGGGGTGGTCCCCTGCACCGTCGGGTCGTGACTAAACTCAATTATTCCGATAGACATTAGAGTTCTACTTGGGGACGGCAAAGAGAAGCTTTTGGTTCCGCCACCAGACCTGCCAGCGTGCCCTCCGCCCTTCGATTCGTTCCCAGAACCGGCTACGAGGTTATCTCAACCTATAGAGTAGAGAATAGCCTCGCGCCAAAGCGGGGCAAAATGTCGATGAAATGAGTAGACATTACCTACTGCAACGCGCCGGCCCAGTTGTTGGTTCCCGGCAAGCGGCCACGCAAAGGTCCGGCAAAACCTCTGCGCGCCCCTTGCCTGTCCTGCCCCGCCTTGTGCTATGCCACCCGCATGTCATCGCTCTGTCGCAATCGGCCACCATGCCGCGCCGCGATCCGCCTCACGTCGGCGGACATCGGGGGGAGCATGGACAATGGATGATCCGCAGACCGCGGCGAGCAGCCCGTCAGCCGAAGATGCGACAAACAGCCCTTCCCTTCCCGCCTATCGCTACTTCAACCGCGAGCTGAGCTGGCTGGCGTTCAATCGGCGCGTGCTCGCCGAAGCGCAGAACATGGGCTATCCGGTGCTGGAGCGGCTGCGGTTTCTCTCGATCTCGGGCACCAATCTCGATGAATTCATGATGGTGCGCGTGGCGGGGCTCGCCGCGCAGGTGCGCCAGGGGATCGACGAGCTTTCGATCGATGGCCTGACGCCTACCCAGCAGCTCCAGGCGGCTTATCGCGGGGTGGAGGAACTGGTACGCGCGCAGCAGACGATCCTTGCCGATCTCACCGAGCAGCTCGACAGTGCGGGCATTCGCATCGTCGGCGACCGCAAGCTCGACAAGTCGCAGTCCGAATGGCTGGCGCATTACTTCGAGGAGCACGTTTTCCCGGCGCTGACCCCGCAGGCGATCGATCCGGCGCACCCCTTCCCCTTCATCAACAACCAAGGCACCGGCATTCTCTTTAACCTGACGCGGCTGGCGGATGGCGAGGCGGTGACGGAGATGATCCTTGTGCCCCCGGCGCTGCCGCGCTTCGTGCGGGTTCCGGGCGCACCTGCGTGCTGGATCAGCATCGAGGAACTGATTCTGCGCGGGGCCGGAAAGCTCTTCCCCGGTTTCCGCATTCAGGGCCACGGCACCTTCCGCGTGCTGCGCGACAGCGACATCGAGGTGGAGGAAGACGCCGAGGACCTCGTGCGCTATTTCCGCACCGCGATCCAGCGGCGGCGGCGCGGACGGGTCATTCTGCTGCAGGTGCAGGAAAACTTCGATCCCGAAGCCGAGGCCCTGCTGCGCGACAAGCTGCGGCTCGACCATGCGATGGTGATCAAGGCAGGCGGGCTGCTGGCGATGAACGGGCTTTCGGTGATCGTCGATACCGACCGGCCCGAATTGAAGTTCGAGCCCTACATCCCGCGCTATCCAGAACGCGTGCGCGAACATGACGGCGATTGCTTTGCCGCGATCCGCACCAAGGACCTTGTGATCCATCACCCGTTCGAGAGCTTCGACGTGGTGGTCGATTTCCTGCGGCAGGCGGCCTCGGACCCGGACGTCGTGGCGATCAAGCAGACGCTCTACCGCGCGGGCAAGCAATCGGCGGTGATCGCGGCGCTGATCGCGGCGGCAGAGGCTGGTAAGTCGGTGACCGCGGTGGTAGAGCTCAAGGCGCGCTTCGACGAGGAGCAGAACCTTCACTGGGCAAGCCAGCTCGAACGCGCAGGCGTGCAGGTGATCTACGGCTTCGTCGACTGGAAGACCCACGCCAAGGTCTCGATGGTCGTGCGGCGCGAAGGCGAAGGCTATCGCACCTACTGCCACTTCGGCACGGGCAACTATCACCCGGTGACGGCGCGCATTTACACCGACCTCAGCTTCTTCACCGCCGACCCCAAATTCGGACGCGATGCGGGCCTGCTGTTCAACTTCATCACCGGCTATATCGAGCCCAAGGCGACCGAGATGCTGGCGATTGCGCCCATCGGGGTGCGGCGCAAACTCTATGAGTGCATCGAGCGCGAGATTGCCTTTGCCGAGGCGGGCAAGCCGGCCTCGATCTGGGCCAAGCTCAACGCGCTGACCGACAGCCAGCTGATCAACCGGCTCTATGCCGCGAGTGCGGCGGGGGTGGAGATCAACCTCGTGGTACGCGGGATCTGCTGCCTGCGGCCGGGCGTGCCGGGGCTTTCCGAGCGCATCCGCGTGAAGTCTGTCATCGGCCGCTTCCTTGAGCACAGCCGCATCTGGGCCTTTGGCAACGGCGCACCGCTGCCTAACCGGCGGGCGCGCGTGTTCATTTCCTCGGCCGACGGGATGACGCGCAACCTTGACCGGCGAGTCGAAGTGCTGGTGCCGATCAAGAACCCGACGGTGCACGATCAGGTGCTCGATCAGGTCATGCTCGCCAACCTTCTCGATACCGAGCAGAGCTGGATTCTGGAGCCCGACGGCACCTATCACCGCGCCGATCCGGGTCCGAAGCCGTTCAACGTGCACCGTTACTTCATGACCAACCCCTCGCTCTCCGGACGCGGGGCGTCGCTTAGCAAGGGGCGCAAGGTGCCCAAGCTTGCCCTGCGCCGCGGCGGGATGTCACCCGCGTGATCCGATACCCGGCATGACCCGCTATACCCGCGCCTCTTCCTACGAGCCGACCCGGGCGATCATCGATATCGGCTCCAACACCGTGCGCCTCGTCATCTATGGCGGGCCGGCGCGCGCGCCCGATGTGCTGCACAACGAGAAGGTGACGGCGCGGCTGGGCAAGAGCGTGGCCGAGAACGGCAAGCTTGGCCAGCGCGCATCGGCAGCGGCGCTGGCGAGCCTTGCGCGTTATCGCACGCTGCTGGACCTCAAGGGCATCACCGATGTCGACGTGGTGGCGACGGCAGCCGTGCGCGATGCGGTCAATGGCGGCGAGTTCCTCGAACAGATCCGCGCGCTGGGTCTTTCGCCGCGGCTGCTGAGCGGCGAGGAGGAAGCGATCACCAGCGCGCATGGCGTGATCGGCGCGTTTCCCCGCGCCGAGGGCGTGGTGGGCGATCTCGGCGGTGGAAGCCTTGAACTCGTCGATGTCGATGCGGCGGGCTGCCGGCACGGCACGTCGCTACCGCTGGGCACGCTGCGCCTTCCGGGCCTGCGCGCCGGGGGCGAGCGGGCGTTCGGGCAGACGATTGCCAAGATGCTCAAGCGCGCGGACTGGCAGGCGGCGCCCGGCTCGACGCTTTACCTCGTCGGCGGATCACTGCGCGCCTTTGCCCGCTATGCGATGACGGCTTCGGGCTGGCCGATCGACGATCCGCACGGCTTTGAGATTGACGCACCGCAGGCCCAGGCCCTTGCGAAGGTGCTGGCAAAGCGCAAGCCCGAGACGCTGATGCCGGTGCCGGGACTTTCTAGCTCGCGCCTTGCCGCACTGCCCGATACTGCGGCGCTGCTTTTCGTTCTGATCCGCGCGCTGCAACCGGGGCGGCTGGTGTTTTCCTCATGGGGGCTGCGCGAGGGCCTGCTGTGGGACCGCATGGCCCCCGGCGTGAGAGTGCAGGACCCGCTGGTCGCGGGGGCAGCGGCGTTCACCGCCGAATACGGCATTGCCGCCGGGACCGCGGCGATGGTGACCGGCTGGACCGTGGCCGCGCGCCTGCCGGACGTGGCGGCGGGCACGGAGCACTTGCGACTGACCGCGACGATGCTGTGCCTCGCCACCGCGATGGTCGAGCCCAACCTGCGCGGCGACCTCGCGCGCGAATGGGCGCTGCGCAAGCGCTGGATCGGCGCCTCGCCGGCAGACCGCGCGATGCTGGCGGCGGCGATGATTGCCAACACCGGGCGCTCCGACCTGCCGGCCGACCTTGCCCCGCTTGCGCTTCCCGAGCAACTGCGCGCGGCGCAGGCCTGGGGATTTGCCACGCGGCTGTGCCGGCGCTTCAGCGGCAATACCGCGCAAGGGATCAGCGGCAGTTCGCTCATGGTCGAAGACGGCACGCTGGTGCTGGCGGTCCAGCCGCAGATCGCGGTGCTGGTCAACGAAGGCGTAGAGCGCGACCTCAAGGTGCTGGCGGCGCACCTCGGCCTGAAGCCGGAAGTGCGCTAGCTCTTCTCGCGCTCCGCTTCGGCCTCGGCAGCGGCCAGAACCCGCAACACATTGCCCGACCAGATCTTGGCCACGTCCGCCTCGCTGTAGCCGGCGGCAAGCAGCGCACGCGTGATCTTCGGCAGGTCGGCAATATCCTCGAGGCCAGCCACACCGCCGCCGCCGTCCCAATCGAGACCGATACCAACGTGATCGACGCCGGCAACCTGAAGGGCGTGGAGCAGGTTTGCCATGACATCATCGAAGGTCGCGCGGACTTCGGTATATTTCGCGTCGATGGCGCGGCGCTCGGCGAGCAGGGACTGGCGCTCGGCGGCGGTCAGCTTGCGGTCTTCGGGGTACTTGGCCTCAAGCGCCTTCATCGCCGCCTCGCGCTCGGCGCTCTGCTTGAGGCCCTTCACATAGACCGAGTTGATCTGGATGACCCCGCCGGCCGCAGCGAGCGCCTTGAGGTGCGCGTCATCGATGTTGCGCGGATGGTCGAACACGGCCTTGCAGCCGGAATGCGTGAGCACGATCGGCGCCTTGGACAAGCGCAGCACATCATCGAGCGTACGGTCGGAGCTGTGCGAGAGATCGGGGACAACGCCGAGGCGGTTCATTTCGGCAAGGAGCTGGACGCCGAGCGGGCTCAGGCCGTCCCATCTGGCCTTGTCGGTCGAGCTATCGGCAAACTGGTTGGTGCGGAAATGGGCGAAGCCTGCAATGCGCACGCCCATCGCGTAGAAGCTGCGCAGGAGCGTGGGATCCTCGCCGAGCGGCCAGGCGTTCTCGATCGAGAGGTAGACGACGCGCTTGCCGCTTGCCTTGATTGCGGCGGCATCGGCGGCCTTGCTGGCAATGGCAAAGCTTTCCGGGTGTGCGGCAACCATCTCGCGAATGGCAATGCCGCGCATCAGCGCGAAATCGCGTGCCTTGCGGGTGGATTGGGCATCGAGCGGGCCTTGGGGGGTGTAGATCGCCCAGAAGCCGCCATCGAGCCCGCCCTGCTTCATGCGCGGGAGGTCGACCTGCGTGTAATCGCCCTCGACCGTATGTGCGTCCATGATCGACCAGCCCGGAAGCGCGAGCGAGGCGGGGGTATCAAGGTGGGAATCGAGGGTGAGAAGGCGCTGCTGGAGCGCGGCGGCGGGGTCTGCCGGAGCCTTGCGCGGCGCGCTTTGCGCAGGACCAGTGGCAAGGAGGGCCAGAGCGGCAGACGCGGCGAGGAGGAACGTTCGGGTTTGCATGCCCGCAACCTTCGCGCTGGCGCGGGGATTGTCAATCAGGCGGGATCGGCATCCGGCTGGGCGGCGGGTAGCGCGGCAGCGAAAGCAGGGTGCGCAAGGGCATGGGCCTCGATCGCCTCAAGCCGGGGATAGTCGGTCCGCGCACCGAAACGGCGGGCATTGGCGAGTTGCGGGATCAGCACGACATCGGCGAGCGTGATCGCCTCGCCAAAACAGAACGGGCCGCTGCGGTCATCGATCAGACGCGCGCAGGCAGCAAGGCCGCTTTCCATCACCTCGCGCGCCCAACCATCGACAGCCGCCTGATCCAGCCCGCGCGCGCGCAGCATGCGAAGGACGCGCAGGTTCTGGACCGGATGGACGTCGCAGGCGATGGCAAGCGCGAAGGCACGGACGCGCGCGCGTTCGAGCGGATCGGCGGGCAGCACTGGCGGCTGCGGGAAGCGCTCTTCAAGGTATTCGATGATCGCGAGGCTTTGAGTGAGCACGGCGCCATCGATTTCCAGCGCCGGAACAAGGCCTTGCGGATTGCGCGCAAGATATTCGGGCGCCTGCTGCGCATTGATGCGCAGATCATGCGGCACCGTATCCCACGCCAGCCCCTTGAGACCGAGCACCGTGCGGACCCGCCACGCCGCCGAAGAGCGCCAGTACGTGTGCAGCGTGAGGTTCATCGCAATTTCCAGTTCAAGGCCGCGCCCATCACTCGATAGTACCGAAATCAGCCGCTTGCGATAACTTCCATCGGGTTAAAGAAATCGTAGTCATTCTGGTTCTATATGGAGAAAGGTCCCCCACGCGGGGGCCGCCCGGAGCACGCATGTCAGCCGAAATGCAAGAGCCTCGTCCCCAGCAAGAGCGCCAGTCCGAGCGGCGCCCGCTGATGGTGCGCGTGCAGTATCGTCGGACGATCGTGCGGCTGGCGGCGCAGATCCTCGATCTTTCGCGCCACGGGTTGCGACTTGCCGGGATGGAGCGGCTGCGCGTGGGTGAATGCGTGTGGATCACCCTCCCCGGCTTGCCGCCGCGCCAGGCCAAGGTCGTCTGGGTGGACCGTTTCGAGGCGGGCTGCGTCTTCATCGAACCGCTGCACGAGGCTGTGTTCGACGCGATTGTCGCCGGCCACATGCACTGATTTCTGATCCGAACCTGCGTTTCGCATGATGCGGCACCAGCCCGCATCGAAATGCGCTCTTTCGAGCATTTCGCGAATGGATCGCTTTCAAGCCGCCCCAGCAGTGAGTAGGGGACGGGAATGCTTCGCCTTACCGAACTCAAGCTGCCGCTCGATCACACCAATGCCGAGCTCGAAGCCGCGATTGCCGAGCGGCTGGAGATCGAACCAGCCGCGCTGCTGCGCTATAGCGTGGCGAAGCGCGGCAACGATGCGCGGCGCAAAAGCGCGATCAAGCTTGTCTATGCCATCGATGCGAGCGTGGCGGAGGAGGCCGCCGTGCTGGCACGCCATGCCGGCGATGTGCACGTGCGCCCTTCCCCCGATACAAGCTACCGTTTCCCGATCATGGCGCCGCAAGACTGGCAGGGTCCGCGCCCGGTCGTGATCGGTGCAGGACCCTGCGGGCTGCTCGCCGCGCTGATCCTTGCGCAGATGGGGCTGAAGCCGATCATTATCGAACGCGGCAAGGCCGTGCGCGCACGGACCAAGGACACATGGGGCCTATGGCGGCGCAGCGAGCTTACCCCGGAATCGAACGTGCAGTTCGGCGAAGGCGGTGCGGGCACCTTCTCGGACGGCAAGCTCTACAGCCGGATCAAAGACCCGCGCCATCTGGGCCGAAAGGTGCTGACCGAATTCGTCAAGGCCGGCGCACCGCCCGAAATTCTCACCGAAGCGCACCCGCATGTCGGCACGTTCCGGCTGGTGACGATGGTCATGTCGATCCGCGAGACGATCGAGGCGCTGGGCGGTGAATACCGCTTCGAGACGCGGGTCGACGATTTCGTCATCGGCAAGGACGCGCGGGGAGAGCAGCAGCTCGAAGCCCTCGTGCTTTCGACCGGTGAAGTGCTGCCCGCGCGGCGCGTGATCATGGCGGTCGGCCATTCGGCGCGCGATACCTTTGCCGTGCTGCACAGCGCGGGCGTCCATATCGAGGCCAAGCCCTTTGCCGTGGGCGTGCGGATCGAGCATCCGCAGCGGCTGGTCGATGTGGCGCGTTATGGCCCGGGCGCGGGCCATCCAATCCTTGGACCGGCGGCCTATTCGCTCGCGCACCAGACGAGCCAGGGCCGCTCGGTCTACAGCTTCTGCATGTGCCCGGGCGGGCGCGTGGTGGCGGCGGCCTCCGAACCGGGGCGCGTGGTGACCAACGGGATGAGCCAATATTCGCGCGCCGAGTTCAATGCCAATTCGGGCCTCGTCGTCGATATCAATCCCGAGCGGGACTATCCGGGCGGGCCGCTCGCGGGGGTGGCGTTCCAGCGCAAGTGGGAAGAGCTCGCCTATGTCGCGGGCGGCAGCAACTACCGGGCACCGGGGCAGAAGCTCGGCGATTTCCTGGCAGGGCGCGCTTCGACCGGCTTCGGTTCGATCACCCCGTCGTACCAGCCGGGGGTGACGCCGACCGATCTGGCGCAATGCCTGCCAGACTTCGCGGTTGCCGCCATGCGCGAGGCGCTGCCCGTGTTCGGTCGCCAGATGCCGGGCTACGACCATCCCGATGTCGTTCTCACAGGGGTGGAGACGCGCACCTCCTCACCGGTCAGGATCACGCGGGGGGCAGATTTCCAGAGCCTGAATACCCGCGGGCTCTACCCGGCAGGCGAAGGCGCAGGCTATGCCGGGGGCATTCTTTCGGCGGCGGTCGACGGCATTCGGGTGGCCGAAGCACTAGCGATGGACTTGCTTGGTCACGCCACCGCGGCGCGCGTATAACCGCCCAGCAGCGATTGGCGCAGCGCGCCGAGCGGGGGCAGATCGAGCCCGCCAAGCTGCGCGATGCCGACGATCTCGTCCGCTCCGTAGCACTGCGAGAGGACGATGACTTCGCCCTTGAGCTTCTTCGCCAGCGGCTTTGACCAGAACGTGTAGACCGTGGGCAGCGCGCGTTCGGTGGGGTCCTCGTCGACCACCATGGCCAGGCGGCCCGAGCGCAGTTCGACGAAGGCACCGATCGGATAGATCCCGACCATCTCGATGAAATCGACCATGATCGCCGGATCGAGACCGTCGCAATGCTCACCCATGTGGCGGATCGCTTCGGCCGGATCGAGCCCGGGGCGCCCTTCCCGACCAGCGACGAGCAGATCGTAGGTGTCGCAGATCGCACCCATGCGCGAGAGCTGGTCGATATCGGGCGCGGCAAGGCGATGCGGATAGCCCGAGCCGTCGAGCCGCTCGTGGTGGCGCAGACAGACCTTGATCACCGCATCGGGAATATCGCCCGCAGCCTTGAGCAGGGCGTGGCCGGCTAGCACATGCTGGCAATGCGCATCGGCTTCGAGATCTGTGGTGGCACCGGCCCAGACATCCTCCGGATGCGGCGGGCCGCCGGTTTCCTGATTGGCGCCGATATCCATCAGCAGGCCGGCCATGCCCGCATCGCGGGTTTCGGTGACCGAGAGGTTCATCTGGCGGGCGAGCGCGATCATCAGCGCGCTGGTGGCGAGCGCGTGGCGGTAGGTTTCCTCGCTGTCCTCGCGGCAGCGCAGCAGGCCATTGAAGGCATAGAGATTGCGCTGCACCGAGGCGTAGATATCGTCGATCAGCGGATCGACGGTGCGCGCGCTGATGCCGCGGCCGAGGCGGGCTTCGAGGAAGACGCGGCTGACGAGCTTGGAATGACGCTCAGCGATCTTGCGCGCGGTGCCGAACTCTTTCGCGGTGGCGACGCGGGCAGCGGCGAACTTGTTGGCGGCAGGGCGCGGCGGGACCAGCGGCATGCCGCGCTGGGGCGGCAAGGCGGCTGCGCCGACGGCAGCGACCTCGCGCTCGGGCACGTTGTTCAGCCCGCGCTCGGTATCGATGATGACAGCCTCGACCGCGCTCCCCTGCAGCGCTTCGAGCATCCACATTTCCTCGAGCAGGAACTTGCTCTTCCAGAAGGGATGCTTGAACCAGCTCCCCTCCAGCTTGTGGATGAACATGCCGAGCCGGAGCTCGGAGGTTTCGACGCGTTTCAGCATGATGGGGTGTGCATGGCACCGGTGTGGCTGAAACGGGCTGACTGTACAGCTACGCATTAACCCTGATGGCACAGAGCAAAGGGCAATTCCCCCGCCGCGAAATCTTGGCTAGCGTTGGAAAGACAAGCAGAATGATGAGGATGGCCTGATGAACATTGCGCAAGGCGGTACCCGCAATCCGGGAATGGATCCGGAGGTCTTCGCCCAGTTCCTCGAGCAATTGCAGCGCTACGTGCGCGAGCGGCTGATTCCTGCCGAGGCGCAAGTGATCGCGGGCGATGCGATCCCCGAAGACCTCCTTGCCGAAATGCGCGAGATGGGGCTGTTCGGCCTCACCATGCCCGAGGAGTACGGCGGCGCGGGCATGAACATCAGCCAGTACATCGAGACGATCCACGCAATCAGCTATGCGATGCCGGCGTTCCGCTCGATCATCTCGATCAACATCGGAATGGTCTGTTCCGCTATCAAGAATGCAGGGACGCAAGAACAGAAGGCGGAGTGGCTGCCAAGGCTGGCGGCGGGCGAGATCGCCGCGTTCGGCCTGACCGAGCCGGGCTCGGGATCGGACTCGGCGGGGCTGGCCACGATGGCAGTGCGTTCGGGCAACGGCTATGTGCTCAATGGCACCAAACGCTACATCACCAATGCGCCCTACGCGAAGGTGGGCCTCATCATGGCGCGCACCTCGAAGGAGAACCTGCCGAGGAACGCCCACGTCTCCGCATTTCTGGTGCCACTCGATACGCCGGGCGTTACACGCGGCAAGTCCGACAAGAAGATGGGCCAGCAGGGCAGCCATATCGGCGACATCATTCTGGAAGACGTGTTCGTGCCCGGCGACGCGCTGCTCGGCGGTGAGGAAGGCAAAGGCTTTGCGACCGCGATGCAGAGCCTCGACAACGGGCGGCTATCGGTGGGAGCGGCGGCCACGGCGCAAGCGCGGCGGTTCCTCGATACCGCGATCCGCTATGCCAATGAGCGCAAGGCTTTTGGCGAGCCCATCGCGCAGTTCCAGCTGATTCAGGCGATGCTGGCGGACAGCCAGGCCGAAATCTATGCCGCGCAGTGCATGATGCGCGACGCCATCGCAAAGGCCGATTCCGGGCAGAAGATCCTGATGGAAGCTGCCGCCTTCAAGATGTTCGCCTCTGAAATGTGCGGGCGCGTGGCGGACCGCTGCGTGCAGATCCATGGCGGCGCGGGCTATCTCGCCGAGTATGAGGCCGAGCGCTTTTTCCGCGATGCGCGCATCTACCGCATCTATGAAGGCACCACGCAGATCATGCAGCTGGTGATCGCCAAGCAGATGCTGAAGGACTTTGCTGCGGGCGTGAGCTGAGCTTCACACGTCCGGCGTGGTGCAGGCCTCGGCATCCGGCGCGCCGAGTGCGACGAACTGATCCAGCAGCCAGCGCGCGGCAGGCCCGGGGGGCGTGTCGCGCCGCCAGATCGCGGTAAAGCGGTAAGCCCCGCCGGGATGATCGGGCATGGCGAGGCGGACCAGCGTGCCCGCGGCAAGATCGCCTTCCACCATCGGCAGCGGCATGTTGCCCCAGCCGATCCCCTCGCGCAGCAAGGCATGCTTGGCGCCGAGATCGGCGAGCCGCCAGGTCTTGGGGCTGACGACACCGAAATCCCGGCCTGCGGTGGTGCCCGAGCGGTCTGAAAGCACGAGCTGGATATAGTCGCGCCCCGCGCCGGGCTGAATCTCGATCATGCGGCCCAGCGGGTGATCGGGCGCAGCAACCGGGACAAGCAGCGTTGCCCCGGCGACCTTGCCGTCGATCTCGGGAATCTCGGCCGCGAGCGGGCCGGAGATGCCGATGGTCGCGGTGCCCGCGTTGACCATGGCGCTGATCGCACCGAGCGCTTCGACATGGAGGCGCAGCTGGACGGTGGGAAACTCCACCGCAAAGCCCCGCAGCACGGCGGCGAGCCGCTCGGGCGGGACCATGACGTCGACCGCAAGATCGACTTCAGCCTCCAGCCCGTCCAGCAGGCCCTTGACCTTGGCGCGCAGGCCATCGACCCCTTGCGCGATGGCCCGCGCCTCTGCCAGCAAGGCGCGACCGGCGGTGGTGAGCTGGGGCTTGCGCGTGCCTTCGCGGTCGAACAGGCTTACACCAAGCTGGGCTTCGAGATTGGTAATGCCATAGCTGATGACCGAGACCGCGCGGCCCAGCGTGCGCGCGGCGCCAGCAAAGCTGCCGGTATCGACGATCGTCAGGAAGATGCGCAGCTGATCGAGCGTGGGGGTGCCGGGATTGGCCATTGTTCGGCTCCATAGAACAAACCGGTTCAATTTATCCCACTGAACAGGAAAGCGGGCAAGCGCTATATCGGCTCCAACAGAGGCGCCCTGCCCTTGACGGCAGCGCTCGCCATACAGGAGACATGACCATGATCGAACTGCGTCCCTTCTCGAGCCTCGGCGGCGAAAACCACGGCTGGCTCGATGCCAAACACCACTTCTCGTTCGCGGGCTACCACGATCCGGCGCGGATGCACTGGGGCAACCTGCGCGTGTGGAACGACGATACCATCGCGCCGCGTACCGGTTTCCCGCCGCACCCGCACCGCGACATGGAAATCATCACCTACGTCCGCGAGGGCGCGATCACCCATGAGGACAGCCTTGGCAACAAGGGCCGGACCGAAGCGGGCGACGTGCAGGTGATGAGCGCCGGTACCGGCATTCGCCATTCGGAATACAACATGGAGGACGTGACCACCCGCATCTTCCAGATCTGGATCATGCCCACCCGCAGTGGCGAGGCGCCGGGCTGGGGTGCGCGTCCGTTCCCCAAGGGCGAGCGTGCCGGGCAGTTCGTGACGCTGGCCTCGGGCTATGATGGCGATGGGGATGCCCTGCCCATCCGCACCGATGCCCGCGTGCTGGGTCTGACGCTGAAGGCCGGCGAGACCGCGAGCTACCCGCTCGGGAGCGACCGCAAGGCCTATCTCGTCCCGGCGACGGGTGCGGTGAAGATCGATGACGTGACCGTGAACGCCCGCGACGGTGCGGCGATCCGCGATCTCGAGGTGCTGACCGTGACCGCGATCGAGGACAGCGAGATCGTGATGGTGGACGCTGCCTGATCCCGCTCAGGCAAGAAAAGGGGAGCTTTGGATCCGATCCGGAGCTCCCTTTTTGCATCAAGTCGCACGATATTGCCCGATTTTGCTGGCCGAACGGCAATCCATAACGGATCGTTTACGCATTTTGGTCCATAATGGGCCTGGGGCGCAAACGTCTGCGCCGGGGCAAGGTGATGGTGCGGTAGATGTCATATATGGCTCCCATTCCACCGACCGACCAGGTCGTCCGGGCACAGCGCCAGCCGCGCATCATCCGCGCGCGCCTTGTTCACCGGGACGGCGAAGTCCAGGATATCGTGATCCGCAACGTGTCCGGAACCGGCATCGGCGCCAGTGCGCGCGGGCCTGCCCCGGTGCGCGGCGAGCGGGTGATGGTGGTGCTGCCGGGCGAGCAGGAAGTGACCGGCATGGTCCGCTGGTTCGGTGGGCATACCTTTGGCATGCAGCTTGATGCGCCACTCGATCTCGAAGCGCTCGGCCGCGCGTTGCAGCGGCTGGCGCATGTCGCGCAAGTGTCTGGCGAGTGGAAGGTCGAGAACCGCCACCGCGTGATCACTCCGATGACCGATCCTTCGCGCATTCGCCGCGTCTGATCGTCATCACCGGCACTGAACCTCAACATCAGAGTTGCTTAATGGCAGGCGGGGTACTGCACGCCGGTTGACCGCCCCTGCGCGCACGTCATGCTGCGACGCCATGACCAGACAGATCGAAGAGCCTGCCCGCCGGATCGACGTGATCCATGAAACCGACGTGCTCGTGGTCGGCTCGGGCCCCGGCGGGCTTGCCGCCGCGCTGGCCTCGGCGCGCGCGGGCGTGAAGACCACGCTGGTCGAGCGCTATGGCTGCTTCGGCGGCAACATCACGCAAGTGGGCGTCGAGGGCTTTGCGTGGTACCGGCACCCGACCACGATCGACAGCGAGGGCATCGGCCGCGAGTTCGAGGACCGCGCAGTGGCGATGGACTCGGCGCTCCCCGAGCCGCAATCGATCAGCCACGCGCTCGATGCCGAGGCGTTCAAGCACGTGGCAGACGTGCTGGTCGAGGAAGCGAGCGTGATCCCGATGCTGCACCGGCTGGTCGTCGCCCCGATCATGGAAGGCGATACGATCCGCGGCGTGATCGTGGAAAGCAAGGCCGGCCGCGAGGCGATCCTCGCCGCCCGCGTGATCGATGCGACGGGTGATGCCGACCTTGCCCATCGCGGCGGCGCGCCGACGATCAAGCATCCGGTCGACGAGATGATGTCGGTGTCCGTCATGTTCTCGATGAGCGGGGTCAACAAGCAGCGCTTCATCGAGGCGGTGAAGGCCGATCCGCAGACTTATGGCGATTGGGCGGGCAACGGCGAGTGGGACATAACCACCGACGGCAAAGAAGATGCGATGTTCTCGCCGTTCTTGCGCAAGCCCTTCCAGAAAGCGCTCGCTGCCGGATTGCTGCCGCCCAATCTCAAGACAATTGCCGGCACATGGGGCACCGTTTCGGACCAGGGCGACCTCACCTATCTCAACCTCGTCCACCACTACCTCGACGGCACCGACCCCGACAGCCTGACGCGCGGCGAGATGCACGGGCGGCGCGATGCGATGCACGCGATCGCTGCACTGCGCGGTTTCATGCCGGGCTGCGAACAGGCCAAGCTGCGCAATTTCGGGATGACGCTGGGGATCAGGGACACGCGCAAGATCGATGCGCTCTACAACCTGACCGGGGACGATGTGCGAGGTGAAGGGCGGTTCGCGGATTCCATCGGCATCTTTCCCGAGTTCATCGACGGCTATGGCCTGCTGATCCTGCCCACCACGGGGCGCTACTTCCATGTGCCCTACCGCTCGCTGGTGCCCAAGAGGATCAAGGGCCTGCTGGTGGCCGGGCGCGTGATCGGCGGCGACAAGGTAAGCCATGCCGCGGTGCGCAACATGATGTGCTGCGCGGTTTCGGGACAAGGCGCGGGCGTGGCGGCGGCGGTTGCGGTGAAGACCGGACGGGACTTTGCGGCGCTCGATATCGCAGTGGTGCAGGCCGAATTGAGACGGCAAGGCGCGCGGATTCACTGAGGCGACGCGCCTTGCCGCTCTGGATCCCCGCCTGCGCGGGGATGACGAAACACTATAACTCGTCATCCCCGCGCAGGCGGGGATCCAGAGCGGTGAAGCGCAACGATCGAAGGTTACGACGCCAGCAGCGGCAGCGCTTCGTCCCAGAAGTGGTGGAGGCTCTGCGCATAGCTTGAAGGCACGTAAGCGATGCAGGCATCATCGCTTTCCGCATGGAGCCGCACGCCGACGTGATCAATCACCGTGGCCGCGGTGGCGCCAACGGGGAACGCGGCGGCGCTCGTATCGAACACGCCGCCTTCCATGAGGAGCTCGCGCCAGCCCGGCCCGGCGATGCGGAAGCGGACAATCCCGCCGCCGATGGCGGTGAGCGCGCCGTCATCGCCCAGCGTATCGACGAGAACCGAGACAGCGCCCTCCGCGAGCCAGACGGTCGGTTCAAATCGCAGCAGGGTGATCGAGCCGTTCCCGGCGCTGCGGTTCATCGCTGGCAGCGCAAAGCCGAGCGCTTTCTGGACGCGCGTGGCAAGGGCCATAGGGTTGCTCCAGATTTCCAGCGCATGGAGCGGCGCGGCCGGCAGCGCGATGATCGAGGTGGCATCAGTCACGGTAGCGTTCCCCGGCAGGATCGTAGAAGTGCGGCGAAGTCACCCGCACACGGGCCTTCTCGCCGCGGGTCGGCGATGTGACGATCAGTTCCTCGCCGTGACGCTTGTGCCCGCCTTGCACCAGCGCAAGCGCAATGGCGCCGCCATCGAGGATGCGGCGCGCGGCGGCAGTGACGTGGCCTTGCGGCGACTGCCCGGCGCGCTGGATCAGCATGCCGCCCTCGGGGATCGGGCCATCGAGGCTGACGAGGCCAACGAGGTTGTTGCGGTTTGGATCGGACAGTGCCGGGCGTGTCAGCCCCGCCGCGCCGATAAAACCGCCTGCCTTGTTGAGCATGCCGCCAAGGCCGAGATCATGCGGGGTCGAGCGGCCATCGACTTCGCCGCCGACGACAACATGGCCCTTTTCGATGCGCAGCAGTTCCATCGCTTCGAGACCATAAGGCGCGCCGCCTTCGGCCCGTGTGGAAACTTCGATTGCGCGCCAGACTTCGGCAGCGTGCGACGCCTCGACATGGATTTCAAAAGCGCGCTCACCGCTGTAGCTGGCGGCGAGGACGTGGACCGGGACGCCGGCAAGCGTGCCGGGTGCGTAGCCCATATGGCGCGGGGATTCGGCGCCGATGAGCGCGGCGAGAATGCTGCGGGCCCTGGGGCCAGCCAGCGCTATCCCGGCGTAGTGTTCCTGCACATTGACGACCGAGCACTTGAGGTCGGGCCACAGCGAATTGCGCACGTAGGAGATGAGGTGCGCCATGCGGTCGGCGCCGCCGGTTGAACTGGTCAGCAGGTAGCGGTTTTCGGCGAGGCGCCAGACAGTGCCATCGTCGTTCACGAAGCCGTCTTCGCGGCACATGAACGTGTAGCGTCCGCGGCCGATGGCGAGCTTGCCCACCGTGGTGGCGCAGACGATTTCAAGCAGTCTCGCCGCATCGGGGCCGCTGACCTCGAACTTGCCGAGTGTGGAGACGTCGCTGAGGCCTGCAATGGTGCGCACGGTGCGGGCTTCGCGCAGGGCCGCTTGCTGGAGGCTTTCGCCGCCGAGCGGATAGGCGCGCGGGCGGAACCAGTAGCCGAGCGGCTGCCAGATCGGCTCATGCGCCTCGTGCAGCGCATGCAAGGGAATCCGGCGCACGTGTGCCCCCGCATTTCGTGCGCCGGCGCCTGCCAGAAGGCCCATGGTGACGGGCGTGAACGGCGGGCGAAACGTGGTGAGGCCGGCCTCGGGCACCGTCACACCCTGCTTCTCGGCGAGGCGGGAGAGCGCGACCATATTGCTGGTCTTGCCCTGATCGGTCGCCATGCCGAGCGTGGTGTAGCGCTTGAGGTGCTCGACCGAGCGATAGCCTTCCTGCCATGCGAGATCGATATCAGCGAGGCTGACGTCGTTCTGGAAATCGACGAAGCTCTTCTTGGCCTTGCCAGCCGGGGGAACAGCCGGGGCTGGCGGCGGAGCGAGCCCGGCGCCGATGGTTTCGCAGGCCTGAGGGGTTTCGCCGGGAATGAACGCCTGTGCTTCCTCATTCCACGTGAGCTTGCCGCCCGCCTGCATGTGAAGATGCGCGACGGGGACGAAGCCGCCGGAGACGGCCATGAGGTCTGCGTGGAAGCTCTGCTCGCTGCCGCCGACGACCGCCGTGACCTTGCGCAAGGCGTGCTTGCGGCCGGTGACGCTGGCGGGCCTCGCGTCGTGATAAACGGTGACGCCAGACGGCGCAGCAGGGCCGGATGCGCGGGCATCGAGCAGGGCAACCACCTCTGCGCCCGCTTCGACGAGGGCCTGCGCGGTGACGTAGGCATCATCATTGTTGGTGGCGATAACGACGCGGTTGCCGGGCAGCACGCCCCATCGGCGCACGTAACTGCGCACGGCCTGTGACAGCATGACGCCGGGATGGTCGTTGTTGGCGAACGGCACCGGACGCTCGATCAGACCGGTGGCGAGCACCACCCGCCCTGCCCGCACGTGCCAGAGCCGCTGGGCAAAGCCGTGCGGCGGCACTGCGCCGGGTTCGACGAGACGCTGCGTGAGCGTCAGGAAGTTGTGGTCCCAGTAGCCCGACGCCGTGGTGCGCAGGAGGACTTCGCCGCCGAGCGCCTTGATGCGCGCGATGATCGCGGCGGGATCTATGGCGGAATCGGGATCGCGCAGCAGTGAGCCACCGGGTTCGGCGTCCTGCTCGACCAGCATGACACGGCTGCCCGCTTCGGCGGCTTCGAGCGCGGCCTTGAGGCCAGCGGGGCCGGAGCCGACGACGAGCACATCACAGAAACCGGCGCGCTGGGAGAAGTTGTCCGGATCGGGCTCGGTCGGCGCGTTGCCGAGGCCGGCGGCGCGGCGGATGAAGCCCTCGTAGCGCATCCAGTGCTTCGCCGGGCCGAAGAAGGTCTTGTAGTAGAACCCGGCGCCCAGCGCAGGCGCGGCAAGGCCGAAGATCGAGGCGACGTCGAACGACAGGCTGGGCCAGCGGTTCTGGCTCTTCGCGACCATGCCGGGATAGACGAACACGTCGGTGGCGCGGGTATTGGGCTCGGCGCGGCCGCCGGTGCCGACGGTGACGAGCGCGTTGGGCTCCTCGATCCCGGCGGTCATGATCCCGCGCGGGCGGTGATACTTGAAGCTGCGGCCGACGAGTCCGATGCCGTTTGCGAGCAGCGCGGCGGCGAGCGTGTCACCCGGGCGGGCGTGGTAGGTGGTGCCGTCGAAGGTGAAGGGGATCGTCTCTTCACCCGTCGCGCTACGCGAGGGACCGCTCATGGCAGCGCCTCCGGGCCGATGGCTTTCACGGCGTGGATCTCGTGCGTCACACGGTGCCGGGTGAGCACCATCCATGCGCGGCAGCCATAGGTATGGCGCCAGATTTCGTCATCGAGCCCCATCGGATTGGCGCGGGTGTAGAGCGCCTGCATCGCTGTGGAAGCATCGCCTGCGGGATCGACGACTGAATCGGTCGTGCGCTCGTAGGTGAATTCGGTCTGGGCACGCGGGCCGCAGTGGGGACAGGTGATCTGGTACATGTCTGTGCCTGTCTCGTCTCAGCGGTGGTTCGGGAACGGACCGACAGCGGCTTCGTCAATCGTCGCGCCCGTCATGAAGCGCTCGAGGCTGAAGGGTGCGTTGAGTTCGTGAGGGCGCCCGGTCGCGAGCGTGTGGGCATACGTCCAGCCCGAGGCGGGCGTTGCCTTGAAGCCGCCGTAGCACCAGCCTGCGTTGAGATAGAGCCCGTCGATGGGGCTGAGGCCGATGATCGGCGCGCCGTCGAAGCTCATGTCGGTCACGCCCGACCAGGTGCGCAGCATCCTGAGGCGCGAAAGCGCGGGCATGACGGTGACAGCCTGCGCGATGGCGTGTTCCTTGATCGTCGGCTGACCGCGCCGGGCATAGCTAGGCCAGTTGTCCGGATCGCCGCCCATGACGATGCCGCCCTTGTCGGACTGGCTGATGTAGAAGTGCAGCGACTGCGACATGACCACCGACTGCACCATCGGCTTGACGCCTTCGGTGACGAGCGCCTGCAGGGTCTGCGATTCAATCGGCAGACGCAGGCCGGCCAGCCCCGCAACATGGCCGCTGTGGCCCGCAACGCAGATGCCGGTGCGGCCGGCGAGGATGCGGCCGCGCGTGGTCTCGACGCCGGTGATCCTGTTCCCGTCCTTCACGAAGCCGGTGACTTCGCACTTCTGGATGATATCGACGCCGAGCGCATCGGCGGCGCGGGCATAGCCCCAGGCGACGGCATCGTGCCGCGCAGTGCCGGCGCGCCACTGGATCAGCGCGCCATCGATAGGGAAACGCGCGTTGCGGGACAAATCGAGCAGTGGTTCGATCTTCGCGATCTGCTTGGGGCTGAGCAGTTCGGCATCGATCCCGTCGCAGCGCATGGCATCGCCGCGTTCGGCGAGCTTGATCATGTCACCATCGTTGTGGCCGAGGAACATCGCCCCGCGTGGGCTGAACATCACGTTGTAGTTCAGATCGTCGCTGAGATTGTGCCAGAGCTTGAGGCCGAACTCGAAGAAGTTGTGCAGCTGCGGCAGGCGGTAGTTCGAGCGCACCAGCGTGGTGTTGCGCCCGACGTTGCCGCCACCGATCCAGCTCTTTTCGAGCACCGCCACGTTGCGGATGCCGTGGACTTTGGCAAGGTAGTAGGCGGTGGCAAGCCCGTGCCCGCCGCCGCCGATGATGATCACATCATAGCTCGCGCGCGGCTCCGGATCGCGCCACGCGGGTTCCCAGTGCTTTTGCCCGTTCAGCGCACCGCGCAGCAGGCTGAAGGCGGAATACGGCGTCTTCATGCGGCGATTTCGGTTCTCGCAGGCTGCCAGCCGCGCTGCTCGCGCCAGTCTGCGCCGATGCCGTCGAAGCGTGAGAGGCTGAGCTTCTTGATGTCGGTGAAGCTGCACTGGCCATCAACCACCAGATCACGCACCGCATGGCCTGAAGCGGGCGAGAGGCCGAAGCCGACGCCGGACATGGTGACGACGGTGACGTTCTCGGGGTCTTTCATGCGGTCGATGATCGGGCGGCCATCGGGCGTGTTCTCGACGATGCCCGCCCAGGAGCGGATCACGTTGAGATGCGCCGCCTTGGGGAACAGCTCCGCCACGCGGCGGGCAAGGTTGCGGGTGAGCGGCGAAGACGGACGCGCAGGCGGGCCAGCCTCGAATGTTTCAAGCCATTCGTGCGGGCCACCGCCATAGGCGAGATTGCCGCGCAGGGTCTGGCGGCCATAGAGCCCGTTCCCGTCGACCCCGCCGATGGGCATCATCGGGGCGGGTTCGGTCACGATCATTTCCGCGCGCGCGGCGGCGAGCGGGACTTCGACGCCAAGCTTGGCCATCAGTCCCTGGATCTGCGGGCCAGCCGCGACGACCACGGCATCGCATTCATAGCGGCCGCTGGTGGCGTGGACAGCGACGACTTTGCCGCCTTCGGTCTCGAAGCCGGTGACCGGGCTGTGCTGGACGATCCGCCCGCCAAGGTCCTGCAAGGTCCAGGCATAGGCCTGGACTGAGCGCTGCGGGTTGGCGTGGCCACCGAAGCGGTAGTGCATGCCGCCAAGGCAGTTGTCGCCGGCAAGTGGCACCATCGCGCGCACCTGATCGCCATCGAGCAGATCGACACGGTAGCCCATGTCGTTGTTCATCTTGGCGAGGTAGTGATACTGGTTGAGCTGCTTGGGGCTGACCGCGATGACGAGGCGCTCCTGCTGGTGCTCGGTCGGATAGCCAAGCAGCGCATCCATGTGCGGCCACATGCGCTGCTCTTCCTCGAACAGCGGGCTCTGGTAGTGCGAGGCGCCGCCACCGTTGCGGCCCGAGGCTTCCCAGCCGACAATACCCTTGTCGAGCACGGTGACCTCTGCGCCCGAGCGCGCGAGCCACCAGCCTGCGCTGAGGCCCGAGACACCGCCGCCGACGATCACGACCTTCATCCTCGCCGCGGTTCCGGCGATCTTGGCCATGGTTTCGTGCGGCGTTTCGCTGGGGGTTGGCATACCAACGTAGGTCATCACAAGCTCCAACCTTCGGCGATGGCGGTTTGATGCTCACGCTCACGCGGCGTGTCGATATCCCGGTAGGGCACCCATTGCGTGGGGATGCCGAACCACACGTCCCACCCGGCGCGCATGTCTTCGCTCTCTTCCCAATCCGCCAGAATGCGCAAGGGGAGCGGGCGGACCGGCGCGCGGTGGGTGGCAAGCGGAACCGAGCCGAACGGACCATTTGCGGCCATCGCGAGCATCATCGCCACCTGATCGCGGCAGCGGCGGCCCTGGCACACGCCCATGCCGGCGCGGGTGAGGCGCTTGATCTGATCCGGGTTCGGCGGGCCGTCCTGAATCAGTGTGTCGAGCGATCGCGCCTGCATCGGTGCGGGGCGGTCGAGGTAGCGCGGGGGCTGCACACCAAGCAGATCGGCGCGGGTCACTTCCTCGCACTGGCAGATGATGGTGTCAGGCTGGGAGAGCTTGCCGAGCTCGCGCGCCCATTCCATCCGGTATTCGACATGGTCGAAGCCGGTATCGGCGAGACCGGCGCAATCGCCGACGCAGGTGACACCCGCGTTGTCGCCCGGGATATAGCCGCCGCGCGCGCCATCGAGCACGCGCTTGCCGCCCATCGCGTCGATCAACTCGATCGAGGGGACGAGGCCGATGGCGAGCACCACGGTATCGACATCGATCTGGGCGCCCGAACGCAGGCGGACGCGTTCGACACCGTCGATGCCGCCGATGGCCTCGGCGGGGGCGTCTTCGAGATAAAAGGGAATCTGCGCGGCGCGAACGGCTTCGGCGAGCGCGGCATCGCCCTGCGGTGCGCTGCGCACTTCGACGAGGCCCGCAACTTCGACGCCCTTTTCGCGCGCGAGGAGCGCGGTTTCCAGCGCGAAGTCGTGGCTGCCGACGATCAGCACGCGCTTGCCGGCGAAGGCTTCGTAGTGCGCGAGCAGGCGTTCGAGCGCGGCGGCACCCATCACGCCCGGCTGGTTCCAGCCCGGAAAACCGATGGCGAGATCGCGCGCGCCAGTGGCGAGGACGAGTTCGTTATAGCCGACGATCCAGCCGCGATCCTTGTCGGCGAGCGCGACCACGTTTTCCGGCAGGCCGGTGATCCCCGTGCCGTTGCGATAGACGCCCCAGGCGCTGGTGCCGAGGAGCACTTCGATACCGGCTTCCATGGCGGCTTCGAGCATCGGCTCGCTCATGAACACGGTTTCGAGCATGCGCTCGGCGTTCTGGGTGGCGGTGGTCATGCGGCCGCCGAAGAGCAGCGGCACGTCGTTGCCCATGGCGGCGCCGGGGACCGGGTTCTCGTCGACGAGAAGGACCGACTTGCCCTCGCTCGCTCCGGCGAGCGCCGCTGTCAGCCCGGCAGGCCCCGCGCCGACGACAACCATGTCATAGCGCGCCTCGGGCGCAGGGAGCTTCGTGCCGATCGCATGGGGATCGGTTCCGTTGTTGGCATGCATGATTCAGACAGCCTCTAGTGCCTGGGAGAGATCGGCGATGATATCGTCGGCGTGTTCGAGCCCGACGGACAGGCGCATCGTGCCGTCGGTGATGCCGCCGGCAAGGCGCCCCTCGCGCGGGACGGCATAGTGGGTGGTCGTGGCCGAATGGCAGATCAGCGTTTCCGATCCGCCGAGGCTGACCGCGAGCTTGAGCAGCCTTAGCGCATCGAGCATGCGGAACGATTCTGCCTCGCCGCCGTGGAGGTGGAACGAAAAGGTCGATCCTGCACCCCTGCACTGGCGATCATAGACCGCGCGCGCCGGGGTGCCGTCCTTGAGGAAGCCGAGATAAGTGACGCCGGCTACCTTGGGATGACCCTGCAGGAATTCCGCCACCTTCCGCGCGTTCGACATCGCACGCTCGATCCGCACCGAGGCGGATTCGAGGCTGCGCACGACGAGCCACGCCGTGAAGGGATCGAGGTGGTTGCCCCAGGTGGTGCGCAAGGTGCGCAGCTGGTGGATGAGTTCCAGCTTGCCGCTCACCCCGCCCGCCAGCAGATCGCTGTGCCCGGCGCAGTACTTGGTGAGCGAGGTCATGCACAGATCGACGCCCTGCTCGATCGGGCGCTGCGCGAAGGGGCCGAGCAGAGTGTTGTCCACCACGACCAGCGGACGGCGACCCGCTTCGCGGCCGATCTCGTCGGCCACGGCAACCATCAGGTCGAGATCGACCATCGCGGCGGTCGGGTTGGCCGGGGTTTCCGCAACGATCAACGCAAGCGGTCCCTTGGCGAGCGCGGCGCGGGCGGCTGCGCGCACGGCATCCGGATCGCATCCGTCGGTGTAAGTTTCGACATGGGTGCCAAAGCCCGGCATGACCGAGCCATAAAGCATGTCCACCCCGCCATAGATCGGGCGGCCATGAAGCACGCTGTCTCCCGGCTTCACGAATGTGAGGGCGATGGAGGAATGCGCGGCCATGCCGCTCGAAAACGCGGCGGCTGCTTCCGCCCCGTCGATCGCGGCAAGGCGCGCTTCGAGAATGTCGAGCCCCGGATGGCCGAGGCGCGAATAGATATGCCCCTCACCTTTCTTGCCCGCCAGCGGCCCGGTGCCGTCGAAGAACGCCTCGTGGACGTCCTTCGCGTGCTGAGCGCTGGGGTAGATGAAGGTCGAGGTGAGATAGACCGGCGGCTTGACCGCGCCGAACGCCTCGGCCGGATCATAACCGAAGGCGACAGCGAGCGTTTCGGGACGGAGTCCCCGGGAAGAATCAGCTACCATGCTTCTCGACATACTTGGCTGCGGTGTCGCAGTACCAGTCGGTAAAGCGCAGCGCGAGCATCTCGGCTTCCTGCGAATAGGGCCCGGGGCGGAAGCCGGGGCTGTTGACGCCGAGCTGGTTGTTCTCGGCCAGTTCCTTGTCTTGCAGGTTGGTGCGGGTCCACAGGTCGGCGAGTTCCTCGACCGAGTAGTCCACGCCTTCGACCGCGTCCTTGTGGACCAGCCACTTGCCGGTAACGGCGGTCTCGTGGGGGCCGACCGGCATCGCGCTGAACATGAAGGTGTGGTCGGCGGTCGAATGGGTGAAGCAGTGCGGATCGACGGCAAGTCGCATCGAGCCGATATCGCCGCCATTCAGGTCGCACATCAGCTTTTTGACGAGATGCTTTCCATCCATTGACAGCGAGACGACCTGTGGATTGAGCTGGAAGCGCGCCAGCTGCCACCACTCGCCTTCGATTGCCTCAGTAGCAAGCCCGAGGGCCGCCATCGTTTCATGGAAGGTCTGGACCTGCGTATCGCCATCAATCTCGAAATGCTTCGACATGCCGACCGGGAACGTGCGAGCCAGTTCCGGGTGACCAGTGGCGCAGTGATAGCACTCGCGCCCGTTTTCCATGACGAGCTTCCAGTTGGCATATTCGATGATCGTGCTTTCGAACGCGAGCTTGGCGTTCTTGAGGTCATGCGGCGCGAGGTATTCTTCGAGCCGAAGCGCAAACTCGTTGAACGGCGGCGGGTTGTCATCGAAGCAGATGAACAGGCAGCCGGCAACGCGCTCGAGCTGGATCGGGCGCAGGCTGTGGGCGGCCTTGTCGAAATCGGGCTCCATGCGCATCGCCGAAAGCAGCGAACCGTCGAGCTCGTAAGTCCAGCGGTGGTAGGGGCACACGATCTTGGGCGCCGAGCCGCTGCCCGCTGCACAGAGGATCGAGCCGCGATGGCGGCAGGTGTTGTGGAAGGCGCGAATCTCGCCGTCGCGGCCCTTGACGATGAGCACCGGCCACTTACCGACCATCTGCGAGATGTAGCTGCCGGCCTTGGGCAGCTCGCACTCGAAGCCCGCCATGAGCCAGCTCGTGCCGTAGATGGCGGTCATGTCGAAGTCGAAGACTCCGGGATCGTTGTAGAGCGCCTGAGGGAGGCAGTGGCCTTCGGGCCGCTGGGCCAGAAGCGAGCCGATCCGGCTGAGGTCGATCATGCGTGCTTGTCCATCTGAATGGTGTCCCCCTTGCGCGGGGAACAGATGTGCCACCGGGTGGACCAACCGCGCGAATGCAGCCAATCGGATTTCCTTATGCCGCCATGGAAAATTGACAAAAAGGCATGGCCGGAGACCGATCCGGCGCCATCCGGGCCGAGCGCCAACGCTGTGCGCGCTGCCTTAATTCGGTAACTTTGCTTGTTTAACAGATGCTTGGGCAAGTGCGTGGACGCGCCAGCTGGTGATACAACCAAAATGACACACCCCGCCGCGACCTGCATGGGCGGCAATCTGGGGGTGGATTTAGACCTTGCTTTGACCTAGGCTTGCCCAAACGCGTCGATGAGCGTGCTGAAAACGGGGAGTAAAATCAGGGAATTGCCAGCTGGAAGAGGGTCGGGCTGGATGGGGTCGATCCATTGTGAAGGGCTTTGACAAGCGCCCTTCCCGCATTTTCCTGCAGGCGTATCCTGACTTGCCCCGCACGCAGCACACCGTGGCCGCGCTTGGATGGGTCCCGGCCTGGTGCCGGGTGAAAATGAGAAGGATGGGGGTTACAATGAAATCACGGTTTATGTTGTCGTGCGCCGCCGCGGCCGTTGCGCTGGGCTCGGCCGATTTCGCGCTGGCGCAGGATGCGGCGCCGCAGGCTGATAACGCCTCCACCAGCTCGGATGTGATCATCGTGACGGCGCAGCGCCGTGACCAGTCGATCCAGGACGTGCCGCTGACCCTGCAGGCGTTCAGCACCGACACGCTGAGCAAGCTCAACGTGACCTCTATCGAGGGCCTGCTCAAGTACACCCCGAACGTCACCTTCTCGAACAACGGCCCGGGCCAGGGCGCGATCCTCCTGCGCGGTCTCTCGGCCGGTTTCGCGGGTCAGCAGTCCTCGGCGACCATCGGGGGCTTCCCGAACGTCGCGCTCTACCTCGATGACCAGTCGATGCAGTTCCCGGCGCGTAACGCTGACGTCTATGTGGCTGACATGGAGCGCGTCGAAGTGCTCGAAGGTCCGCAGGGCACGCTCTTTGGTGGCGGCGCGCAGGCCGGTGTGGTTCGCTACATCACCAACAAGCCCAAGCTGAGCAAGTTCGAGGGCCGCTTCGAGGGCAGCTTCGGCGGCACCGCCGGCGGCACGACCAACGGCTCGTTCAACGCGATGATCAACGTGCCGATCATCGAAGACAAGCTGGCGATCCGCGCGGTTGTCTACACCGACCACCGCGGCGGCTACATCGACAACAAGCTCTCGACCTTCACGCGCCGGCCGAGCGACCTTGGCTCGTACTACCTGGCCTATCAGGGCAACGGCAACCAGCTGACCCCGGACCAGCAGAGCCGTCAGGGCAAGTATGACAACTCGGCGCTCGTCGAGGACAACTTCAACCCGGTCGACTACACCGGTGGCCGCCTCGCCCTTGCCTGGCAGGTTGCGCCGGATTGGGACCTGCTCGTCACGCAGGCCTACCAGAAGCTGGAATCGCGCGGCACCTTCGCGGTCCAGACCTACACCTATGACTACGCGCCGCTGACGGGCCTGTCCTCGACGCTGTTCTCGCCCCAGTACAACAAGGACGACTACTGGAACACGGCCTGGACGCTGAACGGCAAGATCGGCGACTTCAAGGTGATCTACACCGGCGCCTACCTGAAGCGCCACATCAACCAGCAGGGCGACTACACCAACTACGCCCGCGCGACCTACGGCATCTTCTACCAGTGCACCGGCGGCGCGAACTACTATTGGAACGTCGGCCAGGCGCCCTACTGCTATGAGCCGAACAGCCGCTGGAACGACAAGGTTCGTAACACGCACGAGAGCCACGAAGTGCGCATCTCGTCGCCCGACACCGGCCGTATCCGTGCAATCGTCGGTGGTTACTACGAGAACTTCAAGATCCAGGACAACATGGACTGGTCGTACACGACTATTCCGAACTGCGATCTTGGCCTGACTTCGGCGCAGATCAAGGCGGCCGGCACGGTCTGCCTTGGCCGCGCTGCTCCCAACCCGAACGCCACGCTCAACGTGCCCGGCGCGCGCCCGGCCGGCGTTTCGTTCGGTCAGGACGTGACCCGCGGCTACAAGCAGTACGCAGCGTTTGGCTCGGTCGATTTCGACATCACGCCGAACCTGACGATCACCGCCGGCACGCGCTACTACTACTATGACAACTTCCAGAAGGGTTCGGTCTACTCGACCTTCAACGGCGGTTGCTATCAGGTGCCGGTCTGCGTCACGGGTTCCAACCTCGACGCGCTGGGCCTCAAGTCGACGTACAAGGGCTTCCGCAGCAAGGGCACGATCACCTGGAAGCCGAAGGACGGCACGATGCTGTACTTCACCTACAGCGAAGGCTTCCGCCCGGGTGCGTTCAACCGCGGTCCTTCGGCTCGTGTGCAGGATCCGCGCCTGCCGTTCATCGGTCCCGACGGCAAGGGCAGCACCGTCAACAGCGGCAATGGCCGCAACTTCCAGCTGCTGGTGCCTGCGGCCTATTCGCCGGACAACCTGATCAACTACGAAGCAGGCCTCAAGACCGACCTGTTCGACCGCAAGGTCACGTTCAACCTCTCCGCGTACTACATGGAGTGGAAGAACATCCAGATCGGCTTCTTCAACCCGGCCGCAGGCTTCGGCAACACCGCGTTCGCGACCAATGGCCCGACCTACCACATCAAGGGGCTTGAAGCGCAGCTGTTCGCCCGGCCTTACGAGGGCCTGACGATCAACGGTTCGGCGACCTACAACGAGAGCAAGCAGGCCAATGCGCCCTGCTTCATCGTCAACAACCCGACCGCTTCGGACTTCGGCAAGTGCCTCACGCAGCGCTTTGGCGGGTTCGACGGCCAGGGCAACCCGACGCCGCTCTCGGTCCAGAGCCCGTTCGGCAACGTGGGCAGCATCACGCCCTTCAGCCCGAAGTTCCAGGGCAACATCCGCGTCCGCTACGAGTGGGCCGGCAAGAACGGCATGGACTGGTTCATCGGTGCCGGTGCGAACTACATCAGCTCGCAGTTCAACCAGCCCGCGACCTATCCCTCGGGTGATGTCCCGGGCAACGGCAACGTCCTCGGCCCGAACGGCATCATCGTTCCGGCAACGACCGTGCTGCGCTACAAGATGCCGGGCTACGGCCTCGCTGATGCCCAGATCGGCTTCAGCAAGGACAACTGGACGGTGACGATCTTCGGCGACAACCTGTTCAACAGCCACGCCTCGACGTTCACCAACTCGTCGCAGTACATCAAGACTTCGACGATCGTCCGTCCGCTGACCTACGGCATCAAGATCGCGGCCAAGATGTGATCGGATGCTGATGAATGAAGGGGGTGGTGCTACGTGGCACCGCCCCCTGCATTCTCCTCTACCGGGAATTCGATAGGCGAGTTTGATGGACAGGTCTGACAGTTACGGGGCGACGGCCAACAGGACACCGCGCTGATGGCCACGCAGATCGACCTTGCCGACGCTGACAGGACTTCCGCAAACGCGCACCCGGCGGCACCGTCGGAGGCCGAGATCAAGGCACTGCATGCGCTGCAGGCAAAAGGCGATTACGCCGCAGCTGCGGCAGGCGCCGAGAAACTGCTTTCCGCCGATCCCGCGAACCGCGATCTCCTGCTGATTGTTGCGCATTCGCGGCGCATGCTCAAGGAGACCGAGGCGGCGCTCGCGGCGCTGGAACGGCTCGCCACCCACCATCCCGGTTTCAGCCAGATGTTCCTCGAGCGCGGCCTGTGCCATGTCGCGCAGCGCGATGCCCCGGCGGCGATCTTCCATCTGCGCACCGCAGTAACGATCAACCCGGCGCTCGCGATGGGCTGGCGGATGCTCGACGGGCTCTACCGGATGACGGGCGATACGCGCAGCGCCGAGCTGGCCGCGCGTCACTTCGCGCATCTTGCGAGCCTGCCTACCCCGATCGTCCAGGCCAAGGTGCTCTATGGCGACGGCGAGATCGATGTGGCCGAGAGCCTGATCCGCCAATTCCTGCTGGAAGCCGGCAATCACCCCGAGGCGATGCGCGTGCTCGCGCAGATCGGCCACCGCCGCAATGTGCTCGATGATGCCGATACGCTTTACGAGGGCGTGCTGGCGATGGTCCCCGACCACGACGAGGCCCGCCACGAACACGTGCAAGTGCTGATCGCGCGGCACAAGTTCCCGCAGGCGCGCGAGGTGCTGGAGCCCCTGCTGCAGCGCGATCCGCGCAATCATGCGCACCGCATTCAGGCCGCGACGATCAGGGTCGGCCTTGGCGATTTTGCCAGCGTGATCCCGGAATACCGCGCGATGCTGAGCGAGATCCCCGGCGACGGGATCGAAGCGCGGGCCCGGCGAAGCGATCTCAACCTCTGGCTCGGCCATGCGCTCAAGACCGAAGGGCTCACCGCCGAGGCGATCGACGCCTACATGGCGGCGACGGCCGATCGACCCGATTTCGGTGACGCCTGGTGGAGCCTCGCCAACCTCAAGACCTACCGGTTCTCCGCCGAATCCATCGCCGTCATGCGCGAACGCCTGGATGCCCCGGCAACCGCCGAAGTCGATCGCATCCATATCGCCTTCGCGCTCGGCAAGGCGCTGGAGGATGCCGGCGACTACGAAGGCTCATGGGTCGCCTATTCGCGCGGCAACACGATGCACCGCGCGAGCAACGGCTACGTGCCCGAAGTGTTCGAGACCAACACGCGCGAGCAGAGGCGTGTGTGCACGCCGGCGTTCTTCGCCAGGCGCGAAGGCTGGGGGCTTGATGATCCCTCGCCGATCTTCGTCCTCGGCCTGCCGCGTTCGGGCTCAACGCTGCTTGAGCAGATCCTTGCCTCGCACTCGATGGTCGAAGGCACACAGGAACTGCCCGATATCCAGCGCATCGTGCACGAATTGCAGGGGCGCGAGCTCAACTTCGACAAGCCGCTCTATCCCGGCTCGCTGGAGGATCTCGATGCAGCGGCGGTGCGCCAATACGGCGAGCAGTACATCGCCGACACGATGCCCAACCGCATCCTTGGCCGGCCCTACTTCATCGACAAGATGCCGAACAACTTCCGGCATGTCGGCCTCATTCACCTGATCCTGCCGAATGCGAAGATCATCGATGCGCGGCGTGATCCGATGGCGTGCTGCTTCAGCAACCTCAAGCAGCTCTTCGCACAGGGGCAGGAATTCACCTACGGCATCGAGGACATCGCGCGCTACTACAAGACCTACGTCGAGCTGATGGACCACTGGGATGCGGTACTTCCCGGCCGGGTGCTGCGCGTGCAGCACGAGGACGTGGTCGAGGACCTCGAAGGCAGCGTGCGGCGGATCCTCGATTATTGCGGCCTCCCCTTCGAGGATGCCTGCATCGAGTTCCACAAGACGAAGCGCTCCGTGCGCACGCCAAGCTCCGAACAGGTGCGCCAGCCCATCTTCCGCGACGGGCTGGATCAGTGGAAGAAGTTCGAACCCTGGCTCGAGCCGCTGCGCGCGGCGCTCGGGCCGCAGCTCGCACCACGATGAACAACCACAAGCAAAATCGGGACAGGAATAGCCAATGGCAGCAATAGGCGCGACGACAGCACCCGCAGGCGAGGAAAATGCCTCCGTAGCGCTGCGCTGGTACGTGCTGTTCGTGATGATGCTGGCCTATACGATCAACATCGCGGACCGCTACGTGATGTCAACCGTGCTTGAGCAGATCCGGCTCGACCTGCACCTCAGCGATGGCGGCGTGGCCTTCCTCACCGGTGTGTCGCTCGCGCTGTTCTATGTCAGCATGGGCATCCCGCTCTCATGGATCGCCGACCGCTACAACCGGCGCAACCTGCTCGCCGTCTCGATCACGCTGTGGTCGCTGATGACGACCCTGTGCGGCCTCTCGCGCGGCTATATCGAGCTCTTGCTGGCGCGCATGGGCGTGGGCGTGGGCGAAGCAGGCGGCACGCCTTCGTGCAACTCGATCATCTGCGACTATTTCCCTGCCGCGCGCCGCCCGATGGCGCTGACGATCTTCTGCCTCGGCGCCCCCATCGGCGCGTGGATCGGCGCGGACATGGCAGGCGCGGTGGCGGCTGCCTATGGCTGGCGCGCTGCGTTCCTCGTGCTCGGCATCCCCGGCATCCTGCTTGCGCTGCTGATCATGGCGACGATCCGTGAACCCAAGCGCGGCTGCCTCGACGTGATCAAGAGCGATGACAACCCGACCTTGATGGAAACGCTGCGCTTCTGCCTGAGCCAGCGGTCCGCATTCCACGTGATGATGGGCAGCGGTGTCGGCGCGCTGTGGGGTTGGGGCCTGATGTGGTTCATCCCCACCTTCCTCCAGCGCACCTACCAGATCGACGTGGGCGCAGCCGGCGCGATTGTCGGGCCGATCCACCTCGTGATGGGTATCGGTGCCTCGCTGCTCACGGCATGGATCCTTGCCCGTCCCTCGTACACCGATCCGCGCAAGATCGTCTATCTGCTGGGCGCGGTGACGGCGGTGGCGACGGTGCCGGGCATCATCGCGATCTACACGCACAACCTGACGCTCGCGACGGTCTCGCTGTGGCTGTTCATCCCGGGCATCTATTTCTACATCGGCCCCGCCTTCGCGCTTGGCCAGAACCTTGCCCCGCCCAAGATGCGCGCGATGTTCAGCGCCATTGCGCTCCTCATCGCCAACGTGTTCAACCTCATCGTCGCGCCGCAGGGCGTCGGCATGCTGAGCGACTGGTTCGCCGGGCCGGCCGGCCCCGATGCCAATTCGCTGCGCTCGGCGCTCCTCATCCTTGCGCCGACCGGGTTCTGGGCGGCGTTCCACTATTTCCTCGCCGCGCGCACGATCGTCGAGGACCAGAAGCGAGC
>NZ_JAIXZS010000081.1 GCF_027489515.1 Novosphingobium sp. | reverse complement strand
TGCGCGGGGATGGACCTCAAGGCCTTTGCCGATGGCGAACGGCCCGAGCTCGAAGGCCGGGGCTTTGCCGGGATCACTGAGGCACCGCCGAAGAAGCCTGTTATCGCCGCCGTCGAAGGTTTCGCGCTGGCTGGTGGCTGCGAACTGGCGCTGGCCTGCGATCTGATCGTGGCCGCCGAAACGGCGTGGTTTGGCTTGCCGGAAGTGGCACGCGGCCTTGTTGCTGGATCCGGTGGGTTGGTGCGACTCCCACGCCGCATTCCTGAGGCCATCGCGCTCGAATACGCGCTGACCGGTGCGCGAATGGACGCGGCCACGGCGCACCGCTGGGGCCTCGTCAACCGGATCACGCCCGAAGGCGGCGCGCTGGAAGGCGCCCTGGCGCTCGCGGAAGCCATCACCTCCAATGCGCCGCTCAGCACCGCCATGACCAAGCGCATCATCCGCGAATCGCGTGAGTGGCCCGAGGCCGAGATCTGGGACCGCCAGCGCCCGCTTGTGGATGGCGTGCTCGCTTCTGACGACGCTACCGAGGGCGCACGCGCCTTTGCCGAGAAACGCCCCGCACAATGGACCGGACGATGAACGCAGCTTTGGCAAACCAGCAGATCGCCGTGGTCGGCGGCGGCACGATGGGCGTCGGCATCGTCTATGTCAGCGCCATGGCCGGTGCGCATGTCACGGTCGTCGAACCCGATGATACGCGGGCAGTCGGCCTGCGCGAAACGATCAGCAAGACCGCTGCCGCCGCCATCACGCGCGGCAAGCTGGATGCAGCAGGCGCCGCGGCGCTCGAAAACCGGATCACGCGAATTGCTGATGTGGACGCGCTGCCGGAGGGCCTCGATCTCGTCATCGAGACCGTGCCCGAACGGCTGGAGCTCAAGCTCGACATTCTGGCGCGGATTGCGCGCCGCGCGCCGAAGCTGATCGGCAGCAACACCAGCGCGATGTCGATCGACCGGTTGGCGCAGGCCTTGCCCAATCCGGGCATCTTCCTTGGCATGCACTTCTTCAATCCGGTCTGGTCGATCCATCTGGTTGAATTGGTCGAAGGCGCAAAGACCTTACCTGAGACGCTGGAGGCCGCTCGCGCCTATGTAACAGCGATCGGCAAGCAGTCGCTCACCGTGCGCGATGTCCCGGGGTTTGCCACGAGCCGGCTCGATCTGATCGCCAGCCTTGAGGCGATGCGCATGCTCGAATCGGGTGTCGCTTCGGCGGAGGACATCGATCGCGCAGCCGTTGTGGCCTATCGCCACCCGGTGGGGCCGCTGCGCCTCAGCGACATCGTCGGCATCGACGTGCGCCTCGACATCGCGCGCACGCTGGAGGCCGCCCACGGGCCGCGCTTCGCCCCGCCGCAAATCCTCATCGACATGGTCGCCGCAGGCAAACTCGGCGCCAAATCGGGCCAAGGCTTCTTCACCTGGCCAAATTAAACCTGTATTATCTTTGGAGTTTTTAGAATGTCGTCTGATCTTTTCCAAACAACCCTGTGCGATACCGCCGACCATCATCGCGATCTGCGTGACAGCGTCAGCAAACTCGTCGGCAAGTTTGGCCGGAAATACTTCCAGGATGTCGTAAACAAGGGCGAGCAGCCGACCGCTCTGTGGTCGGCGCTGGGCGAAGCCGGGTTCCTGGGTGTGCACGTGTCCGAGGCATACGGCGGCGGCGGTGGCGGCCTTTCGGAACTCAATATCTGCATCGAGGAAACCGCAGCCCATGGCTGCCCGATCCTCTCGATGGTCATCTCCTCGATCACCGCGCCGATCATTGCGGCTTGCGGCAGCGAGGCGATGAAGCAGGAGTGGCTGCCGGGCATCGCCAGCGGCAAACGCAAGATGTGCTTCGGCATCACCGAGCCGAACGCCGGGTCGAACACCCACAAAGTCACCACCCATGCGGTGCGCAAGGGCAATGGCTGGGTGATCAACGGCGCGAAATACTGGACTTCCGACATCGACCAGTCAGACGCGGTCATGGTCGTGGCGCGTGACGGCGTGCCGGTGAACGACGGCTCGCGGCAAGGTCTCTCGCTGTTCGTGGTGCCTACAAACACGCCGGGCATTTCCATGACCCAGATCGATTCCGCCCTGCGCACCTCCGAAAAGCAGTTTTCGGTGTTTTATGACAATGTCGAAGTGTCAGACGACGCGCTGATCGGGGAGCCGGGCGCGGGTCTGAAGCAGGTGTTCTCTGGCCTCAATCCCGAACGCATCGCAGCGGCCGCGATCAACAACGGCATCTCGCGCTTCGCGATTACGCAGGCCGCGCAATATGCCAAGGACCGATCGGTTTGGAACACACCGATCGGCGCGCATCAGGGCGTCGCCCATCCGCTGGCCGAGGCCTATATCAACGTGCAGGCCGCCCGCTTGCTCAATGCGCGCGCTGCGCAGCTCTGCGATGGCGGGGAAGACGCCGCCGAAACCGCCAACATGGCCAAGTTCGCGGCCGCCGAATCCTCCTTGAAGGCGCTCGATCAGGCGATCCAGGTCCACGGAGGCAACGGGCTTTCGAATGAGTATGGTCTGTCCGACCTGTGGTTCATCGCGCGCCTGCACCGCACCGCGCCGGTGAGCCGCGAGATGATCCTGAATTACGTCTCAACCCACAGCCTGGGTCTTCCGAAGAGCTACTGATCCCCGTGGAAACCAACCTGCTGACCTTGCTGCGCCAGAATGCCGCGCTGACCCCGGATGCTCCGTGCCTGACTTTCGGCGACGAGACGCTGAGCTTTGGGGCGTTCGACACGCGGGCCAGCCGTGTGGCGCAGGCGCTGGCGGCGCAGGGCGTGCAGGCTGGTGACCGGGTCGCGATCATTGCGCGCAATGGGCCGGCACAGTTCGAGCTGTTCTTCGGCTGCGCCAAGGCGGGCGCGATCTGCTTGCCGATCAACTGGCGGCTGGCCCCGCGCGAGATCGCCGGCATTCTGGGCGATAGCACGCCTGCGCTGCTTATCGTGGAAGAAGCCCTGCAAGGGCTGCTGGCCGAAACACTGACACCGCCCGCCACGATCCTGCTCGCGGACTATCCCGCGTGGCGCGATGCTGAAAGCCTGGACGATCCGGGCACCCTGGCTGCGCCTGAGAGCCCGCTGCTGATCCTTTATACCTCCGGCACGACCGGCCTTCCAAAAGGCGTCGTGCTGAGCCACCGCAATCTCTCGTTTCTGGCGCAGATGGCGCACGAATTGTGGGACATGACGGCCAGCAGCGTCAATCTGGTGGCGAGCCCGCTCTTCCATATCGGCGGGATCGGCTACGGCCTGACGGCGCTAAGCCAGGGCGGCCACACCGTGCTGATGCAGCAGGTGGTGCCGACCGAAATCGTCGAGGCGATCCAGACCCACCGCGTCACCCACGGTTTCTTCGTGCCCACTGTGGTCCAGATGCTGCTCGAAGTGCCGGGCGTGGCGGACATGGACATGTCGAGCATCAACCGCATCGTCTATGGTGGTGCACCGATCGGTGAAGCGGTGCTCAAGCGCGCGATCGCGGTGCTCGGCTGCGGCTTCATGAACACGTACGGCATGACCGAAACCGCCGGGACGGTGATCATGATGCCGCCAGAGGACCACGATCCTGGCGGCCCCCTCGCACATCGCCTGCGTGCTTGCGGGAGGCCCATGCCGTGGAACGAGTTTTCACTGGTCAATCCGGCAACAGGTCAGCCGGTTGCCGTTGGCGAAGTCGGCGAGATCCGCATCCGGTCCGAAGCCATCATGCTCGGCTACTGGAACAAGCCCGCAGAAACCGCGAAAACGATCACCCCCGATGGCTGGATGTGCACAGGCGACGCTGCCTATCAAGACGCTGACGGCTACGTTTACATCCATGACCGCTTCAAGGACATGATCGTCTCCGGCGGGGAGAACATCTACCCCACCGAGATCGAGAACGTGCTTTACGACCACCCGGCAGTCGCCGCAGTCGCAGTCATTGGCGTGCCGCATGAACGCTGGGGCGAAACGCCCAAGGCTTTTGTCGTCGCGCGGGCGGGCGCCATGCCCACCGAGGCCGAGCTGATCGCCTTCACCCGAGTGCGGCTGGCGCACTACAAGTGTCCGACGGCCGTCGCCTTCGTGGCGGCGCTGCCGCAGAACGCCTCGGGCAAGATTCTCAAGAAAGAGATGCGCGATCCGCGCTGGCTGGAAGAACAAGCATGACCCTCAGTGCCTCCGCGCACCTGCTGCGCGGCTTTGCCGTCGATTTTCTGACCTGCCACAATGTGGCGGCTGTTGAGACAATTATGGAGCCCGACTATGCGCTCAGCATCGGCGGTTTCCTGCTCGCGGGCCGCGACGAGACCTACTTACCGGCAACAGCCGCGCAGCTGGATCAGTTTCCGGGGCTCTGCGTGACGGTGCACGACACCGTGATCGGCCCCGATGCGATTGCGATGCGCTTTACCGAACACGGCGCGTCGATCCGCCATGGCGGACGGCTTTCAACATGGGGCGGGGTCACGCTGTTCCGCATCCAGAACCGCAGACTGCACCGGGGCTGGGCCGAAGAGGATTACTTTGCGCGCAAGCGCCAGCTCGCCGAGAGCACCTGCGACATGATCTGCGCCCCGCATCCTGCCCCTTGGGATGCCCCTTGCGAAGCCCCGGATAAGGCGGTGGAAGCCCTTGCCGAAGCGTGGCTGACGGACCCCGCCAACTGGGTCGACAGGACCGTGATTGACGAGATCAGCGCCGAAGGTCCGCGCTTTGCCGATCTGGTCGCCATCGAAGCCATCGCCGTCGACCAACTGTTTTCCGCCGGGCAGCGCGGGGCGTTCCACCTCACTTGCACCGGTACCTATCGCGGCGGATTCGACGATATCGATCGGGCGCAAATCGGCCAGCCGGTCACGCTGGCGCTGGCTGGCATCTTCGACTCCGAGGGAGACCAGATTGTGCATGTGCAAGTTACTGCGGACCGGCTCGGCCTCAACCGCGCGCTGATGCCGCCGCG
>NZ_JAIXZS010000013.1 GCF_027489515.1 Novosphingobium sp. | reverse complement strand
TTGGGCACGGTGATGAGCTGGTTGTAGCGGGGGCCGGTCTTTACAGGGGGCGCCATCATGCGCCGGGGTGGGGGGGCTATAGTGCTTGCTCCTGATGTTTCAAAAATGGGGGAGGGCTACACGCCGGCCCCCGCGCGCTCATATCACAATGCGGCGGCAGATAAAGCGGGAAGGTTGGTTTGGGGTTAAGCTGATGGCACCCCGCGCCACAGGGGGAAACGGGCGAGTTTGCCGGCTGCGGGGACGAGGGCATCGATCGCTCGGGCGGGCTGGAGGGCGCCGAGGATCGAGGGATCGGCCGCGTCCAAGCCGCCCGTCAGCGCACCGAAGGCGGGGAGGATCAGGCGGCGCTCGCTGGCGACCGCGCAGGGGCGCGCGATGCTGCGGCCGCGCGCGGTGACGCGCAGTTTCGGGTGATAGTGGCCGGAAAGCTCGTGTCCGGTCTCGCCCGGGCGGGCTTCGTGGCGCAGCGCGATGGCGCGCACGGTGAGTTCGGGCAGGCCCTGCGCTTTGACCGACGTGTCCTTGGTATCGTGGTTTCCGGTGATCCACACCCAGTCGGTCGCGCGCATCAGCGCATCGAGCATGCCGGCAGCGTGAGGCTCGAGCCGGGCAGGGCCGTGGCTGTCATGGAAATTGTCGCCAAGGCAGAAGACGCGGCGCGCCCCGGTTGCGCGCAGGGCATCCGCGACTCGGGACAGCGTCTCGCGGCTATCGTAGGGCGGGAGCATCTGGCCGCGCTGGGCGTACCAGCTTGCCTTTTCGAGGTGGAGATCGGCGACGATCAGCGCGCGTTCCTCCGCCCAATAGAGCGCGCGCGACGGGTCAAGCGCAAACTCCTGCCCGGCAAAGGCGAAGGGTGCGCCAAATGCGGTGAACGAAACGGGAACCATGGACAGGCCTTGCCGGATTGCATTTGGCTTGGCAAGACTTGGGCATGAGCACTGCACAAGAGGCCGGAGAGGCCGTCGACAACGGGATTGGCGCCAAAGAGGATTGGAGCGCGGAGACTGCCCGCGCCCGCACCTGGTTTGAAAGCCTGCGGGACCGGATCTGCGCCGAGTTTGAGGCAATCGAGCGCGAAGCGGGGAGCGATGCCAGCTTCAATTACACGCCGTGGAAGCGCGAGCACCATGGCGAGCCGGTGCCTGATGGCGGGGGCGGCGTGCAGGGGCTGATGAAGGGCAAGGTGTTCGAGAAGGTGGGCGTCAACGTCTCCACTGTGGGCGGCACCTTCAGCGCGGATTTTGCCAAGACGATGAACGGCGCGGACCCGGACAATCCGGCCTTCACCGCGACGGGCATCAGCCTGGTGGCGCATATGGCGAACCCGCATGTGCCCGCCGTCCACATGAACACGCGCTTTTTGACAACGCGCAAGGCGTGGTTCGGCGGCGGCGGCGATCTCAACCCGCCGATCCCCTATGACGAGGATACCGCCGACTTCCATGCCAGCTACAAAGCGGCGTGCGATGCGCATGATCCGGCCTACTACGACAGGTTCAAGGCCTGGGCGGACGACTACTTCTACATCCCGCATCGCAAGGTCCATCGCGGCGTCGGCGGTATCTTCTACGACCACCTCGAATGCGCCGATGGGGCCGGGTTCGAAGCGAACTTCGCCTTCACCCGCGATGTAGGTAACGCCTTTGTTAACATTTACCCCCAACTGGTGCGACGGCGGATGGCGACGCCTTTTTCGGCCGAAGACAAGCAAAAGCAGCTGATTTGGCGGGGCCGGTATGCCGAGTTCAACCTGGTCTATGATCGGGGTACGCTGTTCGGCTTGAAGACCGGTGGTAATATCGACGCGATCCTCATGAGCCTGCCGCCAGAGGCGGTGTGGGATTGATTAACCAGCGCATATAGTACTGAAAAATAAGGATATTTGTTCCATTATCCGGAGAATTGCTTGGCTCTTTGATGTGCCAAAATGAGAAGAAGTACCTAAAACTTTTTGGCGCCATTTTCGCTGTGTTGCTTATAAGCGACGGTAACGATTATCGATTATAACAAAAGTTATCCGCCAGCTTAAGCGTGGAAAGTGTGGGTCCTGTGGTTAAAGTTTCCTCCGATTCCGACCATCACGATGTATATCGCCGGATGACCGGTGAACTCGATGTGATGCTCGCAGATGCCTCAGAAATAGGCGATTTGGTTCTCGCCGCACATCTGCAGACAGTTAAGGACCTCGTTCATGAGCGGCTGGTCTTGCAGCAGATCGCTCCGAAACGGGGTTGAAACAGATAGTCCTGGTTAAAATTTACGCGTTTGAGTTAAGTGTATTTCCTAAGTGGCGATGCGCCCCCTAAGGCCATGCCACTTATTCGGAAATGGACTAAGCTTCGTGCTAATTCTGACCGATGGACAGCGTGTGACTCAGGCAACCAACCTCCGCCAACGTGCCCGGAAGCTCATCACTTTTGCGAATGGCTTGCTGTCAATTGCCCGAGATTTAGAGGCTTTTGCCACGCGCAGTGAATGGAGCTTGCCGGATATTAACGCCGCGACCGATGACAATGACTCGGCGCAAGATCATCCATATTGGCTTGAGTTGGCGCGCCGCGCCTATTCTGACCGGCGGCGGCGGTCGAAGTACTTTGACGCCTCTCTGTTTGGTGAGCCGGCTTGGGACCTGCTGCTTGACCTGTTTATTGCCGAAAAGGAGGGCAGGCGCGTCTCGGTAACGAGCGCCTGTATTGGCGCAGCGGTACCATCGACGACCGCCTTGCGCTGGATACTGGTGCTTGAGAACGAAGACTTGGTTTGGCGGGAAAACGATCCCAAGGACGCGCGGCGCGCCTTCCTTCACCTGACCGCCAAAGCCTACACCCAGATGATCGAGTATCTGTCGACGACAGTGCCCGCATCGATCGATGACTCCGAAAAGCTGTTCGCCTGAACTGCCGCGCGAGGGGATGACCTGAAGCGGGCGCGATGCCGAGTTCAACCGTGGTCAGGACCGGGCCGCGTCACTTGGCCGCAAGACAGGCGGACCCATCGACGCCATTCGGAAGGACTTGCTGCCCGAGGCGGTGTGAGATTGATACAGGTTTCCCGCAGAGGCGCAGCGGCGCCTCAATCTGCGCGCCTCAGCGCCTCTGCGCGAAATCAGCTTGGCTCAGATCGGGCGGCGTGCGCGGCTGCGGCCGGTGTTGGCAAGATCGATGACGCCGAAGACCATCGGCGCGACGAGCAGGAACACCCAGAGGTAGAAAATCTCGTTCACGGCAGTTCTCCTGTAGAGGGTTACAGGGGAATGCGGTCAGGCTTGCGGGGTTCCCTTGGCCGGCGCCCATGTGGTCCAGACGAGAGCTACGAGGATCGCGGCGGGGATTGGCATGAGGTTCAGCCCCAGCGGCAGCGCGGCGGCGCGGGTGGCTAGCGGCGCGAGCCAGATCAGCACGAGCAGCGACTTCTCCCACGGCCGCCAGCCTTCGCGCCGCCCCATGCCGATCAGGAACGCAATGGGCATGATCAGGAACGGCAGGTCGTAGCTGAACAGGTAGGGCGAGGCGAGCGCAGTGGCGGCAAGGAGCATTGCACCGGCGGCTTCGTCCGATGGCGCGCGCCGCCAGTAGAGGCAAGCGAGCGCGCCTGTGATGACCGTGATGACCGCCTGACCATAGAGGGCGACGGTGGTGCCGAACAGGACGCGCAAGGCCGCATAGGGCGTGCACATGCGCAGGAAGAATTCGGCGCCGGGCTGGTTCATCAGGACCTGGCTGACCTCGAAACTTTGCGGATAGGCGCGCCAGGTCTCGAGCCCGAAGACGGCGAGCGAGGCAAGGCACAGCGCGGCAGCCGAGGCGGCGGCGGCGGCCATCGCAGTCCACTTGCGCCCTGCGGCGAGCCAAAAGGGCACGAGCAGCGCGAGGTGCGGCTTGATGACGAGCAGCCCGAACAGCGCGCCAGACAGCGTTTGCGAGCGGCGCAGGGTGAGCACGGCGCCGATCAGCAGCGCGCCGGTGACAAATCCGTTCTGCGCGTGGCTGGCGGCGAGATAGGCGGCGGGAAAGGCGAGCACGACCAGCGCGCCCGCAGCTCCGGCGCCGGGCAGCGCGCGGCGCGCGACAAGGAACCAGACGGCCCAGCCGGCAAGCGCCCAGACCACCCATGCGGCCGCATAGGGCAGCAGCCCCAGCGGCGCGGCAAGGAACAGGTAGGGCGGCGGATTGACATAGGCGACCATCTGCCCGGTGCCCGCGGCCATCTGCGCCGCGTGTTCGGCAACAAGATCGTACACGCGCGCCGCCGGGCCGGTGACGAGCAGGCGGCCCGCGCCCCAGAACGCGAGGAAATCGCTGCCGACAGTGCCGGTCGCCTCGCGGTAGACCTTCACCATCATCGGCAGGTAGGCGACGAGGATCATCGCGGCATAGATGCGCACCCTGCCGGCATCGAGCCACGAGAGCGTACGCAAGTTGGCCTTGAGACGGTCCGTCAGGTTCGCTGGCAATTGTTCCTCGTTCATCTGCCCCCTACGTGCCGCTGCGGTCTCGCATTGGCAACATGCGCATGAAAGATTTGCGCAGTGGCGGCATTTTCCCTTGTCGGGAGCGCCGGGCAAGGGCCATCTAGGATGGAAATGCTGCGTCAGTACGAACTTGTCGAACGCGTGCTCGCCTATGATCCCGATGCGGACGAGGCGATGCTGAACCGCGCCTATGTCTATACCGTGCAGAAGCACGGCACGCAGAAGCGCGCTTCGGGCGACCCGTACTTCTCGCATCCAGTCGAAGTCGCGGGCCTGATGACCGAGCTCAAGCTCGATCAGGAAACCATCGTGACTGCGCTGCTCCACGATACGGTGGAGGATACGCTGGCGACGGTCGAGGAAGTCGAGCGTCTGTTCGGGCCCGAAGTCGCGCGGCTGGTCGATGGCGTGACCAAGCTCTCCAAGATCGAGACGATGAGCGACAAGGAGCGCGCGGCGGAGAACTTGCGCAAGTTCCTGCTCGCGATGTCGGAGGATCTGCGGGTGCTGCTGGTGAAGCTGGCGGACCGGCTGCACAACATGCGCACGTTGCACTACATCAAGAGCGAGGAAAAACGGCGCCGGATTGCGCGCGAGACGATGGATATCTACGCGCCGCTGGCCGAGCGCGTGGGCATGTACGAATACATGCGCGAGATGCAGCTGCTGGCTTTCGAGCAGCTGGAGCCCGAAGCCTATGCCACGATCACCGGGCGGCTGGCCGCGATCAAGAGCGAGGAAGGCGGGCAGGTCGGCTCTATCGCGCTCTCGATCAAGCAGGCACTGGCGGAGGCCGGGCTGAAGGTCGAAGTCTCCGGCCGCGAGAAGCACCCCTTCTCGATCTGGCGCAAAATGGCCGAGCGCCACGTGAGCTTCGAGCAGATCACCGACATCATGGCGTTCCGCGTGCTGACCGAGAGCGAGGAGGACTGCTACACGGCCCTGGGCGTGCTGCACCGGACCTGGCAGATGATACCCGGGCGGTTCAAGGACTACATCTCGACGCCCAAGATGAACGGCTACAAGAGCCTGCACACCTCGCTGATCTACAACAACGCCATGCGCGTGGAAGTGCAGATCAAGACGCACGAGATGCACCGGATCAACGAGTTCGGCCTTGCCGCACACTGGGCCTACAAGCAGGGCGCGCTGCCGGACGGGCAGGTCGGCTGGGTGCGCGACCTTGTCGAAATCCTCGAGGCCAGTCACGATCCGGACGAGCTGCTCGAGAACACCAAGATGGCGATCTATCAGGATCGCATCTTTGCCTTCACGCCCAAGGGTGCGCTCTATCAGCTGCCCAAGGGCGCGACGCCGATCGACTTTGCCTTTGCGGTGCACACCAATCTGGGCGCGCAGGCGGTGGGCGCGAAGATCAACGGGCGGCACGTGCCGCTGCGCACGCCGCTGGGCAACGGCGACGTGGTGGAAATCATTAAGAGCCGCAGCAGCGAGCCGCAGCTTTCGTGGCTGGCGTTCGTCGTCACCGGCAAGGCGCGCGCCGCGATCCGCCGCGCGGTGCGCCAGAAGGAGCGCGCCGAAATCGCCGAGATCGGGCGCAAGCTCTATGACGAGATTGCCGAGCGGCTTCCCAGCAAGATCGGCAAGAAGGCGATGGCGGATGCGATCAAGCGGCTGAAATTCGCCAATGAGGAAGAGCTGATGCACGCCATCGGCAGCGCCAAGATCGACGACCGGCAGGTGATGGAAGCGCTGGTGCCCGGCAGTGCGGCGAACCAGCCCGCGAGCGAGAGCTGGCCCAGCCAGCAGCGCGCGATCGCGGTGCGCGGACTTACCCCGGGCATGGCGTTCAAGCTTGCCGATTGCTGCCACCCGGTGCCGGGCGATCGCATCGTCGGCCTGAGGCGCGTGGGGCAGGGCGTGACGGTCCACGCGATCGACTGCCTGAGTCTGGCGGACGGCGTCGATGCCGACTGGATCGACCTTTCATGGGATGCGCGCACCGATGGCGCGGTGGGGCGGATCAGGGCGGAGCTTTACAACCGGCCGGGGACGCTGGCCGAAATGGCGGGCGTGTTTGCCAAGAACCACGCCAACGTGGTCAATCTGGAGATGACCCAGCGTGAGAACCCGTTCCACACCTACGAAGTGGACCTCGAAGTGCGCGATCTGGCGCATTTGACGCGGATCGTCAGCGCGCTTCGGGCGAGCGATGCGGTGGCGCAGGCGGATCGGATTTGAGGGGCCAGTGCGGACTGACAGCTTCTCTCCGCAAAGGCGACGCGGCGCAAGAAGCTGACCGTGGGGGGGGCGATGAATGAGATTGGTCCGGCGACGCATATGACGGGCACAGTTGACACCGTTCGGAAAAATTCAGGGAGCCAGCCTTGTCTTGGCATTTGAAATACTGGGATACGATTGATCAGCTCTATTGGAGCCCAGGCCTGTTAGGTTTGACATCGATCCCCAAGCGGGAATGGACAGTCGATGGCGCGACCGTGACCATTCCTAGCAGCTATCTCCAAAATGGTGGATCGATCTACACTCGCAAGGGTACTGCGCGCGAGAATGCCGAGCGAATGAGACGTCTCGAAGAGCCGCTCAATCATATCTTCGACATCACTTTCGGCATTGCTCCCAGCCAAACGATACGGCGCTTGTTTTTCTCACCGTTGAACTTTGATGGCAATGGCGCAGTGGACCGACTGGGAAGGGAAGTCGCAGCGCGCTATCCCGAAATGGCAGGTGGCAACGTAACCCAGCAAGATGCCTTTTTCGTCGCGGAAGATGCGTTGGTCGGGGTTGAACTGAAGCTCGGATCAAAAACATGGCCCGGCCAAGTCCTGAAATACCTTGCACTGATGGTATGCGAGGAGCGATTGACTGGAACGCGTTCACGCATTGGGTTGCTCTATGTGACACCAAATCGCAACGGTACAGGTGTGCTAACTCAGGCGGGGTGTGCCTTAGACGGCAGCTTGCCTGAACACTTCTTGGCATCCATCCCGCAATCCCAAAAGAACTCGATGCTGGAACGCTTGCTTGCCGAACATGACGCCTTGTTCGAAGGTGCCGCGAAGCGGTTGCAGGTCTGCCATATCAGTTGGGCCGAGCTGCAAGAGGCAGCCCAAGCTCTGGCCGATGCGGAGACCGGGAAAGACGCGGGTTCTGAAACCCACAAGCGCTTGATGCAGGGCTTTGTCGCCGCAATCGACAGCCACAGCGGGTGTTTGCCGACGTGAACTGTGGCCTATCACTCCCCCGCCAGCGCGGCATCCAGCGCATTATGGAAGTGCTGCACTCGCGCTTCCTCGTCGCTCAGCCAGACCGACTGGAACCCGCTTGAGGCCATGCCCTGCTGGACGCGGGCGAGGAGGGAGATGTCCTCGTCTATGGTGACGGTCATCGTTTTGCGCCCGGCGATGATATCCTCGTGGGTGAAGCTGTCACGCAAGGGCCGCTGGTAGTCGGCGGGGCGGGGGCCGTTGAGGCGGAAGTGGGTGCCGGCTTCGGTGCCGTCAGCGGCCTTGGCCTTGGCGGCGTCCTCCTCGGTGCCGTGGAACTGGACGAGGGTGATCATGTCGAAATGGCTCTTGCCCGGGTCATCGGCATCGGGGCGCGAGCGCATCAGCCAGGCGCTTTCGGGGGTGACCGAGAGGATGACGTTGGGAAAGAGGTTGAACTGCCAGACATCGCTGAGCTGCGCATCGCTGAACGCGGCGTAAGCAAGGCCCTGTTCCTTCGCGGCAGCGCGCTTGGCGCGTTGCAGAGCGGGGCGGATATCCGCGACGCGGCCCTGATAGTCCGCCGGATCGAGACCGAAGGCCTTCAATTGCATCGCGAGCAGGTCGGTCGGCGCGTCGGGCACGGGGAAGCCGGAATCGGTGGTGCCGCCTTCGACATAGACGGCGGTATGGCCATGATCGAACAGCTCGAACGGGGCATTGGCGCATTCGAACATCCGCCGGTGCAGCGGGTGGATGAAGGGCACGTGGTAGAGCTCGGCAAAGTTGTCGAGGATCGCCTTCCAGTTGCAGGTGTGCGAGACGGTCTGGTCATTGGTGACGGTCATCGCCTCGAGCCGGTAAGGGGCGATGAGGCCGGTGATCGGCGCAAGGAAATCGGCAAGCGAGACCCCGCCGGGTGTGAGGCGGACGAAGATCAGGCCAAGCGCTTCCCCGACCTCGACCACCTTGAGCGCCAGCTTGTCCTTGGGCACGAAGTTCGAGAAGCGGGCGGCGCCGGGGACGCCTTGCAGGGCGCCGTCGAGCCCGTAGGCCCAAGCGTGATAGGGGCAGACGACCTTGCGCAGCACGCCCAGCGGTTCGGTCACGAGGCGGGTGCCGCGATGGGTGCAGGCATTGTGCATCGCGCGGAGCACGCCATCGATGCCGCGCGCGATCAGCAGGCTTTCCGCGCCGATATCGAAGGTGAAATACTGCCCCGGCGCGGCGACATCGGCGGCCACGCCGGCTACCAGCCACGTGTGGGCCCAGAGCGCCTCGCGTTCGCGCTCCATCCATTCGCGCGTGATGTAGCGATCCTTGGTGAAGTTGAGAATCGCGATCGGCGCGGTATCGGGGGCGTGGGGCTGGGGGCGTGCTGTGGCCATGGGTGGCTCCCGGCAGAAGAACTGCGATGCGGCCTGTTATGAACGCAATGCCGGTGGACAGAACTGGCTATTCTCTTAGGCTGCAGGGCTTGGCTGCTGGGACGTTCGGGGTTTGGGAGAACGGGGAAAATGGCACGTCTGAAGTGGGTCGCCGGGGGCCTGGCGTTGCTTGGCAGCGCGGCCCATGCCGGACCGGGCGCGGCGCCGGATGCCGAGACGCGCGGGTGGTGGGCGCTGACCGGGGAGCTCGCCTCCGACGCGATGGAAGGGCGCGATACCGGCTCGCCCGGCTATGACCGCGCGGCGGCGCTGGTGGCGAAGCGGTTCGCCGAGGCGGGGCTGAAGCCGTCCGGAACGGATCGCGGGTGGTTCCAGCCGATCGATTTCGAGGACCTGCGGCTCACCGAGGCGCGTTCGCGGTTCATGATCGGGGGCAAGCGGCTGGCGTTCAACCGCGAGCTGCAACTGGTGCCTTCCGCCGCGACGCCGAGGGTCCTGTCGGCAGCTGTCACCTTCCGCGGCTATTGCGGCAAGGACGAGATCGGCGATGTGCGCGCAAAGCTGGTGGTCTGCTATGGCCGCCCGGCGCCGGCGCGGCTCAAGGGCTTTGACCGTGCCGCTGCGCTTCAGGCAGCGGGTGCGGCGGGAATGCTGGTGATCGCGGCGCCGGGCCTGCCGGGCGAGCCGATCCGCTGGCCCTTTGCCTATTCGCGCAGCGTCATGCCGCTGGAGAACGCGGTCAAGAGCGAGGTCGGGCTGGCGTGGCTGCAGGGCGTACTCAATCCTGACGTCCTGGCGCGGCTGACGGCGCGGGCGGGTGAGATCCTGCGCAGCGGGGCCGCGGAGCGCGATCTGCCGCAAGTGGAACTGGGATCGGCGGCGGCGCAGCTGGTGGTGGAACGGCGCATAACGCGCTCGGCCAATGTGCTGGGGCTGCTGCCTGGTACCGATCCGGCGCTGGCGGATCAGGTGGTGGTGATCTCAGCCCATCTTGATGGCTACGGACGCGGCGAGCCGGTGGCAGGAGACGCGATCTACAACGGCGCGCTGGATGATGCGGCCTATGTCGCGCTGCTCGAGCAGTTCGCGGCGATGCGCGGCGGCCAAAGCCGGGCGGGCAAGGGGCTCAAGCGGCCGGTGCTGTTTGCGGTGTTTACGGGCGAGGAGAAGGGGCTGTGGGGCTCGCGCTGGTTCACCGCGCATCCAACCGTTCCGCTGGCCAGCCTTGCTGCGGTGATCAACCTCGATCAGGTGCGCCCGCTCTATCCGCTGAAGCTGATGACGGTGCATGGCCTCAAGGAAAGCTCGCTCGGTGATCTGGTGCGCAACCTGGCGAATGCGCGGGGGATCGCGGTGCAGGAGGATCCCGAGCCCGAGCGCAATCTGCTGCGCCGTTCGGACAATTGGCCGCTGATGGAAGCGGGCGTGCCGGGCGCGAGCTTTGTCTTCGCAACTTATGACGATGCTTCGCGGGCGAAGTATCGCGATTGGTACGAGCGGCGCTATCACCACCCGGCGGACGATCTGAAGACGCCGATCGACTGGCAGGCCGCAGCCGATTTCAACCACTTCTTCATGGCCCTGACCGAAGCAGCGGCCGATGCGCCGGGGCGGATTGTGTGGGCGCCGGGCGGGCGACCATAGTGCACGGAACCGGCCGGATCGGCTGATCCGGCCAGCCCGCAATCCTCAGAAGCCCAGCAGGATATCGCTGAAGAGGAGCGTGGGATGGGTGTTCGTCCCCAGCGTTGCGATCAGGATGCCCGATGCGCCGCCCAGGCCGTCCTCGTCATAATACAATCGGCCGGTCGTGGTGTTGTAGATGATATGGTCATCGGCATCGTGCGCCGATGTTGCGCCCGCAGCTGCATAGAACTCGCCCTTGAGGATGCCTGATCCGTTCTGGCCCGAAAGCGCGGCGAAGGAGAACGGGGTGAGCACGATGCGGTCGCCCAGGGTGCGGTCGAAATCGGTGATCGTATCGGCATTGGCAGTGGACGGATCGGTGTTGAACACGAACCTGTCCTTGCCGGCCCCCCCGGTCAGGGTGTCCTTGCCAAGACCGCCATAGATCCTGTCGTTGCCGGCAAGGCCATTGATCACGTCATCGCCGTCCATGCCAAGGATACCGTTGTTGCCGAGGCTTCCGGTCAGTGTGTCGCCCGCCATGCCGCCATAGAGGCGCTCGACGCCCTTGATCGTATCGAGACCCCCGCCGCCGGTGTTCTGCTGCGTCGTGATCGTGAGGTTCACGGTTACGGCGGTGGTGATTTCATCGTAGGAAACGGAATCGATACCGGCTCCGCCAACCAGCACGTCGTCACCAAGACCGCCATAGAGGTCATCGTCGCCGCCGCCGCCATATAGCCTGTCGTTGCCATCGCCGCCGAACAGCGCATCGCCGCCGCCGTTGCCAAAGATCACGTCGTTGCCGCCAAGGCCTTCGAAGTAATCGTCGTCCGGCGAAAGGGTGATCCGATCATTGCCCGTGAACAGGCTGGAGAAGAACGCCGAATCGTCACTCCTGTCCGGCGAGGCCATGATCGCGGCGATCTCGGTGGCCGAAACCTTGATTCCCCTGACCGTCCAATCCGGGCTGGACAGATCGCCGATCGTGCCGGTGTAGAAACCGAAGCTGGTCACAGTGCCGGCGGTGAGCGCGTCGGCGGAGGAGACGGCGAGCCGGCTGCCACGGAAATAGGCCGTGCCCACGTTGACCTCGCCGAACTGATAGGCGGCGATATCCTGATAGGTGATGCCGTCGATCACGGCACCGATATTGTCCTTGAACAGAAAGTCGCTTTTCAGCTCAAGAATTTGGGTGAAGTCGACGCCGAACGGCAGGAATGATTTACCGGCAGTGAAAATGGTCATGTGGCCCCCCAGACAAGAACGATGCAAGGGGCCCGGTCCGGTTACGAACGCTGCCGCCTGCATCACGAAAACGGGACAGGGGTTCGCGCAGCTAAGCGATGCGCGCCCCTATCAAGGCTTGTCCTGCGGGCTCGACCAGCGCCCCCCGAGCAGCGCGCAAGGCGGAACCGGCTGCTGCCGCCCTCCTGCTTCGCGCTCGAAGGCCAAAGGTAAGTCAAATAATCGCGCGCCGCGCAAGCAAATCTACTCAGGTTTTGCTACGCTGCACATGGCTGCATTGGCCGAACGGACTGCCCCCGCTTTCGCGGGGGCAGGTTCGTCAGTAGAAGATGTCGTAGATCGCGTCGACCACTTCGCCGCTGTAGATATCGACGAGCAGCGCGTCGTCGTAGTAGCGCACCCAGCGATAAGGGCCCCAGGCTGCGGGCAGGCGATAGGCCCACGGATCGGCGATCCAGTAGCGCTGGTCGTAGAATGGCGCGCCGATGACCACGCCGATGCTGAAGCGGCTATAGGAATAGTCCCGCCACGGCGCCGAATAGAAGCCAAGGCTGAACGTGGTGCGGTGGCGATTGCGCCAGCCGTACCAGTCGTAGCGGTTGTCGCGGCGCCAGCTGTCGCGGTCCCACGAACGCCAGCCGTTGTTGTACCCGTTCGCGTAGCCGTTCTGCCAGCCGTTGTTATAGCCCCAGTTGTTGCCGCGCCAGCCGTTGCGGTTCCGGCTCCAGTCTCGATCCCGATTCCGGTCCCAATTGCGGTCGCGATCGCGATCACGGTTCCAGTTGCGATACGTGTTGTCGGACCATTGGCCGTTGTTGTTGCGGCGCCAATCGCGATTCCCATCGCGGTCCCTGTCGCGATCACGGTCGCGGCTCCAGTTACCGCGGCCATCATTCTGCCACTGCCCGCCGATGGTGCCAGGACGGCCGTTGCTGGCGCGGCCATCGTTGTCCCGGCCGTCACGGCCGCGGCCGCGGTTGGGATCGACATAGGTCGGGTTGCGGGTGCCCCAGGAAGGCGCGCTCGTGCCGGGTTGCGGGGTCTGGCCGCCTTGCGACCAGGCCGGCCGACCGAAGGTGGGCTGGCCCGCCGGGTAGGCGCCGTTGCCGCGATCGCCGCGTTCGCGCTCCGCGCCGCCTTGCCATGCGGGACGCCCGGCATCGCCGGGGGGACGCCCGCCTTGCCATGCCGGACGGCCGCCATCGCCGGACGGGCGCGGGGCCTGATTGCCCTGTGACCAGGCCGGGCGGCTCTGCGACCAGTTCGGCTGTGGATTGGCGGCCCGTTCGCGGCCCTGCCACGAAGGAGCTTGCGCGCGTTCGGGGCGCGGCATCGAGGACTGCGCCGGGCGTTCCATGCCGCGACTCGCCGGACCGCGCTGATCGCGCTCCTGCGCTGCGGCAGAGATAGGGATGAGGGCCGCCGTGCCCAGCAAAAGGGCAAGAAGGGCGGATGCGCTGCTCTTCAATACGGACTTGGTCGCCATGGTCCCGGCTCCGGTTACACGGGGCTCCGACTCGCTCGGGGCCTCCCATGCATCCGGACTATAGCAGTTCTGCTGTCCTATGGCTGAACCATGACAATGGCATCCGTTCATGTTGGCGGTGTCCAACATGAACGGATTGCCTGACGTCAGCGCGTCAGCTTCTTGTAGGCGAGGCGTGTCGGGCGGTCGGCCGCATCGCCCAGACGGCGGCGCTTGTCTTCCTCGTAGGCTTCGAAGTTGCCTTCGAACCATTCGACGTGGCTGTTGCCCTCGAACGCGAGGATGTGGGTGGCGAGACGATCAAGGAAGAAGCGGTCGTGGCTGATGACCACGGCGCAGCCGGCGAAGTTCTCGATCGCCTCTTCGAGCGCGCGCAGCGTTTCGACGTCGAGGTCATTGGTCGGCTCGTCGAGCAGGAGGACGTTGCCGCCCTGCTTGAGCATCTTGGCCATGTGGACGCGGTTGCGTTCACCGCCCGAGAGCTTGCCGACGTTCTTCTGCTGGTCCTGGCCCTTGAAGTTGAACGCGCCGACATAGGCGCGGGTCGACATGTCCTGCTTGTTGACCTTCATGTAGTCGAGCCCGTCGGAGATTTCCTCCCAGACGTTCTTCTTCGGATCGAGGTGGTCGCGGCTCTGGTCGACGTAGCCGAGGTGGACCGTCTGGCCGATCTCGATCGTGCCGCTGTCGGGCTGCTCCTTGCCGGTGATGAGCTTGAACAGCGTGGACTTGCCCGCACCGTTGGGCCCGATCACGCCGACGATGCCGCCGGGGGGGAGCATGAACGAGAGGTTCTCGAAGAGCAGCTTGTCGCCATAGGCCTTGGAGATGTTCTTGGCCTCGATCACCTTGCCGCCGAGGCGCTCGGGCACCTGGATGACGATCTGGGCCTTGCCGATGGGGCGGTTCTCGGCGGATTCGACGAGCTGGTCGAACGCCTTGATACGCGCCTTGGACTTGGTCTGGCGGCCCTTCGGCCCCTGCCGGATCCATTCGAGTTCCTGCGCGATGGCCTTCTGGCGGCCCTCGTCCTCGCGGCTTTCCTGCTCGAGGCGCTTGGCCTTCTTCTCGAGGTAGGTCGAGTAGTTGCCTTCGTAGGGGAAGTACTTGCCGCGATCGAGTTCGAGGATCCAGCCGACGACGTTGTCGAGGAAGTAGCGGTCGTGGGTGATCATCAGCACCGCGCCGGCATATTCCTTGAGGTGGTTCTCCAGCCAGTTGACGCTTTCGGCATCGAGGTGGTTGGTCGGTTCGTCCAGCAGCAGGATCGAGGGCTTCTGGATGAGCAGGCGGGTGAGCGCGACGCGGCGCTTTTCACCGCCGGAGAGGCTGTCCACCGGCCAATCGCCGGGCGGGCAGCGCAGGGCCTCCATCGCGATTTCGAGCTGGTTGTCGAGCGTCCAGCCGTCGACCGCGTCGATCTTGTCCTGCAGTTCGGCCATCTCGGCGCCGAGCGCATCGAAATCGGCGTCTTCCTCGGCCATTTCCATGCCGATCGCATTGAAGCGGTCGACCATGTCGGCGATCTCGCGCGCGCCGTCCTTGACGTTTTCGAGCACGGTTTTGCTGGAATCGAGCTGGGGCTCCTGCTCGAGATAGCCGA
>NZ_JAIXZS010000079.1 GCF_027489515.1 Novosphingobium sp. | reverse complement strand
CGCGATTGGCCAATCCAGCGATTTCATTCCACCCTGCCGGCAAACCGGACCGCCGACATCGGGTGCAAGGAACCCGGCGGCGGCTTTTGCGGGCTTTCATTGTTGAAATCCCCGACAACGGGGAGCTTTAACGCCGAAGCCAAAGGCGCGCAAATGCTTTATCGGTTAACCTTCAATTCACGGTTTCGCTGCCTGAAACACGGTTTGGCAATGCCGCCATCGCCTTTCGGCGCCAGCGACTCTAAGGACCCAAGCATGTTCCGAACCAGATGCTCTCCCGGTGACCGCGCCTCCTTCCCGTTGTGGACTAGGCTCCTCGCAGCGGCGGCCCTCAGCCTTGGTGGTCCAGCCGCAAGCTACGGACAGGAAACGGCTTTGTCGGTTCCAATGGCGCCCGGACTCGATGCGGATCCCGAGCTGACCTATGCCGATCTCGTCGATCTCGCCTTGCCGGCGCAGCTCGTCGCCCTTGCCGAAGTCCGCAAGGCCATCCGGCTCAAGCCCGAGGAAGCGCCGGGCCTCGCTCCGGGCCATGTGCGGCTCTACATCGAGGCGCGCACGCTCGATCTGCTGGTGGGTGACGATATCGGCGAATCGATCCGTTTCCTCGCAGACGTGCCGCTCGATGCGCGGGGAAAACCGCCCAAACTCGGGCGCACCGAAGTGATCGTGCTGGGCCGTGCGGTGCCGGACAAGATCGAAGAGCTCCAACTTGTCGCCCCCGATGCCATGCTGATGCTCACACCGGCGCGGGAAGCGACCTTACGGGCCATCCTGACCGAGACTTCGCGGCCGGATGCGCCGCCGGCGATCACTGCCTTGCGCGAGGCGCTCCATGTCTCGGGTAACCTCGCGGGAGAGGGCGAAACCCAGCTTTTCCTTGGCACTGCCAGCGGAGCGCCGGTCTCGATCTCGGTCCTGCGCCGCCCCGGTCAGCCACCGACTTGGGGCGTGAGCTTCACCGAGATCGTCGATTCGGCGGCGCGGCCGCCGCTCCCCGCCACGCTTGCGTGGTACCGCCTCGCCTGCGGCCTGCCAAACCGCCTGCCTGACCGCGCAAACATCTCATCCTCGCTGGCCGACCGGCGCATCGCAGCGGAGGATTACGCGCAGGTGCTGGCCGATCTCGGCCCCTGCAGCCGCAAGCGCGCGGCACCCTGAACGACACGCACGACCGGCGGTTGCAGGGTCTGATCAGCTACCCTAAGGCGCGCCATAAGATTTTACGGGGATCATCATGAGTGAACCTTTGCGCATCGCGCTGGCTGGCCTGGGTACCGTCGGAGGCGGCGTTATCCGTCTGCTCGAGGCCAACGCCGGCCTGATCGCGCGCCGTGCCGGCCGGCCGATCACGATCAGCGCGATCAGCGCGCGCAACCGCAGCAAGGATCGCGGCGTCGATCTCTCGGCCTATGCCTGGGAAGACGACATGGTGATTCTCGGCGAGCGGCCCGACGTCGATGTCGTCGTCGAGCTTGTCGGCGGCGCCGATGGCCCGGCGCTTGCCCTGGCGCGGACCACGTTCGAGGCTGGCAAGGCGCTGGTGACGGCCAACAAGGCGATGATCGCACACCACGGGCTCGAGCTCGCCACCAAGTCCGAGGCGGCAAAGGTCGCCTTCAAGTTCGAGGCGGCGGTGGCGGGCGGCATTCCCGTGATCAAGGCGCTCAAGGAAGGCGCGGCGGCCAATCACATCGACCGGATCTACGGAATCCTCAACGGCACCTGCAATTACATCCTCTCCACCATGGAGGACACCGGCCGCGACTTTGGCGACGTGCTCGCGGAGGCGCAGGCCAAGGGCTATGCCGAAAGCGATCCCACTTTCGACATCGACGGGATCGACGCGGCGCACAAGCTCGCGATCCTCTCCAGCATCGCCTTCGGCACGGCAATCGATTTCGGCCCTGTCGCCGCCACCGGCATCCGCCGCGTGCTTGCCGCAGATATCGCGCAGGCTGATGCGTTGGGCTACTATATCCGCCTGATCGGCATGGCCGAGACCGAGATCGATGCCGAGGGCCAGCGCCGCCTGTTCCAGCGCGTGCACCCCATGCTGGTCCACCGCGATCATCCGCTGGCCCATGTCGACGGCGCGACCAATGCCGTGGTGGCGGAAGGCAACTTCGTCGGCCGACTGCTGTTCCAAGGTGCTGGCGCAGGCGACGGCCCGACCGCGAGTGCTGTCGTCGCCGACCTTATCGACATTGCGCGCGGCGATATCGGCGCGCCCTTCTCGATTCCCGCCGCCGAACTGGAATACGCCACACCGGCCGACAGCGGGCACCGGATCGGCAAGGCCTATCTGCGCTTCACCGTGGCCGACCGTCCGGGCGTACTGGCAGAAATTACCGCCGCGATGCGCGATGCCGGCGTCTCGATCGAAAGCCTGATCCAGAAGGGTCGCGCGGCCATCGGCAGCACCGAAGCCGTGCTCGTCGCCATGGTTACGCATGAAGGCCCCGAAAGTGCGATCGCCGATGCGCTGCGCCTGCTCGAAGGTTCGCCCAGTCTCGCTGCGCCGCCGCTGGTGATGCACATCCTCGAGGATTGAGCCTTCATGGCCGGAGCCAGAGCCGATCGGGCGACACCGAATCTGCCATCGCGCGATTTTGAAGCGACAGCGCGGTTCTACGCGCGGCTCGGCTTTACGGTTTCGTGGCGCGACGCTGCCTGGATGATCCTCGAGCGCGGCGGCCTTATCCTCGAGTTCTTTCCCTACCCTGACCTCGACCCGGCCACGAGTTCGTTCGGCAGCTGCCTCAGGCTGGATGACGTCGAGGGGTTCTATGCCGGGCTCGTTGCGGCGGGCATCCCGGAACAGACGACCGGATGGCCGCGCCTGCACCGCCCGAAGCGAGAGGCTTGGGGCGGCCTCGTCGGCGCACTGATCGATCCGGACGGCAGCCTGCTGCGCCTGATCCAGGAAGATTGAGCGCGAAGACCTTGCTGCTTACGGCGCCCTGATCTCCCCGCGCGCGATCTTGTCGGCGTCCGAATCGGGGGGCGCCTCGGGCAGCTTGGTAATGTCGAAGAAGTACATCGGCGGCGGCACCGAACCGAATCCGACGCAGCCCCGGCTGCAATCGCGCAGGCCGCTGACGTTGGGTGCGCGGGGGAGGCCATCATTGGTGGACCGCGCCGAATCCAGCTCATCGCGCAGCGGCAGGCGCTCCTTCTCGTTCGCCTCGCGCCCGCCGCAGACGACGATCGCGCCGTCAGGACCTGCCTTCTCGCATTTCTTGGGCTGGCCTGCGGTCAACAGTCGTTGCGCAATCTCCGCATTGACCTGCGCTTGCCCGGAATCGGTGGGTGCTGGGGCTCCCGCTTCGGCCGATGTAGAAGCCTCGGAAGCGGGTGCGGACTGCGCAAGAGCTTCACCCATTGCAAGGATCGACAGGTTTACGCATAGGAATGCGCTCAGAACGATACGCGGCGCGTACTTGAAGACCATTCCGCGCCTCGACAACCGCACACCCTCCCGTCTAGGGCAAAGCCTAGCTTCCGCCAACGAGCCTCAGGAGTCAACGTGACCGACATCCGACCCGCACCCGCCGCATCACAGGTTCTCGACCGCGTCCTCGTCCTCGAGATGGTCCGCGTGACCGAGGCGGCCGCGATCGGGGCCTCCAAGCTGATTGGCCGGGGCGACGAGAAGGCCGCCGACGCCGCCGCTGTCGAAGCCATGCGGGCCGCGTTCAACGAGCTCTACATGGACGGCACCGTGGTGATCGGCGAGGGCGAGCGCGACGAGGCGCCGATGCTCTACATCGGCGAGAAGGTCGGCGCGGCGCCGGGCAAGGGGCCCAAGATCGATATCGCGCTCGATCCGCTCGAGGGCACCACGATCACCGCCAAGGCCGGGCCCAACGCGCTCGCCGTGCTGGCGGTTGCCGAAGAAGGCGGCCTGCTGAACGCACCCGACGTCTACATGGAAAAGCTCGCAGTCGGCCCCGGCTATCCTGATGGCATCATCGACCTGAACCGTACTCCGAGCGAGAACGTCTGCGCCGTCGCCAAGGCCAAGGGCGTCGATCCGAGCGACATCATCGTCTGCGTGCTCGATCGGCCGCGCCATTCGGACTTGATCGATGAGCTGCGCGGGCTTGGCTGCGGCATCAGCCTGATCCCCGATGGCGACGTCGCGGGCGTGATCGCGGTGACCAACGAGGACACTGGCATCGATCTCTACATGGGCACCGGCGGTGCGCCCGAAGGCGTGCTCGCGGCAGCGGCGCTGCGCTGCGTCGGTGGGCAGTTCAAGGGCCGCCTGCTGTTCCGGAATGAGGACGAGAAGGCCCGCGCACGCAAGTGGGGCATCACCGATCTGAACTATGTCTACGACCTCAAGGAACTCGCCAAGGGCGACTGCATCTTCGCCGCCACCGGCGTGACGGATGGTTCGCTGCTCGCGGGCGTCAAGGTCAACAAGAGCGGCGTGATGACGACCGAAAGCGTCGTGATGCGCGCCAGCTCGGGCACCGTGCGCTGGGTCAAAGGCGAGCACCGCAAGCCGCGCTGAACGCGCAGTCAGGCCCGCGGGGTGGCTCCGTCAGAGAGCCCGAAGCACAGTAGGGAGAAAAGAGATGAAGGGCATCGCCGAATTCGAGGCCGTGGTCGCGGCTGCAAACCTGCCCGGCGCGGTGGCATTGATCACTGACAGCAAGGAAACGCGCTACCTGCATGTGTCTGGCATGGCCGATGCTGTGAACGGCGTGCCGATGCGCGAAGATACGCTGTTCCAGATCGCCTCGATGACCAAGGCCCTCACAAGCGTCGCGGTGCTCCAGCTCGTTGAACGCGGCAAGCTCGATCTCGATGCGCCGGTCGGGCCGATCCTGCCCGAACTGGCCGAGCCGCAAGTGCTCGATGGCTTTGACGAGGATGGCGCGCCGATCCTGCGCCCGGCGAGCACCCCGGTCACGCTGCGCCACCTGCTGCTGCACACCTCGGGCTGCGGCTACACCTTCATGGATGCCGATCTGCTGCGCCATGCCATGACCACCGGCAAGATGGCCGCCGGCAAGCGCGCCAGCCTCGATCTGCCGCTGCGCTTCGATCCGGGAACCAACTGGCAGTACGGCGTGGGCATCGACTGGGCCGGCCTCGCCGTCGAGGCGGTGACCGGCATGACCCTCGGCGAATGGTTCGAGCGCGAGATCACCGGGCCGCTGGGCATGACGCAGACCCGCTTCCGTGCGGTGTGGGAGGCCAGCGAAGCGCAGGTCCACGTGCGTGAGGCCGATGGTAGCTTCAAGACGCAAGGCATGGTGCTCGGCGGCGGTGAGTATCACAACGGCGGCGGCGGCCTGTCCTCAACCGCAGGCGACTATACCCGCTTCATGCGCATGATCCTGCGCGGCGGCGAGCTTGACGGCGTGCGCGTGCTATCGCCGGAAATGGCAAAGATCGCGCGCGAGGATGCGCTCCCGGCACATCTCTCGGCGGGCGAGATGACCACCGCGATGCCCAGCTTTGCCAGCGCCTTCAACCCGCTGCCCGACCAGCGCGGCGGCTGGACGCTTGGTGGGTTCCTCGTCAACACCGAGGTCGGCCCGGCCGGCCGCTCGCCGGGCAGCCTGCATTGGGCCGGTATCTTCAATTGCTACTACTGGATCGATACCGACCGCGATCTTGCCGGCCTGATCCTCGCACAGGTGGCGCCGTTCGCCGATCCGGGCGTGCTGGACAGCTTCGCCGCGCTCGAAGCAATGGCCTGCGCCAACGCCTGATCGCTCAACTCGCCAGTGCCAGTGGCAGCGGGCCTGGCGAATCGTCGACCGCAGACTTGCGGCGCATGGCATCAGGCGCGGCCACTGCTGCGGGCCGGTGCGCGATGTCGCGGGTGCGGAAGGTCGCGACCAGTTCGTTGAGTCGGACGGCTTCGGCGGCCAGACTGCGTGTGGCGGCCGAGGATTCCTCGACCATCGCGGCATTCTGCTGCGTCATGCGGTCCATCTCGCCCATCGCGGCGTTGATCTGGCTGAGGCTGGCCGCCTGACGTGTCGCCGATCCGGCGATGCTGCCGGTGAGCGCGCTGATTTCGCCAATCCGGCGGACGATCGCCTCAAGCCGTGTGCCGCTCTCGCGCACGAGTTCCACGCCCGCACCGACCTGCTCGCCGCTGGTGGTGATCAGCGCCTTGATGCTCTGCGCCGCATCGGCGCTGCGCTGGGCAAGCGCGCGCACTTCGGTCGCAACAACCGCGAAGCCCTTGCCCGCTTCGCCGGCGCGGGCCGCCTCGACCCCGGCATTGAGCGCAAGCAGGTTGGTCTGGAACGCGATCCCGTCGATCACGCTGATGATTTGGCCGATTTCCTGCGCCGAGTGCTCGATGGCGGCCATCGCCTCGATCGCGCGGCGCACCACTTCGCCGCCCTCTCCCGCCTCGCGGTCGGCAAGGGTAATTGTCTGGCTCACCGCTTGCGCGCCGGTCGCGGTCTCCTGCACGATACCCGTCACGGAATCCATCGCCCGCGCGGTTTCGGCGATGCGGGCTGCCTGGGCTTCGTTGCGCAGCGCAAGATCATGCGCCGCCGCGCCGATCTCCGAAATGCTGCCTTGCACGCTGGCCGTGCCGACGCGCACGATGCGGAGCGCTTCTGCCAGCGATGCCACAGCCGCATTGTAGTTCTTGCGCAAGGTTTCGTAAGCCGGGGGAAACGGCTTCTCGAGCTGATGCTCGAGGTCCTTGGCGGCAAGCCGGTCAAGTCCGGCGGAAAGCGCATCAACCACGGCGGTCTGTTCGGCTGCGGCTTGGCGGCGCTCCTCCTCGGCCTCACGGAAGACCACCATGGCACGCGCCACCTGACCAATTTCGTCGGGCCGCCCGGTACCTTCGATCATCACGCCCGTATCGCCTTCGGCCATCCGCTGCATGGTCCCTGCGGTCTCGACGAGCGGGGCGACGACCAGCTTCTGCGCGGCGCGCGCGCTCCACAGGATCAGGCCCAGCATCGCGAGCGCCATCGCCGCAAGGCCGGCAAGGGCGAGCGCAGTCAGCTTTGCATTGGTGCGGGCGGTTTCGGCACTGTAGGCGCGGCTGAGCGCGACGATGCTGCGCACCTGCTCGCGCTGCACGCGGTAGATCGGCGCGATCTCCATCGTGAAGGCTTCTTCCATCGCCTCGCGATTGCCGCTTGAAACCGCCGGCAGGAATTTGCTGTCCATCACCTTCCAGAACTTGTCGGCTGCCGCGATCGTGTCGTTCAGCGGCTGGCGCAGCTGTGCAGGTACCGGCGCGCTCTTCCAGTACGCCTTTCGCGCCTCGAACTCGGCGTGTTCATCCTTGAGATCGCTCAGATAGGGTCCGGCGCGCTGCGGATCACGCACGATCAGCGACGCGTTGAGATAGGGCTCGACCACGAAGGCAGGCGGCGGCAGTACATCGGCGAGGATTTCAGCCTGAAGCGCGCTGTCCTGCGTCATCGGGCCATCGGCGCGGATGGCATAGACCACGGCCGAGGCGAGCGCGATGATCGCCAGCAGCAGACCGATCAGAAGCCGCGCGCCGCCGCGCGCCTTTTCGCTGAGCATGCAAATCGACTCCGGTAACGGAGCGCCGAGATCGGGCACCGGTCATCGGCGTCTAAGGCCTAAGCCCTTGCAACCTGCTCCATCTCGGACTGTCTTCACTACGTAGACAACCAAGTACAAACCAAAAACCCCGCCGGCTTGGCCGACGGGGTCTTCAGATTGATCAGTGAGAAGCGATCAGCCGATCAAGCCTCATCGCCCTCGATCAGGTAGTCACCGGCATCAGCATCGAGGCCGTGCGTTTCGCCCTCAACCGCCGCGAGCGGATCGTTGCCGATCGCCGCTTCGGGGCCCTGCGCCAGCTCGGCAGCATGCTCCTCAGCCGCCGAGTTCGGCGCGATGAGGGACTCCTGGAGCTTGCGGTAGGAAGCGCGAAGCGCCGCATCGCGGCTGGTGGCCGCAACGCGCAGGCGGTTCATGCCCGCGCCCGTGCCCGCCGGGATCAGGCGGCCCACGATCACGTTCTCCTTGAGGCCGATCAGCGAGTCCCGCTTGCCTTCGACCGCCGCCTGCGTGAGCACGCGGGTGGTCTCCTGGAACGACGCGGCCGAGATGAACGAACGCGTCTGCAGCGAAGCCTTGGTGATGCCGAGCAGCACCGGCTTGCCTTCGGCCGGGCGCATGCCCGGCGCGAGCTTGGCGTTGTACTCGTTCATTTCCTCAAGGTCGATCTGCTCGCCCGGCAGCAGCGTGGTATCGCCGCCGTCGGTGATCTCGACCTTCTGCAGCATCTGGCGAACGATCACCTCGATGTGCTTGTCGTTGATCTTCACGCCCTGCAGTCGGTAGACTTCCTGGATTTCCGCGACGAGGTACTCGGCCAGGGCTTCGACACCCATGACCTCGAGAATGTCGTGCGGGTTGGGCGAACCGCTGATGAGGTTGTCGCCCTTCTTGACCCAGTCGCCTTCCTGAACGTCGATCACCTTCGACTTGGGGATCAGGTACTCGACCGGCTCGCCTTCCTCGGGGATGATCGCGATCTTGCGCTTCGCCTTGTAATCGCGGACGAATTCGATGCGGCCCGAGATCTTCGCGATGATCGCGTTGTCCTTCGGGATGCGTGCTTCGAACAGTTCGGCCACGCGCGGCAGACCGCCGGTGATGTCGCGGGTCTTGGCAGCTTCACGGCTGGCACGCGCCAGCACGTCACCGGCCTGAACCGTCTGGCCATCCTCGACCGAAAGCGTGGTGCCCGGCGCCAGCAGGTAGCGCGCGGTTTCACCCGAGTTCTCGTCGAGCAGGGTCAGGCGCGGACGGAGGTCTTCCTTCTTGGCGCGCCCGCCGGCCCGGTTCTCGGTCACAACGCGCTGGGCAATGCCCGTCGCGTCGTCAACGAGTTCGGTCAGCGTCCGGCCGTCGATAAGGTCCTGATAGCGCACGACACCCGGCTTGTCGGTGATCACCGGCAGCGTGAACGGGTCCCATTCGGCAAGGCGTTCGCCCTGCTTGATGGTCGCACCGTTCTCGTGGAGCAGGTGGGTACCGTAAGGCACGCGGTGCATCGCGCGCTCACGGCCCTCGTTGTCGAGCACCACGATCTCGCCGTTGCGGGCAAGGCTGAGGCGGCGACCGCGCGAGTCGGTGATCGTCGGGATGTCGCGATAGACGACGGTACCGTCGCACAGCGATTCGAGGTTGGACTGCTCGTTCACCTGCGCTGCGCCACCGATGTGGAACGTACGCATGGTGAGCTGCGTGCCTGGCTCGCCGATCGACTGCGCCGCGATGACGCCAACTGCTTCGCCGATGTTGACCGGCGTACCGCGTGCAAGGTCACGGCCGTAGCAGGTGCCGCAGACGCCGACCTGCGCCGCGCAGACCAGCGGCGAACGGATGCGTGCCGACTGCGCACCGGCAGCCTCGATCTTTGCAATGGCAGCTTCGTCGAGCAGGGTGCCCTTGGGCATCAGCACTTCGCCGGTCTTGGCCTCGATCATGTCCTCGGCAAGGGTACGGCCCAGAATGCGCTCGCCAAGCGAGGCAATCGTCGAACCGCCCTGCACGATCGCGCGCATTTCGAGCGCCCGCTCGGTGCCGCAATCGTCGATGGTGACGACGCAGTCCTGCGAGACGTCGACCAGACGGCGCGTCAGATAACCCGAGTTCGCGGTCTTCAGCGCGGTATCCGCGAGGCCCTTGCGAGCGCCGTGGGTCGAGTTGAAGTATTCAAGGACGGTCAGGCCTTCCTTGAAGTTCGAGATGATCGGCGTTTCGATGATCTCGCCCGACGGCTTGGCCATGAGGCCGCGCATACCGGCAAGCTGCTTCATCTGCGTCGGCGAACCACGCGCACCGGAGTGGCTCATCATGTAGATCGAGTTGACCTGCGCCTCGCGGCCCTG
>NZ_JAIXZS010000098.1 GCF_027489515.1 Novosphingobium sp. | reverse complement strand
GCTGGCCGAAGCGGAAGGGCTTGCCGCACATGCCCGCTCGATCGAATTGAGGCTTGGAATATGACCCGCTCGAAGGCCCCCAATCGATCTGCCGCGCGGCTTGCCGCCGTGCAGGCGCTTTACCAGCTCGAGATGGAAAAGCCCCAGCTGCACCTGCTGCTGGACGAGTTCCACATGCACCGCCTTGGCGCGGAGATCGAGGACGACCAGTACCTCGAAGCCGATGTCGCCTTCTTCGACGACGTCGTGCGCGGGGTCGCTGCGCGGCGTGACGAGATCGACGCCGCACTGACGCGCCGCCTTGCCGATGGCTGGTCGATCGCGCGGCTTGATCGCACGATGCTCCAGATCCTGCGTGCAGGCGCCTACGAGCTCATGGCCCGCGCCGATATCAACGTCGGCACCGTGATCGGCGAGTACCTCGACGTCGCCCACGCCTTCTTCGACGCGCGCGAAACGAAGTTCGTCAACGGACTGCTCGATGCGGTCGCGAAGGACGTGCGGGCGAAGTAGAAGCCCGTTCCCAGGAGCGGACATTTCATCATTGCGCGCGTGGCGAAGCAATCCAGAGCGGTTCGCGTGACGCTCTGAATTGCTTCGCCACGCGCGCAACGACGAAGTGATGGGCGTTAAAGCCGCTCGGCGTGCCAGCGGATGTGATCGTCCATGAAGGTCGAGATGAAGTTGTAGCTGTGGTCGTAGCCATCCTGCAGGCGCAGCGTCAGGTCCACGCCTGCCGCCTTGCACGCAGCCTCGAACAGTTCCGGGCGCAGTTGCTCGGCAAGGAAGCCGTCTGCCGCACCCTGATCGACCAGAATGTCGCCGGCAGGGCGCTTGCCGTCTTCCACCAGCGCGGTCGCATCATGTGCGCGCCACGCGGCGCGGTCCTGCCCGAGATAGCCGCCGAGCGCCTTGTGGCCCCACGGCACCTGCCCCGGCGCAACGATCGGTGCGAAGGCGGAGAGTGACTTGAACTTGTCCGGAAACGTCAGGCCGATGGTGAGCGCGCCGTGGCCGCCCATCGAATGGCCGGTGATACCCATGCGCGCCGGATCGATCGGAAAATGGTCCTCGATCAGTGCGGGGAGTTCGTGCGCCGCATAGTCCCACATGCGGTAGTGCGCCGCGAAGGGCTCCTCGGTGGCGTTGACGTAGAAGCCGGCACCCAGACCGAAATCGTAAGCGCCTTCCGGATCATCCGCCACGCCTTCGCCGCGCGGGCTGGTATCGGGGGCGACGAAGACGATGCCGTGCTCCGCGCAGGCGCGGCGGTATTCGCCCTTGTCGGTCACATTGGCGTGGGTGCAGGTGAGCCCCGAGAGGTAGAAAAGAACCGGAAGCTTCGCACCGCTTTCCGCCTGCGGGGGCAGGAAGACCGAAAAGGTCATTCCCGTCCCCGTCGCGGTAGACTGGTGCCGATGGACGCCGAGCGTGCCGCCGTGGGCCTTGCTGGTCGAAACGGTCTCGAACGTGGAATCAGGCGCCATCGTCAGTCTGCCTCAGCTGCCGATCACGTGCAGTGCGCACAGCTTGTTGCCATCCGGATCACGCAGATAGGCAAGGTAGAACGGCGAGCCTTCGCGCGGCCCCGGCGGATCTTCGCAAGCCGTGCCGCCATTGGCGCAGCCTGCCGCGTGCCAGGCATCGGCCTGCTCGGGCGTCATCGCAAAACCGATCGTGCCGCCGTTGGCGCACGTGGCCGGTTCGCCGTTGATCGGCGTGGTCAGGAGGAACATGGCGCCATTGTGCGCATAGATCAGGCGGCCTTTGGGATCGACCACCCCGGGCTTGCCGCCGAATGCCGCAAACGTGGCGTCATAGAACTTCTTCGAGCGCTCGATATCATTGCTGCCGAGCATGACGTGCGAAAACATGGCCTCTCCTCTTGTAGTCAGCCTTGCGTCCATCTTCTGGTCGAGGACAGCGCAGGTGCGGTGTGCCCGCGCAGAGGGGATGCGGTCAAGGGGCCAGCGGGCCCTTGCGATGGAATTCAATCGGGGCGGTCACGCCGCGAAATGCCGCGCACGAAAATGCCGACGGCATGGCTGACCTGCCGCTCGATCTCGGCCTCTTCCGGCGGGGGGATCAGGCCGCTCGACACGCGCAGGTGGAGATCGCCGCGCACCATGGCGAGGAACTGCTCGGCCGCGAGGCGCGGATCGGGGCAATCGATTTGCCCCTCCTCATGAAACCGGGCGAAGGCCGGCACAAGCACTGAATAGGCCGCCTCCGGGCCATACGCGAAGAACGTGCGCGCCACTTCGGGAAAGCGCTGCCCTTCACCGTGAACGGTACGATGGATGTCCAGCGCATCGGGTTGGCACAGCCGGCTGAGGAATATCTTGCCGAAGGCGAACAGCAGCGTGGCCGGATCGCGTGACGTATCCGCCAGTTCCTCGAGCGGGCCGATCACCGCCTCGCACTTGCGCTGCATCACCGCCTGGAACAGCTCTTCCTTCGAGGTGAAGTATTTGTAGAGCGTCGCCTTCGATCCGCCCAGCCGGGCGGCAATCGTCGACATCGATGTGATGCCATAGCCCTCAAGGGCAAAAGCCTCCGCAGCCACGGCAAGGATGTTTTCCCGCCGTTCATCAGGGCTTTGCCGCCCCAGCCTGCCCTTGGCCAATGTCGTACTAGTGACCATTCCGTACACTTATTCACTTGACTCGGGGGACGCAAGCCTTCATCTCGTTAGTGACCGAACCGTACTGTCATTATGGTGTCATCAATGTATCCGGGTTTTCGTTTGAAGCACGTCCCGCAGGCGCTGCGCCAAGCCGTCCTTCTGGCTGGCTGCGCTGCACTCGCCGGCTGTGCGACCATGCCTGATCTCGGCACGCGACCCGCGTTGCGTGATCCTGCCACGCTGGGCACTGTCCCCGCATCTGCCGAGGCTGCTCCCGGCGCCTGGCCCGGCGATGGCTGGTGGAAGGACTATGGCGATCCGCAGCTTGCCGCACTGATCGAGGAAGCGCTTGCCGGATCGCCCACGCTCGCCGCCGCCGATGCCCGCGCACGCAAGGCGGCCGCCTATGCGCAGAGCGCCGGAGCCGGGCTGCTGCCTTCGCTCACCGCCAACGGGCAGGTCAACGAAGTCAAGCAAAGCTACAACAACGGCTTTCCCGCCCAGTTCGTGCCCAAGGGGCTCAACGACACGGGGCGCGTCAGTCTCGATCTGGCGTACGAGCTCGACTTCTTCGGCAAGAACCGCGCCGCGCTGCGCGCTGCGACCTCGGAACGCGAAGCCGCTGCGATTGAAGCGCGTGCAGCCCGTCTGGCGCTGGCGACGTCGGTTGCCGCCGCTTATGCCGATCTCGCGCGCCTCGCCGCGCAGCGCGAGGTGGACCTGGCCGCCGTGAAACAGCGGGAGGAAGTGGCAGCTCTTGTCACCCGTCGCGTGGCCAGCGGGCTCGATACCCGCGGCGAGCAGCGCCAGGCCGATGCCGGCGTGCCCCTTGCCCGCGCCGATCTTGCCGCAACCGACGAGGCGATCGCGCTCACCCGCAACCGCCTTGCCGCACTGCTGGGCGCTGGACCGGAGCGCGGCGCCGCGATTGCCCTGCCCGCCCCGCGCGCCCTCCCCGCCGCGCCGCTGCCAGCCAATCTTGCGCTCGATCTGATCGGGCGCCGCGCGGATATCGTCGCGGCACGGCTGCGCGCGGAAGCGGCAGCAGCCCGGATCGCGGTCGCGCGGGCCGGGTTCTACCCCAACGTCAATCTGCTCGCCTTCGCCGGCCTCCAGTCGTTCGGCCTTGGCAACCTGACCGCAAAGGGATCGGATATCGCGCAGGCGGGCGCGGCCATCAGCCTGCCTATCTTCTCGGGCGGACGGATCGAGGGCCAGTACCGCGCCTCGCGCGCCGATTACGACGAAGCTGTCGCGCAGTACGATGCGGTGCTGGTCCGCGCGCTCAATGAAGTCGCCGATGCCGCCGCCTCGCAGCGCGCGCTCGGTGCACGGCAGGTCGAAGCGCATGCCGCGCTCGCTGCCTCGGAAGAGGCCTACGGCATCGCGCGGCGCCGCTATGAGGGCGGCCTTTCGCCCTACCTTTCCGTGCTGACGGCGCAGGATGCACTTCTGCGCAACCGCCAGCTTGTCGCCGCGCTCGATGCGCGTGCGCTGACCCTCAATGTCGAGCTGATCCGCGCGCTTGGCGGCGGATATGGCTCCAAAGCCTCATGAAAGAGCACCCGATGGCTGACCGCGACCCCCAGATCATGCTCGAAGAAACCGCAACCCTGGCGCCTCCCGCCCCCGCCGATGAAGCCACCGCCAAGCGCAAGCGCGGCTTTGCCATTCTGGGCGGCGTCGTGTTCGCTGCCGCGCTTGCCTTTGGTGGCTACGAGTGGCTGTTCGCCGGCCGCTACGTCGAAACCGATAATGCCTATGTCGCCGCCGAGATCGCCCCCGTCACCGCACTGGCGCCGGGAACAGTGATCCGCGTCGCCGCGGTCGATACCATGCAGGTGAGGAAAGGCGATGTGCTGCTGGAGCTCGATCCGGCGGACGCGCGCATTGCCGTCGCCGAAGCGGAAGCCGCGGTCGCGCAGGCGCTGCGCCGCGTGAACCAGACGGTCGAAACAGGCACCGCGCTGGCCGCGCAGGTTCAGGCCACCGATGCCGATATCCGCCGCAAGCAGGCGCTCGTCGGTGTTGCCGCTGCCAACCTTGCCCGCGCCCGGCTCGATCTGACCCGCCGCGAAGCACTGGTTTCGGGCGGCGCAGTTTCCGGCGAGGAACTTTCGAGCGCGCGCAATGCCTTTGCGGCGGCGCAAGGCCAGCTCGCCGTAGCCGAAGCGGATCTTGCGCAGGCGCGCGCCGCGCGCGGATCGGCGCAAGGGCAATCGAACGCCAACGCCGCGCTGGTCGGCGGTACACCCGTCACCGACAACCCCGATGTACTCGCTGCCAAGGCACGCCTCGACCGGGCAAAGCTCGATCTAGCGCGCACCGTGATCCGCGCGCCCGTTGATGGCATCGTCACCCAGCGCGCCGTGCAGGTCGGCCAGCGCGTCGCTGCGGGGACTGTCCTGATGACCGTGGTTCCGCTGGGCGAAGCCCACGTCGATGCAAACTTCAAGGAAGGCCAGCTACGCCGCGTTGCGCCCGGCCAGCCGGTCGAGCTGACTTCGGACCTCTATGGCTCGGGCGTCGTCTATCGCGGCCGCGTCGTCGGCTTCTCGGGCAGCACCGGCTCGGCGCAAGCGCTGATCCCGGCACAGAACGCGACCGGCAACTGGATCAAGGTGGTGCAGCGCCTCCCCGTCCGAATCGCGCTCGAGCCGAAGGAGCTCAAGGAGCACCCGCTGCGCGTCGGTCTTTCGATGTCCGCGACGATCGACACCGGAGCGAAGTGAGGTGAGCGGCGCGCCCGCGCTGGCGGTAAAGGCGCCGGAGCTGAAAGGCTGGCAGCTGCTGCTCGCCGCGCTCAGCCTTGCGCTCGCCAATTTCGTGGTGGTGCTCGATATCACCATCGCCAACGTCTCGGTGCCGCATATCGCCGGGAGCCTTGCGGTATCGCCCTCGCAAGGGACCTGGGTGATCACCTCCTATGCCGTGGCCGAGGCGATCTGCGTGCCGCTCTCCGGCTGGCTCGCCGCGCGGTTCGGTGCGGTGCGGGTATTTCTCACCGCGATCATCGGCTTTGCGCTGTTCTCGCTGCTTTGCGGCCTTTCGCGCAGCCTCGAGGCGCTGATCGTGTTCCGCATCTTCCAGGGCCTCAGCGGCGGGCCGATCATGCCGATGTCGCAGACCCTGATGACGCGCATCTTCCCGCCCGAGAAAGTTGGCATGGCGCTGGGCCTGTGGAGCATGACAGTCGTCGTCGCGCCGATCCTTGGCCCGATTTTCGGCGGCACGATCTCCGACAACCTGAGCTGGCACTGGATCTTCTTCATCAATCTGCCGGTGGTCGCCTTCTGCACCGTGTTCGCGCTGCGCTATCTGCTGCGGTTTGAAACGCCGACAGTGAAGCGGCCGATCGACTATGTCGGCCTCGTACTGCTGGTGATCTGGGTCGGAGCGCTGCAGATCCTGCTCGATGAGGGCCGCAACGCCGACTGGTTCGCGAGCCCGTTTATCTGCACGCTCGCAGTAATTGCCGTGATCGGCTTTGCCGCGTTCCTCATCTGGGAGCTGACCGAGGCCAATCCGGTGGTCGATCTCTCGGTCTTTGCCTCGCGCGGCTACAGCGCAGCGGTCGCGTCGCAGAGCATTGCCTACGCCGGGTTCTTCTCGGCGATCGTGGTGATCCCGCTCTTTCTGCAGACGAACCTCGGCTACACGGCGACTTACGCCGGCTATGCCACGGCCTTTGTCGGCGTGTTGGCTGTGGTGATGTCGCCGGTCGCGGCGGGGATGATGGCGCGTTTCGATGTGCGCCGGCTGATTACCTTCGGGATCGTCTGGCTCGGCCTGATGTCGCTGCTGCGCACCGGCTGGGTAACGCAGATGGACTTCTTCACGATCTCGCTGCCGCAGTTCCTTCAAGGGCTTGGCATGCCGTTCTTCTTCATCGGCACGACGTCGCTGGCGCTGGGTTCGGTGCGGCCCGACCAGACCGCTTCCGCCGCCGGGTTGCAGAACTTCATGCGCACACTGGCAGGGGCCTTTGCTACCTCGCTCGCGACAACGCTGTGGGAGCGCGAAGCAAAGCTGGCGCATGAGGACCTCGCCGGCCTCGTCCATCCGCTCCCGGAATCAGCGGGCTTCAGTGCCGATCAGGGACGGCTCGTTCTGGAGCGAATCGTCCAGACGGAAAGCGTAACCCTAGCCACCAATGCGATTTTCTGGGGCTGCACCGGCTTGTTCGCACTTGCAGCGTTGCTCGTCTGGCTGGCGCCAAGACCGCGCGCAGACGTCGATCTCAGCGCGACTCATTAACCATCAAATACTTGAAATTACTACTTTAAATCAGAATCGGTAGCGTGTGACCGTGCATCTCTGCCTCAGCACTACTCAGGCAACAAAATCGTCTCACAACAGTCACAAAGCCAAATCAGTTCGAGATTGAACACATTTTTACAAATTAATTCAAACACCTACTGCAAATGCGAGCCAGTGCAACATTCGCACTTTGCGAACGCACATTAGGTATGATACGTACTCTTCCTGAGGGTCCATACGTGGATCGGGGTCCAATAAAAACATTCGCTGAGTTTCCTTCGCCACTTGCGAGGCGCCGCTTTTCTGTGGAGTACAAAGATGGCTAACCCCCCGGCTGGCTTTATTGCCCGCGCGATGTGCGCAATTGCCGCAGCATCGCTGATTGCCGCCCCTGTGATGGTCTACGCCGATGCTGGCGCACCGGCCAAGAAGCACAAGGTGCACAAGAAGACCTGGAAGAAGAAAGGCGTGGCCCGCAAGGGTAAGCGCAAGCGGTCGGCCGGCTATCTGCCCAAGACCAAGACGGTGGTGACCACGACGACGACGCCGGCTCCGCCGCCGCCGCCGCCGCCTCCCCCGCCGCCTCCGCCGCCGCCCCCTCCGCCGCCTCCGCCCCCGCCTCCGCCGCCGTCGCCGCCTCCGCCGCCCCCCAAGGTCGGCTATCATCCCAATCTTGGGTTCATCCTGGGTGCAGCAGCACTTGGTGGTGGTGTCGGCGCGATCATCGGTTCGAGCGAGGGTAACGACAGCCCCGGCGGCTGATCGGCTCCCTTCCAAGCGAACACCGGAAACGGCCCGGCCTTCTCGAAGGCTGGGCCGTTTTCTTCTGCGGCCGGGCCGTGGACGCCGCCCGCGTCAGCTCCGTCAAACGCATTGCAGCCCCGCGTCGTCACGTTTTTGACGCAGGATTGACGCTGGGTTCGCGGCCCGGCTGACGCACGCTCCCTAGAACAGGCTCATCGGCACCGGACGGGGACTTCCCCCGTGACCCCAGGGGGGGCGGCGCCGAAACCGACAGGAGAGCAAAAAATGACAAACAGGATCTTCTTCGCTTCCGCTTTCGTCCTTGCCTCGGCCCTCGCGCCGACGCTGGCAACCGCCGCTCCTGCGAACGGCATGGAAACGAAGGTCGCGGTGGTTCACACCTCCGATCTCAATCTCGCGTCGGATGAAGGCCAGTCGACTCTCGACGCCCGTATCACCAGCGCCGTGAACCGCGTCTGCGGCACGGCCACGGGTTCGATCGGCATCGAAGAGCGCCGCGCTATCGCCGTGTGCCGCACCAAGGCCCGCAACAGCGCGCTGGCGGTCGCACGGCCCCGCGAGGACAAGGTGCTAGCTCAGCGCTGAGCACACCCCACATCGCCACATCGGTCAGCAAGGGCCGGGAGCATCACGCTCCCGGCCCTTCGCGTATGGGCGGTTGCCGGATCCAGATAAGGCTGCCGTACGTCGACACGCCGAGGCTGCACCAATTTTCTTTTGTTTCCAGTGCAATGCACTTTTGACGATGTGCTGACGCACGCTTCGCAGGCGCGCTGACGCGGCGCTCCTAATCAAGGCTCATCGGCGGTGCGAACCAGCCGAAATTCCGAAGGAGAGCCACGATGATCACCAAGAACACCCTTGCCGCTGCCATTGCCGCCACCGTCACCTTCGGCGCAATGACCGTCCCCGCCTTTGCCGCCCCGGCCATGGACGATCCGAACGTAAACGTCGCCGTGGTGCGCACCGCCGACCTCAACCTCGCCAGTGAAGAAGGCCTGACGACGCTGAAGGCGCGCATCTCCGGTGCGGTGAGCCGCGTCTGCGGCACCGCTTCCGGTACGACCCCGCTCGAGGAGCGGCTGGCGATCAACACCTGCCGCGCCAAGGCCCGGCGTGCCGCGCTGGCTGCTGCCGTGTCGCAGCAGGCCCCGGTGCTCGCCCAGCGCTGAACACGTTGCACCCTACCACACAGGTCAGTTCGGGCCGGGGGCATGGTGCTCCCGGCCCGATTGCTGTTTTCGTGTCCGGAGCGGACCGCAGCCCATCGCAAGCGATGGACTTTCCGGCGCAAGCATGGATACTTAGCTCCGGGAGGCGAGGCATGAGACGGCGACGCGCGGACTGCAAGCGCACCATATGGAGGCGGCCCTGAGCGCCGCCTCTGCCTCCGAATCGCCCATCAGGGTCGCCATCATCGGCGGCGGCTGCGCCTCGATGGCCGCAGCCTGGGAACTGACCGCGCCGCACCATCGCGGCCGCTACCAGGTCACACTTTATCAGGAAGGCTGGCGGCTCGGCGGCAAGGGTGCTTCGGGCCGCGGGATGAACGGGCGGATCGAGGAGCACGGCCTCCACATCTGGCTGGGCTTCTACGACAATGCGTTCCGCATGATGCGTGCCTGCCATGCCGAACTCGAAGCAAAGGGCCTCGGCCACCTCTATGGCGACTGGCGCGACGCGTGGACGGCGGAGAACGACGTCGCGCTGTGCGCCGCCACCGAGATCGGCCAGTTCCAGCGCTGGCAAGTGCATATGCCGCCCCGCGCCGGCTATCCTGGCGATCCGCTCGCGCCGGATGCCGTGTTCAGCTTGCAATACTACATGGCCGGCGCCTTTGACCTGCTGCGCGCGCTCGTGCTCGATACCACGGTCGATGGCCACGGCTTCGTCACGCACTTCGATGCACCGCACGCGGCCGGACCGGCCAACCCGGCCGACCTTGCCGCGCGGATCGGTGAACTGGCGCGGATGGGCCTCTTTGCCTCCGCCGCCGTCTTCGCCGAAGCGCTCGGCGTGCTGGCGGCGCTCGTGCGCTCGGTCAGCCCGCAGACGGCGGGCCTGCTGATGGGCGCGGTCAACGCCGTGGCGGTGCCGCTGCGCCAGTGGATCGAGGACCGCTTCCTCGCCGACAACCGGCTGCGCTTCCTCTGGGAAGTCGCCGATCTCACGCTGGCGACGGTCACTGGCTTCGTCCGCTACGGGATCATGTTCGATCCGCGCGGGCTCGATGCGATCGACGATTACGAATGCCGCGAATGGATGCGGATGAACGGCGCCTCGCTGCGTTCGCTGCAATCGCCGTTCCTGCGCGGGCTCTATGATCTCTCGATGGGGTATGAGGACGGCGATCCGGAGAAGCCGCGTCTTTCCGCAGGGCAAGGCCTGCGCGGCACCTTGCGCACTTTCTTCGGCTATCGCGGCGCGTTCATGTGGCGGATGCGCGCCGGGATGGGCGATGTCGTCTTCGCCCCGCTCTACACGGCGCTGAAGGAACGCGGCGTGGACTTCCGCTTCTTCCACCGGCTCACCGATATCGAGCTGGATGAAGCCGGCACGCACGCGGCGCGGCTGCGCTTCGATGTGCAGGCGCGCATCGCGGGCGGCGGAGAGTACCAGCCGCTCGTCGACGTGCAGGGCCGGCCCTGCTGGCCCTCCGCCCCCGATCATGCCCAGCTAGAACAGGGCGAGGCGCTGCTGGCCGAGGGCCGCAGGTTCGAATCGCACTGGGACCGCCGCCGCGCGGACGAATGCGTGCTCGAGGTGCGCCGCGATTTCGACATGGTCGTGCTCGGCGTGGGCATCGGCGCGGTACCGCACTGCGCGAATGGCATCGTCTCGAGCGATCCGCGCTGGCAGGCGATGTGCCGCGATGTGAAGACCGTTGCCAGCCAGGCGTTCCAGATCTGGCTCAAGGAGGACCTCGCATCGCTCGGCTGGCCGGGCCCTGCCTACATCACCGGCGCCTTCGCCAAGCCGTTCGATACCTGGTGCGACATGGCACATGTCGTGCCCGAGGAAGGCTGGAAGCGCCCGCCCGCGACGTCGGTCTATTTCTGCGCAGTCCTGCCCGATCCACCCGAGCCGCCGGCGGAGGGCGACATGGCGTACCAGCCGGCCCGCGATGCCGAAGTTCGCGCCAATGCCGAAGGTTTCCTTGAAGGGCCGATCCGCGCAATCTGGCCAGGAGCCTATGACGCCGCAGGACAGTTCCGCTGGGACCTGCTCAAGGCCGATGAATGTGGCGGCCCGGAGCCCCAAGGCCGCGCACGCTTCGCCACCCAGTACTGGCGCGCCAACGTCAACCCGTCGGACCGCTACGTGATCCATACCCCGGGCAGCTGGCGCAGCCGCATCTCGCCGCTCGATAGGACATACGACAACCTGACCATTGCCGGAGACTGGACCGACAGCGGCTTCCATTCAGGCTGCGTCGAAGGCGCGGTCATGTCGGGCCTGCTGGCAGCCCACGCCATTTCCGGCGCGCCGGACCTCGAGGACATCATTGCCTATGACCACCCCTGACGACGCTGCCCCCCAACCCCGCCCGACCCGCCCCGAGGCGGCGCGCGAAGGCCCTCATCGCCATGCCGCCGGCAGTCGTCCCGCAGCCGGAAGCAACGGCGCAGCCCACGCTGCCGCTCAAGCCGCAGCTGCCGCTGATCCCGCACCACATCCGCAGCATGGCCCGGTCCACGATCCCGATACACTGGCGGTGAACGATACGGTCGCGGCCACGGTCCGCTCAGCGTACGATGTGCTGGGCGAGACCATCGCGCAGGGGCGCCGCGCCGCCGAGCAGTTCCGCGTCGGCGCCTACAACGTGCGCGACGTGCCCGATGATCTGCGCGCGATGGCGGGGAACCTCATCGGCCTTGCACGCCAGATGACGAGCGCAACCTTCGACATCTGCGAGGCACTAGTGCGACAGGCCGATGGCCTTGCGAGCCCGCCACCGCCTGGTTCGACCGTCGTGGGTCCCTTCCCTGCGCCGAAAGCGCATGGTTCCGCGCCCACCCCGGCACCGCATCCTGCGCCCCAGCCTGCCCCGGCGCCGGACAAGCTGGCGCTGAGCGTGGTCTTTCACGGCAGCGAGACAGCGCGGGCGAGGACCACCGCGTTTGCCCTGCCGGCGCGGCCCGTCGCTCCGGCCGACCTTGCCTGCGATGCGCTTGTCCTGCGTGGCAGCAGCGCGCCGCCGATCATCGACATCACCTTTGCCCTCGACCCCGATGCCCCCGGTCTGCTGGCGACGATATCCGTACCCGCCGGGCAGCCGGCCGGCCTCTACTCCGGGGCGGTCTATTGCCGGCGGCAGGCGCTGCTGGTGGGGCTGATGGAGATCGAGATCGGCTGATGACGGTCGAGGGTGCCCTGCTCCAGCGCTACGGTGCCGCGACTCGCGCAGAGGTGGCGCGTTATCTGGCCGCGCCCGCACCTTCGCCCTTTCTCGACGAGATGCTGGCCGACTATCCTCAGCGCGGCGGCAAGATGCTGCGCCCGGCCATCTGCCTCGCCAATGCCGCCGTGTTCGGCCAGCGCTCCGGCGGCGAACCCATGCCCGAGGCGGTGCGCGCGGCCGCCGCGATCGAAATGCTCCACAACGCGCTCCTCATCCACGATGATGTACAGGATGGCAGCGAACTGCGACGCGGCCGGCCGACGCTCCACGCTCTCCACGGCGTGCCGCTGGCGATCAATGCGGGCGACGCGCTGCTGTTTGCCGCCTTTGCACCGCTGATCGATGCCGTGCGCCCGCTTGGCGGCGACGTGATCCGACAGGTCATGGATGTCACCGCCACGATGGCAAGGCAGACTGCCGAGGGGCAGGCGCTCGAACTCGGCTGGCGCGACCGCAACGTGACCGACCTTGCCGAGGCCGACTACTTGCGCATGGCGCTCAAGAAAACCGCGTGGATGGGGATGATCTGGCCGGCACAGCTCGGCCTCATCATCGGCTCGCGCGGGCGGCTCGATCCCGAGATGGTCGTGCGCTTCGGCTATTTCCTCGGCCTTGCCTTCCAGATCGAGGACGACTTGCGCAACCTTTCGGAAGACCCCGGTTATGGCAAGGAACAGAACGGCGATCTGGCCGAGGCCAAGCGTACACTCATGCTGATCCATGTACGCCGGCAGTGCGATGCGGCCGAGCGCGCAAGGCTCGATGCGTTCCTCGGCCTCAGCCGCGAGGCGCGCCGCGAGAATGACGTGCTGTGGCTGGCCGGGCTGATGCACGAGCGCGGCTCGATCGATCATGCCCGCGCGGTCGCCGCCGCCATGGCCGGGGCGGCGGAACACGAATTTGCCGCAGTTTATGGCGCGCTGCCGCCTTCGGAAGAGCGCACGTTCCTCCATGGCCTCATCCGCTGGGTGTTTGACCGGGCATGAGCCGCGCCCTGCTCTATGGTGCGACGGGCTACACCGGGCAGGCGCTGGCGCGGCAGCTGGCGGGAACGTGTGATCTCGTGCTCGCCGGGCGCAATGCCGCGGCCCTCGCCGCCGTGGCCGGGCCGCTCGGCCTGCCTTGGCGGGCCTTCGCGCTCGATGCGCCGGGCGAAGTGCGAGCGGCGCTCGCCGATGTGGGCGCCGTGCTCCACGCCGCCGGGCCCTTTGCGGCAACCGCGATGCCGATGCTCGATGCCTGCCTCGCCACCGGCACGCACTACCTCGATCTCGGCGGCGAATGGCGCGTGATCGCGGCGCTCTTTGCCCGCGATGCCGAGGCGCGTGACGCGGGGATCGCGGTGCTGCCAGGCGCAGCGCTGACCCCGGCGGCCACCGACTGCCTGCTGCTCGCCGCCGTGGAGCGCTGGCCCGATACCCGCGCGCTGCGCCTCGGCGTTTCGGCGGCGCAAGTTGTCTCGCGCGGGAGCGTGGCGACGATGGCGGGGCTCGCCGATCCCGGCACGGTAATCCGTCGCGGCGGCGCGCTGGAGATGATCCCGGCGGGCAGCCTCACGCAGATGTTCGATTTCGGCGACGGCCCTGCCGAGACCGCAGCAACAGACTGGGCCAGCGTAGTCACGGCGGGAGAACTGACCGGCGTGGAGGACATCGCGGTCTTCTCGCAAATGCACTGGTCGATGCGCGCAGGCTATCGCGCTGCCGGGATCGGCATGGCGCTGACTGGCGCGGCGCCCTGGCGCATGGCGGGCGGGGCCATCGCGCGGCTGTGGCCCGCCGCGCCCGACGAGCCCGCGCGGGACGCGGCGCGCTTCACCATGGTCGCCGAAGCGCTCGATCCCTGGCGGCGGGTGCGGCGCCTCACCATGGAGACGCTCGATGGCTACGGCGCCAGTGTGCGCATCGCCGCGGCCGCGCTGCACCGGGTGCTGGCGGGCGAAGCGCCAGCCGGGGTCTCCAGCCTGGCCGCCGCATTCGGATCAGGGTTTGCGGTGGACGCGGGCGCCGCGCGTTTCTCCGCGCAAGACAGGAGCACGGCGGCATGATGCGATCGTCCATCCCCTACGTCCAATCGGCCGCCAGCCAGCAGGTGCCGCCGCCCTACCATTTCCCCGGCGTCACGGTGAACGCCTTCTACTTCAACATCTCGATGCAGAAGGTGCAGGAGTACTGCGACCGCTATCTCAACATCGGCGATGAGGCGTCGCGCGATTACGTCTACCGGCCGATGCCGTTCTGGCCTTACGCGACGGTGCTGTTCCTTGATTACCCCACGATGATCAGCGCCGCCCCGGCAAGCGGACAGCTGGGCGAAGTGGGCTATGCCGATCGCGGCTCGATCAGCCAGACCGAGGTTTTCGTCGCACTGCCAGTGATCCGCTATGGCCGGGGCGCAAAGCGGCTCGTCACCGATACCGCGGTTGAATGGGCATTGCCGTTCATCGTCGTCGGCAATCCGATGTCGAGTGTTTGCGGGCGCGAGATGCTGGGTCTGGGCAAGCTGCTCGCCAATATCGAAAACGGCGTGGGCCGCTATCCGGACAGCTTCCTCGGCCGGATCAGCCTCCCCGGCTGGCCCGATGCCGAGATCGGCACGATGCAGGTCCAGCAGGAATTCATGGCGGTAGAGACCAAGCCTGTCCTGCCGACGACCGCAGGGACCCAGCCGCCCCGCCGCACGCTGGCGACCCTGCTCGACAGCCGTGCCGCCAAGGACTGGCTGGGCAGCACGGTCACGGCCGCCAACTTCATCGATACCTTCTCGCTTGGCCTCATCCCCACCTCGATGCGCACGGTGGGCCTCAAGCAATACCGCGATGCCGTCGATCCCCGCCGCGCGGTCTATCAGGCGCTGGTCACCTGCCGCGCGCAATACCTCAACGTGCGCGAAGTGCGCTTCTACAACGAGCTCGATGTCGATCTCCATTTCAACAACACCGGCAGTTTCCACCAGATCCTCAAGGTGTTTCTCGACGTGGGCGAGGACGCGACGGAGATGCCGCATTCGGTCAATACCGTGGCGGCCTGCCGGTTCATGGCAGACATCAATTTCGATACGATGCGGGTGATCCGCGAGTTTCCCATCGACCGCGAAGGAGGCCTGCCGCCCACGCCCGGCTCCAGCGATCTCGCGGCCCGCTGGTACCGCCCGCTGCGCGGCTTCTTCGGCCCCCGGAGCGGAGTGGGCATGCCATGACCCTGTTCATCGAATCCTTCTCCACCGATCAGCTGCTGCCGCCGTGGCAGTCGCTCGGCATGCGGATGTGGAATTTCGTGATCCCGATCGAAGCCGCGCTGATCGAGGCGCATCTGCGGCTGCGGTTCAATGCCGCCGCGCCGGATCAGGCTCCGTATTTTTACACGCCGCTTCCCGGCAAGACCTACGGGATGCTGTGTGTCGCGAAGCACGACAATTTCTCGAGCACCTACGAACACAAGTTCGGCTGGGACACGACCCGCCATACCGAGCTTTGCTGGACTTTCCCGGTCCTGCGCCATCCGATCGGACCCGGCAACCTGCTGCTGGAACCCGAGATGGTGTGGATCCAGCCCTTTGCCTTCATCGACAACAGCTATGTGATGTTTTCCGCGCGCGAGATCTGGGGCACGGAAATGGATATGGCCTCGCTCCGGATGGAGGAAGGCGTGACGCCGGACGAGCTGATGATCGACATGGCGATCGAAGGCATGGCCCGGTTCGATCCAAAGGCCCGCAGCCAGAGCATTGGCTGCATGCGCATGGGTCTCAAGCCCACGACGGCAAATGCGGATCTGGAAATCCTGCTGCAAGGCGATCCTGATCTCGATGCCTTTGTCGACATCCTGATCGGCGCAGGCATCTTCACCGGCTCGTTCGATGATAGCGGCACCGCTGCGCCGGGCGGCATGGAAGTGAACACCCTGCGCCAGTTCCGCGATGTCTTCGACATGGACCGTTCCGCTTACCGCGCGATCATTTCCTCGCGTACGCAGCACGGCAATATCAGCAATGTCGAATTCTTTTCGGGCGAGGACACCGTGCTCGAATTCCTGTGGTCCGACAGCTTGAAGGAGACGCTGCAAGCGATGTTCGGCAAGCGGGTGCGCTATCCGACATCGCAGCTGACCACCAAGGCGCCCAATCTTGGTGCGCCCGGCACGCCGCCGACCAACTGGGACCTGGATTACATGCCGGTCGATGTGGCCTTGGTCATCTCTTACACGGCGGATGCCCGCTACCGCATCGAGAAGACCCTGCACACCTACGGCCAGACGGCCTGAACCGAAGCCCTATCGCCTATCCTGCTCGCCGGCCGCAGGGCCGGATTCGGCGGTCCGGCGTACGGCGGACTTGAAATCGAATGGCACCCAGGCCGCGCAATCGGGCCACTGGCCGGTTTCCTGCCAGTAGCGGCACAGGCCGAGCCGGTGGCACACCCGCACGAAGCGCGGATGCGAGAGAAGGCAGCTCCACGGTCCGAGCGCTACGCCGGGGTAGAACAGGCTGGGTGACGGTCCGGACGGATCGAACACATGGCTGTAATCCGCCCGTTCGGCGAGCTCGAACGCCTCGTCCGGCAAGCCGATGAAGCCAAGACCCGTAACAAGGCTGAGCGTGATCGTCCCGGTCTTCTCGAGCAGGCCGCGATAGCGCGCGGCCCGGGTCTGCTTGACGTTGATGTCCTTGCTGAAGACCGCCTCGACATAGGCGCGCACCGCCGCGAGATCGCGCGCCTGCCAGCCCTCGAACCGGTCGATCGCGCCGATATGCCGGTAATAGACCTCGGGATAGCCAAGCGAGCCCGACCAGTTGAGCAGGGTCATCAGGATGCCGGCGTTCTGCGGCCAACGCAGATGGAGCTCCTCGAGCATGCTGATCGACGTATCGTAATCGCCGACATAGGCGCGCATCTGCGCTGCATGAAGCCGTGCGGCGGGCATCAGCGGGTTGAGCTCGCAGGCAGCTTCGGCATAGGCCAGCGCATCACGGAAACGTCCGACACCCCAGCAGAAATTGCTCATGTCGGTCAGCGCGGCGGGATCGCGCGGCGCCACTTCGAGCGCCTGGAGCAGCAGCTTCTCGCGCACGGCGTGGTGGCCCCAGGGCTCCAGCATGGCCAGAGCGCGATAGGCACCGCCGCGGCGCGGATCGAGCTTCAGTGCCTTCTGCGCGGCGGTGACCACGGCTTCGCGCGCTTCGGCAAAGGGCTGCGGGCTGCGTCCCGAGCGCAGCACGAGGGCCCGGGCCAGCGCGAGCAGCTCCCACGCCGCGGCATGATCGGGTGCGTCGCTAGTGACAGCCTCGAGCAGCGGCACCGCCTCGAGCGCAGTGTTGTCGAACTGCGCATCGCCATCGGCCAGCAGGCCACGGGCGCGCAGGAAACGCTCGTAGGTGGCGGGCTCGAGCGGCGGCGTGGCAGAGCGTGGCACGAGCGTGAGCTGCAGCGCCGCAGCGACCTGTTCCGCGATCGAATCCTGCAATGCGAAGATATCTTCCAGACTGCCGTCAAAGCGCTCGCTCCACACCGCGCGGTGGCTGGCGCATTCGACCAGTTCAGCCGTGATCCGCAGCCGGGTGCCGCTACGCCTTACCGAGCCATCGAGGAGGTGCGAGGCACCGAGCGCCGAAGAAACCTTGGCAATGCTCTTGTCGGCACCGCGAAACTGGAAGCTCGATGCCCGCGCGACCACGGCAATCCCGGTGCCGCGCGCGACGGTGCGCTGGATTTCCTCGGAAACACCGTCGCAGAATTCTGCGAGGTCGGGATCGGCGGAATGGTTGTCGAAGGCAAGCACCGCCAAGACGAGCGAGCCGATCGAGGGTGGCGGTGGCGGTAGCTGCTGAGGCGGTGCGGCGACAGGGGCAGGCTGGGGCTGCACCGCTCCCGAGACAAGCTCGGCCCCGGCCTCGGTCCGCAGCGCCGCATCGACAAGTGGCCCGGGTGCAACGCCGATTTCGGCGGCGAGCAGATCGCGAAAGGCCTGATAGCGGATGTGCGCCGCCGCCCGTGCGCCCGTGGCGATCTCGGCGCGGATCATGGCGGCCACTGCCGGTTCGCTTAATGGATCGCGCCGGAGCCAGGCGGTGGCCAGCGCCTTGACCGCGGCACCATCTCCGGTGCTTTCCCGCACGGCGAGGTGTCTGGCAAGGCCATCGGCGATGCGCGCATCGATCTCGGCACGTGTCACCTCGAGCCATTCGCCGAAGGCGCCGCCGAGTTCCAGATCCTGCAGCAGCGGGGCGGTGCCCGCGTTGTCGATGAGCCCGGCGACGCGCTCCCATTCGTCCCCGCCCAGTGCAACGCGCAGCGCGAGTACATCGCACGCAAAGGTTCCGGGCGCGAGCGCAACAGTCTCCCGCGTGGCGATCAGATGGTCTTCACCGGTGGTCCCGCTTCCCGCGGCCAGCACGCCGCGCAGTTCGAGCAGACACTGGCGCAGGCTGGCCCTGGCCTGAGCATCGCCGCGGTCCCCCCAGAAAAGGCCGGCAAGGCGTTCGCGCCCCATGCTCTGCTGCGGCGCCAGCAGCAAGGTGGCGAGCAGCGCGCGTGTGCGGCGGCCCTGAACCGGCAGGACCGATCCATCCGGACCCGACAGGCGGAACGGCCCGATGAGCTGGACGCCGAAACGGGCCTGGGCCGCCACGTCTCGCCCCAGATCTGTCGTCACCGCATCCATGCGAATCTTGTGCCCGCCCCTGTCACCCCTGTAACATTAGCCCAATTTCTGCCGTTTTGGCGACAACTTATTGTCCAGGATGCATGTCAAAGCCTTGCCCGAACGGGCGTTTGCCGCGCGAGGCGCTAGCGCCACGCCCCGCTTGCGTCGGAGGTCATGCCAATGGCGCGGTATGCCGCATCGATCAGCGATTGCCCGCGTTCGCCGACGAGGATGCCGGCACCCATCCGGTTCATGGTATAGCCCATGCTGAAGCCATGCGCCGGATCGGCAAACCCCACGCTGCCGCCCATGCCGACATGGCCGAACGCACTTTCACCCAGAATGAGACTATCGGCGCCGGAGGCACGATTGTCGGTGCTGGTCATGAAGCCCATCGCAAAACGCATCGGCTGGCAGAGGACCGCATCGCTGTGCGTAGCCGCCGATACACGTCCCATACGGTGGACGCGGGCTTCGGAGACGAGCGAGCCGCCCCCGTTCGCCAGCGGGGCGTACATGCCGGCAAGCCCGCGCGCGTTGGTGATCCCGTTGGCGCTGCCGATCTCCGCAGCATGGATCTCGCGCGAATTGAAGTCCGCCCCGCCAAGGTTGGTGAGGAACAGGTTGGGCAGGCTCCCCGGCTGCGTGGTCGCCTTGCGATAGAAGTCCGAGGCAAAGTTCACTTCCGCCGGATCGGGCGCGATCATCGGCGCGACGCGGCCCTCCTCGCTTTCGGGCAGGCCGATATGGAAATCGAGCCCGAGCGGTCCCGCGACGTTCTCCTGGAAGAACTGCCCCAGCGGCATGCCAGAGACGAGGCGAACGAGCTGGCCGACCGTCCACGCGTAGGTCACGCCGTGATAGCCCTGCCGCGTCCCGGGCTCCCAGTGCGCGGGCTCGGCTGCGACGCGCGCGGTCATGTAGTCCCAGTCGGCAAGGCCACCCTTGCGAATGGTGTCGGCGACATGCGGCACTGGAGATGTATGCGCGAGCATCATGGCCACGGTGGTCGTTTCCTTGCCGCCGCTCGCAAACTCCGGCCAGAGATCGCCGACCAGCGTCTCGTAGGTCACCTTGCCCTGATCGACGAGCATGTGCAGGCACAGCGCGGTCGCGGCCTTCGTACAGGAATAGACGATCGAGACCGTGTCGCGGCTCCAGGGCTCGCCGCTTTCAGGACGTGCCAGCCCACCCCACAGATCGACCACGGTGCGACCATGGTGGGTGATCGCAACGCTCGCGCCCACCTCCTTGCGCTCCTCGAAATTGCGACGGAACTCCGTCAGCACCCCGGTGAACTGGGCATCGCATTGGCCGGAGATCATGCGTCCGTCGGGCAGTTCAAGGGCGATCGCGCTCATGTCAGGGTAAAATCCTCTGGCTTGAAGGTCTTGGTCATCTTCCAGTAGTCGACCAGCCGATAGGGCAGGAGCGCAAAGACGCGTCCCGCATCGTTGCGGTACCAGTTGGTCAGGCCCTTGTGGGTCCAGACCATCCGGGCGTGCCGCTCGTCCACATCGACGACATAGGCATCATGCGCCGCGGGCTTCACATCGATCGCCTTGGCGCCATTCTCCATCACCTCGCGCAGCGCGGTGAGGATCAGGCGCATCTGGCATTCGGTGATGAAGATGACATTCCCGCCATGCGCGAGCCCGGTATTGGGGCCCATCAGCATGAAGAAATTGGGAAAGCCCGGGACCATCGTGCCGATATAGGCCGTGGCGTCGTCCGGACCCCAAAGCTTGTGCAGGTCGCGCCCGCCCTCGCCGGTGATCGTCATGGGCGCGAGCATCTTGCTGGCCTGAAAACCCGTCGCGTAGATGATCACGTCGGCCTCGATCAGGGTGCCGTCCGCCATCACCACGCCTTCGGGCACGATCCGCGCGATCCCGCCTGTCACCAGATCGACGTTGGGCCGCAGCAGCATGTCGTACCAGTTGTTGTCGACAAGGATGCGCTTGCCATAGGGCGGATAGCTGGGCGTGCACTTGGCGATGAGGTCATCGCGGCCCGCCAGCTTGCCGCGCAGATAGCGCTCCATGAACTGGCGGTGCCGCGCATTGACCTGATTGATCGACTTGCCGCCATCGTCCCACGCCGGATCGACCTGCAGCGAGGCATGGAGCCCGTCGGCAAAGGCCCAGAACAGCTGGAAGCGATACCACCGCGCGAAGAAGGGCACATGGGCGAGTACCCACTTCATGCCTTCGGACACTTCGGCGAAATAGTTGGGATTGGGCACGACCCAATGCGGCGAACGCTGCAGGATGGTGAGCTTTTCCACATCGGGCGCAATCGTCGGACCGACCTGCTGGCCAGACGCGCCGGTGCCGATCATCACCACGCGCTTGCCCTTGAGGTCCAGCCCCTCCTGCCACTGCGCGGTGTGGAGCGCAGTGCCGGCAAAGGTCTCGCGCCCCTCGATGTCGGGCAGCTTGGGCCGGTTGAGCACACCCACTGCCGAGATCACCGCCCGCGCCTTGATGTGAGAGACCGCGCCCGATGCGTCGCGCGTTGCGACGTCCCAGGTGCCGGTGGCGGCGTCATAGGTCGCCGCGCTCACTTCGGTCTCGAAGCGGATATGTTCGCGCACGCCGTACTTGTCGGTCGCGCGCTCGAAATAGGTCCACAGCTCGTCGCGCTTGGCGAAGAAGTGCGACCATTCGTGGTTCAGCTCGAACGAGTAGGAATAGAAGTGGTTGGGCGTATCGACCCCGCAGCCGGGATAAAAATTCTCGTACCAGCTGCCGCCGACCGCAGGGTTCTTTTCGATGATCGTATAGGGAATGCCCGCCTGCCCCAGCCGGATCGCGGCGCAGACGCCCGACATGCCCGCGCCGATGATGACCACCGGGAAGCTTTCGAGCGCTGCCGGCTCCGGGCGCTTGCGCCAGATCAGCCCGCGCGGATCGGGCTGAGCGGCTTCCAGATCCTCGCGCATCATCGCGGTATAGTCCGCGCTCACATGCTCCCCGACGGCGGTAGAGAGCATGTCCTGCAGGAAATCGCCCTCGGGCAGCGGCGGCAACGGGCGGCCGGTGCGGGCATAGTCGAGCAGCGTGTCCGCCAACCGTGCGCGAATTTCCGCACGCAGGTCCTCGGGCATCGCCTCGTGATAGTTCATCGGCCCGGTGATGTGCGGCCGCGCGCGGTCGAGCAGGCCATGATCGCCGGTCAGCTGCACCAGCACGAGCATCAGCGTGGCAGCGTCCGCCTCCGCAAGCGCAGCGCGCAAGGCCGCCGGATCCGCGGCCAGCGCGGACAGATCGACAGGGTCCCCGGCCGGCGTCAGGCTTTCCATTTTCAGCGTGGTCAAGCCACTCTCCCTGATTATCACTTGCCATCTACCTAGCGGAACAGGTATCTACGCACCAGTAGATAAAAAAGGTACGCAGTTTCAATACTGCGAGGGATGAGGGGATTGAAGATGGTTCGCAGCCAGTTTTCCGCGCATGTCGAGTCGAATCTGCGCCGCAGCGCGCTGGCCGTTCTGCTGGCCGGCGGCGCGCTGATCGCCGCGCCCGCGCTGGCGCAGGAGGCAGCCCAATCTGCTGCCCAGCCAGCCGAGGGTCTTGCCGATATCGTCGTGACGGCGACGCGCAGCTCGGAATCGCTCTCTAAAGTCGCCGCATCGGTCTCCGCCGTCTCGGCTGCCGATCTCAGGGTTGGCGGGGTCAAGGACGTCCAGTCGCTCGCCACCGCGATCCCCAACCTCTCGGTGGGTGACCAGTTCGGCGTCAACCGCATCTTCATCCGCGGCATCGGCCTCACCTCGATCGATCTTGGCGCAGACGGCGGCGTCGCGTTCCTGCAGGACGGCGCGCAGATTGCCCGCCCCGCCGCCCAGCTTTCGGGCTTCTATGATCTCGATCGCGTCGAAGTGCTGCGCGGGCCGCAGGGCACGCTCTATGGTCGCGGCGCGACCGCGGGCGCGATCAACCTCATCACCAAGAAGCCGACCGACGAGTTCAACGGCTATCTCAGGGCGAGCTATGGCAATTACAACGCCGTCGCGATCGAAGGCGCGCTTGGTGGGCCGATCTCGGGCGACAAGCTGATGGTGCGCTTTGCCGGCAAGTACGACCGCCGCGACGGCTTCGGCATCAACGAATTTACCGGCAATCAGATCGACAACCGCGATGCCTATGCCTTGCGCGGCACGATCCTCGCCAAACCTGCCGAGGATCTCGAGATCACGCTCTCGGGTGAGTATTTCAACGAGAACGACGCCAATTACGCGTTCCACTATTTCGGCCCGACTGTGGCGCCGGAAAACCTGCTTGGCTCGATCCTTGGCGGCAAGTCGCTGTTCACGGTTGCCGCAGCCGCAGGCCGGCCCGCCAATATCCGCAACATCTGGTCGGATCAGGAGCCGCTCAACGAGCGTGACGGCCACAGCTTCACCGGCACGATCGCGTGGACGCCGGGTGACTGGGAGGTGAAGTCGATCACCTCGTACCACAAGTTCAAGCGCTTCAACCGCGACGACCTCGACGCGTCCGATGCCAACATGTTCGGGCAGAACAACTATATCGAGAACAGCAAGACCTTCAGCCAGGAACTGGTCGGCCACTACAAGACCGAAAAGCTCGATGTGCTGCTCGGCGCGATGTACTTCCACGAGAACCTCTACGGCGAAGTGCGCGTGCCGCTGACCAATCTGGCCGTGCTGCTCAAGATTGCCGGCCAGGTGCCGCCGGCGACGCCCGACAACGCGTTCGACACGCTCAACTACCTCCAGAACGGCACCGTGACGATCGACGCGGTAGGCTTCTACGCGCAGGGCTCCTATGCGCTCAGCGACAAGCTCAAGATCACCGCGGGCGGCCGCTTCAGCCACGAAAAGCGCAAAGGGGTCGGCACGTTCGACTTCCTCGGCAGCGTCAATACCGACAAGCAGAAGGGCTGGAACGCCTTCACCCCTACCGTCACGCTCAACTATCAGGCCAACGACAGCACGCTGCTCTATGCCTCGGTCACGCGCGGCTTCAAATCGGGCGTGATCAACGTCGGCTCGCGCAACGACGTGATCAACCCCGAATACGTCTGGAGCTACGAGATCGGCCTCAAGACCGCCACGGCGGACCGCAAGCTGCAGGCCAATCTCGCTGCGTTCTACATGGACTATACCGATCTTCAGGTCGGCTTCGTCGATGCCAGCAGCGTCGTCACCACGGTCAACGCGGCTTCGGCACGCAACTACGGCTTCGAAGCCGAACTGCGCGCCAAGCCGCTGCCGGGGCTGACGCTCGAACTCTTCGGCACCTACCTCAATGCCAAGTACCGCCGCTTCACCACCGGCGATTACCGGCAGGGCTTCAAGCAGATCAGCGTCGCGGGCAACCGCCTCTCCAACGCGCCGGAGTTCTCGTTCCGCGCCGGCGCCAACTACGACATCCCGCTCGGCACGGCGGGCAAGCTCAACGCCCGTGCCGAAGTGAACTGGCAGGACCGGGTGTTCTTCACCGAGTTCAACAACGCCGATGCGACGCAGGCCCCCTATGCCCTGATCAACGCCGGGCTGCGCTTCACTTCGGCGAACGACCGGTACAGCGTCGACGTCTGGGGCCGTAACCTCGCCAACAAGCTGATCATCACCAACAACATCATCACTGCCCCGCTGTTCAGCAGCGTCCGCGTCGGCTCGGTCGCCCCGCCGCGCACCTATGGCGTGACGTTCGGGGTGAACTTCTGAGGGGCTAGGGGATGACCGAGAGCCTGCGCTTCGACCTCACCGATCCGCAGCTCAAGCGTGATCCCTACCCGATCTTCGCGGCCTTGCGCCGCGAAGATCCCCTCCATTTCTCGCCGCTCGGCTTCTGGATCGCGACGCGCTACGAGGACGTGCGCACCATCCTGATGGACCGCACGAACTTCGGACAGGGCGATTTCCTCTCGAACATCCGCCTGTTCTATGGGCCGGACTTCGATGTCCTGTCGCATTCGGCCTATCGCTGGCTATCTGAAATCTTCCTCTACCAGGACCCGCCGCGCCACACCCGGGTGCGCGGCCTCGTCACGCAGGCGCTCACCGCGCGGCGCGTGATCGAAATGCGCCCGCGCGTGCAGGCGGTGGCGGACCGGCTGCTCGATGCCGTGGCGGATCAGGGCCGGATGGAAGTGATCCATCAGTTTGCCTACCGCTTTCCCACCCTCGTCATGTGCGACATGCTCGGCCTATCGCCCGAGGAAGCCTCGGACGAGGTGCTCGTGGCGCTCAATCAGGCCATCGCCGACAGCTTCGTCGTGTTCGAAATGCGCGCCTTCTCCGATGCGGAGCTCGGCCTTGCCAACCGGCAGATGGATTTCCTGATGGATTTCTTCGGCGCGGTGATCGCAGACCGCCGTCTGCACCCGCGCGACGATCTCGCCACGGCGCTGTGCCAGGCACGCGACGAGAACGGGCCGCTCAGCGACCACGAGATCGCGACCGTTGCCATCGGCCTGTTCGGTGCCGGGTTCGAGACGACCGCCCACATGATCGGCAACGGCCTCCTCAGCCTCGCGAAGTTTCCCGATCAGTGGGCGAAGCTGGTCGCCGATCCGGGCCTCGCCGAATCCGCGACCGAGGAAATCCTGCGCTACGAAAGCTCGCTTGTCGGCACCAACCGTACTGCCTTCACCGACACCGAGGTGGGCGGCCAGCTGATCCGCGCCGGCGAACGCGTGCTGACTTTGGTGGCGGCAGGCAACCGCGATCCCGCCGTGTTCGACGAGCCGGATCGCTTTGACATCACCCGCAAAGGGCCGAAGCACCTCTCGTTCGGCGGCGGCATCCATTTCTGTGTCGGCGCGGAACTGGCGCGCCTCGAAGGCGAGATCGCGTTGAAGTCGCTCGTCTCGCGTTTCCCGCAACTTCGGATCGATGCCGCCAGCGCGCAGTGGCGGCAGGAGGGCTTCATGTTCCGCGGACTGAACCGGCTCGACGTCAGCTGGTGATCAGAGGCGTTCCTTCTTCAGCCGCATCCCCGCCTTCTCTCGGTCCCACGTATCGGGCGTTATGCCTTCGGCGCGCAGTTCGGCCTTCATCACCTTGGCGGTCGGCGTCTTGGGCAGTTCGGGCAGGATGCGGATATAGCGCGGCACCATGAAGTAAGGCATTCGCGCGGCGAGGAATTCTGACAGCGCCTGCAGGTCGATGTTCGCACCCGGCACCGGGGCGATCACCGCCATGACCTCGTCTTCGGAATATTCGCTCGGCACGCCGATCACCGCCGCCTCGCGCACGTCGGGGTGCGCGGTCACGTCGCTTTCCACCTCGAACGAGGAGATGTTCTCTCCGCGCCGCCGGATGGCGTCCTTCACCCGGTCGACGAAGTAGAAATACCCCTCCGCATCGCAGCGGAACGCGTCACCGGTATGAAACCAGCCATTGCGCCAGGCGCGCGCGGTCGCTTCCGGATTCTTGTGATAGCCGCTGTTCATCGCCCAGGGCCGATCGGTGCGGACGATCATCTCGCCCACCGTGCCGATGGGCACTTCGCAGTCATTGGCATCGACCAGTCGCACATCGACACCGGGCCGCATCTTGCCGCAGGTGCCCAGCTTGACCGGATTCGCGTCCGATACGATGGGCGAGGAAATCTCGGTCATGTTGAAGATCGTGTAGACATCGATCCCGAAGCGCTCGTGAAATGCGCCAGCCGCCTCGGTCAGCGGCACCATGAAAGCCTTGGTCACGCCATGATCGCGGTCCTCAGGCCCCGGCGGACGCTTGATCAGGAAGGTGGCCATCACGCCGAGCAGGAACACCACAGTGCAGCCGGTGCGCTTCACGAAATCCCAGAACGTGTCGGTGGAGAAGTTCTCCATCAGCGCGATCGAACCGCCGCGCGCGAGCATCACGAAGGGAATGCCCAGCCCGCCGATATGGAACACCGGCATGTTGACGAGGAAGCGGTCCTGGCCGGTCACGAAGTGCCAGCTCTCGGGTCCGGCGTTGGTGTAGAGGTGGAGGTAGGAGGAAAGCACGCCCTTGGAAGGCCCGGTGGTGCCCGAAGTGTAGATGATCGACTGCGTGTCCCAAGGCTCGATGGGCCGGTCCAGCGGGGCAAGCTCGGCTTCCTCGCCGGTCACATCCTCAAAGGCATGGACGGCAAAGCGCGCGGGTGCAGTGCCGTCGCCAAGCTGCACAATCGTGGTCACCGCTGCGGTATCGGCCCCCTCGAGCCGGTCGAGCAGCCCGCCGTGGGCGACGAGCACCGTCGCATCGGAATTCGCCAGCACATGCTCGAGGATCGAGCCCCGATAGGCCGTGTTGAACGGTACGAACACGCCGCCGAGGTAGTTGATCGCATAGAACACGATCAGCGCCTCGCGCCCGTTAGGCAGCCACACAGCAACATGATCGCCGCGTTTCACGCCCAGCTTCGCGAGGCCCGCCGCCTTGGCAACGACCAGCGCCCGCAGCTGCGCATAGGTCCACTGCCCGCCATCCTCGAACACGGCATAGACTGCATCCGGCTGCGAGGCCGCGAAATCGTCGATCAGGTAGCGCAGCACGCAGCGGCGCCGATCGAGCACGCGCGGATCGCTGTGGCCTTTCGCGTCAACCATGGGCCGCTCCTGCCGGCTGAACCATCTTCTGCACCATGGTGATCGCATCCATCACCACTTCCGTGGCCGACCAGCGCCCGCCTTCGTGATACCACAGCGCGATCCAGCTCAAGAGGCCCGAGACCCAGATCGCCGTGCGCGAAGGGTGCGTCACATCGAACTCGCCGGTCCGCTTGCCCTTCTCCAGCAGCGCGGCCAGCTTGGTATCGAACGTGTGCCTCAGATCGCGGATTCGCCGTGCATCCTCGGGCAGGAGGCACTTTTCCTCGCGCAAGTAGACCGTCACATAGCGCTGGTTCTCGATGATGATCCGCGCCACGCGCTCGACCACGATCTTCAATTGCTCGCTCGCCGTGCCTTCCACCGAGAGCGCCTCTTCCAGCGCGGTCAGCGAAAGCTGGATGCCGGTCTGGCAGATCTCGTAAAGCAGCTCGCCCTTGTTCTTGTAGTACGAGTAGATGAAGGGCTTCGTCACGTTAAGCTGCTCGGCCACCGAATCCAGCGTCGTCGCCTCATAGCCGTTGAGGAAGAAGAAGTGGCTCGCTTCCTCCAGGATACGCCGCCGCTTGTAGGCGGTGATTTCGTCCTTGAGCTGGGAGGCGGCGCGCTTCTTCTTCGGCTTGTCCATGAGGTCCGCGATGTCCGTGGCGAGTGCAGCGGCGGTTTGCATCAGCCCATCGCGGTCCGCAAGATTTCCATCACGTCCGCCGCCGTCTTGATCGGGCGGGGATTGGTGCGCCCCCAGATGTCCTCCAGCGTGTATTCGGACACGAGCTGGAGCTGGTTTTCGCTGACGCCCACTTCCTTGAGGCTGCGCGGCATGCCGAGCCCGCGGATGAGCTTGTCGAGCAGTTCCGAAGCGGATTTCGAGGGATCGCCAAGGCAAGCGCTGATGCGCTTCTGCCGCTCGCCGTTGACCGGTGCATTGAACGCCTGAACATAGGGCGACATCACGCAGCTGGTGTGGCCGTGCGGCACATCGCAGGTGCCGCCGAGCACGTGGCCGATGGCATGGCTGGCGCCCATCGGCACACCGCCGATGATCGGGATCATCGATTGCCACGCGCCGATCTGGCATTTGAGCCGCGCGTCGAGGTCGGTCGGGTCCGCCTTCACCGCCGGGAGCCCAGCCGCCAGCAGCCGCAATGCGCTATCGGCAATACCATCGCAGAAATCGTTGGAGAGGAACGAGGCCAGCGTCTCGGTCGCATGATCCACCGCGCGAACGCCGGTCGAGAGCCACAGCCATTCGGGCGTGTGCACCGTGATCGCAGGATCGAGCACGACGCAGACCGGCACCATCTCGCGCTGGGTATAGGCCTGCTTGAGCTTGATCGCCTCGTCGGTCGCGCCAGAGAGCGGATTGAACTCGCCGCCCGAGAGCGTCGTCGGCACGCAGATCGCGCGCACGTCCGGCCCGGCGAATTCGGGGATCACCATCGCGCCGGTATCGTCCACCCGCACGCGGTAATCGTCGAAGCCTTCGATGGTGGTGATGTTGTGCTTGAGGCAGATCAGCAGAATCTTGCCCGCGTCGGTCACGGACCCGCCGCCCACGGTGACGACCAGATCGGCCCCCGCCGCGCGCGCGGCATTGGCGGCCGCGAGCACATCACTGCGCGGTGCGTGGGGCTGGATGCCGTCGTGCGTTGCCGCGTGGCGGCCGCCTAGCGCGGCCTCGATGCGGCGGATCTCGTCTGTCTGGCGGTTGAGGTAGCTGCTGGCGAGAATGAACACACGGCTCGCGCCGCGCGCCGCCGCTTCCTGTGCAACCGCTTCGGCCGCCGGGACGCCTAATGTGACGCGCTCGGTTGCCGTGAGCATGACCTGTGAGGCTGTAACCATCGCCGCTCTCCCACCAATTGCTTTGTTTATACTCTAGAGTAGCATTTGTGGAATGCGGGTCAACGGGGGATCAGGTCCAGCCAATCACGAAGCTGCAGGCCTGCTCCCCACGGGCACAGCAGTGCTCATGCCGCACCAGCACGCGAGGGCTGACCAGTTCGCGAAATAGCCGCGTGAGAACGGCGCGGTGCCAGGGGCAGCCCGGCATGGCGATGGGATTGTCCGTGATGGAAATCACCGCCGCGCCCCGCTCCATCCGCGCCGCGAAGGTGCCGGAACCGGCAAAGGTCCAGGCATGAACGCGGATCGCCCGAAGCAGCATCCGCGCCGACCACGCTGGTGGCAGCCGCCGCAGCAGCCACTGCGCGCCCTTGGGAATGCGGTTCTCGAGCAAGTACTCGGCGGTGCGCTCACCCGCCTCCCACGAAAGCTCGTCCCAATCGCTTGGCTGGCGCGCCTGCACCACAAGATGCAGCGCCGCAGCCTCGCGCTCGTCGGTCATCCGTTCGGGATCGCGCGCCAGATAGTGCGCCAGCCCCGCTGCCCGCAGCGCCGCCGCGCGCTCCTCCAGACCCAGCCGGTCGGCCAGCACATCGGCAAGCTGGATGATCGCGTTGGGGCCGACCTTTCCGGCCGGCGCGGTCATATGTGCGCCCCGCTCCGGCCCGGCGCGTCACCTCGGGTGGGCGCCACCTTGAACGCATCGGCTTCCTCGTCGGTCAGCTGCTCGGTCCCGCCACCGCAGGCCTTGATCACGCCCGCTGCTTCGTGGACCACCGCCTCGCGCTTGGCCGCCTTGCGGCTGGTCTCTGCCGCCGCCTTCCAGTCGCCCGTCTCAGCGCGGTGGTTGGTGCGGGTCCTGTCGAACTTGAAGTCGACGCCCTTCTTCGATTGCGGGCCCCAGTAGTTCACCCGGCCCAGATCATAGAACGTGCGCTGGAAGCCCGCCTTGAGGAATGCCTTGAGGCAGCCCAGCAGGTACTTGCGCCGGTATCCCGTCCCCTGCCACGGATAGGAGAACAGCGCCTTTCGCATGTAGAACCGGCGGTAGTTGTTCATCACCCGGTCGAGCAGTTCGGCCCGGTCCATCGCGGCGGGTTTGATGATCGGGGTGACGAAATTGTACTTGTCGAAATCGTGGATCTCGACCTTGTCGCCGAGTTCCTCGAACAGGTTGGAGAACGGCCAGGGCGTGTACATCGACCAGTTGGCGAGGTCCGGCTTCCAGTCCATCGCCATGCGGTAGGTCTCTTCGAGCGTTTCCGCCGTCTCGTTCTCCAGCCCCACGATGAACTGCGCCTCGACCAGAATGTCCGCCTCGCGCAGCAGCCGGATCGCCTTCTTGTTCTGCTCGACGGTCGTTTCCTTGTTGAACAGATCGAGCTTCAGCTGCGCCGCCGCCTCGGTGCCGAGCGAGACGTGGACGAGGCCCGCCTTGCGGTAGAGCGCGAGGTATTCCTCATCACGCAGGATATCGGTGACGCGGGTATTGATCCCCCACTGGATCTTCTCCGGCAGGCCCCGCGCGATCAGCTCCTCGCAGAAGGCGATGAACTTCTTGCGGTTGATGGTGGGTTCCTCGTCGGCAAGGATGAAGAAGCCGACATCGTGATCGTTCACCAGTGTCTCGATCTCGTCGACCACGGCCTTGGGATCGCGGATGCGATAGTCGCGCCAGAACTTCCACTGCGAGCAGAACGAGCAGGTGAACGGACACCCGCGCGCCATGTTGGGAATGGCGACCCGCTTGCCGAGCGGGATGTAGATGTACTTGCCCCATTCCAGAATGCCCCAGTCGGGCTTGATCTTTTCCAGATCCTTCACCGTCGGTGCGGCCTTGGTGGCGATGATGTCCTGCCCGTCGAGGAAGGCGAGGCCTTCGATTGCGTGGCGCGCCAGCGGCCAGCGCCCGTCGTCGATCGCGCGCACCAGCTCGAGCAGGATTTCCTCCCCCTCCCCCCGCACGATCACGTCAATCCACGGCGCTTCGGTGAGCACCTGCTTGAACATGAAAGTCGCATGCACGCCGCCCAGCATCGTGATGATCGCGGGCGAGACCTTCTTGGCGATCTTCAGCGTCTCCTCGGCCTTGTAGATCGAGGGCGTGATCGCGGTGGTGCCGACCACATCGGGCTTCAGTTCGCGGATGCGCGCTTCGAGCGCTGCGTCATCCACATGATCAGTCATCGCATCGATGAAATGAACGTCATCGTAGCCTGCGCCCTTCAGGGCACCCGCCAGATAGGCCGCCCAGGCCGGAGGCCAGTTCCCCGCAATCTCCGCGCCGCCGGAATGGTAATTCGGATGAACGAGAAGAATGCGCATGATCTGTCACTCCAATTGGACAGATCGAAGCTCCCTCACTTTGGACACTCGAACATTGATCCAGCGCAACTGCGCTCAGCCGGCCTCCACCATGGCAATCCGCTGCATCACCAGCGGCAACTGATCATTGCCGAAGTACATGAAGGCGCCATCGACAAAGATCGTCGGCGAACCATAGGCACCGCGCGCAATTGCCTCGTCGGTGTTCGCGCGCAGCCGCGCCTTCACTTCATCGCTGCCCGCTGCCGCCCGCAGCGCCGCGGCATCAAGCCCGCTTGCATTGGCGATATCCACCAGCACTTCAGGATCATCAATATTGCGCGCATCCCCGAAATAAGCCTCAAACGTCGCCTCGCTGAAGCGCAGCAGATCCTCCGGCCGATCCTCCAGCGCGCAGCAGAACCGCATCGCATGGACCGACTTCACCGGATGGAATTCCGAGGGGAAGTTCATCCTGAGCCCGGCCAGACGCGCCCATTCCTTCAGCCACGTGAAGCTCAGGCGGAACTTGGGATTGTCCGGATTCGCGCGGCTTTCGTAGACGCTCTGGTTTACCGCATTGAACACCCCGCCGACCAGAAACGGCCGCCAGGTCACCGCCACATCCCGGCCCGCAATGCCCTCGCGGAAGTTGTGAAACGCCAGCCGCGTCCAGGGCGAAGACAGATCGTAGAAAAACTCCACCCGCACACTCATGCCCCATCTCCGTCTTTGATCCCGAACAGCACCCGCCGCGTTTCGGCATCGTCCTGCGGCCGCTTGTTGATCCGGTCGCGCCCCACTGCCATCCCGCGCCGCAAGCCCGGGCGCTCCTTCAGCCGGTTGTACCACGCCTTAAGCGCTGCAAACTCCTCCAGCGGAATGCCTTGCGCCTTCCACGTCTGGATCCACGGGAAGCAGGCCATGTCGGCAATCGAATAATCGGCCCCTGCCACGTGTTCCTCCCGCGCCAATTGCCGGTCCAGCACGCCATAAAGCCGCAGCGCCTCATTGCGGTAGCGCTCGGTCGCATAGGCGATCCGTTCAGGCGCATAGAGCCGGAAATGCCCATGTTGCCCCAGCATCGGCCCCAGACCGCCGACCTGCCAGAACAACCACTCCAGCACCGCCTTGCGCCCGCGCAGATCGGTCGGGAGGAACTGCCCCGTCTTCTCCGCCAGATAGACGAGGATTGCCCCGGTCTCGAACACCGGCACTGGCTCGCCCCCATCTGCCGGTTCATGGTCGATGATCGCGGGAATCCGGTTGTTGGGGCTGACCGCCAGAAACGCGGGCGCGAACTGCTCACCCTTGCCGAGGTTGATCCAGCCCACCTCGTAAGGAAGCCCGCATTCCTCGAGCATGATGGATATCTTCCACCCGTTCGGCGTGGGCGCAGTCAACAATTCGATCATCGCCGCTCCTGCATCTGGCCAGCGGTGCAAGGCATCCCACGCCAGCCCGCCACATGCAACGCCGCACAAAAGCGACCCACGTTGATGGAAACGGCGCCGGTGCGCCTAGCGCTCGGTCACATCCCGGTCCATCGGTGCGAGCTTGGCCAGCAGCCGGTTCTGCGCCGCGAAGGAAACACGCGCCTCGCGCATGGCGCGCTGAAGGTTCTCGACCAGCGCATTGAGGTCGGCGCGTGTCGTGCCGAGCCCCTTGTGCGCGGTCTTCATGTCGCGGCCCGTATAGGTGCACCCGGCGTTGAGCAGATAGCACACCTGTTCGAACAAGGTGCGCCGTAGCCGCACCATGTCATGCTCCTCGAAGATCGCCTTGATCCGCGGGTCCGCCTCGCTCAGTTCGAGGGCGCGGTCGGTGATCCGGCGAATGCCCGCCTGCCCGCCAAAGGCCCGCGCAAGTCCATCGCCGGAATAGGGCCTTGCGCCCGCATTGGCATCGCCCTGCACATAGGGATCGACCGGGATCTCCCCCGTCACGGGATCGCGCTCCTTGCGCACGACGCCAAACTCCTTGTCCCAGTCGACCGGCGCTTCGGTCTGCGCAGGCGCAGGCGCTTCGACGGGCGGTTCGGCCAGCGGCGCGGCGGCGATCAGCATGGGCAGCAGAAACATCATCGTCGGCTCTCTCAATAGGCCACTTGCAGCGAAAGCAGGCCGCCGCGCTGACCCGCAAACGTCGCGACCGAGCCGACGTCGACATAGGCAGCGGTCACTGTCACATTCCGCGTCACCGCCCAGGCCGCGAACAGATCCTTCGCATCATCCTCGCGTGCAATCCCGAGGTTGTCCGGCCGCGTCCGCCACTCGCCGCCCACCACAAGGCGGCGGCTCAGCATGTAGGCGAGCGAACCTTCGAACTGCACGCTGCGCCCGGCACTCCCGGCGCCATGCTTGTCGCCGCCGAAACCGAGCAGGCCAAACTGGTTGGCCTTGGTCACCCGCACCGTCGCATTCGCCAGCACGCTCGCACCCAGAAACAGCTTGGTCGCGCTCACCGTGAAATCCGTACCCGCCGAAGACCTGGCGCCCACCGCACGCACGATCGCGGCATCGAGGCTGCGCTTGTGCTCCACGCCGATGCTCACTTGCGGCAGCCAGGCGGGACCATAGACCAGATCACCGGCAAGCCGCACCTTGGCCGAGAGGATGTCCTGATTGAACTGGAACCCGCGCCCCAGCCCCAGCGCCGCGCCAACTTGGCGCGTGTTGAAGTTCTGCCGGGCGTAGGCCAGCTCCACCCGGTCGCGAATGCCGATCGCGATACCGTGCGTATCGAGCCGGAAATCAGGCAGTTCCACGCCGGTCACATGGGCCGAAACGCCAAACGCGCGGTTTGTCCCCATGCCTGAAATCGTAGCCCATGTGGCAAGGCCGCCGCCGCCGCTGCCTTCTATCGTGGTGATGCCGTTGGTCAGGATGAGCTTGCCGCTATCAAAGCTGACAAGGTCGCGCGCCGCTGCCGGGGTGCTGCTGATCAGCGTGCCCATACTGCAGGCAACGGCAAGGCGGACAAGGCTCTTTCGCATGCGCCACCATTAACCGCACCGACTTGCAGATTCGTAAAGGCAGCACACCGCGGGATTGACCAGTTCTTAGGAAAACCGTGCGAAACCGCATACATGGTCCTGCGCTTCGTCTATCGGCTGCCCCTCGCACTGCTGTGCCTGATCGGGGTCTCGGCGTCTGGTCCGCAGATCTCCATCGTGCAGGTGTTCGACCAGCGCGGCCTTCCCGTCGAAGGCGCGGTGGTCGAGGTTCCGCCCCCGGCGGGCAGCATGCGCGCGCTCGCTTTCCCGTGGCGCAATGCCATGGCGCAGCGCAACCAGACGTTCGTCCCCGGCACGCTGATCGTGCCGCAAGGCTCCTCTGTCGCCTTCCCCAATCTCGATACGGTGCGCCACAGCATCTACAGCTTTTCCAAGCCCGCGCGCTTCCAGATCGATCTCTATGGCCGAGACCAGACACGTTCGCAGCGTTTTCCGGTCCTCGGCACCGTGGCGCTCGGCTGCAACATTCACGACAAGATGCGCGGCTACATCCGGGTGGTCGCCACGCCATATGCCACCGCTACAGATCTCAACGGGCGCGGCCAGATCGATGGGCTTGCTCCGGGCAGCTACCGCGTGACCATTTGGCACCCGCGCTTGCGCAGCAACTCCGGCGAAACCGTCCAGACCGTCACCATCGCGCCCGGCACCCCGGCGCGCGTCACGATAGAGATGCGCTGATCCGATGCAGTTCGCCCTTGCTACCCGCATCGCCGCCTTGCGCCCCCGCACCTTGCGCGCGCGCATCGCCGCGCTGTTCATGGCACTGCTCGCAGGCGTCATGGCCGTCACCGTCGGAGTCGCGGGTAGCGGGGTCAGCCTTTTCGCCCACGCTGTTGCCGAGCGCGACATGGCCGCCAATGCCCGCGTCTTCGAGCAGCTGATCGCCAGCCGCGCCGGGCAGCTGCGCGATGCCGCGATGGTCGTCGCGCGCGATTTCGGTTTCCGCGAGGCCTTTGCCCTGAATGACCGCGCCACACTCGGCTCCGCGCTTGCCAGCCTGGGCGAGCGGACCGGCGCTGAAGTCGCCGCCGTCGTCATGCTCGACGGCACGGTGGTGACCAGCCCCGGTGCCCCTGCGCTCGATGGCAAGGCGCTGCTTCCGGCACTCGATGCGGGCGGCGCCAGCGGCGTGATCGATCTCAAGGGCCAGCTCGGCCTCGCGGTTGCGGCTCCGATCGAGACCCCCGATCTCGCCGGCTGGCTGATCCTCGCCCAGCCGCTCGGCACGCGCGATCTCGAAGCCTTGGGCCGCCTTTCCGCCGTGCCGATCAAGGCCTCGGTCGCCCCTGCGACCACGCTGGCCCCTGCCCAAAGGGCGCTCGGCCTCGGCAGCATCGGCGAACTGCCGTCTCCGCAAGGCCGCCAACTCGTCCGCCTCTCTGCGCTCCCCAGCCTTCAGCGCGGGATCGAGCCGCGCCTCATCCTCAGCCATTCGCTCGAAAAGGCGATGCAGGCCTACCGCGCGCTCAACACCGCGCTCATGGTCATCGCGCTCGTCGGCACACTCGCCGGCCTTTGGCTTGCTTCCCGCATTGCGCGCAGCATCAGCCGCCCGCTCAGCCAGCTCGCTGAAGCTGCGCAGCGCTATGCGGGCGGCACTGTCTCGAAGGTTGCGATCACGGGCGATGCCGAAGTCGCCGATCTGGCGCAGAGCTTCAATGCGATGGTCGATGCGATCGAGGAGCGCGAGCGCCAGATTGTGCACAGCGCGTTGCACGATGGGCTGACCAGCCTGCCCAATCGCCGCTTCTTCATCGAGAAGCTCGACCGCGCCGTTACCAGGCAGACGCCGACCTCGCGCACAATGGTCGTCTTTGTCGATCTCGACAATTTCAAGATCATCAACGACACGCTCGGCCACCCCTGCGGCGATGCGCTGCTCCGGCAGGCCGGCCAGCGCCTGCAGGAACACTTCCCCGATCACATGGTTGCCCGCTTCGGCGGTGACGAGTTCGGCCTGCTGGTCACCGGCCTTGGCGAAGGCGCCGATCCGGCCTCGCTTGCCCGCTCGATCCACGCCTTGCTCAACGATGAAGTCGATATCGGCGGCCGAACGGTGCAGCTCACGGCCAGCTTCGGCGTCGCGGTCGGACCTTCGGATGGCGCCAGCAGCGATGAACTCCTCAAGAATGCCGATCTCGCGCTCTATCGCGCCAAAAGCGAAGGCAAGGGCACCTATCATTTCTTCGAGGCGGCGCTCGACGAGGAAGCACGCCGCCGGCGGCAGCTCGAACTGGAGTTGCGCCGCGCCGTGCGCGAAGGCGGGTTCGAACTGTACTTCCAGCCGCTCTATTCGATGGCCGAGCAGCGCCTCAAGGGCTTCGAGGCGCTGATCCGCTGGAACCACCCTGAGCGCGGCCTGATAAGTCCCGCCGAATTCATCCCGCTGGCCGAGGAAACCGGCCTCATCGTGCCGATCGGCGAGTGGGTCATCCGCGATGCCTGCGCGCGCGCCGCTGCCTGGCCCGGTGATCTCTCCGTGGCGGTCAACATCTCGCCGCGCCAGTTCTCCAGCCCCGTCCTTGCCCAGACCATCGTCCAGGCCCTCGCCGCCTCGGGCCTTCCGGCACACCGGCTCGAACTCGAAATCACCGAAAGCATCTTCATCGGCAACGTGGAGCGCACCCTCGCCATGCTGCACAGCATGCGCAGCCTCGGTGTGCGGATCGCGCTTGATGATTTCGGGACCGGCTACTCCTCGCTGAGCTACTTGCGCTCTTTCCCGTTCGACAAGCTCAAGATCGACCAGAGCTTCGTGCGCGATCTTGGCAGCGACACGAGCGCAACCGCGATCATCCGTGCCATCACCACGCTTGCAGCGGCACTTGGCATCGAAACATTGGCCGAAGGGGTCGAGCTTGAAGCAACGATGGAAGCCTTGCGCCACGAGGGCTGCGATCTCATCCAGGGGTACCTGGTGAGCCGCCCGGTTCCGTCCAGCGAGGTTGCCGGCCTGGTCCAGCGACTGAACCGAGACCAGCAATGGGCCACAGCCGCAAGCGCAGCGGGGTAGGCACGCTGCAAGGGATATCCGGGAGCCCCATCAAGGCGGCTACTCAAAAGGCCCCCAAATGCGTCTGGATGCAGACGGATTTATGCGGAAACTTCTGGCTGAGCCAGTCGATTTTATGGCAGATTTCCGGGATTTTTCAACCGCACGCGGACATTGGCGGAGGTGGAAATGGTGCCGCTTAGGTGATTCGAACACCTGACCCCATCATTACGAATGATGTGCTCTACCGACTGAGCTAAAGCGGCGTGCCGTGTGGGCAGGGGCGCGCTTTAGCTACAGGCCGGGCGCTAGGCAATGGGATTCTGTTGCACGGATTCTGGCGGTAGCGCGGCGCGCGGAGCGCAAAGGGGCTTGATGCATGCGGGCGATCCCGCCATACGGCGGTCCGGCGTTCGCCGCAGGCACTGCCTCCCGCTCCATCGGGAGTTGCCCGCGCGGGTGTAGCTCAATGGTAGAGCAGCAGCTTCCCAAGCTGAATACGAGGGTTCGATTCCCTTCACCCGCTCCACGCCACAGTCCACCGGCGTTCACCCGCATCATTGTGTCTCACAGGAACCTCGGATGTTTTCAGGGTTGCGAGGCCGCTGGAAGCCATAGATTTGCGCCTGCATCCTGCCCCAACGGGGTTCTGGAAGACGTTCTTGCACCTGCAGAGCGCTCCGAAACGCTTCAGCGTGCAGGCTGGTCATCGGTATGAGCGCAGCGGCAGACCTTGATCGTCCCGATCGCGTCGGAGGCAATGCGTTCGCAGCGCTTCGACCTGCTTATGCCAGTCAGCCGGATGGCTTCTGCGACGCGAACGTTGTTGGGATCGGATCACCCGGGATCTGGCCCCGCGGCTCTGCCCTGGTGTGGCCATCGCCTTCTCATCTGTCATTCCGACTTGCTTTCAGATCCTCCAAGTCAGCGTGACGGGAAATCACCGAAGCGCGAGAATGGAAACTTTTTGGCTTTATAACAAATATTTAATGGAAGCAGCTTGCGTCCTGATTGGCGACCCTCGCAAGTTCGGCCGCGATCTCCGCGCTTCGCACAGGCTTCACGAGGTGCCCTTGCATCCCGGCCGCAAGGCACTGGTCAATGCTTTCCTGATAGCCGTTCGCGGTCACCGCAATGATCGGAAGCATTCCGGCGGTAATGCCGCTTTCCCGCAGCAACCTGGTTGCGGTCATGCCGTCCATTCCCGGCATCTGGATATCCATGAGAACCACTCCAAATGGCTGGGTCTCGGCGATGGCCTCATGAACCATCGCGATCGCTTCTTCGCCTGTCTGCGCCAATGTTACACGATGGCCCAGCTTTTCCAGCATGGCCGTAAGGATCAGCTGGTTGGTGCGGCCATCTTCGGCAACAAGAATGCGCATCGATGGCAGCTCGGGCAAGGATGGCGCCGGGGCAGGTAGCGTGGTGGAAACGGTCGCGGCGTCCGGAAGGGTCAGTTTGATCCGCAGTACCAGGGAAGTACCGACACCAAGCTCGCTCCTGAGGGTCAAGGTTCCGCCCATGGCTTCGGCAATCCGGCGCGAGATCGGCAAGCCCAGACCCGTACCGCCGTAGGAAGCGACAATGCTTTCCTCACCTTGACCGAAGTCTTCGAAGACCTTCGCCTGCGCAGCTTGCGAGATGCCGATCCCGGTATCGTCCACCGCGATCACCAATTGGTCCCCTTCAGTTCGGGCGGAAAGCCGGATCTGCCCCGTCTCGGTGAACTTGACGGCGTTGCCGATGAGGTTTGCAAGGATCTGGCGCAGGCGCAGGCTGTCGCCCACAATCGACCGCGGCACATCGGGGGCGATATCGAGATCGAGCGCCAGCCGCTTGCCAACCGCGCTGGCGGTCATCAGGCTCATGCAATCGGCAAGGCAATCGTGCAGATTGAAAGGCTCAGCCAACAGCTGCAGCCGCCCTGCATCGATCTTGGCGATATCGAGAATGTCGTTGAGCAGCTTCATCATCGTCGCGCCGGATTCGGAAATCAGCCGGACATAGTTTCGGCTGGTATCGTCGAGCGGATGATCAAGAAGCAGTTCCGAGAGGCCGATCACGCCATTCATCGGCGTGCGGATCTCGTGACTGAGGTTGGCAAGGAATGTGCTCTTCGCGGCAGTGGCCTGTTCGGCACGGTGGCGCGCTTCGATGAGATCGGTTTCGAGCAGCTTGCGCGCGGTGATATCGCGCACTGAAGCGACAATCTCGTGCGGGGCGCCCTTGCGGGTCCGTAGCAGCCGGCAATTGGCCTCAAGCCAGCGGTATTCGGTTTCGGTCTTCGCGGGGAGCGCCCGGTAGGCCACGCTGAGATTGTCGACCTTGCCCTGGAGGAGCTGGTCGAACCCGGTGCGGACAGCCCCGATATCATCGGGGTGGATGCGGATCAGCATCGGCACGCCAAGAAGCGCGTTCGGATCGTAGCCGAGGACCTGACGCACCGAAGGCGTGACGTAGAGGCAATGACCGTCGAGCCCGATCCGGAACACCATGTCATTGATGTTCTCGGTAACCAGCCTGAGCTCACGGGTGCGGCTTGCCAGTTCTATGTCGCTCGCCTTGCGCTGGGTCACATCGGTGACCGCGGCGATATAGCCGCTGAGCCGCGAGCCGTTCTCGAACTCACCGGTTGCGGTGAAGGTCAGCCAGCGCTTGAGCCCGGACCTGTCGATGTAGTTGATCTCGTTCTCGAAGACCGCACCCGGGGTCATCAGCGAGTGATTGATCTGATCGATTGCCTGGGTGTTGGCGAGGCCGAGCACTTCGGACCAGAGTTTGCCAACAATCGCCGAGGCCGGCGCCATGACGAGCAGTTCGATGCGCTGGTTGACGTAGGTGATCAGGCCATGGCGATCACAGCGCAGGATGCCGATGGGCGAGGTGTCGCACAGCTGCCGGAAACGCTGCTCGCTGGCCTCCAGCGCGACAACATAGCGCCGTTGGTCGGAAACATCGCGAATACTGCCCGCGATGCCTTCGAACCGTCCGTCCGGCGTGGTGATCCGGCGGATGCTGATGTCCGCTTCGCGGATCTCTCCGTCGCGCCGTGCAAAGCTGCGATGGGTGCGCAGTTCGTCGGGTTCGGCCCCGCGGGACCGCTCGGACTGCACCAGCGTCTCGACGATATCGCCAAGATCGAGCACGGCCGGGCCCGATCCTTCAAGCGTTTCCGCAACGGTGAAGCCGGTCATCGCCTCCCATGCCGGATTGAGGAACGTCCAGCGCCCCCGGACATCGGTGCGAAACACGACTTCCTGCATGTTGTGGAGGATCTCGGACGTGAAGGCCAGCGTCTGCGCAAGCTCCTGCTCGAGACGGCGGCGTGCCTCCATCGATGCCGCGATCGGCAGGAGGCAGCCGTAGCAGCAAAGATACGCCGTCTCGATGAAAAGATACCGGCCCTCGGGCGCTATCGCCAGCACGTCGGCCGGGCCGTTGCCAAAGGCAACCGCCACCGTGGCGATCAGGATGGAGAGCAAGTGCGCTGCGGCGGTATCGCGGATTCCCAATGAGACGCTGACCCAGACCAGCGCGGGGCACACGAAGAAGATGTAGGTGTGCCCACCGCTCAGAAAGACGAGTGCCGTGAGCGCGGCGACTGACACAAACCCTGCCGCCCGCCGGAGCGAGAGCAGGCTGGACAGGTGAAACGAGCGGTCTTCCAGCAACCCGAGGAAGAGCGGCGTAGCAATGACAATGCCGATGGCATTGGGCAGGACCCATCGGAATGCGTTGGTTTCTTGAAGGCCCGAGAGGCTGGACAACTCGGACATGGCAGCGAACGCGCCTCCGGGTTGCTGCACGGAAAGCATGAACACGGTAAATATCAGACTGAACAGCGGCGCGATCACCGTGGCGACAATGCCAAGCTTCAGCACCGCATCTGGCATGGTCAGATCAAGACCACCCGGCGCGAGCTTCTTGAGTGCGGCGCCGCCCATCACGGCCTGCAAACCGGCGAGGAGAGCAGCAACAGCCGCGTTTGCCGGCGGAATGCCGCCAAGCATGAGGCCGAATAGCGAAGCAAGCAGCATGCGCAGGATCTGCGTCCATGGCCTCCGCCAATCGAGCGCGAACACAGCTGCCAGCATCACCGACGGCACGAGCATGACGGTGAGCGCGTCTACATTGGGATAGACGAACCGCGCCTCGAACAGCGACAGCACGAGAATGAACCCATCGCGCGCGCCTTGCGCTCTGTTCATCGAGGGTCCGCTCGCCGCGAGGTTCATGCAGCCTCGCCGGTCGACGCCCATCTCTCGCGCTTGCGGTAGAGCGTCGAGGCGCTGACGCCCAACATTCTGGCGGCGGTCGGCAGGCTTCCGGCAGCGTCCTCGATCGCGCGGGTAATCACGAGACGCTCGATCTCGTCGAGCGTCATGCCGCGAAAGGCGGCGGCAAGATCAGGCAGCGGCGCGGCGGCGGCCACGGAAGCCTCAGCCGGCAAGGGCGCGGGAGAGAGCGGCACTGGCACCGCGCCCGGCTCGGCCGGAAGCGCCGACAGGGGCAGGTCCGGGCCATCCCAGAGGACCGCCGCGCGTCGCAGGACGTTCTGCAGTTCGCGCACATTGCCCGGCCAGCGATAGGCCTTGAGCGCCGCCAGTTGCGCTGGTCCAAGCGGGCCGAAGTGCTTGCCTTCCTCGCGCGCGAAACGCTGGAGAAAGGTCTCGGCCAGTTCAGCGATATCGTTGCCGCGATCGCGCAGCGGCGGCATGTGGACGGGCACCACCGCGAGGCGGTAGTAAAGGTCTTCGCGGAAGCGCCCTTCGGCCACTTCCCGCAGCGGATCGCGGTTGGTGGCGCAAACGATGCGCACGTCGACTTCGTCGACCCTGCTGGTGCCGACGCGCTGGACCGTGCCGGTCTGCAGAAAGCGCAGCAACTTGACCTGCAGCGGCAGGGCCATCTCGCAGACTTCGTCGAGGAACAGCGTGCCCTTATGCGCAGCCTGAACTGCACCGATGCGATCGCTGACGGCCCCGGTGAACGAGCCCTTCACGTGGCCGAACAGCTCGGATTCCAGGAGGTTTTCGGGGATCGCACCGCAGTTGATGGCAATGAAGGCGCCGTTGCTGCGCCCGGATTCGCGGTGGATGGTGTCGGCGCAGACTTCCTTGCCGGTCCCGCTTTCGCCGGTGATCAGCACCGTTGCGCGGCTGCGCGCGATGCAACTGATCTGCCGGTAGATCTCGCGCATCACCCCCGAACTGCCGACAAACCCGCCCGGTGTGGCGACGGGCGCCCGAGGATCTGCCGATTGTGCGGGGGCAGGAGCCACCAGTGTAGGTCCGGCCTCGATCGCGCTGGCGACAACGGCAAGCAGGCGCTTCGCTGCGAGGGGCTTGACCAGAAAGTCGTATGCCCCAAGCCGCATGGCCTCGATCGCGCGCGACAGCGAGCCGTCTGCAGTAACCACTATGACGGGTTGTTTTGCGAGCAGATCGACATTGCTGCGCAGGAGTTCGAGACCGTCAATATCGGGAAGCTGGAGATCGAGCAGCAGCGCGCTGAAGGCCTCACCCTGCGCCAGAGCGCGCAGGACGGCAGCCCCGGTATCGACGACAACCGCCTCGTAGCCGGCCTTCTCGAGATGGCCCGCGTACATGAGAGCGAGGGCAGGAATGTCTTCGACGATGAGGATGCGCTTGCGGGTCATGAACGGTACCAGAGTTAGTAGGTTTCCGGCGTAACTAAGCAGGATGCGTGCCAAATCGCGAAAGGCATGAACGGCAGCATAAGGACCTTTCCTTAGCAGTTCGTTCGCATTTCGCGAATGTTGATGTTTGCAAAATGCCAATCCTGGCCTTTGCAAAATGCGAAGAAGGCGCGATTGCAAAACGGGAATCGGCCCGGATTCAGCCGAAACAGCGCAATTCCATCAGATTTCGGGAACTGGCACAGGGATTGCCATGCTGGGGCAAACCCCGGAGATTCCCATGTCCCAGATGCTTCGCCCCACACTGACCCGATTGAAGGGCTCGCCACGCATCGTCGCGATGATGGTGCTCGCCCTGACCAGCGGCTGCGCGACCATGCCGACGCCCCGCAATGTGGCCAGTGCCCAGTATCAACCCACCCAGCGCCTCGAAGAGACTGCCCGTGCAGAGCGCTGCCTGACCCCGCAGCTGCCCGCCGCCCTCGGCGCACTGGCGGCGGAACCGGCCGAGGCGCTGGCCGCGTTCCCCGATGTGATGGGGCCGGGTGACCGGCTGCGGCTCGATGTCAGCGGCGACAAGGATGTGCTTTCGCACGACTATGTAATTGCGGCGAACGGCAGCCTGACGATCAACGGAATCGGGGCAATCGCTGCGGCCGGGCGCAGCAGCGGCGCCGTGTCTGAAGAGGTGCGCAGCAGGCTCGTTGCAGCCGGCCTGATCCGCGACATCGCCAACAATCTCCGGCTTGTGCCGACCGAGCGCGCCGGGGTTTCGGTGTCGGTCGAAGGTGCGGTGTTCGAGCCGGGCGTGATCGTCGCGGGGGAACGCGCCACCGACGCGCGCGCAACGACAGTTGCCAACCCGGCTCTGGGCGATTTCAACAATGGCCGATCGCTGGCAACCGCCATCCGGGCGGCGGGCGGACTGCGCCCAGATGCAGCGCTCGATGCCGTCTACCTCGTGCGCGGTGATCGCTATGCCCGGATCGATCTCAGCCCGGTGCTGGGCGGTGTCGAAGGCAGCGACGGCACCGGCGGCCTGCCTGTCGATCCGCAGCTTGCCCGCGGCGACCGCATCATCATTCCGTCCAAGGGCTGCTTCCAGCAGAAGCTGGTCCGCCCCAGCCCCGTCACCGCACCGGGCATCCGCGTCTACATGTCGAACCTTTCGCGCCCGGCGGCCAGCAATGCAGCTTCCGCCATCGGCCGGGATGCGACGAGCCTGCCTTATGGCACGCGCTTTCTGCAGGGCCTGATCGCGGCCAACTGCGTCGGCGGCTCGGCGCTCAACGCGGGGCGCAGCGCGGTGCTGATCTCGCGCAATCCGGTCAACGGCCATTCGGTGGTCATTGCCCGGAAGGTCGAGGCCCTCGTCCGCGATGCCGATCGCGACGAGGTCGATCCCTACCTGATGCCCGGCGATGCGATCGCCTGCTACGACAGCACGGCGATGACGTTTGTCGATGCCGTGGGCGTCGTGGGCAGTCTGCTCGGGCCGGCGGTTCTTGCAAAGAATCTCAAGCCATGAACTTCGCACAGCAAATTCAGCCCGACCGGCGGCTCGTCCGGATCTGGGGTTTCGTTCGCAACGGCTTGCCTTCGGTAGGCCGCTACCGGCGCTATCTTGTGATCATCGGACCGGTGATCGCCTCCATCTGGATCCTGACCGCCCTCTATCTGATCGCCGTGCCGCGCAGCTACACGAGCCAGTTCAGCCTGATCCTGCCCGGATCGGGTGTCGGCAGCTCGATCAACGTCGAATCGATCGGTCAGGCACAAGGCACGAGCAATTCCGCCTTCGCCAGTTCCACGCTCAGCCCGACCGAGAACTACAAGCAGCTGCTGACGGCCGATGTCACCCTGCGGGCCGCAGCGCGCATCGCGCACGAGAGCGAGGACACGTTCCCGACACCGACCATAAAGCTCGTGGACCAGACAAACCTCATCGCGATCAGCATCACCGCGCATAGTGCCGAAGGTGCGCATCGCCGCGCCATGGCCTTGCAGCAGGCCTTCGTCGAGGAGCTCACGGCTCTGCGTGCGGATGAGGCCAAGAAGCGCGAGGAAAGCGATCTTGCGCATCTGAGCGAGCTTTCCGACAAGGTGAAGGCGGCGCAGCGCAAGCTGATCGAGTTCCAGGCCAGCCATGGCCTTGCCACGCTCGAGCAGTTCAACAGCCGGATCGCCTCGGTTGACACGATCCGCGACAAGGAACGCGATCTGCGCGTACAGATGCGCATGCAGGGCGGCACGGCCTCGCGCCTTTCGGGAACGCTCGGTGCCAGCCCCGGCGGTGCGAACGTGATCATGCGGCTCAAGGGCGATCCGATCTTTGCGGAACTTGCGCAGCGGTATGCTGCCGCCAATGCCGATGCCCAGCTCAAGGCGGGAACCCTCGGCCCCCAGCACAGCGCACGGGCTCAGGCCGATGCGGAGAGCGCGCAGCTGCGCGCTGCGCTGGTGCATCGCGGGCAGGAGCTGACCGGCCTTTCCGAACAGGCCCTGCTGCGCCAGACCGATCTGCAGCTGGGTGACGGCCGCTCGACTCTGATGCAGGCGATGAGTGCCAGCGATGCGCAGGCGGCAGGTACGCGCAGCGCGCTCGCCGAACTCCACGGCGATCTGGCGCGCGCCCGGGCCGATGCCCCGCAGTTGATCCTGCAGGCCCAGCAGCTCGCAGATCTCCAGCGCGACCAGCGCGTGACCGAGGCGGTGTTCTCCTCCGCGCTTGCCCGGCTCGATACCAACAAGCAGGACCCCTTCGCGTCCTACCCGCTGGTGCAGGTGCTTGCCGCGCCTTCGCTGCCCAAGGCGCCATCGAGCCCTTCGGCGATCATTGCTCTGGCCGGCGCGCTCGCGGCGACCTTGATGACCCTCCTTGCCTTTGGACTCCTATGGCTACGCCAACCGATCCTGCGCCGAATGCTGCAGAACGCCTGATCGCCTTCACGATCGGCGGGAGCTATTGGCTCTGGCTGGTCGGCGGGCTCTACATGGCCGGCCCGCTGCTGGGCTGGGCGCTTGCTATCATGGCGGCGCGCAACTGCTATCTCGCCCCTGCCTTGCCCGAAGGCGAGCGGCCCGGCCCCTTGCCGATCCAGGTCTGGGCCTGGCTGCTCGGCATGGCCGCAATGCTCCTGATCCTGCTGGTCGCGCATGCCCAGTTCGGCCTGGGCAGCGCCCAGACAGTCAAGTCGGCAGTCGGCTGGGCAAAGGGCTGGGCCTTGCTCGGGCTGTTCCCCTTCGCGGGCTATGTCTTGCCGATCCGGCTCAGCGTGTTGGCGCGCGCAGTCTGCCGATTGGGCCGCCAGACCATGATCCTGATGCCGCTGTTCCTCGCTGCGCCGTTCCTCCACCTGCCCTCGATCCTGTGGGTCTCCCCCCTGAAGGTCTTGGGCAGTGCCAGCGATGAATTCTTCGCCGTGGTACTCTACACGGTCGACCCCGAGATCGGCACCCCGCGCTGGCAGTTCTTCGCTCCTTGGTCGCCGGCCGCCGGGATGGTCGCGGTGATCCACTTTCTCATCGCGCGCGAAGAGCGGTCGGCGCCATGGCGCTGGACGGGCTATTCGGCGAGTGTGCTGATCGCCCTCCTCTCGCAATCGCGCATGGCACTGGTCGCGCTGGCGATCATCATCCCCCTCGCCCTGCTCGCGGGCAAGCTCGGCAAGGCGCACACCTGGTTTGCCTTCGCACCGGTTACGCTGGTGGCCAGTTGGCTGCTGCCACAGCTTGCAGCGCTCAGCGAGCAAGCCTCGAGCAGCTTCAACGGCGCGCGCGCCTCCTCGTCGCGCGTTCGCGCAACGCTAGGCCGCATCGCGGTCGAGCGCTGGCAGCACGAAGCCTACTGGTTCGGCCACGGGATTGTCGAACGCGGACCGCACCTCGTCGAATACATGCCGATCGGAAGCCACCACAGCTGGTACGGCCTGCTCTACGTCAAGGGCCTGCTGGGGGTTATCGCCCTTGGAGTTCCGATGGTTTCATCGCTCATCGGCTGCGTGTTGGCAGCAGCCGGAGGCCGGTATGGGCGTCTGGCGCTCACGATGAGCCTTACCTACTGGCTCTACAGTTTCGGCGAAAATCTCGAAGTCCTGGTCTACATCACGTGGCCGGCCCTGCTGGCGCTTGGCATCGGCCTGCGCCTTCAGCGCAGCAATGGGGCGCCCGGCGAGGCTGCGTCATGATATGCAGAATGCGAAGATCGTTGCATTCTGCAAAGCCTGCTTTTGCACAATGCAAAGAATATCCGCCGGCAATTGCCAAGATGCGCGGGTATTAGCCTCAGCGCACAACTGGCATGTGATTTGCTTAACCAGTTTGAGCTGCAAGCCGTGGCCAGTGGAATCGGGAAGTCGGGATGAAGGGTGTTATCATTGCCGAACTAGTCCGATGGATCGAGGAAGCCTTCTCGCCCGCCGTGGCAGATGCCGTGATCGTCCGCTCCGGCCTTCCCGGCAACGGCGTCTACACGACAGTCGGCAACTACCCCCATACGGACGCCCTCGCGATGATGGGCGCGCTCGCCGATATCTCGCGTCAGCCGATTGCTGTGCTGGCCGACAGCTATGGCTACTGGCTGGCAAGCCGGTTCATGGAACTCTATCCCGAGATGTTCGAGGGCTATACCGACGCCGTGACGTTCCTGCGCGATGTCGACGGGCAGCATCACCGCGAAGTCACCAAGCTTTACCCTGATGCGCGCACCCCGAGCATCGTGGTGGTGATCGACGGCGAGGAACTGACCGTCAGCTACGGGTCGCATCGGCCGCTTGCGGATGTCGCCCATGGCCTGGTGCGCGGTTACATTGACTATTACGGCGATGATCTCGAGGTCATCCGCGATCCCGGCTCGCCCGGGCCGCATGCCGCCCGCTTCCTTGTGCGCAAGCCTGCGCGCGTCCTGTCCGGGTAGGGATCAGAGATGCCCGGAACGCCCCTTTCGAGTTTTGCGATGCCTCACGAGGTAGCGGCCGCGATTGAGCCGGTCGATCCCGCGGCGCAGATTGCCTTGCTTGAACGCCGGCTGGCGCGGGCGGAAGCGGCGCGGGCTGCTGCAGAGCACTTGCTCGAACAGAAAAGCCGTATCCTCGCTGCAGCCAATACCGAGCTGACCGCGCGGCAGGACAAGCTGAGCACCAGCCTCGAGCGGCGAACCCGCCAGTTGCTGGACGCGCAGCGGGTGGCAGGCTTTGGCACCATGCTGTGGGATATCAAGCACCAGCAGCTTGAACTCTCGCCGCAGGTCCAGGTCATGATCGGGCTTGAGCCGGGCTCCGCAGTCAAGACCTATCGCTCGCTCGTACGCGGCCTTCTGCGCGAAGACCGCCGGCGCCTGCTGGACTGGATGCACGGCGAATTGCTGGCGCGGCTTGAGCGCGACCACTGCATCAAATACGATGGGCAGCCCTGCCAAGGATCGCCGGGCCCCTGCGAAGAAGCGCTGCGCGAATATCGCATCGAAGTCCGCTGCCCCGCCGAAAAAGGCGGCGAAGGCGTTCGTTCGCTTCGCATCATGGCGCAGTTCCAGGTCGACAGCCAGTGCCGGCCGGCGATGATCTTCGTGACGGTGCAGGACATCACCCGCCAGGTTCGCGCCGACAACGAGGCTGCTGCCCTGCGCGCACGGGAACTGCAGCGCCTCGCGGATCTTGAGCGACTCAACAAGGAATTGCTGCTCGCGCGCGAGCAGGCAGACCTCGCCAACGATGCAAAATCGCGGTTTCTCGCGATGATGAGCCACGATATCCGCACCCCGCTCAACGGTGTGATCGGAATGCTGAGCCTGTTCGACGAGAGCACGCTCACCGCAGGCCAGCGGCGGACGCTGGCGCTGGTGCGCTCGAGCGGGGATCAGCTGCGCGTCCTACTCAACGACATCATCGATCTCGCCCGCGCCGAAGCCGGCAAGCTGGCGCTCACTCCCGGGCCGACCAATCTCGTCGACGTCCTCACCGACGGGGCCGATTTCTGGCGGCACCTCGCGGATGACAAGAGCCTCTCGCTCGATATCGTGCTCGCGCCGGACACGCCCACCTGGGTCGAAGCCGACAGCGTGCGGCTGCGTCAGCTGATCGACAACATGCTTAGCAACGCCATCAAGTATACGAGCGAAGGCGGCGTGTTGCTGAAGACACGTGTCTTGCCTAGCGGCTGGCTGCGCACGGAAGTCATCGATACCGGCATCGGCATTCCTGCCCATCGGCGCACTGAACTGTTCAGCGAATTCAGCCAGCTCAATCTGCTCGGCAGCGAGCCCGGCGGTGCCGGCCTTGGCCTCGCCATCTGCCAGCGCATCATCGAGGTCATGGGCGGACGCCTTGGCGTCGACGATGCCGCGCGAGGAAGCTGTTTCTGGTTCGAGATTCCCGTTGTTCGGATCCCCGTGCCCAAGCGGGTCGCAAACCCGGTCGTTCGTTCCCTCAGGGGGGCGGACGGCCGGGTCCCACGGGTGCTTGTAGCGGAGGATCTGGCGACGAACCGCATCGTCGTGGAAGGCTGCTTGCGCAAGCTGCGCTGCGAAGTCCATGTCGTGGAAGACGGCCAGCAGGCGCTTGACGCCGTCGGATCGGGCGAAGCCTATGATCTTGTGCTGATGGACATGGCCATGCCGGTGATGGACGGCCCCGAGGCTACGCGCCGCATCAGGGCACTGCCTGGCGAACTGGCCCAACTTCCGATCATAGCGCTCACCGCGTTCACGCGGCCTGAGGAGCTGGAACCGATGATGGCGGCCGGAGCCAACGACAGTGTGGCAAAGCCCATCGTCATCGACGATCTCTATCGCGCAATCAGCCGGGTGCTGGGCATACCGGTGGAAGACGACGTCGCGCACTAGACAGCGGGTCGGTTTGCCAGCGATGGAAAGACGACCCCTTCGTCGAATTCATAACAGGGCAAGGCATGCATGGAGCTGATTGATCAAGAGCTGACCCTCAGCCAGTTCGAGGCATTGCCATCGAACGTTGTAGTCCCCCTGTGCGAGGCAACGTCAGCGGACCTGCGCGATTGGAGCACGCGTCTGCTCGACGCCGTGGCTGCGCAAGATGACGAAGCAATTCGGCGCGCACGTCATTCCCTCAAGGGGCTGTGCGGCAACTTCGGTGCAGCTGCGGTCATGCATCACGTGGACAGCGATCTGTCGTCGACCGACGCTCGCGCTCGCTTTCTTGATTGCGTCGAAGCGACGATCGCCGCCGTTGTGGCGATCGCCGCTCCGCTGGTTCCTCAATAGGCGCCGCGCGCGGTCAGCACGGCCGGAACGGTGCGCAGGATCAGCGCCAGATCCGCCACCAGCGACCGCGAGCGCAGGTAGCTCACGTCCAGTTCGACCTGCTGTTCGAACGGCACTTCTGCTCGCCCGCTGACTTGCCAGGTGCACGTGAGCCCCGGTTTGCCGAGCAGGCGCGCGCGGGCCTCGGGTTGATAGCCGACGACCTCGTTGGGCAATGCAGGGCGCGGCCCGACAACCGACATCTCGCCTGCGACGATGTTGATCAGCTGCGGAAGCTCGTCAAGCGAGAGCCGGCGCAAGATCGCACCGATCCGCGTGACCCGCGGGTCGCGCTTCATCTTGAAGCAGGTGCTGTCGCGCTCGGATTTGTCGCGGATGGCCGCAAGCCGGGTCTCGGCATCGATCACCATCGAACGGAATTTCCACATCCGGAACGGCTGGCCACCCACACCGATGCGGGTCTGGCGAAAGAACACCGGCCCGCCATCTTCAAGGCGGATTGCTGCGCCGATCAGGAAGAACAGGGGGGCCAGCACCAGCAGCGCCAAAGCCGCCGTCATGCGGTCGATGCCGTGCTTGACGGCAAGCGAGCCCCGGCCGGACAGATCACGCGCCTGCCAGGCATGGAATGCCGCAGCGGCAAGAAAGCGGGGATTGCCGATCACATAGCGCACAAACAGGCGGCGCGGTTCCTGCGCCAGACGCCAGGCCCATTCGCAGCCCATCTTGCGCAGCGCGAGCGGCGCACGCGGAATTGCGCCGGAATAGTAGTCAAACAACCCGCCCACGCCCATCACCACGCGTGCCATGAGGCGATCGCGGATGCGGTCGATCCAGATTTCCTGGGTCGGCACGCCAAGCCCGACCAGCACGATGGCCGCACCGGACGCATTGATTTCAGCCACCACGGCGTCTTCCTCGCTTGCGCTCCAGTATCCGTGGCGGGTTCCGGCAACATTGAGCGCAGGGTAGCGCGCCTGCATGGCCTGCGCCGCCGCGGCGGCGATGCCTGCCTTGCCGCCAAGCAGAAAGATCGATTGGCCGCGTTCGGCAGCGCAGCGGCAGAGTTCGGGGAAGAGATCGGTGCCGTTGAGGTTCTCGCCCAGTTCGCGTCCAGCCAGACGCGCGGCGATCGCCATGCCGCTACCATCGGGAAGGAGGAAGTCGGCGCGATCGAGCACCTCGCGGTAGGTGGGGTTGGTCTGCGCGACATTGATGCAGTGTGCGTTGATGAACTGGACCGTGGCGCATTCACCGGAGCGCGCCATGGCGACAAGCTCTTCGGCCACATGGAGACGCGTCGACACCATCAGCTCAAGATCGAACAACCGGGTGCGCCGGGCCTGGCGGAGTGTATCGTGCGGCAGCCGAAGTCGTGAGAGGGACGTGAAACGGGCATCGGCCTGATCGAACTGGGTCTCGGAATCAAATCGCTTGAGCATCTGGAAAATCCTGCATTGTGTTGCAGGGTTCAACGCAGGCACTGTGCCAATTTGGATTTTATTGGAGTATCAATGCGTTAGGCGCAGCTGGATCGCAGCGTGCCCGAATTGCATGCCACTTTGCAAAGCCGCGACCCTTGCGGTTCGCACTTTGCATTGCAAAAAAGGAAGGCTAAATATCTAGAAAGTATGAGTTGTACGCTGCTAGCCGACTAGGCAGCACAACGCCCACCCAGCCATGCGGGGCTGAGTGGGCGGGAAACCTGATCTTGCGGTGGGAGGCGATCTGGAACCCGATTTATGAACCTTAATGGTACATAATCAGGACGAGATCACGCAGCGAGGCGTGTGGGCTGATCAGTCCCTTTCGCCGAATAATGGCCGGCCACATGCCGTACCAGACCGGGATCTTCATCGGCCATATCGAGCAGGCTGCCCGCTACATGCAGCGCAGGATTGAGCGCATGGGGAAAAAGCACGACATCGATTTCGCGATCCGCAAAAGCCGGATCGCCTTCCACGGACTCGCCCTTCAGCAATCGTGCAAACGCTGAGGCCAGATCCACGCCGACATGGCTGCCCAGATGATGCACCGGCACCGGGCGCGGGTTGCATTCGATCATAACCGGTTCGCTTCCATCATGCGGAATCATGAAATCGAACGAGACGAAACCGGTCATCCCGAGCGCTGCCACCATATTGCCTGCGGCATCGGCCATCGACTGGTTGTGAGCGATGCGGACCGATGTGCTGGGTCCGTAGGGCCCGACCTTGGCCAGCCGCACCCCGGAGATCCCGCCGATCAGACGGCCCTGCCAGGCCAGCACGCTGAACATCGCGGTACTGCCCGCGATGCCTGACTGGACGTCCATCGCCGTGACTGCCGGATACCAATCGCGGCCGAGCACCTTGCGAACGAGGCGGCGCAACATCATGCCGCGCGGGCGCGCGGCGTTGCAAGCTGCGCGCAAGGCATTTGCATCGTCGCACTTTGCCACGCCCATGCCGGCCCAGCTGAAGGACTGCTTGAGAAAAACCGGGTAACCCATGCGTTCACCCGCACGGTAAGCCTCATTGGCCGATACCACCGTCTCGCTCTTCGGCACGGGAATGCCGAGGCTGCGGGCGAGTGCGATCGTATCTGACTTGAAGAGACTGGCGGCAAACATGCACGGGGCGCCCAGCGACCTGGCGATGATCGCCTTGGCCTCTGGCCCGATCAAGGATGAGCAGCGCCCCATGGCAAAGGCCTGAAGCAGGATTACGGCCTGCTCGTCGCCAGGGATAACCAGCTTGGGCCGCGATGCAGTGATCGCTGCGGCCATGGCCTCGGCAATCACGCGAATATTGCGGGACTGCGGCAGCGCATGATGCGCGCCAAGAAAATCGCTTTGCGCAAGGATATTGTCGCTGGGGCACAGAGCGGCCACCGTGAGGCCGGCCTTATGCAGCATCAGCGGGAAACGTGCGGGACCGAAGCGGCCATCTTCGATCGCGAATATCAGAATGTCCATGTCGGCACCTTATTGAGGAGAGCGAGCTGTTGTCGCGCCCGGTTCAAAGCAGAAGCCGTGCCAGTTTGAATTATTTCGAATATTCAGCGCTATAAGGTCGCCTACCAGATTGCGAAGTTGCATAATGCAAAAGGTGGGCGAGCTTCTGCGCATTTTGCAGCGGCTCCCGGCAATGTCCTTTGCACGATGCACATGGCCGACCCGGCCTGACCATCCGATAACCGTGCAATTCGGGCTTTCCCCTTTCTGGCACGCTTTTTGAAACTGCACCGGCTGAGAAGTTGCTCAGGCAACGCCCACACCGGAGTGCATCCCTTGTCCTTGCGCCTGATCCAGATAGCCGAGCACCGCATCGGTCCGCACTTCGCGCAGCTGGCGCGCGGGCTCGGCAGCTATGGCAGTGCGGAAGTGGCGACGCGCTTGGTCCGGCTGCTGACGACGGTTGTCATTGCACGAAGCCTGGCACCGGCGATTGTCGGTGAGGCCGCACTGGCGCTCACCGTTTTCGAACTGGTGCGCGTGCTCGAACGGATCGGCACCGGCCAGCAGATCGTGCAGGCGCAGCCGGAAGAACTCGCCGCGACCTGCAATTCGGTCCAGCGGTTCTACACGGCCTGGGCCGCTGCGCTGATGATCTTGCAGATGCTCGTCGCGGCGCTCCTCGCCGCCGTGTTTCACCGGCCGACGGCGGCCGCCATGCTCGCCGTCCTCACGCTCGTCTATCCCTTCATGGCGGGCGGCCATGTGCAATTCTACATCGCCATGCGCGCTGGGCTGGTAACCCGCCTCGCCCGGATAGGAGCGAGCCAGTCCATCGCGGATCAGATCCTCACCGCCGCATTGCTCCTGATCTGGCCGAGCCCGTGGTCTATCGTGCTCCCCAAGCTGCTGACCGCGCCGCTCTGGCTGGTCCTTGCCCGTCGCGCCGCACCTTGGCGCCCGGATCCTGCGGCCGGACGGATTCCGGCCGCACGGATGCTGCGCTTTGCCGGCCCGATCATGCTGGCCGACGGGATGAGCGCCCTGCGCACCCAAGGCGACAATCTGATCATCGCGGCGTTGCTGGGCACTTCGGCACTGGGCACCTACTATTTTGCGTTCAACGCCGGTGTCGGGATCGTCAGCTCACTGGTGACGGCATTCGGAACTGTTGCTTTCCCGATGCTCTGCGCCGCGCAGGTCGGGGCTGCCCGCATCGCCATGCTGCGCCGTATCGCGCTGGGCGGCGCTGCCGTATTCGTGCCCATCGTCGCGCTGCAGGCACTGGCGGCACCGTTCTATGTTCCGCTGGTGTTTGGTGCGCATTGGGCCTTTGCGGCGCCGCTGATCGCCCTTCTTTGCCTTGCCGGTATCCCGCTGCTGATCGCGCAGATCACCGGATGCTGGCTGCGCGCACAGGGCCAGGTCGGCACCGATGCTGCCAACAGCACGTTGACCTGCGTGCTGGCGCTCGGGGGGCTATCGCTCGGCGCACACGCTGGCGAGCTCAAGTTCGCCGTCGTCGGCCTGATTGCGGGCCAGACCCTTGGCGCGCTCTGGAACGGGTCGCGCGTCCTGCTTCCCGCGCTCGGCCTGTTTCGAATTCACGTCTTCCCCAAGGAGTCCCGCTCATGATCCAGACTCGCTGTTTTCCCGCTGACACGCGGGACGATTACGCCGACATTCGCCCCGAAATCTCGGTCGTGGTGCCGGTGTACAATGCGGCCCAGACCATCGCCGCAACGATCAACTCGGCTCTTGCCCAGTCGTTTCGCTGGTTCGAGATCGTCGCAATCGATGATGGCTCGACCGACGATAGCCTCGACATCCTGCTTGAGCTGGCCGCCCAGGATCCGCGCATAAGGGTCGTCTCGAAGCGCAACGGCGGCGTTTCAGCGGCCCGCAACCTCGGCGTGGAGCTTGCCACGGCGCCCCTCGTCGCATTTCTTGATGCAGACGATCTGTGGGCGCGGGACAAGCTTGGCCACCATATCGCGCTGCACCGCGAGGAGCCCGAGCTGGCGGCGAGCTTTGCCCGGATCGCGTTCATTGCGCAGAATGCCGAGACGCTTGACGGAGCGCAGACCGTCTCGACGATCTCTTCGCCGATGCCGCAACTCGTGGACGTACTGGGCGAGAACCCCGTGTGCACTGCGTCCAACCTCGTCGTGCGCCGTGACTGGTTCATCATGCTGGGCAAGTTCGACGAGCGCCTGAAGTTCGCCGAAGACCAGGAGTTCGTCGCGCGGCTGGTTTCGCGCGGCGGCAAGGTGTGCGGCATTGACAGCGTGCTGACCGGCTATCGTTTCAGCCCGGACGGCCTCTCCATGGATCATGCCCAGATGCATGCCGGCTGGCGCGTTCTGATCGATCGCTACATTGACGATGCTGCGATCCGCGCTTCGCTCGAGGCGCTCTATTGTCGCTACCTTGCGCGCCGCATGCTCCGCTCCGGCGCCAGCCCGCTCCGTGCGTTGAAGTTTGTCGTGCGCGGCCTTCGCCTCGATGCGCGCAGCTTCTTGGCCGAATGGAAGCGCGGGCTCGCCACGGTCGTGGCCGCCTGCGCCGCGCCGCTGATCCCGCGCGCCATGCGTCGCCGCATCTTCGCCTGAACACCCGTTTGCCACTCAGAAAGTTTGAACAATGGAAATCTCTACCTCGCATCCCCGGGATGTGCCGCGTGTCTCGGTCGTCATGCCTGTCTACAATGTCGAAGCCTATGTCGCCGAGGCGATCAGTTCCGTGCTCGCGCAGACCTTCACCGATTTCGAGCTGATCATTGTCGATGATGGCGGCCATGATGCCTCGATGGAGATCTGCCGATCCTTTGCCGATCCGCGCATCACCATCGTTTCGCAGCAGAACCGCGGGCTTGCCGGGGCGCGCAACACCGGAATTGCCGCAGCGCGGGGGGAATTTGTCGCGCTGCTCGATTCCGATGATCGCTGGCTCCCCGAGAAGCTGATGCTCCACGTTATCCACCTCGATAACGCGCCCGAGATGGGCCTCAGCTTCGCGCCCTCGCGTTTCATCGACGCTGCTGGCCAGCCGCTGCGGATCGTCCAGCGACCGAAGCTCAAGGCCGTGGCGGCCAAGGACATCTTCTGCCGCAATCCGGTGGGCAACGGTTCCGCGCCCGTATTGCGGCGCTCGGCGCTCGATACGGTCGCGTTTGCCCACCCGCACGAACGGTCGCGCACCTGCTGGTTCGATGAATCGCTGCGCCAGTCCGAAGACATCGAAATGTGGCTCCGCCTCTCGCTGACGGGCGGCGTACGCTTCGAGGGCATCGCGCAGGTACTGACCGAGTACCGTATCGGCAGCGGCGGTCTCTCCGCGCAGATCCTGCGGCAATATGAAACCTGGGAAGGCGTGGTCACGCGGATGACCCGCTATGCCCCCGAATTCACAGCCCGCCATATCGCTCGCGCCCGTGCCTATCAGCTTCGTTATCTGGCCCGCCGCGCCATCCAGCTCGGAGATGCCGGCATGGCAATGGCGCTGCTGCGCGGGGCCGCAGCCAGCAGCATCAAGCCTTTGCTGGAAGAGCCGGTGAAGTCGCTGACTACATTGGCAGCTGCAATTGCGGGGCGCTTGATCGGTCCTGACCAGTTCGCCCGCCTCGCCGGGCGCGCAGCCGGTGGGCAGTTGGTGGCATGACCGCAGCAGTTTCGCCCGGCAAGCGCATCCGTGTTGCCAATCTGCTCGACGATTGCTCGCTGGGCGGCGTTACCCGCGCGCTTGGCGTGTTCGCGGCAGTGGAACTGCGCCGGATCGCTGAGGCGACAACCATAGTCCTGCCTCCCGCAACGACCATCGCGCCGCGCATCGCGGCCGATGTCATTATCACGCATTTTCCGCCCAACTGGCGCCGCCTGTTGTTTCTGGCGAGTTTGAAGCTCCGCAACCCACAGGCGCGGATCATCCATGTCGAGCACAGCTACACGCGCGCTTGGGAAACCATTCATGTCCCTAGCAGGTCGCGCTTCCGGGCCATGTTGTGGCTTGCGATGCGGCTCGTTGACCAGATCGTCTGCGTATCACGCGCCCAATCGGAATGGCTGCAGGAAGCGGCGGGTATCGACGCGGGCCGGATGGCGGTGATCCATCCCTTTGTCCAAAACCCCGGACTTGCCGAGCTGCCCTTGCCCAAGGCGGGTCAGCGCTTGCGGATTGGTGCCTATGGCCGATTTTGCGAGCAGAAGGGGTTCGACATCCTGATCGCCGCATTTCTCAGCGGCTGGTTTCAGGATTGTGATCTCATTCTGGGCGGGTTTGGCGAGGACGAGGCGAAGCTGCGGACCATGGCGGGGGACTGCCCGGCGATCCGCTTTGCCGGCAAAGTGGATGATGTGGCCGCGTTTCTGCGCAGGTGTGATGTGGTCGCGGTGCCATCGCGGTGGGAAGCCTATGGCATGGTTGCCAACGAAGCGCGCGAGGCCGGGCGCCCGGTCATGGTTGCACCTGTCGATGGACTTGTCGAACAAGCCGCAGGTGCGGGTGCCATCGTCGATTTCACCGATCAGGAATCAATCGAGGATGCCCTTTGCCACCTCCGGTCGGCAAACTTGCCGGTGATTGCAAGACAGGCCCGCGAAACAATCTGGAACTGCCGTCAGGTCCGCCAAACGCAATGGTCTGCACTCCTGCGATCAGTGCGCGGAGCGCCGCGCGCATTCCAAGGCGCATGAGTGGATCGATAGGGTCGCATCCATCAGGGGCCGCTTGATCCAAGGACACCTGGCGGCGCCCCCCCCCGACAGGCCAGCATGGAACGCCGCCGCCAGCGAAGGGGGCAGCGCTCCTGTAGCAATCCGGCTGCCTCAGCCGAGCCCGGCCGCGGCGATCCCGGCGAGCGCAGCCTGTTCGTCGTTGTCGCTGGTATCGCCCGTCACGCCGACTGCACCGATCACCATGCCGCCGGCATCCTTCACCAGCACGCCGCCCGCTGCGGGCACGATTCCCGCAGGATTGAGGCCTGCTGCCGCGTTGATGAAGGTTGGCCGCTCGATCGCCATCTCGCCGATCACGCGCGAGGAGACGCCGAGCGCCAGCGCACCTGAGGCCTTGGCCGTCGCGATCTGCGGGCGCAGGTTCGAGGAGCCATCCTCGCGCGCGAAGGCGATCATGTGGCCGCCGGCATCGAGCACGGCAACGCTGATCGGCTTGAGGCCCAGCGCGCGCGCTTTGGTGATGGCCCCCGAAACGATGGTCTGGGCCTGTTCGAGCGAAATACGGGTCATTGTCATTACTCCTGGGGAAGATGCTTCAAGGCTTGAGGGGCTGGCCCGCCGGTCGCCCAGTCAAGCAGTTCGATGGTGTGGACGACGGGAAGGCCGGAGTGCCCAAAGGTATGGCGGGCGATCTGCACCGCGCAGCCGACATTGCCGGTCGCGATCACATCGGCCTCCAGCGCCGTCAGCCGCTCGGCCTTGCGCGCACCGAGCTGGCCGGCCAGCTCGCTCTGGAGGATGTTGTAGGTCCCCGCCGAACCGCAGCACAGGTGCGCCTCGGCGGGCAGCCGCACGCTATAGCCCGCGTCCGCCAGTAGCCGCTTCGGTGCCTCGGTCACCTTCTGCCCATGCTGCAAAGAACAGGGCGGATGATACGCGACGGTCAGCCCGCGCGGGGTGGCCGCAGGCAGGCCCGTCTTGGCCAGATACTCGCTGACATCCATCGCCAGCGCGCTCACCCGTGCCGCTTTCTCGGCATAGGCCAGATCCCCGCGCAGCATATGGCCATAGTCCTTGATCGTGGTGCCGCAGCCCGACGTGGTGACGATCACCGCGTCCAACCCGCCGCCTTCGATCTCACGCGTCCACGCATCGACATTGCGCCGCGCCGCATCCAGCGCATCATGCTCGCGCCCCAGATGGTGGACGAGCGCCCCGCAGCAGCCCTCGCCCTGCGCGAAAACCACTTCGCACCCCGCGCGTTCGAGCAGTCGCACCGTGGCGGCGCGGACCTCGGGGCTCAGCACAGGTTCGGCACAGCCCTGCAGCAGCGCCACGCGGCCCTTGGGGCTGGCCATGTGCTGCGGCTGCACCAGAACTGGCGCGGGCACCCGCTTGGGCGCGAGTTCCACCATCGCCGCGAGCGGGCGGAACGCCTTCACGCGCTTCATCAGCGGCAGGAACGGCCGGCCCAGCGGCGCAAGGTCCAGCGCCAACCGCATCCGCCCGGGATAAGGCAGCACCCACGCCAGCAGCTGCCGCGTCACCCGCTCGTGCCAGGGCCGCCGATAATGCTCGTGGATATAGGCCCGCGCATGATCGACGAGATGCATGTAGTTCACGCCCGAAGGACACGTCGTCATGCAGGCGAGACAGGAAAGGCAGCGGTCGACATGCTTGACCGTTTCCGGCCCCGGCGCGCGCTGGTTCTCTAGCATGTCCTTGATCAGATAGATCCGACCGCGCGGGCTGTCGTTCTCGTCGCCGAGCAGCACATAAGTCGGGCACGTCGCGGTGCAGAACCCGCAGTGCACGCACTTGCGGATCACGCCTTCGGATGTCGCCATCGCCGGATCGCTCAGCGCTTCAGGCGGAAACTGCGTCTGCATCACCGTCCTCCGCAAATCGCCCGGTGGCGAAAACGCCTTTGGGATCAAACGCGCGGCGTACGCGGGCTTCCAGCGCCAGCACGCTCCTTGCGCGCGGATGAAACGCGTTCAGGCGGGCGCGCATCGCCTCGGGCGCCACAACTAGCCGCGCTTCGCCGCCGAGCCGTGCCGCAGCCTCGCGCACTGCCTGATCCTCGCGATCCGTGCCGATCCAGAGCCGCCCGCCGCCCCAGTCCATCGCCCAGTCCGTGCCCTCGGGCAGTGCGGCAATCAGCTCGGCCGCGTGGCGCGGCGGCAGATGCACATCCCAGCGCACCGTCCCGCGCAGGGCCTCACCCGCCATAGCCTGTCGCCAGAGCGGCGCAGCTTCATCCTCAGCCATCGCTTCAAGCGCACAATGCCCGGCGAGCAGATCCGGCAGCACCGCGCAGCGCGCCGCCACTGAGGGCGCGAACCCCGCCACGCGCAGCAGCACCGTCCCATCGGGCAGCGCGGCGGCGGCAGAAACGTCCGCCCGGCTCCCCAGCGCGCAGGCCATCGCCGCATGGGCCGCCGCCGGAGCCAGTCCGCGCGCCGCCAACGTCACCACATGGCGCGGAGCGGGCAGCACCTTCAGCGTCAGCTCGGCCATCGCCCCCAGCCGCCCCCACGATCCCGCCATCAGCTTGGGCAGGTCATAGCCCGTCACGTTCTTGACCACCTTGGCGCCTGCGACAAACACCTCGCCCCGGCCCGAAACCGCCGTCAGCCCCAAGAGGTGATCGCGCGCGCTCCCTGCCGTCACCCGCCGCGAACCCGCCACGCCCGCCGCCACCGTCCCGCCGATCGTCGCGGCGGGTTCGCCCCATGGCTCGAACGCCAGCATCTGCCCTTCAGACGCAACCAGCGCCTGCACATCGCTGAGCAGCGTCCCCGCCCGCACAGTCAGCACCAGTTCGGCAGGGTCGTAATCGACCACGCCCGTCAGCCCCGCCAGCGAAGCCACCTCGGCCTCGCGCGGCGCGCCGAATGCCGCCTTGGTTCCGCCGCCGCGCAGTTCCAGCTTGCGCCCCTGTGCCGCCGCATCGGCAACAATCTCGGCAAGGTCCGCCGCGTCCCTCGGCTCCAGCATCAGAATCTCGGCAACTCGGGATGCGGCAGCGCGCCATGATGGACATGCATCCGCCCCAGCTCCGCGCAGCGGTGCAGCACCGGGAACACCTTGCCCGGATTGAGCAGCAGTTCCGGATCGAACGCGCACTTCACCCGCTGCTGCTGCTTGAGGTCCGCCTCGGAGAACATCGCGGGCATCAGATCGCGCTTCTCGATCCCCACGCCGTGCTCGCCCGTCAGCACCCCGCCGACCGAGACACAGAGCCGCAGGATATCCGCGCCAAAGGCCTCGGCCTTGTCGAGCTCCCCCGGCACATTGGCATCATAGAGGATCAGCGGATGCAGGTTGCCATCGCCCGCGTGGAACACGTTGGCCACCCTGAGGCCATACTCGCCCGAAAGCTCCTCCATCCGCCGCAACACATCGGGTAGCCGCCGCCGAGGGATCGTGCCGTCCATGCAGAGATAGTCCGGCGAAATGCGCCCCACTGCCGGAAAGGCCGCCTTGCGCCCCGCCCAGAACGCCATGCGCTCCGCCTCGTTTTCCGAAACCCGAGACGTGACCGCGCCATTCGCGTCCGCAATCCGCGCAATCTCGCCAATCAGGAAATCGCACTCCGCCGCCGGCCCATCGACCTCGACGATCAGCAGCGCGCCCACATCAAGCGGATAGCCCACTTGCACGAACGCTTCCGCCGCATGGATCGCGGGCCGGTCCATCATTTCCATGCCCGCCGGGATGATCCCTTCGGCGATGACTTGCGCCACACAGGCGCCCGCCTGTTCGGCATCGGGAAAGCCCACCAGCACCGCGCGCGCCGTCTCGGGCTTCGGCAGGATGCGCACCGTCACTTCGGTGACGACGCCCAGCAGCCCCTCCGAGCCCACCACCACGCCCAAAAGATCAAGCCCGCAAGGATCGAGATGCCGACCGCCGAGCCGGACGATCTCGCCGTTCATCATCACGATCTCGACACCCAGCACGTTGTTCGTGGTGAGGCCGTATTTCAGGCAATGCACCCCGCCCGAATTCTCCGCGACATTGCCGCCGATGGTGCAGGCGATCTGGCTTGAAGGATCGGGTGCGTAGTAGAAGCCGCGAGCCTCCACCGCTTGCGTGATCGCAAGGTTGGTGACCCCCGGCTGCACCACCGCCACGCGGTCCTCGTAGTCCACCTCCAGGATGCGCTTGAACTTGCCCAGCCCCAACAGGACCGCATCGGCCAGCGGCAGCGCCCCGCCCGAAAGCGAAGTCCCCGCCCCGCGCGGCACCACCTTCACGCCTTCGGCATGGCACCACTTGAGCACGGCGGAAACCTGCGCGGTCGTCTCCGGCAACACGACCATGAGCGGCGGCTGGCGATAGGCCGTCAGCCCATCCGATTCCCACGGCCGCAAAGCCTCAGGCGCATCGATCACGCCCTCCCCCGGCACGATCGCCCGCAGCGCCCGCGCGATCCGCTCGCGCTTGGCGAGCGTCTCCGCGTCAGGCACCGGCATGGCAATCGTCATCAGCGGTTTCTCCGGCTCAGGCGCCAGCTCAGGCCAGCGCCTTCACCTTCTGGCGGAAGGCGTGCAGCAGCGGCTCGGTATAACCGCTCGGCTGCGATACGCCATCGAACACCAGCGCGCGCGCCGCCTGAAACGCCAGACTGCCTTCCGGGTTGCCCGCCATCGGCTGATACAGCGGATCGCCAGCGTTCTGTGCATCAACCTTGGCCGCCATGCGCAGCAGCGCGGCATCGACCTGTTCCGCGGAGACCACACCGTGCAGCAGCCAATTGGCGATATGCTGGCTCGAAATGCGCAGCGTCGCGCGGTCCTCCATCAAGCCCACGTCGTTGATATCGGGCACCTTGGAGCAGCCGATCCCCTGATCGACCCAGCGCACCACATATCCCAGAATGCCCTGCGCATTGTTGTCGATCTCGGCCTGAATGTCCGCCTCGGACCAGTTCTGGCCAGCCGCCACCGGAATGGTCAGCAGCGCATCAAGGCTGGCAATCCCTTCGGCACGGCGCTCCACCTGCCGGGCGAAGACATCGACCTGATGGTAATGCGTCGCGTGCAGAACGGCCGCGGTCGGCGAAGGGACCCATGCGGTGTTCGCGCCGGTCTTCGGGTGCCCCACCTTCTGCACCAGCATGTCAGCCATGCGATCCGGCATAGCCCACATGCCCTTGCCTATCTGCGCCTTGCCCGAAAGCCCTGAGGCAAGCCCGATCTGCACGTTGCGATCCTCGTAGGAGATGATCCACGGGCTCGTCTTCATGTCGCCCTTGCGCAGCATCGCGCCTGCCTGCATCGAGGTGTGCATCTCGTCGCCGGTACGATCAAGGAAGCCGGTGTTGATGAACATGATGCGGTCCTTCACCGCATGGATGCAGGCGGCCAGATTGGCGCTCGTGCGGCGCTCCTCGTCCATCACGCCGATCTTCAGGGTGTGGCGCGCAAGGCCCAGCACGTCTTCCACGGCATCGAACAGATCGTTGGCGAACGCGGCCTCTTCCGGCCCATGCATCTTGGGCTTCACGATGTAGACCGAGCCCGCGCGGCTGTTGCGGCGCGCGCCATTGATGTCATGCATCGCGATCAGGCTGGTGACGATGCCATCGAGGATGCCCTCAGGCGCCTCGCCGCCACCCGGCAGCAGCACCGCCGGATTGGTCATCAGGTGCCCCACATTGCGCACCAGCAGCAGCGAGCGCCCCGGCAGCGTCAGCGTGCTGCCATCGGGCGCGGTATAGATGCGGTCCGGGTTGAGCCGGCGCGTCATCATCGCGCCGCCCTTCTCGAAGGTATCCTCAAGGTTCCCCTGCATCAGCCCCAGCCAGTTGGCATAGGCCGCCACCTTGTCCTCGGCATCGACCGCCGCGACCGAATCCTCGCAGTCGCAGATGGTCGAGATCGCCGCTTCCAGCAACACGTCGGCAATGCCCGCCGGATCGTCCTTGCCGATGGGATGCGCCGGATCGATCACCACTTCGATGTGCAGGCCATTGTGGCGGAACAGCAGGTTCGCGCCCGCCCGGCCGACCAGCTGGCCTGCGTCCTTCAGCACCGGTTCGCCGCCAGTCCAGTCCGTCCACGAGCCCGAAGCCAGCGGCACCGCCTCATCCAGAAACGCCTTGGCCCAGGCGATCACCTGCCCGCCGCGCACCGGATCATAGCCCTTGCCCGCCGCCGCGCCCGGGATCGCATCGGTGCCATAGAGCGCGTCATAGAGGCTGCCCCAGCGCGCATTCGCAGCATTGAGCAGGAACCGCGCATTGAGGATCGGCACGACCAGCTGCGGCCCCGCCGTCAGGGCGAGCTCGGCATCGACATTCTGCGGCGCAACCGTGAACGGCGCGGGCTCGGGCACCAGGTAGCCGATCTCGCTGAGGAACGCCTTGTAGGCCGCCAGGTCCTGCGGTTGCCCGGCGCGGTCCTTGTGCCAGGCATCAATCTTCGCCTGCAGGTCTTCGCGCTTCGCCAGCAGCGCGGCATTGCGCGGTGCGAACTTGCCGAAGATGTCCGCAGCGCCCGCCCAGAAGACGTCCGCTATCAGCCCCGTCCCCGGCAGCGCGCGCGTCTCGATGAAGTCCGCAAGAACCCCCGCGACCTGCAGCCCCGAACGCTCGACATATCCGCTCATCGCACCGACTCCCATATTCCGACGCGCCTCCCTATCCCCCTGCACCGCCTTCCGGTAGAAGGAAATAATTCAACGCAGCTTCTCCGCTGAGGAAACAATGTTCGATCCCGATTACGACCTTTTCCTCGCTATCGTCGAAGCCGGCTCGATCTCCGCTGCCGCCCGTGCGCAGGGTGCTTCCACCGCTGCGCTCTCCAAGCGCCTCGCCCGGCTGGAGGAGCGCCTGTCAGCCCGCCTCGTCCACCGCACCACGCGCCGCCTTGCACTCACCCCGGCGGGCCAAGATCTCCATGACGCGCTGCTCCCCTTGCGCTCCACCCTCAAAGCCGCCGAGGAACGCGTCAGCGGCCGCCACACCCACGTGCGCGGGCCCCTGCGCGTCAACGCGCCAACCTCGTTCGGCCGCATGCATGTGGTGCCCCACGTGCCCACCTTCCTCGCCGCCCATCCGGACGTGCGCCTCCAGCTCGATCTCTCCGACGAGTTTGCCGACCTCCTCGATGGCTCCTGCGATCTCGCCATCCGCATCGGCGCGCGGATCGGGACGAGCCTCGTCGGCCACCGTCTCGGCACCAGCCACCGCGTACTGTGCGCCGCCCCCGCCTACCTCGCCCAGTTCGGCAACCCCGAAACGCTGGCGGATCTGCGGCACCACCGCCTCCTTGCCACCACCAGCCAGCTCCCCTGGCAGCTCGATGGGCCCGAAGGCACGGTCACGCATTCCGGGCAGAGCCATGTGCGCACCAATTCCAGTGAAGTCGTCCGCGAACTGGCGCTCGGCGGCTGCGGCATCGCGCTGCGCTCCTTGTGGGATGTGCACGAGGCGCTGGCCTCAGGCGATCTCGTCCGTGTGTTGCCGCAGTATCAAGGCTCGCAGGATGTCGGCATCTATGCGGTCCATGCCCCCACGCCGGCCCTTCCCGCTCGGATCGAGGCGTTCATCGCGCATCTTGGCGCCCACCTCTCGGCACGCAGCGGCCTCGCCTAGGCAATCACTTTCAGGCAGGCAATCCCGCGCGCCGTGAGCCGCGAACAGATCGCATGGGCATCGCGGCCAGACGCGCGCAGGCGATAGACCTGCACTTGCCGCACCACCGCCGGGATGATCACCGGCTCCAGCGCCTGCAATTCAGGCTCGCTCGACGAAAGCTCCTGCCACAGCTCGTCGGCCCCGGCGACATTGGCGGCTGCGGCCAGCTGGATCGTCTGGACCGCGCCCAGGATCGGCCGGGGTGCCGGTGTCACCGGTGGCGGAACCGGCGGCGCAGAGGCCTGCCGCACCGGCTGCTCGCGCAGCGGCGGTGGCAGCCCCAGCGCCGCGCTCTTCGCCGCCTCGGCATAGTTCAGCGGCTGGCGCAGGATCACCACCGAAGTCGAAGCCGGATTGGTCAGCGCATAGAGCTGGCGCGCGAAATCGTACGGCAGCCGAATGCACCCGTGCGAGGCCGGTGCCCCCGTCACGCGCCCGGCATGGAGCGCCACGCCGCGCCAGGTCAGCCGCTGCATATAGGGCATCGGCGCGTTGCCATAGGTGCGCGAGCGGTGCTTCACATGCTTCTGCAGGATCGTGAACGTGCCCGCCGGCGTGCCATAGCCGCGCCGCCCGGTCGAAACCGTGGTCGAGCCCCACTCCGCCCCGTCCTTGAACACGTAGAGCCGCTGCGAGGGGATGCTCACCACGATTAGCACGCCCTTGCGTGCTGCCGATGCGGGCGTGGGCGGCGGCGGCCCCTCGGGCGCGCCATCGAGCGCCGGGTCAGGTCCACACTGCGCCCCGACTTGCGCCTGCACCGGCTGCGCCACGACCCGCTCGGCAAACACCCCGCGCACCAGCACGCCGCACCCGACCAGCGCCAGCAGCAACCCCGTCACCACGGAGAATCGTCGTGAAGCCCAACCCATGCAGTATGGTTAACGGAACGTTACCTTACGTGACACTGGTTTTTGGTCCGCGACGGGCCGTCCGTCCCTGAGCGGGACGATCCGTAGCGACTGGCCCTCAGCGGGATTGGGCCAACTGCGCCCCCGCTGCCTGCCACCCGCCACCAAGCGCGCGGAAGGCGCTGACACCGGCCCGCGCCGCTTCGGCCCGCGCGGCGATCGCGTCGTCCTCGGCATCAAGCCGCTGCCGCTCGATCGCCAGTGTCTCCACGCGGCTTGTTGCACCCGCGCGGAACGCGCTCTCGATCCGCTGCCGGCTGTCGCCCAGTCGCGCCGCGACGGTTGCCGCCGCATCCGCCTGCTGGCTGCGCTTGGTGAGGGCCAGCAGCGCGTTCTCGCCTTCTGCCGCCGCTTGCAGCGCGGTCTGCTGCCAGTTCGCCACCGCCTCCTTGAGCCGCGCTTCTGCCGCAGACTGCTGCGCCCGCAGCCGCCCGCCGGTGAACAGCGGCACGCTGAGACCTCCGCCCGCGCCTGCCTGCAAGGCGCCGCCCGTAAACAGGTTGCTCATGCCGTTCGCCAGAAACCCGGCAAAACCGGAAATCGTGAAGCGCGGATAGCGCGCCGCGATGGCCTCGGCGACGCGCGCATCACTCACTGCCACCAACCGCTGCGCTGCGACGACATCGGGCCGCCGCGCCAGCAGCGAGGCCGGGCCATCGGGAACCGCCGGCGCGCGCACCGCCGGGATCGTGCCGGCGCCAAGCTCTGCGGCTGCCTGTCCGGGCGCACGGCCCATCAGCACATCCAGACGGTTGCGCTCCACTTCCAGCGCCGTCTCCAGCGCTGGAACCGCCTGCGCCACCCCGGCAAGTTCCGCAGCGCTGCGGTCTGTCTCGGTCAGCGCGCTGACCCCGCGCTCCGCCCGCTGGCGCAGCAGCGCGTCGGTATCGCGTGCCGCCTCCACCCGCGCCTTGGCCACCGCGAGCCGCGCCTCGATCGCGCGCACATCGATATAGGTGTTCACCACCTCCGCCGCGATGGTCAGCCGGGCGCCGCCAAGGCCTGCATCCGCCGCTCCCGCTTCGGCCCGAGCGGCGCGCGCGCCTGCCGAGAGCTTGCCGAACAGATCGAGCTCCCACGAAGCAGCACCGTTCAGGCCATATTGCTCGACCATTCGCTTGAAGCCGGGAAAGCGCGAGAAGGCGCGCCCTTGAACATCCTCGATCGACTGCTGCTTGAACCCGGCCGAGCCATCCAGCGAAGCCTGCGGGAGCAGCGCACCCTTGGCCGCCTTCATGCCCGCCGCAGCTTGCTCCAGCCGCGCTGCCGCTGCCGCGATGTCGAGATTGCGAGCCAGCGCGGTCTCGACCATGCGGTCGAGCACCGGATCGCCGAAGCTCTTCCACCAACCCTCGGCGAGCGGTACGGCATCGGCCGCCGCAGGCGCGTTGTGGAAGGCATCGGGGAGCGCCGGTGGAGCCGGCAGGGCGCGCGGCGCGGCATATGCCGCAGGCGCCACGCCGCAAAGCAGGACAACGGCCGCAACTCCAGCCAGAAGGGTCCGCATGGGAAGAATCCTTGACCTATGAATGCTGAAAGAATATATCGTTTTTCATGAAAATCAACCCAGCCGTTTCAGAAAAGCGCAAGGCAGGCCGGCCCAGCGTGGACCGGCGGGACGAGATCCTCGACGCCGCCGAGCGGCTCTATGATGCCATCGGGTTCGAGAAAGTGACGGTCACCGACGTTGCCCGCGCGCTCGGCATGTCGCCCGCCAATCTCTATCGCAGCTTTGCCAATCGCCAGGCGATCGACGAGGCAGTGACCAGCCGCACGCTCACCGCAGTGGAAGATGCCGCCTGGCAGGTGGCGCGTACTGCCGCGACCGATCCGATCGCCGCATTCGAGCGGCTTTGCATGGATATTGCGCTGAAAATGCGTGATATTCTGTTTGAGAGTGGGCGCTCTTGCGATCTTTGCCTTGCCGCCACGCGCGGCAATTGGCCCCCGGTGCAGCGGTTCATGGATACGCTGCGCGGCCTCATCCGGCATGTTATCGCCGAAGGCCAGCGCCAGGGCGTCATGCGCAGCGATCTTCCGCTTGAGGAAACCACGGCCGCCGCTTTCACGGCCATGGCAAAAGTCTGGCATCCGGTCATGCTCGATACCTTCGGCGTCGCCGATCTTGAACACGAGACGTCCGGGATTGCGCGCCTGCTGCTCGAGGCGCTTAAGACGAAAAACTGAAAAGCGAAAACATTTTTCATCTTTTCACAAAATGACAGGGTGATTATAAGCGAGTCGAAAGTGCCCTCACGGGGCCGGAGGCTCACATGCAACGCCGCGTCATATCCCCTTCCCCGCTCCTTGCTGCGCTGGCCGGCACCGCGCTCCTCGCCGGCTGCTCCGGAACCGCGCCAGACAGCTCCGCCGAACCGCTCGTGGCGACTGCGCTGGCGCAGAGTGAAGGCGGTGCCGGCGCCAACGGCGATGCCTATACCGGCACGGTCCACGCGCGTACGGAAAGCACGCTTGCCTTCCGCGTCCCCGGCAAGATCGTGGCCCGTCTGGTCGATGCCGGCGCGCAGGTCCGCGCCGGGCAGCCGCTTTACCGGCTCGATGCCCGCGATCTCGGCCTCGCCGCTTCCGCCGCGGCAGACAAGGTCCGTGCCGCCGAAGCAGATGCCGCGCGCACCGCCGCTGACGAAGCGCGCCTGCGACCACTTGTCGCCACCGGCGCAATATCGCCCTCCACGTATGACGGCGCCCGGGCCGCGCGCGATGCCGCCGCCGCCACGCTTTCTGCCGCCCGCGCCGCCGCCGCAAATGCCGCCAACGAACGCGGCTATGCCGTGCTCGTCGCCGATGCAGACGGCATCGTCACCGAAGTTCTCGCCGAAGCCGGGCAAGTCGTCGCCGCCGGAACGCCCGTCCTGCGCCTCGCCCGCAGCGGCGCGCGCGAAGCCCTCGTTGCCGTGCCCGAAACCGCGCTCGCCGCACTGCCGAAGGCCGCGCAGGCCACGGTCTATGGCCGCAGCGCCCCCGTAACCGCCACCTTGCGCGAAGTCGCCGGGGCCGCCGATCCGCTGACCCGCACGTTCGCCGCGCGCTATGTCCTTGCCGGCGCGCAGGACGACGCGCCGCTCGGTGCCACGGTCACCGTGCGCCTGCCCGGCAGCACCTCGGGCGCCACCCGCGTGCCGCTCGGCGCGCTCGTCGATCTCGGCGCCGGACAAGGCATCTGGGTGATCCAGCCCGACCGCCGCGTCCGCTTCCAGCGCGCACAGCCGCTGCGCCTGACCGAAGAGGACGCTTACCTCCCCGCTTCGGCCCTGCCCACCGGCACGCGCATTGTGGCGCTGGGTGGGCAGTTGCTCCACGCCGGCCAAAAGATCCGCCCGGCCGAAGGCGCCACGCGGTGAAGGGCCCCAACCTCTCCGCAATCGCGGTCAAGGAACCCTCGATCACCCTGTTCCTGCTCCTCGCCGCGATGGCAGCGGGCATCCTTGCCTTCTTCCAGCTTGGCCGCGCCGAGGATCCCAGCTTCACCTTGAAGGTGCTGACGGTCTCGGCCGCATGGCCCGGCGCCACCGCGCAGGAAATGCAGGACCAGGTCGCCGACCGGCTGGAAAAGCGCCTTCAGGAACTGCCCCACTACGACCGGATCGAAACCCAGACCCGGCCCGGCTTCCTCACCATCACCATCCTGTTCGGTGACAAGGCCCTGCCGAAGGACGCGCCCGAGCTGTTCTACCAGGCCCGCAAGAAGATGAGCGATGAGGCGCTCAATCTGCCCCGCGGCGTGATCGGCCCGATCGTCAACGACGAGTACTCGGACGTCTATTTCTCGCTGATCGCAGTGCAGGCAAACGGCCTGCCCCACCGCGCACTGGTCCAGCGCGCCGAATCCATCCGTAGCGAACTCCAGCGGGTCGAGGGCGTCCGGAAGGTCGCTCTGTTCGGCGAACAGCGTCCGCGCATCTATGTCGAGCTTTCCAACCGCAAGCTTGCCACGCTCGGGCTGGGTGCCGATGCCGTGCTCGGCGCGCTTGCCAATCAGAACCTCATCCAGCCCGCCGCCCAGTTCGAGACGTCCTCGCGCCTCATTCCCGTCCGCGTCACTGGCGGCTTCGATGATCTCGATGCCGTGCGGGCCACCCCGATCAGTGCGGGCGGGCGCGTCGTGCGCGTCGGCGATATCGCCGAGGTCCGGCGCGGCTATGAAGACCCGCCGAGCTTTCAGGTCCGCCATGAGGGCGGCGAGGCGGTCATGCTCGGCGTCGTCATGCATCCGAACTACAACGGCCTCACCCTTGGCCGTGCGCTCAATGCCAAGCTTGACGAGATCCGCACCCGGCTTCCCCTCGGCATCACCGCTGCCGAAGTCGCCGATCAGGCCGCCAACATCAGCGAAGCCTACGGCGAATTCATGCTCAAGTTCGCAGTGGCGCTCAGCGTCGTCATGGTCGTCAGCCTCATCGCGCTCGGCTGGCGTGTGGGTATCGTCGTCGCGCTCTCCGTTCCCCTCACGCTCGCCGCCGTGTTCGTGATCATGTGGATCACCGGGCGCCAGTTCGACCGCATCACCCTGGGCGCGCTGATCCTCAGCCTCGGCCTGCTCGTCGACGATGCGATCATCGCGATCGAGATGATGGTGGTAAAGCTCGAGGAAGGCATGAGCCGGATCGAGGCCGCCACCTTCGCCTGGGGCGCGACCGCCGGGCCGATGCTGGCTGGCACCATCGTCACCATCGTCGGCTTCCTCCCCGTTGGCTTCGCGCGCTCAACCGCGGGCGAATATGCCGGTAACATCTTCTGGATCGTCGGCTTTGCGCTCCTCGTCTCGTGGATCGTCGCGGTCTATTTCACCCCCTATCTCGGCGTTCGGATGCTGCCGGATATCAAGCCGGTGACGGGCGGGCACGACGCGATCTACGCGACGCCCCGCTACGAACAGCTGCGCGGGTGGATCACCCGCAGCGTCGCGCAGCGCGGCCGGATCACGCTCGCTGTCCTTGGCGGAATGGTGCTGTGCGCGGTGCTGCTCGTGGTCGCCATCCCCAAGCAGTTCTTCCCGATCTCGGACCGCCCCGAGCTCCTGATCGAGGTCTACAACCCCCACGGCTCCAGCCTCGCCGCCACGCGCAGCGTCGTCGAGAAGGTCGAACATGACCTGCTTACCCGGCCCGAGATGAAGGCTGAGATCCGCTACGTCGACAGCTACCTCGGCGGCGGCGCCCCGCGCTTCTTCCTCTCGCTCAATCCCGAACCGGCCGATCCCTCGTTCGCCAAGCTCATCGTGCTGACCCACAGCCCCGCCGCGCGCGACCGGCTGCGCCTGCTCGTCCAGAAGCTTGCGGCGGAGGGCCACTACCCCGGCGCCCGCGTCCGCGCCCTCAGTCTGCTGTTCGGCCCGCCGGTGCCCTATCCCGTCGCGTTCCGCGTCACCGGCCCCGATCCCGATCAGCTGCGCCGCATCTCGGCCGAGGTTGCCGCCGTGGTACGCGCCAATCCCAACACCGTCGCCGTCAACACCGATTGGGGCGACCGCACCCCCGCCGTCACGCTCCAGTTCGACGACGACCGCCTGCGCCTGCTCGGGCTCGATCCCGCCAGCGTCGCGCGGCAGGTTTCCGCGCTGATTTCGGGCACAACTGTTGCGCAGGCTCGCTATGGCGACCGCACCACCGATGTCGTCGTGCGCACCCCGGGCGCCGAACGCCACGCGCTCGGCGATCTCGGCAGCCTCGTGATCGGCACCGCGAACGGGACGGGCGTGACGCTCGCGCAAGTCGCAAAGCTCGTCCCCACCAGCGAGGACCCACTGCTCGTGCGCCGCAATCGCGTGCCGACGATGACCGTGCGCGCCGATATCACCAAGGGCATCCAGCCCGCCGACGTGACCGCCGCCATCCTGCCCAAGCTGCAGCCGTTGATGGACAAGCTCCCCGCCGGCTATGCGATCATCGCCGCCGGCTCGGTCGAGGAAGCCGGCAAGGCCAACGCCGCGCTGGCCCCGCTCTTCCCCATCATGATCGGGATCATGCTGCTCGTGCTCATGCTGCAGACACGCTCGTTCCGCATGACCGGCCTCGTCTTCGCGACCGCTCCGCTGGGGCTGCTCGGCGCAATCCCGTCGCTACTGGTCACCGGCTTCCCGTTCGGCTTCAACGCGATCCTCGGCCTGATCGGCCTTGCCGGGATCCTCATGCGCAACACGCTGATCCTCGTCGACCAGATCGATTCCGAACGCGCCCGCGGGCTTGGCCTTAAAGACGCGGTGATCGAGGCGACCGTGCGCCGCGCGCGCCCTGTCCTCCTCACCGCGCTCGCTGCCGTGCTCGCATTTCTGCCGCTCACGCTATCGAGCTTCTGGGGCCCGCTCGCGGTCGTGCTGATCGGCGGCACGCTGGTCGGCACCGCGCTCACGCTGTTCTTCCTTCCCGCGCTCTACGCGCTGTGGATGGTGCGAGCGGACGGCAGTGCGCGGCGCGCGGAGAAGCCGCTGGAGGCCTGACCCGTCACCAGGTCCCGGTGTTCTCCATGCTCGCCCAGGGTTCGGCGGGTTCAAGATGGCCATCCTGCAAAAGCTCGATCGAAATGCCGTCCGGGCTCTTCACGAAGGCCATGTGCCCGTCCCGCGGAGGGCGGTGAATGATGTGGCCCGCGGCCTGAATCTTCGCGCAGGTCTCGTAGATGTTGCTGACCCGGTAAGCGAGGTGGCCGAAGTTGCGCCCGCCGGTGTAGACCTCAGCAGGGCTGCCGTCTTCAGGCGGCCAGTTGTAGGTCAGCTCCACTTCGGCGATGCCTTCCTCGCCGGGGGCTGCGAGGAAGATCAGCGTGAAGCGCCCCTTGTCGCTCGAGAACCGGCGCACTTCCTTCACCCCGAACAGCTCGAAGAAGGCGATGGTCGCCTCGGGATCGGTCACGCGGATCATCGCGTGGAGAAACTTGGTCACGGCGGGCAGCTCCTTTGATTATTCAAACTCGGTTCATCGATAGAATCGCACAGTTCACCGCAGGGCGACGAGCCCGACAGGGAGACCAGCTTGTGACCACCACCGATACTGAGGCCGACGCCGATTCCCAATCGTTTCTTGCCCGCCTGACCCCATCGGGTCTGCAGCGCCCCTTGCTCGCCGCCGCCGGCGTGCTCGCGCTCGGCATGGTCGTGGGCGGCTATCTGCTCGGCGACGGCCTGCGCCGCAGCCGCGAAGCGGACCGCGCCGTGACCGTGCGCGGCCTGGCCGAACGCGAAGTGACCGCAGACCTTGCCACCTGGACCATCGCCTATTCCGCCACCGCCGAAGACATGGGCAGCGCGCAGGCCAGCGTCGATCACGACAGCCAGGAAATCCGCGCCTTCTTCGCCAGCCTCGGCTTCCCCGCCGAAGCCCTCCAGCCGACCGGCGTCAACGTCAACACCAGCACCGACAACGGGATAACCCGCTTCACAGTCCGCCAGCGCATGGCGCTGCGCACCACCGATATCAAGCGCGCGCAGGATGCCGTGCGCCGCCAGTTCGATCTCGTCCGCCGCGGCGTGATGCTCGAGGAAGGCTCTGGCATGGCCTATACCTTCACCGGGCTCGACAAGATCAAGCCCGAGATGGTCGCCGCCGCGACCAAGGACGCGCGCCGCTCCGCCGAACAGTTCGCGCAGGACAGCGGCACCGGCGTCGGCGGGATCAAGAACGCGACGCAGGGCTATTTCGAAGTCACCGCGCGCGATGGCGATGGCGGCGGCGGCTGGGGCGTCTCGGACACGCCCTTCAAGAAGGTCCGCGTCGTCACCACGATCGATTTCTATCTGCGCTGATCACCGCGAGGCAGAGAGGGGCGCACTGCATTGCGGCGCGCCCCTTGCTGCTGCAATCAGGGCTGATCAGAACGAAGCGGTCAGTGAAACCACGCCGACCGGCTTGGTCGTGCGGTAGAACGAATTCGAGCATACATCGATCGCGGTCGGCGAACCCGCACCGCTGCACAGGCCGCTCTTGGCAAAGTCACTCTGGTGCATGTTCGTGCCTACCACTGAGGCATCGAGCGCCAGGTTCTTATACTTTGCGGTAACGCCGACGTTGTAATCAAAAAACGGCTTCGGAAGGTCGAAGCCGCCGCCGGTGTGCGCGAGGTGCGAATGGATGCTCAGCGGAGTGCCCGGGATCGCCCCGCCCAGCTCGCCATAGACGTAGAGATTTTCGCGATGGGTCGAGGTGAAGTTGTAGTTGAACACCTTCTGCGCGGGCGCGAAGTTCGCGCCGACCTTGGCCGTCACCGGGCCGAGCGTCTTGGCCAGCGAACCGTAGATCTCCCAGTAGTTGCCCACCGTCGCGCCCGGATAGATGTAGCCATAGAGGCCGCCGTCGATCGTGAAGCCGGTGTTGCCGATGCTGTGGGTATAGCCGCCGTAGACGTCGATCTCGGTCCCGCCGATGTTGATGGGGCTGTTGCCGGCCGACGCGCTCGAACCCCAGGTCGAAATGTAGAAGCCCGATTTGTGCGCGATCGTGAAAGTACCCTGCACGACGGGCTTGTTGTCGGACTGCGCGACGCCGCGGAATCGGTACTGGCTGGCGATGGTCGCGGCGCCAGTCACGGTGATGTCGCTGGGCGGTGCGGTTTCGTCGGCGAACGCGGGTGCAGCAGCGGCAAAGCTCAGGGCGAAGCCAAGGGTGCGAAGGGTTGCAGCCACGAAGGCCTTGCTGGACGTACGCATGGAAAATCCTTTGTTTTTGGGTTTGCGTCGTCCCACCTGCACAGCGCGCGCCGACTCGATATGTCTGGTCTACTTCCACGCTGTAACTTTTTGTTGCCGAACTATGCTGCGTCGCACAAGACGGCGGCAACGGCTGATCGCGGCTTTCCCACGCTCTGTTGCAATTCCGCACCATTCCCCCCGCTCGCCTTGTATGGCGGGGCCTCAGGCCCATATATCTTTCGTGAGGCCCATCCTTGATGCTCAAGCTGCTACGTTCCTTCCTTGAATCCCGCGCCGAGCCCGAAGTGATTCCCGCGGTGCCGGATGGGCAGCGAGTCTATGCGATCGGCGATATTCATGGCCGGTACGATCTGCTGTGCCGGATGATCGCGCGGATCGAGGCGGACGAAGTCGGCCGCCCCCCGGCAGACACCACCGTCATCCTGCTTGGCGATCTCGTTGACCGGGGGCCTGACAGCGCCCGCGTCATCGCCACCGCGCGCGAATGGGCAACCCGTCGGCGCGTGCGCATCCTTGCCGGCAATCACGAGGAGATGTTCCTCGGCAGCTTCGAGCGAGACGAGACGCTGCGCCATTTCCTGCGCCACGGCGGGCGGGAGACCTTGCTGAGCTACCCGATCGCGCCGGAAGTCTACAGCCGCGCAACGCTCGAAGAGCTGCGGGCGATCATGCAGGAAGTCGTCCCGGCCGAAGACATCGAATTCATGAGGTCGATGGAAGACCGCATCCAGATCGGCGATTACGTCTTTGTCCACGCCGGCGTCCGTCCGGGTATCCCGCTCGAAGAGCAGAAGATCTCCGATCTGCGCTGGATCCGCGGCGAGTTCATCGAGGGGCCCGAGACGCGCGATTTCGCGGTCGTCCACGGCCACACCATTCTCGAGGCGCCACACGTCTCATCGCTGCGGATCAGCCTCGATACCGGCGCCTATGCATCGGGCCTGCTCACGGCAATCGGCCTCGAAGGCACCGCGCGCTGGCTGATCTCGGTGCAGGGCGAACCGGCGGCCGAGGCAGCCTAAAACAGCACCGTCCGCACGGCACCGTCCTCGCGGTAGACCGGCCCGTCGCGCCCTGCCTCATACATCCGGTTCCAGAGCGCAGTCGGCCCCAGCCCCACCATCGTGTCGCGCATCGCGGCATAGCAGGGATGCTGGAAGTGAGCGACGAGCGAGGCGTGGTCCTCCCACAGCTCGTGGATCGTCACCCGGTGCGGGATGCATGGATCGGCGGCAAAGCAATATTCAAGGCAGCCCGGCTCCTCGGTGCGCGATTGCCACTGGATCGGCGCCGCCAGCCGCACCGCCTCATCGCGCGTCGCCTGATCGGCAAACTCGATCCAGGCGTGAATGATGACCTGCGGCATCGCTGGTTCTCCCGCGGCCCTGCACTGGCAGGGCCTTCTTGACCCGCCCAGTCAAGCACAGCGCGCCGCGCCGCGCCCCTATTGATAAACGCAGGTGTCGTAGTCCGCGCGCACCGTGTTCACGCGCCTGGCGATCACATTGCCGTGCCGCCGGGTAAAGCCGGTCGCCCCGGTCACCGCGCGCACCTTGGGCTGCGGGAAGGCCGCCGCGATCCGCGCCGCTTCGACCCGGCTGAGCTGCGCGGCGGGCTTGTTGTAATAGCGCTGCGCCCCGGCCTCGACACCATAGGTCCCGATCCCCGTCTCGGCGACGTTGAGGTAGACTTCCATGATCCGCCGCTTGCCCCAGATCGTCTCGATCAATACGGTGAACCAGGCCTCGAGCGCCTTTCGCACATAGCCGCCGCCCTGCCACAGAAACACGTTCTTGGCGGTCTGCTGGCTGATCGTGGAGCCGCCGCGAATGCGCCCGCCTTCCTGGTTGCGTTCCCACGCCTTGAGGATCGCCTCCTGATCGAAGCCGTGGTGCTGGCAGAACTTGCCGTCCTCACCCGCAATGGCCGCGTCCACCATGTTGCGGTCGATCTTCGAAAGCGGCACCCATTCCTTGGTGATGCCGTTGGGATCGAAGATCATCGTCAGCGTCACCGGCACCGGCACGAAGCGGTAGACCACGACCATGAACACGCTGAGGAACAGGAACGCCGCGACCAGCCGGGCCAGCAGCCAGCCAGCCTGATGCAACCGGCCGGGCCGCCCCGCGCGCTCGATCCGCGGGTTCTTGAGCTTGAGCAGTTCATCGTCCATGGAACGACCGATATTACCCGGCGGATCGCCGCTGGCAATCGGGAGCACACAGCTTTGCACTGGTCCCTCCGCACCGGCCTGGCCGCCCTGGCGCTTGTCGCCGCCCCTGCCATGGCCCGCGCGGACGATATGCCCGATCTCTCGGTCAATCGCCCTGGGCTCGATACGCCGCCGACAACGCTCTCCGCCGGACGGGTAGTCGTCGAAGTCAGCGCCGCGGACTGGGAATTCAGCACCAGCCCAGCCGGCCGCGACGACAGCCTTGCCTTTGCCGATACAGTCGTCCGCCTCGGCCTCGGCCATGCGACGGAGATCGAGGTGGGCCTCGGCGGCTGGACCCGCCAGCGCAGCCGCGTCGGCGCCGCCGTCAGCACCCTGAGCGGCCTTGGCGATGCGACCTTTGCGGTGCGACACGGGTTCGGCGGCGAAGCCGATGCAAAGGTTGCGGTGGAAGGCTTTGTCTCCGCACCCGTGGGCCGCGCGCCCGGCGGTGCGGGCGATTGGGGTGCGGGGCTGCTCCTGCCGGTCGCGCTCCCGCTGATGGCCGGCTTCACGCTCGCCACCACGCCGGAAATCGATGCTGCGGTCAACGCTTCGGGCCATGGCCGGCACCTCGCATGGGGCTCGGTCGTCGGCCTGTCGCACGCGCTCACCCGCACGGTGTGCGCATCCGCCGAAGTCTCTGCCTTCCGCGACGAGGACCCAGACGGCGCTTCGACCGAAAGCCGCCTTGCACTCGCCGCCGCATGGCATGCTGCGCCAAGGCTGCAGATCGACGTGGAGTTCGATACCGGCCTGACCCACGCCACGCCCGATCACGCCCTCATCGTCGGCTTCGCCCGGCAGTTCTGAAACGCAAAACGGCCAGGGTCGCCCCCGGCCGCCTTTGCGTTCAAACGTAGCGGACCGTTCAGGCCGGCAGCAGTCGCCGTTCGCCGGCAATGCGCTGCATCGCCTTCTGCAGCTTCTCGAAGGCACGCACCTCGATCTGGCGCACGCGTTCGCGGCTGACGTTGTAGACCTGGCTCAATTCCTCGAGCGTCTTGGGCTCATCGATCAGGCGCCGGTCGGTCAGGATATGCCGCTCACGGTCCGAAAGGCTGTCCATCGCCTCGACCAGCAGGGCATGGCGCAGATGCGCTTCCTCGGCATCGGCCACGGTCTCGTCCTGCAGCGGGCTGTCATCGACCAGCCAGTCCTGCCACGAACCCTCGCCGTCCTCGCGCACCGACACATTGAGGCTGGCATCGCCGCCCATCATCATGCGCCGGTTCATGTTGACGACTTCGGTCTCAGACACGCCGAGGTCGGTCGCGATCTTCTTCACGTCGTCCGGATGCAGGTCCGAATCCTCGAACGCCTCGAGGTTCTTCTTCATCCGGCGCAGGTTGAAGAACAGCTTCTTCTGCGCCGCGGTGGTGCCCATCTTCACGAGGCTCCACGAACGCAGGATGTACTCCTGAATCGAGGCCTTGATCCACCACATCGCATACGTCGCGAGGCGGAAGCCCCGATCGGGCTCGAACTTCTTGACGCCCTGCATGAGGCCGATGTTGCCTTCGGAGATCAGCTCGCTGACGGGCAGGCCATAGCCGCGATAGCCCATGGCGATCTTCGCCACGAGCCGCAGGTGGCTCGTCACCAGCTGTGCGGCAGCCTGCGGATCGGCATGCTCCTGATAGCGCTTGGCGAGCATGTATTCCTGCTCGGCCGCCAGCACCGGGAACTTGCGGATCTCGGCAAGATAGCGGTTGAGCCCGGCTTCACCGCCGCCAAGGGCAGGAACCAGTGCGCTCGATTTCTTCTCAGACACCTGAACACATCCTTTCGCCGCGCCCGCTGGGAGAGGGAGGGGGCGCGAACCTCACAGGCCAAACCTTGTCATGCCAGGCCCTGTATTGGCTGTGTCGCGAGACGTTCGCGGCTTGTTCCGGTATATCGGAGCCTCGCGAGTCGTGCCACACAGCAAAACTATTCGCCCACGTAGCGCCGATCGATACAGCGCGTTTTTGGGGCATTGCACCTTTGATCCATAGGCAGGCGTCAGCCACCACGCCCTCCCAGTTCGACAATGAGCGTCCTGAGATCGACGGGCGTCGTGCTGGTGAAACGCACCGAGTCGCCGCTCGCCGGATGGATGAAGCCCAGTTCGGCCGCATGAAGGGCCTGACGGCGGAAACCGAGCCGGGCAAGCAGGGGCCGATGCTGGGGAGACGTGCGTCCATAGACTGGATCGCCCACTAGCGCATGGCCAATTGACGCAAGGTGAACGCGCACCTGGTGGGTTCGCCCGGTCTCCAGCTGGCACTCGACCAGCGCCGCGCCCTGAAGCAGTTCGATCGTGCGGTAATGCGTGACGGCGTGCTTGCCGCGTCCATCCGCCACCAGCGCCATCTTCTTGCGGTCGCGCTCGCTGCGCCCGATCGCCCCGCGCACCGTGCCAGCCGCAGGCACCGGCACACCGGTTGTCACCGCCTGGTAGATGCGGTGGATCGAATGGTCGGCAAATTGCCGCGCCAGCCCTTCGTGCGCCGCATCGGTCTTGGCGACGACGAGCAGCCCCGAGGTATCCTTGTCGATCCGGTGGACGATCCCCGGCCGTGCCACGCCGCCGATGCCCGAAAGCTGGCCCCGGCAATGGTGCAGCAGCGCGTTGACGAGCGTGCCATCGAGATTCCCCGCCGCCGGATGCACGACGAGGCCCGCCGGCTTGTCGACCACGATCAGATGCGCGTCCTCGAACACGACATTCAGCGGAATATCCTGCGCGGCCGCTGCGGCGGGCGCGGCTTCGGGCACGCGGATGGCAAAGCGCATGCCTTCGGCCGGCTTCAGCGAAGCCTGCCCCGTCACCTTGCCGCCCAGTTCCACCCGGCCCGCATCCATCAGCGCCTTGACGCGTTCCCGCGACAGGCCCGAGGCATCTGCCAGCGCCCGGTCGAGTCGCAGCCCGCCGGTGGGAATGGTCCCCTCGATCACATGTTCGCCAAGCCCCATCGCGGGGATATGGGAATGCCGTGCCGAAGCGGCAAGAGCAGGCCCGGAACGAGGCGCAAGGACGCTCCCGCTTCCTCCAAACTGGCACAGGATCCCCGGCGCGAAGCCCCGCGAAGCGCTTGCCGCGCGCCGCCGCAAAGCATAGCATCGCAGTCTCTAGGCAACATGGCGCAGGCATGAAGATGGCATCTGTTGGTTCTTGGCAGGTGCGGTGCCTGCTTGCGGGCGGCGCCTTCATCGCGCTTGCCACTCCTTCGCTGGCTCTCGCCGGAAACACCAGCCTCGCGGGCAAGCTCGTCAGCGAGACGTTCACCGGCACGGCTGTCAGCGGCACCGCGAAGACCGTGCCGCCGGGCACGATCATCGGCACCGCCGGCGCATCGACGGTTTCAGTCCGCTACGATGCGACGCAGAACGCCTACACGATCACCAATGCCGCGAGGTCGCGCAGCCAGACCTTCAGCCAGGCCGATGCGGTCACCTCGGCCGACCCCAAGCTCGTCACCTTCAGGAAGACCGGTATCGGGCAGGTCGATACCCTGACGCTCACGAAGGCAACTGCGTTCGGCAAGGGCGGATACGAATGGGTCCAGGGCGGCTGGTGGCAACGCAGCAAGGGCGCCGCGCTCACCACGTCCGATGTCGTGGCCTTCGGCATTCCCACAGCAGGCACCGCGGTTCCGCGAAGCGGCAGCGGCACATACGCGCTCTCGATCTACGGGATCGGCGCATGGGAACGCGCGCAGACCTTCGGCGGCGGCTCCGGCACGATGACGGCCGACTTCGTGAAGGGCAACCTCACTGGCAACGGCGATATCTTCCAGTTCAACACCGCCACGAAATCGCTTTCCTCGCGCGATAGCTGGGCCTTCACCGCGCGGCTGTCTTCTTCGGCCAACACGGTCACCGGCACGTTCGGCTTCGATGGCGTCTCGGGCAGCCTCAAGGGCCGGTTCTACGGGCCCACAGGGCAGGAGTTCGGCGCCACCGTCTTTGCGCGCGGGCAGAACTTTGCCGGCGCGGGTGCCTTTACCGGCGTGCTGCTCGGCAGCCAGACCGGCTACAGCAACCCGGCGAGCGGCCTCGTCGATCTCAAGGGCGATCAAACCTTCGGCCCCAACCTCCCCACCTTCTGGGGCCTTACCTTCAACCCCGACGGCACCTACAAGGACCGCTTCTACAACGGCTCCCCGGTCTCGATCCTCTATTCGGCAAAAGACGGCAGCTTTGCCGTACGCAGCGATTTCAACAACGAGATGCTGGGGTCCTCGGCAGACCCGGTGGCAGCCACGCTCACCAATGCGCAATTCCTCGGCTATGCGCGCAATGCACCGCTCTATGGCGGCAAGCTCCGCACCGAATTGCAGCTTTACCGGCGCGGGGCAGACAATCCCGAGGTCCAGTTCACCTACCTCAGCTTCGCCCACGCCTCCTATGTGTTCACCGCAGCCGACAAGTCGCGCAGCACGGGGGACCGCTGGGTCGCCTTCGGCATTCCCACCTTCACCGACCGTATGCCGGTCAAGGGCAAGGGCGCCTACACCGGCGTGATCTACGGCACGGCGCTGCGTGATGGGACGGGGCAGAGCTACCGGATCGAGGGCAAGTCCAGCTTCATCGCGGATTTCCTCGCCCAGACGGTGACCGCCAAGATGCTGCCCACGCTGGTCGATGCCAAGGGCACCCGCACCGCACTCGGCACACTGACCGGTGGCGGCGGGATCCAATCCTACGTCTACCCGGGGCAAGAGGGCAAGTTCGCCAGCGGTTTCTCGGCGGTTCTGCAAGGCGACGGGTTCGGGCAGGCCGGTATCGACGCACTGTTCTATGGCCCCCGGGCGACCGAGATCGGCGGGACCTTCGGCTTCGATTTCGTGCTGCCGAACGGCAGCTGGGGCGGCAAGGCGCAAGGGGTGGTCGCCGCCAAGCGCTAAGCCTTTGCGACGCCCGATGCGCCCCCTTCCCGCCGTTCTGGGCCTCGCCCTCGCGCTCGCCCATGCGGGCGCGGCAGCGGCGGCGCAGACCGCTCCTGCCCCGCAAGCCACGGCCACTGAGCCGCCCGCTACCGATGGCGCGGACAGTGTAAAACTGGATGCAGCCGCGCTGTTCCATTTCGCCGAGGCGTCCGAAGCGGAGGGCGATCTCGCCTCAGCCGAGGCAGCCTATCGCGCGCTTGCGGAAGACCCCGACCCCGAATACCGCACCGAAGCGCGTTTCCGGCTCGCCCGCCTGCTGGCAGACCAGCTCGCCCGGCCCGAAGAGGCCGTCGTCCAGCTTCGCCGCATCCTTGCCGAAAAGCCCGGCGCCAGCGCGGTGCGCCTCGCACTGGCCCGGATCGAGACGCAGCTCGGGCACCGCGGCGCCGCCGCGCGCGAACTGCGCGCCGCCGAAGCAGCCGGGCTCCCGCCGGATGTGGAGCGGATGGTCCGTTTCTTCAGCTCGGCGCTCCTCGCGGTGAAGCCGGCGGGCGGCAGCCTCGAACTCGCTGCATCCGCCGATAGCAACATCAACCGCGCCACCCGCTCCGATACGCTCGGCACGGTGCTTGGCGATTTCGTGCTGGGCAGCGATGCGCGTGCGCGCGCCGGCTGGGGCTTTTCGGCGCAGGCGCAGGGCTTTGTCCGCACCGGGATTGACCGCAATGCCAATCTTCTCGCCGAAGCCTCGCTGGCAGCGGAGCTCCACCCGCATGCCGGCCAGTTCGAGGATGTCGTGCTCGCCCTCCGGCTCGGCCCCGAATATACCTCGGGGGCCGACCGCATCACGTTCTCCGCCGGTCCGGTCTGGCGCTGGTTCGGCCGCACGCCCTACAGCCGGGCGCTGTCTTTCGCGGCGATCTGGCAGCATCCGCTGGGCAAACGGGCGCAGCTGCGCGCCAATCTCGGCGTCCTGCTGATCGACAACTTGCGCAACGACCTGCAGGACGGCACGACCGTCTCGCTCGGGGTTTCGCTCGACCGGCAGCTGGGCGCAAATGGCGGCGCGGGTCTGCAACTCACCGCGATCCGGACCGATGCCGATGATCGGGGATATGGCGACCGCACCGTGAACACCGGCGCCTATGGCTTCCGCACGTTCGGCAAGCTCACCGGGGTCGTCTCGCTTGGCTACAGCCACCTCGAAGGCGATGCGCGCCTGCTGCTCTACCCGCGCCGCCGCGTCGATGATCGGACTTCGCTCATCGCCAGTCTCACCTGGCGGCGCAGCACGCTGGCACGGCTTGCGCCGTTCATCCGTCTGCGCGCCGAGCAAAACCGGTCCACCGTCGAGCTCTACGACTATCGCCGCACCGCCGCCGAACTCGGCCTCACCGCCAGCTTCTGATCCGGCTTTCTCCGCCGGCGCCCACAGCGGCGCGTCACCGCAAGCCGCTACCGAGGCTGTCGCAGTGCCGGTCACTGCGCTAGGCCCGGCGGATCATGGACATGACCCTGACCCAAAGCGCTCACGCCGCCATCCTCGACGCCGCCGCACTGGCCGCGCTGCACGAGGCTTGCGGCCTGCTCCTGGGCACCGGCAGCCACATTGCCGCCGCCATTCCCACGGCCAACGTCCACCCCGATCCGGCCCGCCATTTCGAGATTGATCCCGCTGCACTGATCGCGGCGCACAAGGCCGCTCGTGAAGGCGGTCCGAAGCTCATCGGCTACTTCCACTCGCACCCCAATGGGCTCGCCCGCCCCTCGGCCACCGATGCCGCCTCGGCTTCTGGGGATGGCCGGATCTGGGCCATTGCCGCCGCCGGGGCCGTCACCTTGTGGCGTGATGGCGCATCCGGGTTCGAAGCGCTTTCCTACCAGGTCAAGGAGGGTTAAGGCAGGCGAGTGACGTCACGCCCGGTCCTTCCTCGCGCGCTTCGCGGCCACCCCGATCCGGCTCCGGCCAGGGCCCGCGAAGTTTCGCTCAGGACTGTGTCAACTGTGTCAACCTATTCAGCGAAAAGGCCTGAATTCTGAACATGACCACCGATTCGCTCGATCTCGCCAGCCTGCTCTGCTCGCGCCTGTGCCACGATATGCTCTCCCCCGTCGGCGCGCTTACCAATGGTCTCGAACTCCTTGCGGAGGAGAAGGACCCCGAGATGCGCCAGAAGTGCTTCGAGCTGCTCGAACAGAGCGCGCGCATCTCGGCGGACAAGCTGCGCTTCTTCCGTCTCGCCTTCGGCGCGGCGGGTGGTTTTGGCGATATGGTCCCGCTCGATGAGCCGCGCGCGCTGATCGATGCTCTCGTCGGCAACAACGGCCGCATCCAGGCCAATTGGGCGCTGGCCGGCAGCAGCCTGCCCAAGCCGGCGGTCAAGACGCTGCTCAACCTTGCGCTGATCGGGATCGAGGCGCTGGTGCGCGGCGGCACGCTCGATATCGCCGCAGAGCTGCGGACGGACGGCGCCAAGCCCTGCAGCGAAATCGTGATCCGCGCGAGCGGCGCGCGCGTGGTGTTCGATCGCAACGTCGGGCTCGCGCTCGAAGGCGTGCTCCCGGCGGAGGAGCTCTCCAGCCGCACCGCGCCTGCCGCCATGCTGCGCCAGCTCGTCGATGGCCTTGGCGGCACGCTGCAGTATCACGCCGCGCCCGAAGCACTCGTCATGGGTGCCATGCTGCCAGTGTCTGCCTGAAGCCTCGCAGCCCCATCCGCCATGAACCGCTGGCTGGTCCACCGCGAGGTCCCCTCGCCCAACTGGAACGAGCGCAAAGCGCGCGTCTCCATGGTGGTCCTGCACTACACCGGCATGCGCACCGCAGCCGAAGCGCTGGAGCGGCTCTGCGATCCGGCCGCCGAAGTCTCTGCGCACTACATGATCGACGAGGATGGCACCGTCATCCGTCTCGTCGATGAGGCCAAGCGCGCATGGCATGCCGGCCGCTCCTACTGGCGCGGCGAGACGGACGTGAACTCTGCCAGCATCGGGATCGAGCTCGTCAATCCGGGGCACGAATTCGGCTACCGCCCGTTTCCCGAAGCGCAGATGGAAGCGCTGATCCCGCTGCTCGGCGATATCGTGAAGCGCCACGATATTCCCCGCGCCAACGTCGTCGGCCACTCCGACGTGGCACCTGCGCGCAAGGAAGATCCCGGCGAGCTCTTCCCGTGGGACCTTCTCGCCCGCTACCGTCTCGTGCTCCCCAAGCCGCAGCTCACCATGCGCCTCGTCTACGACAATCCTGGCGCCTTCTACCTCGCGCTCGAACGCTTCGGCTACGACATCACCGACCCCACAGCCGCTGTCCGCGCTTTCCAACGCCGCTGGCGCCCTTCGCGCATCGATGGCGAGATCGACGGGCAGATCGGCGCACTGCTGTTCGAGCTTTTGTTGGAACGCGACACCGGGCGTGCTAGGTGACCCCTCGCCAGGGGGCCGGGCAGCCGCGTGATCGCAAGATCCCGAGGAAAGTCCGGGCTCCACGAAACAAGGGTGGCGGGTAACGCCCGCCGGGCGGAGGATTTCGGTCCGAAGCCAAGGGAAAGTGCCACAGAGAGCAGACCGCTAAGCCCGGCATGTTGAAAGACATCAGGGCCAGCAAGGGTGAAAGGGTGCGGCAAGAGCGCACCGCGCGACTGGCAACAGGAGCGGCATGGCAAACCCCACCCGGAGCAAGACCGAATAGGGACTGCGCGCTCCTTCCTGGAGCAGGCCTGTTTCGGGCCAGCAGTCCGGGTTGGTCGCTTGAGCGCGCCCGGCAACGGGCCGCCTAGAGGAATGGCTGCCGACGCGGATACGGTCCACAAGTGGGATACCGTCCGCGCCACAGAACCCGGCTTACAGGCCCCCTGGCATTCAAAGCGTTTCCTACCCGGCACGAAGGCGCTAGGAAGCGCCGCATGTCCGGCGCGCACCACCATCACCATCATGGCCATGATCATGCGAATGATCATGGCCACGGGCACGCGCATGGACATGGGCACAACCACGCCCCCGCCAGCTTCGGCCGCGCTTTTGCCATCGGCATCGCGCTCAACAGCGCCTTCGTGGCTGTCGAGGCGGGCTACGGCATCGCTTCCGGCTCGATGGCGCTCGTTGCCGATGCCGGGCACAATCTGTCCGACGTGCTGAGCCTTGCCGTCGCCTGGGCGGCCAGCGTGCTCGCCATGCGGCCACCTTCGGCGCGCTTTACTTATGGCTACAAGTCGAGCTCGATCCTTGCCGCGCTGTTCAATGCTTCGCTGCTGATGCTCGCGCTTGGCGCCATCCTCGTCGAAACGATCCGCCGCCTGATCGCGCCCGAGCCGGTCGCGGCCGGCCCCGTCATGGTCGTCGCCGGGATCGGCATTGCGATCAACACGATCACCGCGCTGCTCTTCCTGCGCGGACGCGAGCATGACATCAATATCCGCGGCGCCTATCTCCACATGGCCTCGGACGCTGCCGTTTCGGCCGGTGTGGTCGCAGCAGGCGCACTGATTGCCTTGACCGGCCTGTGGTGGATCGATCCCGTCACCAGCCTCGTCATCGTCGGCGTGATCGCATGGGGCACCTGGGGGCTTGCCAAGGATTCGCTGCGGATGGGGCTCCACGGCGTCCCCGCCTCGGTCGATGCGCACCGGGTCGAGCAGTTTCTGAGCACCCTCCCCGGCGTCAGCGCGGTGCACGATCTCCATATCTGGCCGATGAGCACGACCGAGACCGCGATGACCGCGCATCTCGTGATCCCCGCCGGCCACCCGGGCGATGCGTTCCTCAATGATCTCTCCCATGCGCTCGCGCACGATTTCGCGATCTGCCACGCAACGGTGCAGGTCGAGACGGTGGACCACGCTGGCCATGGCTGCGCGCCCGCGCACGGCACGCTCACCGCAGCAGAATAACGCCTCACGCCGGGCCGCGCCGGAAATCGGATGGACTTTGGTGCTAGCACCTTGGGGTGTCTCTGTTCGCCTGCACATCCCGCCTAGATCGGTGGCGGGGGGGTCAACCTTCAGGAGACCCAGCATGATTCGCAGCAAGTTCAAGATCTTCGGCCTGTCGCTCGCCGCCGCCATCGCGGTCCCGGGCATGGCCTACGCAGCCGCCAACCCGATGGTTGGCGGTGCCGAGATGTTCCCGATGAAGACGATCGTCGAGAACGCCGTCAATTCGCAGGATCACACCACGCTGGTCGCCGCGGTGAAGGCTGCCGGCCTCGTCGAAACGCTCAGCAGTACGGGGCCGTTCACCGTCTTCGCGCCGACCAACGCCGCTTTCGCCAAGCTCCCGGCGGGCACGGTCGACACGCTGCTCAAGCCCGAAAACAAGGCCACGCTGGTGAAGATCCTCACCTACCACGTGGTCCCCGGCAAGGTGACCGCGGCCGATCTCGTCGCGCAGATCAAGGCGGGCGGCGGCTCGGCCACGCTGACCACGGCCTCGGGCGGCAAGCTCGTCGCCTCGCTCACGGACGGCAAGGTCATGCTCACCGACGAGAAGGGCGGCATGGCAACCGTCACCCAGGCCGACGTCCTCCAGTCGAACGGCGTGATCCACGTGACCGACGCGGTTTCGCTGCCGAACTGATCCCCCACCGGGGTGAGCAACGAAGGGGGCGGCCGCCAGCGGCCGCCCCCTTTTCGCACCAGCTACCCCGCTTGCCCGGTAGACAGCGCCGCGTTCCTGAACAAGATGCGCGGCATGCCTTCCAAGGAGTCGCATCCCATGCAGATCGATCGCCGCACCGCCCTCACCGCCGCCATGACCGCCGCCGCAGCCGGTGCCATCCCCGCTGCAGCACAGACCGCAGCCGCGCCGCCCGCGCCTTCTGGCCCCGTCTTCGCGCCCGCGCCGGCACCGCTACCCTTCGATCCCGCCACGATCCCCGGCCTTTCCGCCAAGCTCCTCACCAGCCATCACGACAACAACTACGTCAGCGCGGTGAAGCGTATCGGCGCGATCAAGGGTGAACTGGCGAAGCTCGACATGGCGACGGTTCCCGGCTTCATGCTGAATGGCCTGAAGCGCGAGGAGCTCATCGCGTGGAACTCGATGCTCCTCCACGAAGTCTACTTCTCGTGCCTCGGAACCGGCGGCAAGCCGGGCGCCAAGCTGGGCGCTGCAATCGAGCGTGATTTCGGCAGCTTCACCCGCTGGGCGGCAGAGTTTTCCGCGATGGGCAAGGCGCTCGGCGGCGGTTCGGGCTGGGTCCTGCTGCAATGGTCCCCGCACGATGGCCGCCTCACCAACCAGTGGGCGAGCGACCACACACAGACCCTCGCCGGCGGCATGCCGATCCTCGCCATGGACATGTACGAACACGCCTACGCCATGGACTACGGCGCAAAGGCCGCTGCCTACGTCGACGCCTTCATGGCCGCTGCGACATGGGGCGCGGCGGACGCGCGGTTCGCCAAGGTGGCGGGGTAACCTGCTCGAAAAAAAGAACGCCCGCCGGTTGGTACCGACGGGCGTTCTTGTTTGAAAGTTGGTGTGGGCTGATTAAGCCGCTTCTTCCTTGCCCTTGAGAACCTGAACCGGCTCCTTGCGGCCATCGACGACATCCTTGTCGACGACCACTTCGGTCACGCCTTCGAGCGTCGGCAGGTCGAACATCGTATCGAGCAGCAGCCCTTCGACGATCGAGCGCAGGCCGCGCGCACCGGTCTTGCGTTCGATGGCCTTCTTGGCGATCGCTTCGAGCGCCTCATCGGTGAAGGTCAGCTGTACGTCCTCGAGGTCGAACAGCTTCTGGTACTGCTTGATCAGCGCGTTCTTGGGCTCGCGCAGGATCTTGACCAGCGCCTCGATGTCGAGGTCGTTCAGGGTCGCGATTACCGGCAGACGGCCGACGAATTCGGGGATCAGGCCGAACTTGAGGAGATCCTCCGGCTCTGCCTTCTGGAGCAGTTCGCCCACCTTGCGCTTGTCGGGATCGGCGACATGCGCGCCGAAGCCGATCGAGCGCTTCTGCAGGCGGTCCGAGATGATCTTTTCAAGGCCCGCGAAAGCGCCGCCGCAGATGAACAGGATGTTGGTCGTGTCCACCTGCAGGAATTCCTGCTGCGGATGCTTGCGCCCGCCCTGCGGCGGCACGCTCGCGGTGGTGCCTTCCATCAGCTTCAGCAGCGCCTGCTGCACGCCCTCGCCCGAAACATCGCGCGTGATCGACGGATTCTCGGCCTTGCGGCTGATCTTGTCGATCTCGTCGATGTAGACGATGCCGTGCTGCGCCTTCTCGACGTTGTAGTCGGATGCCTGCAGCAGCTTGAGGATGATGTTCTCGACGTCCTCGCCCACGTAACCAGCTTCCGTCAGGGTCGTCGCATCGGCCATGGTGAAGGGCACGTCGAAGGTCTTCGCCAGCGTCTGCGCCAGCAGCGTCTTGCCCGAGCCCGTGGGGCCGACGAGCAGGATGTTCGACTTCGACAGTTCGACGTCGCCGCCCTTGCCGCTGTGCTTGAGGCGCTTGTAGTGGTTGTGCACCGCGACCGAGAGCACACGCTTCGCGCGGTCCTGGCCGATCACATAATCGTTCAGCGTAGCGAAAATGTCGCGCGGGGTGGGTACGCCGCCATCCTTCTTTCCGGCGAGACCGGCCTTGGTCTCTTCGCGGATGATGTCGTTGCACAGCTCGACGCATTCATCGCAGATGAACACGGTGGGGCCGGCAATGAGCTTGCGCACTTCGTGCTGCGACTTGCCGCAGAAACTGCAGTACAGCGTGCTCTTGGTATCCGATCCGGAAAGCTTGGTCATTCTTCAATCCCAGACGCCCCTCCACGAGGGGCGGGCCCGATTATCCTACTACCCGGAGGGCATTAATCAACCGGACACAAAAATAGCGAACAATCCCTGATCCAGCACCCTGTCATTTTAGTGCAAAATGCTGAAATCAGAACGAAATCATGCAGACGGCGCGCCGCCCGAACCTTCCTCGCCGCCCATCTGGTCACCTTCGGGACGCGATTCGTAGACCTTGTCTACGAGTCCGAACTTCAACGCTTCGTCGGCTTCGAGGAACGTGTCACGGTCCATCGCCTTCTCGATTTCCTCGAGCGTGCGGCCGGTGAACTTCACGTAGAGGTCGTTCATCCGCGAACGCATGCGCAGGATCTCGCGCGCCTGGATCTCGATGTCGGAGGCCATGCCGCGCGCGCCGCCCGAGGGCTGGTGCACCATGATGCGGGCGTTGGGAAGCGCGATGCGCATGCCCGGCTCGCCCGCCGCGAGGAGGAAGCTGCCCATCGAGGCGGCCTGGCCGATGCACACGGTCGAAACGCGCGGACGGATGTACTGCATGGTATCGTAGATCGCGAGACCCGCCGTCACCACGCCGCCCGGCGAGTTGATGTACATGGCGATGTCCTTCGAGGGGTTCTCGCTCTCGAGGAACAGCAGCTGCGCCACGATCAGCGACGCCATGTTGTCCTCAATCTCGCCAGTCACGAAAACGATGCGCTCGCGCAGCAGGCGCGAGAAGATATCGAAGCTGCGTTCGCCGCGGCTGGTCTGCTCGACCACCACCGGCACGAGCGCCCCGGTAACGGGATCGTGGCTGAACTTACCCTGGTTTCCATAAACCGATGCGCCGTGGCCGCCGTAAAGATCGAGCATAGTGTCCTCTTGGATGTGCAGAGCCTATGTCGCGTGCCACGACAGGATGTTCAAGGGCGTTAACCTCGCATCCGCGCTGTCCCGCGTTAAAAGTGGTGCAAGATCGGCAGAATCGGCCAGCGATGTCCTTCGAGTCCATTGCGCCGGCGCACCGTTGGCAGCAGACACCCCGCAAAACAGCAAAGGGTGTTCGATGTCCAGACTTGCCGCCGCAACCGTCTCCGCCGTCCTGCTCGCCACCGCCGCCCCCAGCGACGCCAAAACTTACGCGCAGCACAGCGTTGTCCACTACCTTGCCCGGATCAAGGCGATCGACAAGGCGAGGCAGCAGCGTGCAGCAGAGGCCCACGCGCCGCAAAGCGTTGGCGCCTACCTTGCCCGCATTAAGGCGATCGACAAGGCAGGGCCGAAGATCAATGCCGTGATCGCGCTCAATCCGGATGCCGCCAAGGCCGAGGCAGCGGCCAAGGCGGTAACCGGACCGCTCGCCGGCAAGGTCATCCTCGTCAAGGATAACATCGAGACCGCCGATCGGATGCCGACGACTGCGGGCAGCCTGCTCCTCAAGGACAACTTTGCGGGCCGCGATGCCCCGTTCATGCTGGGCCTGCGCGCAGCCGGTGTGGTCGTACTGGGCAAGACCAACCTCTCCGAATGGGCCAACATGCGCTCCGGCCAGTCCTCCAGCGGGTGGAGCGCGGTCGGCGGGCAAACGCGCAACCCGCATGCGCTTGATCGTTCGCCTTGCGGCTCCTCTTCCGGCAGCGGCGCGGCAATCGCCGCCGGCATGGCGTGGGCCGCGATCGGCAGCGAAACCGATGGTTCGATCACCTGCCCCGCATCCCTCAACGGCATCGTCGGTTTCAAGCCCACCGTCGGCATGATCAGCCGCACCCATGTCGTGCCGATCAGCCACAGCCAGGATACCGTCGGCCCGATGACGACAAGCGTGCGCGATGCCGCGCTCATGCTCACCGCGATGGCCGGCAGCGATCCAGCGGACTCCGCCACCGCCGAAGCCGATGCACACAAGACCGACTTCGCCGCCGGGCTTGCCGCATCGAGCCTTAAGGGCGTGCGCCTCGGCGTGCTCCGCAAGGCGGTGGGCAGCAACCCCAAGGTCATCGCGCTGTTCGGCAAGGCGCTCGCCGATCTCAAGGCCGCGGGCGCCGAGCTCGTCGATATCGACTACACCCCGCCCGGCGAAATGGGCCGCGATGAATACACTGTGCTGCTTTACGAGCTGCGCACGGACCTTGCCGCCTATCTCCAGTCCGTCCCCGCCTCCTCGTTCAAGGACACGCCGCCGGCGCGTACGCTTGCCGATGCCATCGCCTTCAACAAGGCCCACCCGGAAGAGCTCAAGTGGTTCGGGCAGGACAGCTTCGAGGAAGCCGAAGCGATGACCGACACCGCGGCCTACAAGAAGGCGCGCGAGAACTCGCTGCGGCTAGCGGGTGTGGACGGGATCGACAAACTGCTGACAGACAATCGCGTCTCGTTCCTGATCGCCCCCACCGCGCCGCCAGCCTGGGCGATCGACCTCGTGACGGGCGATCACAGCATCGATGTCGGCATGGGCAGCCTCGCAGCGATTGCAGGCTATCCGCACCTCACCGTGCCGATGGGCGCGGTCGAAGGGCTGCCGATGGGCCTCTCGTTCATGGGCACCAAGTGGGACGACAAGCGCGTGCTCGAAGCCGGGACGGCCTATGAACGCGCGCGGACGGTGCCGGTGCCCAAGCCCTCGCTGAAGCGCTGGGGCGAATAGGGCAGCCTCAGACCTTCGGACGCTGCAACGCGTTGAGCGCTTCGAGTTCGCGCTGCAGATTGAGCTGCCGTGCTTCGGCCCGGCGCAATGCAGCCTGCTCCTCGCGAGTCTTGTGCCGCCGCGCCGACCAGCGCGCCAACCGCCGCCCGGAATCGCGCAGCAGGAAGGCGATCACGTCGATCAGCCCCTGCCGCCGCGCGGGGACAAGCGCCCGCGCGCGGGGCAGCGGTGCATCGGCGAGCGCCGCGAGCGCAATCGCGGGCTCGGTTTCGGGCGCAGGCTCGGGTTCAGGCGCGGCTGGCAGCACCAGCGGCTCTGGCTCGGTGGCATGCGCAAGGACCTCTTCCCTGAGTTCGGGCATCGCATCGAACGTCAGCAGACGCAGCGGCTCAGCAGGCGCGGCAAGCACCAGAGGCTCCGGCAAACTCGGCAAGGGCAGCGCCGCAACAAGGCGCTGTTCGAGCAGCGGCGCCGCCGGGATCGCCGGAAGCTGCTCTGGCCCGGCGGGCTTGCGGGGCGCACATCGGGCTTTCGCCTTGCCTTTCTTCACCGCCTTGTTCGCCCGGCGCGGCGGCTCGGGCCCGTCCGGCAACGCCACCACCAGCGTCGGCGCCTCCTGTGCTGCGGCGAGCCGAGCGGCAGCCTTGCGCGCCTTCTTGCCCTTGGGGTTGCGCCGCCGGGTCTGGCGCGGATCAACCACCCCCGCCTCCTCCAGCGCTGAGAGCGGCACGGCCATCGAGCCGCGCTGGATATAGGCCGCATCGTGCCGCATGGCGGCGACGTTCGGCAGTGGCGACGTAGCCGCAGGGGCACGGCCATCGGAGGCCGCGAAGCGAGGCGATTGCGAACGGTATGCATCGGGGGTCCCTCCCAGGAGCCGAGCCTGCCCGAATCTCTCATGTGCCGATTCGCGGGGTCAATTGCGGGCGAATACGGATGCCGCACATATGCAAGAAGGGCGCCCCGTCTCCGGAGCGCCCTTCTTAGTTTTCAGTGCCTTGCGGCGAAGATCAGGCGTCGGCGGCCTTCTTCTTGGCCGGTACCTTCTTCTTCGGAGCAGGCGCTTCCTCGCCCGGAGCGGCTTCAGCAGCCGGAGCTTCAGCAGCGGCCTTCTTCTTCGCCGGGGCCTTCTTGGCAGGCTTGGCTTCGGCTTCGGCGGGAGCGGCTTCCTCGGCGGGAGCCTCTTCCGCGACTTCAGCCTTTGCCTTCTTGGCGGCCTTCTTCGGCGCAGCCTTGGCGGGCTTGACGTCTGCCGGCTTGCCCGTCTCGTCTGCTTCGATCACCGCCTGCAGTTCCTCGCGGGTCACGGTCCGCTCGGTCACTTCGGCCTTGTCGAACAGGAAGTCGACGACCTTGTCCTCATAGAGCGGCGCGCGCAGCTGCGCCGCGGCAAGCGCATCCGAACGGATATATTCGACGAAGCGCTGGCGGTCCTGCTCGCGATACTGCTGCGCGGCCTGACGGATCAGCATTTCCATTTCGTTGGCATTCACCTGAACGCCGTTAGCCTGGCCGATTTCCGAAAGCAGCAGGCCCAGACGCACGCGGCGCTCGGCGATCTTGCGGTAATCGTCCTTTTCCGCCTCGATCTCGGCCATCGCGGCGGCGGGATCTTCTTCCTTGGCGGCTTCGCTGGTCAGCTGCTGCCAGATCTGCGCGAACTCGGCCTCGACCATCGAGGGCGGAACCGCGAAATCGTGACCGGCGGCCAGCTGGTCGAGCAGCGAGCGCTTCATCGCGGTGCGCGTGAGGCCACCGTTTTCCTGCTCGATCTGGCCCTTGATCAGGCCGCGCAGCTGCTCGATGCTCTCAAGGCCGAGCGACTTGGCAAACTCGTCGTCCGCGGTGAACTCAGCCGCCTGCTTGACCGCCTTGACGGTGCACGCGAACTGGGCGTCCTTGCCGGCAAGGTTCTCGGCCGGATAGTCGGCCGGGAAAGTCACGGTGATGGTGCGCTCGTCGCCCGCCTTCACGCCGACAAGCTGCTCTTCAAAGCCGGGGATGAAGCGGCCCGAGCCAAGCTCGAGCGGCTGGTCTTCGGCCGTACCGCCATCGAAGGCGACGCCGTCGATCGAGCCAGCGAAATCGATGATCAGCTGGTCGCCATCGGCGGCAATGGTGCCCTCGGGCGCATCGTTGTAGCGCTTCTGACCCTGCGCAATGCGGCCGATAGCCTCATCGACTTCGGCATCGCTCACTTCGACGATCAGGCGTTCCAGCTTGATCCCGTCGATCGCGGGCGCCGTGATCTCCGGCAGCACTTCGAGCGCGACGGTGAGCTCGGCATCCTTGCCTTCCTCATATCCCTCGGCGAGCGAGACGTCCGGCTGGGTCGCGGGGCGCAGGCCCTTTTCGGCCACGAGCTTGTCCATCGCCTCGCGGATCGAGGTTTCCAGCGCCTGCTGGTGCAGCGCCGGGCCATGCATCTTGCGCACGAGATTGGCGGGAACCTTGCCGGGGCGGAAGCCGGGCATGCGGACCTGCGGCGCGATCTTCTTGACCTCGCCCTCGACCCGCGCGGCGATATCGTTCGCGGCAATAGTCAGGGCGTAGGCGCGCTTGAGGCCCTCGTTGCTGGTTTCGACGATCTGCATCTGTGATCCAACTTTCTCGTACGACGTCGCGTCATGATGGTCGCGGACTGCTCAGGCAGGAGCAGGCCGATTGCTGCCGACTGAAGCGGGGCGGTTCTGGTGCGGGCGAAGGGACTCGAACCCCCACATCTTGCGATACTGGAACCTAAATCCAGCGCGTCTACCAGTTCCGCCACGCCCGCATCCGGCGAAAAACGAGCGCCGCCCCTATCG
>NZ_JAIXZS010000022.1 GCF_027489515.1 Novosphingobium sp. | reverse complement strand
TATCCCAACAACGTGCAGGGCATCGGCGCGCGGCCGAGCAGCGGGCAGGGCTGCCTGATCGACAAGCTGGGCGAGCGCAACTACGCCGGCATCCGCGCCTCGCTGCGCTACAACCCGAACGATGCCATCGATTACATCGTCGCGGGTGACTATACCTACGAAAACCGCACGAATGCCGCCGAAGTCGTCACCTCGGTGAACCCGGCGCGGGTGAGCAGCACCTACCTGTGCGGCCGCTTCTGCACCTTCGCCAACTTCTACGCCAAGGGCAACACGCCGCCGCCGGGCCTGTCGATCCCCGGGCCGTGGGGCCAGGTGAAGGACGGGTACTACATGCCCAATCGCGTGAAGTTCACCGGCTGGGGCGTTTCGGGCAACGGTACGTTCAAGCTGGGTGACAACTTCAACATCCAGTCGATCACCGCCTACCGCGAATACCGCCAGAAGTGGGGCACGGACGACGACTTCACGCCCGATCTCAACGTGGTCGGCCAAGGCTACAACGATCTCAAGTTCTGGTTCTTCAGCCAGGAACTGCGCTTCAACGGCAAGATCGGTGACAAGATCGATTTCACGCTGGGCGGGTTCTATTCGGACCAGCGCTCGACCTACTTCACCCGGCAGGACATCCGCTACATCGCACCGGGCCTGAACTTCCAGTTCACCGGCAACGATCCGGTGAATGCGGACAGCAAGGCCGTGTTCGGCACGGTGATCGCGCGGCCGACCGAAGCGCTGACGCTGACCGGCGGTCTGCGCTACACCGAGGAGCACAAGGACTACACCTTCATCCGTCAGAACTATGACGGTACGGTCTCGTACTTCCTCGGCGCGCTCAACGGCGTGAAGGCGACGTTCGATGGCAACAAGGTCGACTGGCGCGTTTCGGCGGACTACCGTTTCAGTCCGCAGGTTCTGGCCTACGTGACGGTCGGCACCGGCTTCAAGGGCGGCGGCGTGACGGCGCGTCCGTTCGACGCACCGCAGGCGCTCAACGGCAGCTTCGGTCCGGAAACCGTGACCGCCTACGAAGTGGGCCTCAAGACCGACCTGTTCGACCGCCGCTTGCGGGTGAACATCGCGGGCTTCTACAACGACTACAAGGACGTGCAGCTGCCGCTGATCAGCTGCGCCTCGCTCGGCTCCAACGCGCCGTGCGGTGCGCGCCAGAATGCGGGTGACGGCAAGATCAAGGGCGTCGAGCTCGAGATCCAGGCCAATCCGATCGAAGGGCTCGCGTTCGACGGGTCGGTCAGCTACCTCGACGGCGAATGGTCGCGCATCGATCCGCGCGTCGGCAATGCCGTGCTGCTCAGCGATCCGATCGCGACGCCGAAGTGGAAGTGGGCGTTCGGGGTGCAGTACCGCGCCGAGCTCGGCAAGGCGGGTTCGATCACGCCGCGCTTCGACCTCAGCTACTTCGGCAGGAACAACATCGGCCGCATCGCCGGTGGTGCGCCGATCGACTATGCGGCGGCCTATACGCTGGGCAACCTTCGCCTGACGTGGCGCAATAAGGACGAAGATCTCTCGGTTTCGTTCGAAGTGCAGAACCTGTTCGACAAGTACTACACGCCCTATCGCTTTGCGGCGGTGCAGGCGTTCACTGGCACGATCTACAGCCAGGTCGGCCGTCCGCGCGAATGGGGCCTCACGGTCCAGAAGAAGTTCTGATCCAGACGGGATTCCCGGTCATGGGGGGAAAGGGGCGGCCTGCAAGGGCTGCCCCTTTTTGTTTGGCCCTTTTTGCTTGGCGAGCGGGAGTGCGCTTGCGTTGATCGTATCATTTGTTAGGGTTGACCGGAGCCGAATCCGGCCAGAACCAAGGGGAGAGACTGCGCGATGCTCGATCGGGCCGCCTACGACCGCTATCTCGCCGCGTTCAACGCGCGCGATTATGATGGGGTTGCGGATTTCTATGTCGATCCGCCGCAGATGGAATTCTTCGGCATCGTCATCACCTCGCGGCAGGAGCTGAAGGATTTTTACGCCTGGCTGCACGACAACGTGGACGAGAACGTGCGTATCCTCAATTTTGCGGCGGGCGAGACCTGCACCGCGATCGATGCGATCGTGCGGATCGCCGCGAAGACGGACCTGACGCGCGAGGCGCTCGATGCGAAGGGCGCGACCGGGTTTTTCCCGATCAAAGCGGGCGAAGTGCAGGAAATCCGCCAGTTCATCTTCTACACCACGCGCGGCGGACGGATCGAGAAGGTCGAATGCGCCCTGCCGCCTCCGCTTGCCGAAACCGCCTGAGAGGACCCGACCGATGACCCTGCTTCCCGAGGGCGTTGCCATTGCGCATCCCGAACACCTCTTCATCGGTGGCCGCTGGGTGCCCGCGCACAGCGGACGGCTGATTGCGCTGATTTCGCCTGATACCGAACAGGTGGTGGGCCGCGTGGCCGAAGCGGACGAGGCGGACATGGACGCGGCGGTCGCGGCCGCGCGGGACGCGTTCGACCATGGACCGTGGCCATGCATGGCACCCGCAGAGCGCATTGCCGCGTTCCGGCGCTTGGTGGGCCATCTGCGCGCGCGAGTGGACGAACTGGCACGGTGCTGGACGGCGCAGATGGGTGGTCTCGCCAGCTTCGCCGGGCCGATGCATGCCGGATCGGTGGCGGTGCTCGAAGGCATTGCCGCAATGGCGGAGGGTTTCGCCTTTGTCGAACAGCGGCCGAGCATGGGCGCGGCGGCAGGGTTCGTGGTGCATGAGCCGGTCGGCGTGGTCGCGGCGATTGCGCCGTGGAACGGGCCGTTCGGGATCATGGCGAACAAGGTGGCCTATGCGCTGCTGGCGGGCTGCCCGGTGATCATGAAGCCTTCGCCCGAGACGCCGCTGGAAGCCTATATCATTGCCGAGGCGGCGGAAGCGGCGGGGCTCCCGGCGGGGGTGGTGAACCTCGTGACCGGGCACCGCGAGGCGAGCGACCATCTCGTGTGCAACCACGGCGTCGACAAGGTGAGCTTCACTGGCTCGACCGTGGCGGGGCAGCGCATCGCAGCGGTCTGCGGGGAGCGGATCGCGCGCTGCACACTGGAATTGGGCGGCAAGTCCGCCGCGCTGGTGCTTGATGATTTCCCGATCGATGCGGCGGCGAAGCTGCTGACCGGCACGATCACGATGATGAGCGGGCAGGTCTGCGCGATGCTGAGCCGGGTGATCGTGCCGCGCGCACGGCATGACGAACTGGCCGATGCGATTGCCGGCGAGATGCGCAAGGTGGTGATCGGGCACTCGGACGTTCCCGCAACCCAGCTCGGGCCGCTCGCCATGAAGCGCCAGCGCGACCGGGTGGAGATGTATATCGAGGAAGGCCGCAAGGTGGCCGATCTGGTCTGCGGCGGGGCGCGGCCGGCGCACCTCAATCAGGGCTATTTCATCGAGCCGACGCTGTTCGCCAATGTGCCGAACGACAGCCGGATCGCGCAGGAGGAAATCTTCGGACCCGTGCTCAGCCTGATTCCGGCGGAGGACGAAGAGGACATGATCCGCATTGCCAACGATTCGAAGTTCGGCCTCAACGGCTCGGTGCTGACGCATGACGTCGATGCGGCATACCGGATCGGGCGCCGCGTGCGCACGGGTGGGTTTGGGCAGAACGGCCTCAGGATGGATTTCGGCCTGCCCTATGGCGGGTTCAAGCAATCGGGCATCGGCCGCGAGGGCGGGCGCGAGGGGTTCATGCCCTATCTGGAGGTGAAGACGCTGCTGCTCGATGGGGTGCCGAGCGCGCTCTAGCCCAGTTCCACGCAGCCGCCGTCGACGTAGAGATCGACGCCGTTGATGAAGCTGGCTTCCTTGCTGGCGAGGAAGAGGACGGCGCGGGCGACTTCCTCTGCCTCGCCCATGCGGCCCAAGGGGACCACACCGCCGAGCATCGCGCGCGTCGCCTCGATCTCGGCCTCGCTGGCACCGCGCTTGAAGATCTCGGTCTCGGTCGGGCCGGGGCTGACCATATTGACGCGGATCTGGCGGGGGAGGAGTTCCTTGCCGACGGTGCGGGCCATGGCGCGCAGGCCGGCCTTGGCCGAAGCATAAGCCACGTTGCCGGCAAGCGCGAGTTCGCTGCCGATCGAGCCGGTGATGACGATGGCGCCGCCATCGCGCAGCAGGGGCAGCGCATTCTGGATCGCGAAGAAGGCGCCGCGCAGGTTGACGTTGTGGATGCCGTCCCAGAATTCTTCGGTCACGTGCGGCATCGCGGCGAACCCGCCGACACCGGCGTTGACGAAGAGCACGTCGATCCCGCCAAGCGTGTGTTCGATCTCGGCAAGCGCGGCCTGGGTCTGCACCACATCGCCCATGTCGCTGGCGATGCCGAGTGCGCCGAGTTCCTCGGCGGCGGCGGCCAAGGTCTCGCGGTTGCGGCCGGTGATTGCGAGCTTGGCACCCTCGGCGGCGAACATGCGCGCTGCAGCGAGGCCGATCCCGGCGTTGCCGCCGAGGATGACGACGCATCTGTCCTGAAATCGCATCGGGCCCTCAGAACATCGTGTTGGTGTTGGCGGACGTTTCCGGAACGGGGCTGATCACGTCCCAGTGCTCCATGACCTTGCAGCCCTGCACGCGGAACATGTCGACCACGGCAAAGCCGCGCTTCTGTTCGGGCGTGCCGTCTTCCTGCCAGCCGTGGCTGTGCGCGGCGACGAGGTGGCCATCGGCGATGATGCGGTGGATCTTCGTGCGCTGGCCGGGGTTGCCCTCGACGAATTTCGTGAGGAACGCGATGGCCGCCTCGCGCCCGGTCTGCGCATAGGGGTTGTGCTGGATGTAGCCCGGATCGACCCACTTCTCGAACGAGGAACGCACCTTCTTCTCGATGTAGAATTCGTGGAGGAACTGGGTCACGACCTGCTTGGGAGTGAGCTTGCACGTCTTGGCCTCGGCAAGGCCGGGCGCGGTGAGGAGGGCGAGAGCGGCTAAGGCAGCGAGGCGCATCGGAGGCTCCTTGTTCAGAACATCGAGTTGGGATTGACGGGGTTGGCGGGCACGTCCTGCAGCACGTCCCAGTGCTCGACGATCATGCCGCCTTCGCAGCGGAAGATATCGACCACGGCAAGGCCCGGATCGCCCGACCAACGCTCGACATGGGTGTGGACGATCACGTGGTCGCCTTCGGCAAAGCTGCGGTGAATGGTCTGCTTCGCATCGGGCGATTCCACCTTCACATGGTCGAGAAAGGCTTTCAGCGCATCGACGCCGGGCGGGGCAAGCATGGAGTGCTGGATGTAATCGGGCGAAATATAGCGGTCCACCGCGCTGCTATCCATGGCGATGAGGACCTTGTGGTACATCTCGATCACGAGATCGTGGTTGGCCTGTTCGGCGGCGGTGCGCGCCATCGACTCTCCCCCCTTTTATTCTAACATTTGATACGGTATGCCGGAAATCGAAGGGCGTCAAAGCCTGATGGGAGAGATCATGGACCGCGCTGGTCTTTACGCAGCACTCGACACGTTCCTCGCCGCGCTGAATGCGGGCGATCACACCCGGCTGACCTGGGCGTCGGATGCTTTTCACAGCGAAAACAACGTCATGCTGGAGATCGGCGACGGCGTCTGGGGAACGATCCAGAAGCTGGGCGACTACCAGCTGCGCTTTGCCGATGTTCACACGGGACAAGTTGGTTACTTTGGCACGGTGATCGAAGCGATCGAGGAATCGGCCTTCACGCTGCGGCTGAAGATCGATGAGGCTGGCGCGATTGCCGAATGCGAGATGCTGATCGTGCGTCAATCGGACAGCGGCATCAAGTTCGAGAACCCGCGCTATTGGGACAAGCCAATCCTGCACCGCGAGGTGGTGGCCCCGGTCTCGCGCGCGGAGATGATCGCGCTCTCGAACGGTTACTTCGATACGCTCCAGCGCAACGACGGGACGATCCACACCAGGTTCCACCCCGATTGCAACCGCGTGGAAAACGGCGTGCAGACAACGCGAAATCCGGATTTCGCCAAGATCGTGCCGGTCTCTGCGCTGGGCTGCGAGGAGCAGTTCCGCATGGGCAACTACCGCTACGACGACGACCTGCGCGCGCGCCGGTTTCCGCTGGTGGACGAGGAGAGGGGCCTAGTGCTGGCCTATGGCTTCATCGATCATTCGGGCCGCATCGACGAATATCAGCTGACCGACGGCCGGACGGTGAAGAGCCCGGTGCGGCGGCCGCACAGCTTCTACATCTCGGAGCTGTTCAAGATCGACCACGGAATGATCGAGCAGATCGAGGCGAACTTCATCACGGTGCCCTACCGGATGCCGAGCCCGTGGGACGCGCTGTGATCCGGCGGCTTGTTCTTGCGGCGCTGGCAGCCTGCGCTCTGGGCGCCGCGCCTCCGATGGTGGGCGCAGGCAGTGAATGGGCGAGCCCGGGCGGGGATGCGGGCAAGACGCATCATTCGGCGCTCACCCAGATCAACGCGCAGAACGTCGGTTCGCTGGGCCTCGCGTGGCAGGCCGAACTTGGCACTGCGCGGGGGATGGAAGCGACGCCGGTGATGGTCGGCGGGGTGCTCTATACTTCGGGCGTGGCAGGGCGGGCCTACGCGTTTGACGCGGCGTCCGGAAAGCAACTCTGGGCCTTCGAGCCCGAGATCGACATGCAGCTCAATCGCACGGCGTGCTGCGACATGGTCAACCGCGGCGTGGCTGTCGCGCGCGGCAAGGTTTACGTCGCGACACTCGACGGCTGGCTCTATGCGCTCGATGCCAAGACCGGCGCGGTGGTGTGGAAGACCGACTTCATCGAGGACCGCCGCAAGGGCGACAATTCGACCGGGGCGCCAGAGATCGCGGGCGATGTTGTGGTGATCGGCATGGCGGGCGCGGAATACGATGTGCGCGGCTATGTCACGGCGCTCGATCTGGATACGGGCAAGCTGCGCTGGCGCTGGCATGTGGTGCCGCGCGATCCCGCACTCGGGCCGCAGGAGACGCCCGAGCTTGAGAAGGCGCTGGCGACCTGGGACCCGAAGAGCCGCTGGGACATTGGCGGCGGCGGCGCGCCGTGGGATGCGATCGCGTTCGATCCTGAGACGGGGTACTTGCTCGTCGGCACCGGCAATGGCGGTCCTTACGCGACCTCGAAGCGCAGCCCGGCGGGGGGCGACAACCTCTATCTCGGCAGTCTGGTGGCGCTTGATCCGAAGACGGGCCGGATGGTCTGGCACTATCAGGAAACGCCGGGGGACAACTGGGACTTCACCTCGACCCAGCCGCTGATCCTGACGCATCTGAAGGTGGATGGCGCGGACCGTTCGGTAATCCTCCATGCGCCGAAGAACGGCTTTCTCTATGTAATCGACCGGGCGAGCGGCAAGCTCATCAAGGCCAATCCGCTGGTGCGGATGAACTGGGCCAAGGGGATCGATCCTGCGACCGGGCGGCCGGTCCTGACGCCGGAAGAGAGCGACTATACGGTGGGGCCGAAGATCGTGTTCCCCGCAACGCCGGGCGCGCGCAATTGGCATCCGGCCTCGTTCGATCCGGCGACCGGGCTCTACTATGCGGCGGTGCTTGATCTCGGGAACCTGATCTTCATGACGCCGGGGCAGAAGCCGCTGAAGGCGCGCGGGCTCAATAACGATGCGGCGCTGATCTTCACGACTGATGTGAAGGATGCGCTGGCGACGTTTCCCGCGCCGATGGCGGATGCGGTGCGCGCGCTACCTGCCTATGCCGAGGCGCTGCGTGATCCGGGCACCGGGCAGATCCGCGCGATCGAGCCGCTGACGGGCAAGACGGTGTGGGCGGCGAACACGGCTGGCTGGCAGGACCGCGCCGGCGTGCTGACGACGGCCTCGGGGCTGCTGATCCACGGCGATGTGGGCGGGCGGCTCTATGTGCGCGATACGAAGACCGGCAAGGTGCTGAAGACCATCGAGACGGGCACGCCGATCATGGCCGCACCGATGACCTACGAAGTGAACGGGGTGCAGTATATCGCGGTCATGGCCGGCTGGGGCGGGGGCGGGTTTCCGTTCGTGCCGCGCTATGCGGCGGCTTATGACCGGGGCAATCTGAACCGCTTGCTGGTGTTCAAGCTTGGTGGGGGCAAGGTGGAACAGCCGCCGCTGCTGCCGCCGCTTGAAGTCGCGCCCGAGCCGCCGGCGCAGGCGGCAGGCGTGACGGCGGAGACTATCGCGCGGGGGCGGGGGCTGTTCTTTGGCAATTGCGCGATCTGCCATGCCAACCGGCACCGCTCGATCACGCCGGACCTGCGGCGGATGCAGCCGGGAACGCACGCAATGTTCCGCCAGATCGTGCTGGAAGGAGCGCTCGTGCCGGGCGGAATGCCGCGCTGGGATGACGTGCTTTCGCCCGGCGATGCCGATGCGATCCACGCCTATCTGATCGACCAGCAGAAGCAGACGCGCAGCGATGAACTGGCGAAGGTGAAGGCGGGCAAGCCGCTGGATGGACCGAGCCTGACGATCCTCTCCAATTACTGAAGGGCAGCTCCATGGACTTTTCGACACTCGACTACCCGCGGCTGGAGTTCGCGTTTGCCTGCACGCTGCGCTTCACGCGGGTGCAGGCGATCCCCGATGTACCGACGGGCGGGATGCGCAGCGCGGTCTATGTCGATGGCGGTGAGTTCGAGGGGCCGCGGCTGAAGGGCAGGGCGGTGCCCAATTCGGGCGGGGACTATGCCTTCTTCCGGCCCGACGACACGGCGGTGTTCGATGCCCGCTACATGCTCGAGGTCGATGATGGCACGCTGATCTACATGCAGAACAAGGGGTTCCTTTGGGGGCGCGAGCCCGGGACCATGGAGCGGCTGCGGAACTGGGCTTTCGCTGGCGGGGCGCCAGTGCCGCATGCCGAATACTACCTGCGCGCGCAGCCGACTTTCGAGACGAGCAAGGGCCCGCATGACTGGCTGACGCGGCACGTGTTCATCGGCGTCGGCGAGCGGCGGCCGGATGGAAACCATGTGCGGTACTACGCCCTCACTTGACTAGCGCCCACCATCGCGGCAAAACGCTAACAATTGGTAGAAAATATCCATGGGAGAATACCGCCGGTGAAGCTGCACCTGCCGCCCCGCGTCAGCCCCAAGACCTTCGATGCCATGCTGGCCGCCTCGGCGAAGGTGGTGGGCAAGGACTGGGTCATGGCGAGCGATGCCGACCGCGATGCCTATTCGGATGTCTATGCGCCGGGCTCTTCCGAGGAATGGCCGGCGGGTGCGGCAATTGCGCCGGCGAGCGTCGAGGAAGTGTGCGCGATCGTGCGGCTGGCGAACGAGCACAAGACCCCGCTCTGGCCCGTCGCGCGCGGCAAGAACCTGGGATACGGCACCGCCGCGCCGCGCATGGCGGGCTCGATCGTGCTCGACCTCGGGCGGATGAACAGGATCCTCGAACTCGACAGCAAGCTTTCGTACTGCGTGGTAGAGCCCGGTGTCGGCTTCTTCGATCTCTATGAGGCGATCCAGCGCGCCAAGGCCCCGCTATGGCTTTCGGTACCGGGCAATGCCTGGGGGTCGGTGCTGGGCAACGCGCTTGATCACGGGATCGGCTACACGTCGTACGGGCTCCATGCGCGCAACCTCTGCGGAATCGAGGCGGTGCTGCCCGATGGCGATCTGGTGCGCACCGGCATGGGCGCAATGGAGGGGAACCCCGCCTGGCACCTGTTTCCGTTCAGCTATGGCCCGACGTTCGATCTGGCGTTCACGCAATCGAACCTCGGCGTGGTGACCAAGGCGGGGGTGTGGCTGCAGCCCGCGCCCGAGACCAGCCTCGAGATCGTGTGGGATATCCCGAACGAGGAGGACATCGCCTGGGTGATCGACACGATTGCCCCGCTCAAGATCTCCGGGCTGATCGACCAGAACGTGTTCGTGCCTTCGTGGCTGGGCAAGATGGTGCTGAAGGGCCAGCGCAAGGACTTCTGGGACAAGCCCGGCGCGATCCCCGAATGGCGGGTGCAGGAGCTGCTGAAGCAGTACAAGCTCGGCTACTGGCAGGTGGCGCTGCGGCTTTATGGCGAGGAGCCGGTGGTCAAGGCGCGCGCCGAAGTGGTCAAGGCGGCGATGAAGCGGCATCTCGATGCGGCACCTGCCGAGCATTGGTGGCGTACCGGCGATCCGATCGGCCAGTATGAGACCACGATGGGCGTGCCTTCTGCCGTGCCGCTGCAGATGTCCGACTGGATCGGCGGGCGCGGGGCGCACATGGGCTTCTCGCCGGTGGTGCCCGCGACCGGCACGCACGTGATGGATCAATTGAAGCGCAGCCGGAAGATCATCGCCGACCATGATGTCGACTTCTACGCGAGCTTCACCATCGGCGGGCGCTTTGCCAACAATATCAACATGCTGATGTATGACCGCGACCAGCCGGAGATGGTCGCGAACATGCGCCGGCTGTTTGACGCACTGATCTCCGAGACCGCCAAAGCGGGCTATGCCGAGTATCGCACGCACCTCGGGTGGATGGACCCGGTGGCGGATACCTTCGGTTTCAACAATCAGGCGCTGCGGCGGATGACCGAGAAGGTGAAGAACGCGCTTGATCCCAATGGAATCGTTGCGCCGGGCAAGCAGGGGATCTGGCCGGCGGCCTATGCCGCGCAGCGGGCCGGGAACGTGGGAGGCAAGGCATGACGAGGACGCTCTCGCGCATGGTGCTGGTTGCGGGGCTGGCGATGGCAGGCGGCGGTGCCGTGCTGGCCGATGCGCCTCCGATGATGATGCCGCCCTACATCCTGCGGCCCGAACCGCCTGCAGGTGACCGGCTGAAGGCAGGCGGGGACGGCAAGGTGCTGTTCGAGGTGCACTGCGGCTATTGCCATCTTGTCGGCGGGATGGGGACCAATCTTCTCACCAAGCAGCGCATGATGATGGGCGAGACGCCGGACAAGGGCCTCCTCGCCAACCGCACCGATCTGACCGCGGACTACGTGAAGAGCGTCGTGCGCATGGGCAAGGGCGCGATGCCGGCGCAGACGAAGGTCGATGTGACCGAAGCCGAACTCGAGGCGGTCTCGAAGTATCTCGGGAAGGCGGGCTGATGCGGACAACCCGGCGCGACGTGCTCAAGAGCGGCGTTCTGGCCGGCGCGGTGGCGGCGGTGCCGGTCGCGGCACAGGCGGCGCAGGCTGAGGCCGTGGTGGTCTACGACAGCCGGCTTGCCGAATCCGCCAGCTTTGCGGGCGGGCGGGGGATCGACCTTGCTGCCGTGTCGCTGCGCGAGGCCCATGCCGCGCTCACCGATGCAACGCGCATCGAGGGGCTGACACGGTGGAGCGACTGGACTGTGCTGCGCGGGCTGCTGGAAGAGCAGGGCCTGCGGCGGACCGCCGAGACGCGGACCTCGGCGCCGCTGTCCGGACATGACGGCCTGCTGCGCTGGAGCATGGTGGCGCGCTAGGGGCTGTTTCTCTGCGTGAAACTTGACTGCTCGGGAGCGCTTAGCGCGGCGGGCTTTCTGCGCCTAAGCGGATGTTGTGATCTGCCTCTGCGGGCAGGACTGCTTGAACCGTCAGGCGGGCTGATTTAGTAAGCAACACTAACAATCAGCTCCGCGTGTCCGGAGTCGGGAGAGAGCTTGCTGCCATGGCCAGACCAGCATGACCGATGTGACGCTCTATCACTGGGAGCCCAACGCCAATTCGGGCAAGCCGATGCTGGCGCTGATGGAGAAGGGCGTACCCTTTGCCAGCCACTACATCGACATGCTGCAGTTCGACCAGCACAAGCCCGAATATCTCGCGATCAATCCGCAGGGGACAATCCCCGCGATGACGCACGGTTCGCGCGTGCTCACCGAAAGCACCGCGATCATGGAATATGTGAACGCGGCGTTCCCCGGGCCGGACCTTATGCCGGCGGATGCGCAGGATCGCTGGCGGGTGCGCTGGTGGATGAAGTTCATGGACCAGTGGCTTGGCCCCAGCTTCTCGATGATCGGCTGGAGCGTCTTCGTCGGCCCGCGCGTGCGTGAGCGTGATCCCGAGGAGCTTGCTGCCGCGATCGAGCGCATCCCGCTGCCCGAGCGTCGCCGGGCGTGGAAGAAGGCGATCAACGGTGATTTCAGCGCGGAGGAAATGGCCGAAAGCCGCCGCCGCGTGGCACTGGGCGTAGCAAAGCTCGAGGAAGAGCTGGGCAAGCGCGACTATGTCGGATCGAACCAGTACAGCCTTGCCGATATCAATATCTTCAACTCGACGTATTCGCTGCCGCTGACGCAGCCGGATCTCGCCAGCAAGGAGAAGACGCCAGGCATCATGCGCTGGCTGAAGCGCGTTTATGAGCGCGAGGCGGTGGGCAAGACCTGGGCAATGGGCAAGACCGACATGGCGGCGCGCTACAGCCTCGTGATGGAAGGGATCATTTGATGGGCCCGATCCTCTATCACGGCGAGCCCAATGGCGCTTCGCTGACCGTGCTGGCGGCGCTGGCCGAAAGCGGGCTCGATATTCCCTGTCAGCCGATCGACATGCTGCGCGGCGCGCGGCATCGCCTGCCCGGTGTTGCGGAGCCGCTGGCGCTCGATCTCGGCATCGAGGGCGAGGGGCCGGTGCTGGTGATCGCCGGCGAGGCGATGTCCGAATCGGTATTCCTTGCGCAGTATCTCGATGAGCTCGCGGGAGGCTGCGGGCTCCAGCCCGACGATCCTTACGCACATTGGGAAATGCTGATGTGGTGCCGCCAGATCACCGAGCGGCTTTCGCCGGCGGCGGCGCTGCTGGGCAATCTGGTGCATTCGCAGGCGGCAATTGCTGCGATACCGGCAGACGATTTTTCAGCGCTGACCGATCTGATCGTCTCCGACGATCTGCGGGCGCGGTGGCAGGCGCTGCACCAAGGCGCCGTCGATCCTGCGCAGGTCGCGGACAGCGAGGCCAAGGTCGATCAGGCCGCGCAGCGCTGCGAGGACAAGCTGGCCGATGGCCGCGAATTCCTGATGGGCGCGTTCTCGATTGCCGATCTTGTCACCTACAGCTGGCTGGCAGGGATGGAACTGATCCGCCCCGAAGCCTTTGCAGGAAGGCCGCTGACCCGCGCATGGCTTGCCCGTGTCGCCGCGCGGCCTTGCGTCGTTTCCGCATCGGCCCTGGCAAACTGTGCCGAGCCGCTCCGTTCCTGGGCCCCGGGCCCTGAAATCAACCGTTGGGGATAACAGCACAATGCGTGCCATCGACTATTTTGACCGCGGCCACGATCGTGACCCGCAGCGCCTCGCGATCATCGATACCGAGAGCGGGCTCAAGCTGACCTTCGCCGAGACCAAGGCGCTGACCGAACGCGTGGCGGCCGCGCTGCAGCGGGGCGGCTTCGAGAACCAGGATCTGCTCGGGCTCTACGGTCCGAATGACGGTATGCTGCTGGTGGTTGTGCTGGCGATGTGGCGCGCCAACGGCAAGTGGATCCCGGTCAACACGCGCAACGCTATCGAGGCCAACGCGGCCTATATCAACTATGTGCGGCTGAAGTGGATGGTCTATCACTCCTCGAAGGCCGGCGAAGTGCAGCAATTGAAGGACCTGTGCCCGACGCTGCAGCACTTCGTCTGCCTCGACAAACGCATGGGCGATGATCCCAGCCTTGAGGAGTTCGTGGCCGGGGTGAGCGAGGCCGATTTCGTCGAGCCGGAGACCGACGCATTCGGCAACCTCATGGACATGGTCGGCATCTTCCCGACCGGCGGCACGACTGGCCCCTCGAAGGGCGCCAACGTGACCAACCTCGGCTGGGGCACGATGATCGAGACCGCGGCAGACGGCATGGGCGGGCGCACCGACAACCCGGTCGCGCTGGTCTCCGCGCCGATTACCCATGCGGCGGGGCCAATTGCGCTTTCCACGCTGAGCCTGGGTGCGACGCAGGTGATCCTGCCGGGCTTCGATGCCGAGGACGTGCTGCGTACGATCGAGAAGTACAAGGTCACGCACATGTACCTGCCGCCGACGGCAATGTACCAGTGCCTGGCAAGCCCGGAGATCGACAAGCACGATTATTCGAGCCTCAAGATCTTCATCCTCGTCGGATCGCCGTGCAGCCCTGAAAAGCTGCGTCAGGCAGTCGAGATCTTCGGGCCCTGCATGTGCCAGGCCTATGGCCAGGTCGAGTGCCCGATGATCGTCGCGTGGTTCCCGCCCGAGGACGTCGCGCGCTTTGCCAAGGAAGCGCCCGAGAAGCTGGCGTCCTGCGGCAAGCCGACGCGCTCGATCAAGGTCACGCTGATGGACGACGACGGCAACCACATGCCGCTTGGCGAGGCGGGCGAGATCTGCGTGCGCGGCGCGCTGGTGACGCACTCCTACTTCGAGAAGCCGGAAGAGACCGCCGAAATCCGCAAGTTTGGCTGGCACCACACCGGCGACGTCGGCAAGTTCGATGCGGACGGCTATCTCTATATCGTCGACCGCAAGAAGGACATGGTCGTCTCGGGCGGATTCAATGTGTTCACCGCCGAAGTCGAGGCGGCGGTGACCGAACTGGCGCAAGTGCGCGAGGCCTGCGTGTTCGGCATCCCGCACGAGAAGTGGGGCGAGCAGGTCCATGCCGTTGTTGTCGCTGAAGGCATCACCGGGGACGAGATCATCGCCTATACCAAGCAGCGGCTGGGCGGGGTGAAGGCGCCGAAGTCCGTCGAATTCATCGACGCGATCCCGCGCACCGCCGCGGGCAAGATGGACAAGAAGGCGCTGCGTAAAAAATACTGGGGCGATGCGCAGCGTATGGTGAATTGAAGCAGGGTGGATTAAACAGGCGATTAAAGTGATCCGGGAACGCGCCGGGCAGGTTGGAGAGGGTGACACGTATGCGCATATCGTTTGTTCGCAAGCTGGCCATGGCATCGGTTCTGGCGCTTTCGGCGGGAGCCGTCGCCCAATCCGGCGCGATGGCCGGGGTGACCGAGGCGATGCTGCGCAACGTGCCGGCGGGTGAATGGCTGAGCTATGGCCGCGACTATGCCGAGCAGCGCTATTCGCCGCTGACCCTGGTGAACGAATACAACGTCGATCAGCTGGGCCTTGCCTGGTATGCCGACATGGACACCGCGCGCGGGCAGGAAGCGACCCCGCTGGTGCATGACGGCGTGCTCTACGTCTCGACCGCGTGGTCGATGGTGAAGGCCTATGACGCGAAGACCGGCAAGCCGCTCTGGGCCTATGATCCCAAGGTACCGCGCGAGACGCTGGTTCGCACCTGCTGCGACGCGGTGAACCGCGGCGTCGCGCTCTTCGGCGACAAGGTTTTCGTGGCGGCGCTCGATGGGCGTCTCATCGCGCTCGACCAGAAGACCGGCAAGGTGATCTGGGAGAAGGTCACCGTTCCCAACCAGACCGACTACACGATCACCGGTGCGCCGCGCATCGTGAAGGGCCGCGTGCTGATCGGCGCGGCGGGCTCCGAATACAAGGCGCGCGGCTACCTTTCAGCCTATGATCCGGAGACGGGCAAGGAAGTCTGGCGTTTCAACACGGTGCCGGGCAATCCGGCCAAGGGCTTCGGTGTGGAGGGCCTCAACAAGGCGGCGCACGAGGCGGCGGCCAAGACCTGGGGCAACAAGTGGTGGACCCTTGGCGGTGGCGGTACGGTGTGGGATTCGATCACCTACGATCCCGAAACCAATCTCGTCCTGTTCGGCACGGGCAATGCCGAGCCGTGGAATCCGGCGGCGAACGGGCGTGAGGGCGACAGCCTCTACACCTCGTCGATCGTTGCGGTGAATGCGGACACCGGCCAGTATGTGTGGCACTTCCAGGAGACGCCGGAAGACCGCTGGGACTTCGACTCGGATCAGCAGATCACCATCGCGGATGTGATGATCGGCGGCGAGAAGCGCCATGTCGCGATGCATGCCCCCAAGAACGGCCATGTCTATGTGCTCGACGTGAAGACGGGCAAGTTCCTCTCGGCAACGCCGTGGGTGCCGGTGAACTGGGCAACCGCGATCGATCCCGTGACCGGGCGCCCGACGATCAACCCGGATGCGCAGTACGAGAAGACCGGCAAGCCGTTCATCAGCCTGCCCGGCGCGGTTGGCGCGCACAGCTGGCAGCCGCAGAGCTACAGCCCGAAGACCGGCTACCTCTACATCCCGACCAATCTCGCTGCGTTCCCCTACATGGCGGCGGCGGGCTGGAAGCCGACCGATATCGGGTTCCAGACGGGGCTCGACGGCTATGCCGTGGCCATGCCGGCAGACCTCAAGGCGCAGGAAGGCGCCAAGGCGGCGACCACCGGCCAGCTGGTGGCGTGGGATGTCGCGAACAGGAAGCCGGCGTGGAAGGTCGATCTCAAGGGGCCGTCGAATGGCGGCGTTCTCTCGACCGCGGGCAACCTTGTGTTCCAGGGCACGGCGGGAGGCGAGTTCGTCGCCTACACCGCGAACGAGGGCGAGAAGCTGTGGTCGTTCCCGGCGCAGACGGGCATCATCGCCGCGCCGATGACCTATGCGATCGATGGTGAGCAGTATGTCGCGATCCTCGTCGGGTGGGGCGGCGTCTGGGATATCGCCACCGGCGTGCTGGCCGACAAGGCGGGCACGACGCGCAACATCAGCCGCCTCCTCGTGTTCAAGCTCGGCGCCAAGGGCCAGCTGCCCGAAGCACCGCCAATGAACCAGATGGTCCTCGATCCGCCCCCGCTCACCGGCACGGTGGCGCAGGCAACCAAGGGCGGGCAGCTCTATGGCCGCTACTGCTCGGTCTGCCACGGCGATGCGGCGGTTTCGGGCGGGCTGAACCCCGATCTGCGCCATTCGGCAATCATCAATTCGGCCGAGGCGCTGAAGGCCGTGGTGATCGGCGGCCAGCTCCACGAGCTGGGCATGGTATCGTTCAAGTCGGCGCTGAAGCCCGCTGACGCGGAGGCGATCCGCATGTATCTCATCAAGCGTGCCAACGAGGACAAGGCGCTGGCATCGCGCTAAGAAACTGCTATAACCTAGAACAATCAATAGAGGACGGAGAGACCCATGACCAAACTCTACCC
>NZ_JAIXZS010000027.1 GCF_027489515.1 Novosphingobium sp. | reverse complement strand
TTCGACGAGAAGCCGCCGCTCATGTTGGTGTAGCGGGCGTTGTTGTCGACGGTGATGCCGTTGTCGAACTTGTAGTGCAGCTGCGCCTGAAGCGACTGGGCATTGGTGGTGATGCCGTTGAGCGGCGTGCTGGCAAGGCCCTGGCTATCGAAATCGACGTAGTTGACGACCGGGTTGAACGCCGAGAAGTTGGACGCGCGGCGCGGATCGAAGCCCGGGCAGGCCTGCAGATCGGAAACCTTGCCGCCAGAGAGCTTGCCACAGGCGATGCCGCCCTGGGTGTTGGGCTCCTGCGTGTCCTGCGCCTTGAAATAGACGCGGAAGAAGCCGCGATTGTCATCAAACTCGCGCGTGATGTTGCCCTTGATCAGGTAGGACTTGCTGAGCTGGTAGCCCGAGTGCCACGGGCCATCGCCGGCGCCGTAGTAACCACCGATGTTGAAGTGGGTCTTGTCATCGATGGCGCCCGAGAAGCGGAAGCTGGCGCGGGTGTAATCGTAGGTGAGGTTGCGCTCGAGCTGGATGTAGCCGCCTTCACTGCGATCGGTCTTGCTGATGTAGTTGATCACCGCACCCGGCGCCTGGCTGGCGAGCGTGGCGGCGGTGCCGCCGCGGATCGCATCGACGCGGGCGTCCATCGGGCTCGACTTGGTCCAGTAGTCGTTGTTGCCGAACTGGATATCACCGAACAGCACGGTGGGCAGGCCATCTTCCTGCAGCTGGACGAAGGTGGCGCCGCCGGTGGCGACGGGCAGACCGCGCACGGCAAAGTTGCCGTTACCGCCCGGGCCCGAAACGTTGGGCTGGAGACCCGGCAGCAGGCGAAGCAGATCGCCTTCCGACATCGGGCGGAAATTGGCGATGATGGCGCTGTCGACCGAGGAGATCGAGACCGAGCTGTCGAGCTTGCTCTTGGTACCGGTCGAGGCGGTGACGACGATCTCGCTCAGCGTGTCGGCAGGGGCGTCGGTGGCGGCGGCATCAGCAGGCGCGGCTTCCTGGGCGAACACTGGCGCCGAAACGGCGGCCACAGCCAGCGCCAGAACCGATGCACACGATTGAATTGCGGTGAGCTTCACAGATATCCCTCCCGATTGCGAGCACTTTTGTGCGTACGACAGCAGCGAATCGAAGCCTCGAGACGCCTGCATGGGGGTTCTCTGGCAAAAGGTCAGCCCAAGCGCAAGCAAGAATTCAAGCGATTGAATCGCAAAATGCGTGCGAGTGCCGGAAGTGTGGCTTCTGTGCATCGGACGCGCAGGGCCGCCCGCACGGGGGCTTGGCGGCGCGTCGCCGCCGTGCCTGACCCATCGCCCCTCTTGACGTTTACGTAAAGTGGAAGGATGGAGGGTGCAGGAGACCGGCTTCCCATAACGGAAGCGAGTCTCGCTGCGTCAGGGCCGTAAAAAGGCCATGAACTCAAAAGGGAGAGCCCCATGCATCTTGATTTCAGCCCCGAAGATCTGGCCTTCCAGCAGGAAGTCCGCGCCTTCATCGCCGAGAACTATCCGGCCGAACTGCGCGGCAAGCAGGACGAGGGCGACGAGCTTTCAAAGGAAGACTTCCTCTCCTGGCACAAGGTGCTGGCGAAGAAGGGCTGGGTCGCCCCGGCATGGCCGGTCGAGTACGGCGGCACCGGCTGGACCGCGACGCAGCGCTACATCTGGTCCGAAGAGACCGCGCGCGCCGACTGCATCCGCCTGATGCCCTTCGGCCTCTCGATGGTCGGCCCGGTGATCTACACCTTCGGCACGCCCGAGCAGAAGGCCAAGTACCTCCCCCGCATCCTTTCGGGCGAGGACTGGTGGTGCCAGGGCTATTCGGAGCCGGGTTCGGGGTCTGACCTTGCCTCGCTGCGCACCAAGGCGGTGCGGGACGGCGATCATTATGTCGTCAACGGCCAGAAGACCTGGACGACGATGGCGCAGCATGCCGACTGGGGCTTCTTCCTCGTCCGCACCGATCCCGATGCCAAGCAGCAGGAAGGCATTTCGTTCCTGCTCATCGACATGAAGTCGCCGGGCATCACCGTGCGCCCGATCATCACGTTGGGCGGCGAGCACGAAGTCAACGAAGTGTGGCTCGAAGACGTGCGCGTACCGGTCGAGAACCGCGTCTATGAGGAAAACAAGGGCTGGACTTGCGCCAAGTTCCTGCTGGCGCACGAGCGCACCGGGATCGCCGGTGTGGCGGCTTCGAAGCGCGGGATCGAGAAGGTGAAGACGATCGCGCGGGCGGAGATGGACGGTGACAAGCCGCTGATCGCCAATGCCTTCTTCAAGCGCAAGATCGCCGAACTGGAAATGGACCTCACCGCGCTCGAGTTTACCGAGCTGCGCAGCCTGGCGGGTGAAAGCGCCGGCAAGGGCCCGGGGCCGGAATCGAGCCTGCTCAAGATCAAGGGTTCGGAAATCCAGCAGCGCCTGACCGAGCTGACCCTGGAAGCGGTGGGCCACTATGGCGCGCCCTACTTCCGCGGCTTCGGAGAGGGCGACAACGAGCACCCGATCGGGCCGGACTACGCGCACCGGGCCGCGCCGACCTATTTCAACACCCGCAAGACAACGATCTATGGCGGTTCGAACGAGATCCAGCGCAATATCATCGCCAAGATGGTGCTCGGGCTCTGAGTGAAAATGGAGGCCGCCGCGCGCAAGGTGCGACGCGGCGGCCCTGAAGCGGGATTTGAGGACAATGGATTTCAGCTACACCGAAACGCAGGGCATGCTGCGTGATACGCTCGCGCGCTTTCTGGCCGACACGTATGATTTCGAGACGCGCAAGAAGATGCTGCTGCGCCCTGAGGGCCGCGATCCGGGCATCTGGCAGGCGCTCGCCACCGAGCTTGGCATTCTGGGCGCGCCCTTTGCCGAAGAACACGGCGGGCTTGGCGGCGGCGCGCTCGAGAACATGATCATGATGGAAGAACTGGGCAAGGTCATCGCGATCGAACCCTATCTCCAGACCGTGGTGATCGGCGGCGGCGCGATGAAGCGCGCGCCCGGGGCGATGGCCGATGCGGTGATCCCCGAGATCATCGCGGGCAATGCCGTGATCGCGTGGGCCTATGCGGAGCCACAAGGCCGCTATGATCTGGCGAACATCCGCACCACCGCGAAGGCGGACGGCGCGGGCTTCGTGCTCTCGGGCCACAAGGCGGTGGTCTATGCCGCGCCGTGGGCGACGCACCTCCTCGTCACCGCCCGTACCGGCGGTTCGACGCGCGAGCGCGCGGGCGTGGAGCTGTTCCTGATCGACGCCACGCTGCCGGGAATTGTGCGCCGCGACTACCCGACCGTCGACGGCTTCCAGGCGAGCGAAATCTACTTCGAGAACGTGGCGATCCCCGGCGATGCGCATATCCCCGGCGGGATCGACCTGATCGAGCTGCTGGCCGACGAAGCCACCATGGCGATCTGCGGCGAGGCCTGCGGGGTGAGCCGCAAGCTGCACGAGGGTACGCTCGACTATATCAAGCAGCGCAAGCAGTTCGGCCAGCCGATCGGCAAGTTCCAGGTGCTGCAGCACCGCATGGCCGACATCTTCATCGAGGTGGAGCAGATCGCCTCGATGGCGCTGATGGGCACGCTCAAGCTCGATCTGCCGGCGGACGAGCGCAAGGCGGCGGTGAGCCTCGCCAAGGCGAAAGTCGCACGCTCGATCAACTTCGTAGGCCAGAACGCGATCCAGACCCACGGCGGCATCGGCATTACCGTGGAGCTCGCCATCGGCCACTATTTCAAGCGGGCCACGATGATCGAGAACCAGTTCGGCTCGGCGGACTTCCACCTTGGCCGGTTCGAGGACCTGACGCTGGCGGCCTGATTTCTGCGCTCTCTCCCCTTCAGGGGAGAGATACGAAGGCTTGGCAGCTTGCTGCCTAGCCGGAATTGAGAGGGGGCAGCGCGGCGCAGTGCCACGTCCCCTCTCCCAACCCTCTCCCCTGAAGGGGAGAGGGCTTTCCCCTCAGGCCATCCCCGCCAGCCGTTCGCGGATGATGCTGTTGGCCTGCGCCATGATCCGGTCGACGAGCTCCTTGCAGGTCGGGATGTCGTGGATCAGGCCGGCGACCATGCCGCAGCTCCACGCGCCGGCTTCCATATCGCCTTCCATCATGATGCGCGGGTAGACGCCGGCGACTTCCTCGATGATGTCCTCGAACTTGATGTCCGCGCCGAGGCGGCGTTCCTTTTCGAGCAGGCGCTCGACCGCGGCGTTGGTCAGCACGCGCTCGGTGTTGCGCAGCGGGCGCATGACGAGGCGGGTATCGAGCTCGGACGCCGCGAGCAGCGCCTGCTTTACCTTTTCATGCACCGGCGCTTCCTTGGTGGCGATGAAGCGCGTGCCCATGTTGATGCCTTCTGCGCCGAGCGCGAGCGCGGCGACGAGGCTGCGGCCATCGGCCATGCCGCCCGAGGCGACGAAGGGAATGGTGAGTTCCTCGGCCGCACGGGGGAGCAGGATGAAGTTCGGGATATCGTCCTCGCCCGGATGGCCGCCGCATTCGAAGCCATCGACCGAGATCGCATCGCAGCCAACCTTCTCGGCCTTCACGCTGTGGCGGACGGACGTGCACTTGTGGATCACCTTGATCCCCGCGTCCTTGAAGTAGGGCAGGAACGGCGCGGGGTTGTTGCCCGCGGTCTCGACGATCTTCACCCCGCCTTCGATGATTGCGCGGATGTAGCCCGGATAATCGGGCGCGTTGACAGTGGGCAGGAAGGTGAGGTTCACGCCGAAGGGCTTGTCGGTCATGTCCTTGCAGCGCGCGATCTCATTGGCGAGATCGGCGGCGGACTTCTGCGTGAGGCCGGTGATGATGCCGAGCCCGCCCGCGTTCGAGACCGCAGCGGCCATTTCGGCAAAGCCGACATAGTGCATGCCACCCTGGATGATCGGGTGCTCGATGCCGAACAGTTCGGTGATGCGGGTCTTCATGGCTGGCTCTCTCCCGGTTGTTGGCCTTACAGCTGGGCTGTCGTTAACATGTTGCCCAGCTTCAGGCCCACTGCCATGTCTGGCAGGGGCAGGCGCGACAGATCGAGCCCGATGGTCTGCCCGGCCTGCTGCGCAAGGAAGCTGATCGGGAAGTGATTGACGCTGCGCTGGACCTCGACACCCGAATAGCCAGCGGTGGTCAACACCCGCGTCATCGTATCGGGGTTGTAGAGTTCCGGATGCTGCAGGCAGAACGGCGGGAAGGTACGGCCCATAACCGAGCGTAGCAGCGATTTTTCGTTGTGGGTCACGATGAGGATGCGCCCACCCGGCTTCAGCTTGGCACGTATCTGGCGTAGGATCGCCAGCGGCTCGGTGATGTGATCGAGCACGTGGATCATCACGGCGAGGCTGATCGTGCCATCGGGCACATCGCTGAAATCGTCCATCGCCGCGCTGATCGTATGCGGCAGGTTTCCGGCGGAGCGGGCGAGCACATCGTGGACCGCGCGGTTCGGCTCGAACAGCCAGGCATGGCCGAACTTGCCCGAGGCAGCAGCCGGCGCGACGATGTGCCCGATATCGGGGCCGATCTCGAGATAGTCGCCGGGGATCACGCTCCCGGCGACGGCCGACCAATAGCCGCGCTGGGTCGCGGTGATCGCTGCCGAGGGGACCATATCCATGTTGGGCGCGAGATTGGCGTAGAGTTGACCCAGCTGCTCGCCGGTGAAATAGCGCGGACAGTAGAGCAGGCCGCAGGACTGGCACCGGGCATACGTGAAGAACATGCGCTCCTTGCGCAGCCCCTCCCAGAACGGCACGAGGCCCTCAAGCCCGACGTCCTCGCCGGCTGGCTCGCTCTGCATTTCGGGGGTGGCCTGCGCACTTCCGCAACAGGGGCAGGACCGCTCTAGAAAGGCTGACATCGCTGATCAGGTCCTTGTATCCGAACGAAACGTGACGGCTTGGTGCCAGAAATAGCTGCTGACGAGCGTCAGCAGCGAGAAGCAGAACTGGGCCGGGATCGGATGCAGGCCGAGACCTTGCACCATGAGCGGCAATGCAATCAGATTGGCCCCGAATACGGCGTAGGAATACGACGAGAAATAGGCAAACTCGCGCAGGATATTGGCCCGCGTGCGAAAGACCCCGATCTTGTAGGTACTGAACGCGAAGATCACGCAGACGAGCTGCGACAGCACCAGCGCCGCCATGTAGTGGTGCGTGAACCACGGCCAGATCCACAGCAGCGCCGGGAAGAACGACAGCCCGAATGCGGTGTTGGCCGCGCCCGCAAGGAGATAGCGCACCGGCCGCTCGCCCCGGCGCAATCGCGCGAGAACGCGCTCGATCAGTCGCACCGGCTCACTCTTCCAGCAGCGGGATGCGCATGTTCTCGCGCAGGACTTCGCGCGGGAGGAACGGCGAGAGATCTTCGAGCGGGGGCGAGGTCATCCGCCCATCGGGATGGACCTTGGCCCCCAGCTTGGGCGCGAAGGCGGCGTTCTCGTCGATCATGATCTCGCAGATCGTGGCACCGGGGGCCTCGATCGCCTCGCGCAGCGCGCCGAGGTTCTCGTGCCCGTCGACCCGCCAGTAGCCATAGCCGAAGGCCGCGGCGAGCTTGGAGAAATCGGGGAAGGTCACGTTGCTCTTGGGTCCGCCGCCGACTTCGACACCGTTGAAGTAATTGCGGTGGGTCTGGAAGATCGAGACATAGCCGTTGTTGTTGAGGAGGATGATCTTCACCGGCATGCCGTAGCCGATGATGGTCTGGAGCTCCTGCAGGTTCATCATGATGCTGCCATCGCCAGCGACGCAGATGACGCGGCGCGGATTGCCCTCTCCCGCGCTGGTCAGTCCGACGCAGGCCCCGATCGCGGCGGGCAGATCATAACCCATCGTGGCGCAGCCCGAATTGGTCCACAGGCGGAGGCCCTGCTTGATCTGCGCGGTCTGGAAGCCGACGACGCAGGCGCTGCCATTGCCGCAGACGACGACATCCTCGCCATCGAGCACCTGGAACAGCGCATCGAGCGCAACATAGGGGTGGCACACCGCATTCTGGTTGTATTCGGGCAGCACCACCGGGAAATTGCGCCGCCGCTGCACCGCCCATTCGAGCCATTCGCGCTGCTCCTCGGTCGGCCCGGCCGGCGCGGCGGCGAGCAGCGCCGGGATGAAGTCCTTGAGATTGGCGACGACCGGCATGTCCGGCTTCACGTTGGGCTTCTGCAGTTCGAGCGGATCGATATCGACCCAGACCTTGTAGGCTTCGCGCGCGAAGCTGCTCCAGTTGTAGCTGACCTGCCGGATATTGAGCCGGCTGCCGAGCACGAGCAGGAAATCGGCGCTCTGGTTGACCATGTTGCCGCCGCGATCGCCCACCGTGCCTGGGCGGCCACAATAGAGCGGGTGATCATCCCAGATCACATCATGCGCGTTCCAACCGGTGACGACGGGCACGCCAAGCTTTTCGACCAGTTCGATGAACTGGGCGTGCGCGCCGCTGAGCCGCACCCCGCCGCCGGCGAAGACGACCGGGCGCTTGGCAGTCTTGAGCTTGGCGATGACTGCCTCGGCCGCGGCGGCGAGATCGGTCTTCGTCCACGGCTCGTCGAGTTCGGCCGGATCGAAGCCGGGATCCAGCGTATCGGGATCGATCCGCGCGGCCTGCACATCGAGCGGAATATCGAGCCAGGTCGGCCCGGGGCGGCCCGAGCGCGCGAGGTAGATCGCCTTTTCGAGGTGGTAGCGGATCGTCTGCGGATCGGTGACCATCTCGGCATACTTGGTGATCGTCTGCACGATCGGCGCAATGTCGAGCTCCTGATCGCCATACTGGCGCAGCGGCAGCCCGGTGTGGCGGACCGTGGTTTCGTTCTTCACCTGCCCGGAGAGGACGAGGACGCCGACCGAGTCGACAAAGGCGCCGTAGATGCCGGTGATGGCATTGGTGCCGCCGGGGCCCGAGGTGACGTTGACCACCGGCAGGCGCCCGGTGAGCCGGCCATAGGCTTCGGCCGCGATCGCGAGCGCCTGTTCGTGGTGGCAGAAGGTGGTGCGGATGCCATCATGCGTGCCGATCGAATGGTTGAGGTGCATGGCCCCGCCACCGGTGAGCATGAACACATCGCCGATGCCGTGCGCGACCAGCTGCTGCGCCACCCAGTCTGAAAGCTTGATCTTGCTCATCCGATCCATCCATTCCATGCCGCCGTGCGGCGTATCGCTTCGTCCAGATCGACCGTTGGCGCCACGCCCAGTTCGCTCCGGATCTTGAGAGTTGAGGGCACATAGCGCCCCGGATTCCAGCCCGCATCGGGCTTGCCGAGAATCTCGAACTTGCCGCTGCCGAGCACGGTCGCCGCGCGTTCGGCAAGATCGCCGATCGAGACGGCCTGCTCCGAGCCCAGATTGTAGGTCGCGCCAGCGGGCGCGCGCAGCAGCACGGCCCACATCCAGGTCGTGAGATCGGCCGTATAGAGATAGGAACGCACCGCGCGCCCGTCGCTGTTCACGGTCACCGTGCGCCCGGCCATGGCATCGCGAATGAAGTTGCCCGCCGCGAAGTGGATATCGAGCGCCAGCATCGGCCCAAGCAGCGCGAAGATGCGCGTGGTGACGATATCGAGCCCGAACTGGCGGCGATAGATCGCGCAGAGCATCTCCGCCGCGCGCTTGCCCTCACCATAGCTCGAACGGTGGGTCATGAGATCGGGCGCGCCGCGGTAGTCCTCGTCGACATGAGTCACATCCCACGGCTGCGCGCCATAGACCGCGCCCGAGGACATGAACAACACGCGCCCTGCCCCGGCTGCCCGCGCGAAATCGAGCGTGTTGCGCGTGCCCGCCACGATCGTATCGAACATGCGCAGCGGGTCGTTCTCGTTGAGATCGGCGCTGGCATCGGTCGCGCCGTGGATGACGTGGGTGTAGGGCTGGCCATCGGGCTGCAGGGTCAGCACATCGCCCGCCACCAGCCGCAGCGCGGGCCATGCGGCGAGCGCGGGCGCCTTGGCGGCAAACGCGGCCGGATCGCGGGTGAGCACCGCAACCTCGAGCCCGAGCCCATGCGCGGCATCGGCCAGCCGCAGCGCCTCAAGCATCCAGCGCCCGATGAGGCCGGTGCCGCCGGTAATGAACAGGCGCGCGCCGCGAAGCGCAGGCCAGTCTGCCGCGAGGCTTTCCACCACGCCGGCAAGGTCTTCGGCAAGGATGGGATGGAGGCTCAAGCCAGCGCCTCCCCCGGCGCGCCGAACGCCAGCTGCGGCCGGTTCTGGCGATAGGCGAGCGTCGCCTCGCGGATCGTCTCCAGCGAGAGCAGCATGAGCACGAGCAATAGGCCGATGGGGTGGGTGAACTGGCCGACCGCGATGCCGAACTGCGCCGAAACCGCCTTGCCGCTGAGCCACGCCGTCGTGTGGACAACCGGCAGGGTGGACAGCTGCCAATCGACGTTGAGCGCATTGAGATAGATGATCGTGATCGAGGCGATCCGCGCGAAACCGCGCCACGGCTCCATGAACACGAGGAACATGATGAACATCTCGGTATAGCCGCCGGGCGAGCGCGTGGTCAGCGAGATGAGCAGCGCGATGCAGGCGAGGCGCGGCAGCGCGACCGCGCGCGGTTGCATCCAGGCGAGAAACAGTGCGGCGATCCCGGTCAGCTGCGCAGCGGCCATGGCACTCGTCAGCACGAAGCGGAACGTCTCGTAGGTGTCCGAGCGGAAGTAGCGCAGCACCGGGAAGGCGCCCCGGTCGATCACGCCGAACAGGCCGTTGAAGCTGGTCGAATAGTAGATCTCGCCGACGACATCGCCGCCGGTGAAACTGATCCAGTTGAAGGTGTTGTCGAGCAGTTCGGTGACGCTGCCGCCACCCATCAGGCCCCATGTGGCAAGGTAGATCAGCACCGTGGCAAAGGCGGCAAGCTCAAGCTGACGCCACTCGCGCCGGATCGCCCAGCCCACGGTCGCCACCAGCATGTAGGGCTTGAAGTTGATCATCAGCCCCGCCGCGATCGCGCGCACCGGGCGCGAGGTGGCGAAGAAGCCAAGGGCGATGACCATCGCGACATAGCACATGAGGAGCAGCTGCCCGCGCTCCAGCGCGTAGAGCGTGCGATAACCGAACGCGAGCGCCAGTGTGCGCATGAGCGCGGTGCGCGGATCATTGCGCCGCAGCGCGAGGTAGGACACGCCGATCGCCGCGACATAGGACGCAAGGATCGCGGTGATCGAGAGCCAGTCGCAATCGCGCGCCGCGAAGGGCGAGGTGACATAGCACGAGGAAATGCTGAACAGCCGCAGCACGATGAACGACAGCGGCGGATAGATCGAGCGCCAGACCGAATAGGCGCCCCAATGGTTGGCCCAGTAGGCGGTGTTGAACCAGTCCATGAAGGTATCCTGCGGATCCCAGATGAACGGCTGGGGCAGGTATCCGGTCAAGAAGAAGGTGCGGACCAGCGAGACGAACGAAGCGAGCACGAGCAGCAGCAGCGCAAGTTCGGGCAGCGTGGCGCGCAAGGCCAGCTGCAGATTCTGGCGCCGCGTCGGCAGGGCGCCTTCAGGCATCTTCGGCGACGACGAACGGCTGGCGCACCGGCATGGTCCGGTCGGTCGGGAAGTTCAGCCGCTCCTGCTCGATCACCAGCGGCACGCGCCGGGTACGCTCGGCGATGATCCGCACCTGTTCGCCGAGCAGCCCGGTGAACAGAAAGCCGAACCCGAACAGCGCGAACTGGCTGGCAAGGATGACCCAGGGCCAGGCTGTCCCGCCGGCCAGCGCCGCCGCGATAGCGCAGATCGCCAGCACCAGGCCCAGCGCCATGAAGCCGAACGACCAGACGATGGGCCGGCGCAGCAGCGCCTTGGACGAACCGGCAAGGCCCGAGACCGCAAAATCGAGCAGCGCGAACACGTCGTTCTTGGTCTGGCCGCCGCGCCGTTCGGGTCGGTCATAGGGGACGAGGCCGATCGAGAAGCCGCTTTCGACCAGCATGCCGCGGAAGAACGGCTCGGGCTCGTGCCAGCGCGCGAGCGTATCGACCACGCGGCGATCATAGAGGCCGAACCCGGTCGCGCCGGGGATGACCGCATAGTCCGCATTGCGCGCGAGGAAGCCGTAGCCGGCCTTGCGCGCGGCGGTGAGCAGCGCCCCGGCCTTTTCCTCGGTGCGGCGCACGCCCAGCACGATCATCCGCCCATCTCGCCACTGGCGGATGAATTCACCCAGCAGCTGCGGCGGGTCCTGAAAATCGGCGCACATGCCGACCACGGCGGCACCTTCGGCCTGATAGATCGCGTGGGTGGGCGAGCGCATCTGCCCGAAATTGCGGGTATTGAAGATCGCCCGGACATGCGTGTCCGCCGCGCAGAGTGCGCGCATCAGCTCGCGCGTGCGGTCGGTCGAGCCATTGTCGATGAAGATGATTTCCCACGAGCGCGCGTGCTTCTCGAGCTCGGCGCGGACTTCCTCGTAGATGCCCTGAACGTTTTCCTCTTCGTTGAGGCAGGGGATCACGACGGAGATTTCGATATCGCTCATTGCGCAACAGCCTGCATCACGGTGCCAGCGGCCCGGCCTCGGCGCCCTTGCCGCGCGCAGCCGCGCCCGGATCGAACAGGCCGGTCGCGGGGGCGTAGACTTCGACGAAGACGGCGAACGCGACGAGCAGCGCAAGGAAGGCAACCGCGGTCGTGTTGAAGTAGCGATCCGGATCGACATGCGGCGCATCGATCACCGAAAGCTGGGCGCGGTCCTGCGAGAGGATTTCCTGCACGGCAATCTCTTCGGCGGCGCGCGAGTACACGTCCGACACGCCCTGCGCGAAGACATAGCTGCGATAGAGCCGCGCATAGGCAAGCGCCGTCGCCGAGATGGCGCCGACATTGGGGCTGGCCTGGCCCTCGCTTGCGTTGGCCGCGCGGGCGATCTGCGCTTGCAGCGAAGCGACCTGCCCGGCGACAACGCTGAGGCGGGGGTTCTCCGGACCAACCGTTGTGCGCAGTGTCGCGAGTTCGACCTGCTTTGCCTGCAGCTGGCCTTCGAGACCTGCCCGCACCGTCAGCTGTTCGCCCAGCTGCGCCGCCGGATCGGCGATGCGGTTGGCCTTGCGGAATGCATCGAACTGGGCTTGCGCCTGAACCAGCCGCTCCTGCGAGCTGGCAAGGCGATCTTCGACAATGCGGCGCTTGCGCGAGACCTGGTTGCGCACATAGCTGCTCATCCGGTCGCTCATCGCATCGACATAGGCGCGGGTCACCGCCAGCACCCAATCCTGATCGTAGGCGCGGGCCTCGAACTCGATGATGCCGCCCAGCAGCGAATGAACATCGACTCGCTTGCCGAGCGCAACCATGGCGGAGCGTTCATCGGCATAGGGCCGACCCGGACCCACGAGCTTGAGCCGGGCCACCACGTCACGGGTGACGGCATCGCTCTTGGCGAGTTGCAGCGTCACTTCGGTCGCGCTGCGATCCCCGAAGAGCGAGGCGAGGTTCTGGAGCTGCGATCCCGCGCCGGACTGGCTGAACAGCGAGGCCGCGTTGTTATCGCCCGGCATGACCTTGGCGCGCGCCATGAACGGGCGCGGGAACAGGCACAGCACCGCCAGCACCGCGCCCAGCACCACATAGATGATCAGCCGCACGCGGCGTTCGCGCAGGCGGCCCATCCGGCCGGCAGGGGTCATTTGGTCACCGCCACGATCGACGCGGTGGCAAGCGCGCCCTGGAAGCCGAAGTTGAGCAGATCCTTGAACCGCGCCCAGAACGCACCGCGCTGCGAATCGATCGGCACGAAGACCAGATCGCCCGGCAGCGCCACAGCGCCGAGCGTACCGCGGCCGCTGAGCAAGGTGCCATTGGCACGCACGACGAAGACGTGCTTGCGATCGGCCAGCCGGTTGAACCCGCCAGCGAGCTTCAGGTAGTCACCCACCTTTGCACCGGCATTGTAGCGGAAATCCGCCGAGCTGTTGACCATGCCGTAGACCCCGACCGCGAGCGAGCGCGTGGGAATCACGAGATTGTCGTTGTTCTCGACGATGAAGGCGGCCGGCAGGCTCTGGTCATTGGGCGCAACCGGCAGCACCAGCCGACCTTCGATCCGCCGTCCATTGAGCTGGTTCACCAGCGCATCGACGGCCGAGAGCCGGGCGGTGAGGTCCTTGTCCTGATTTTCGTAGCGCACGAGCGGCTCGGCGGTCAGCGTCACCTTGAGTTCGTCGACGGCCTTGCTGAAGTTGTAGGTCTGCTGCCGGCGCAGGCTGTCGCGCACGAACACCGCACCGAAGGGATAGGCCTGCGCCGTAAGCCCGCCAGCCTTGGCGATGACTTCATCGAGCGTGGTGCCCGGCTGCACGAAGTAGCGCCCCGGCTTCTGGACCTCGCCCCCGATGGTGACGAGCGAGGGCAGGCGCTGCGCCGGCTGCGCGATGCCGACCGCCGAAAGGACGCGCAGGACAAGCCCGCGGCGGGCAGGCGTCTTCGCCGCTTCCTCAGGCGTCAATTCCTGCCAACCCTGATCGCTCATCGGATCGAGCACATGGAGGCGGCGGATATCCGCGACGGTGTTGACCCCGCCGGCATAGACCAGCACGTCCTTCAGCGTATCCCCGGCGCGCGCCTCGTAAATCGCTTCGTTGTTGACGCTGCCGATCGTGGCAACCTGCGCGCCAGCGGGCGCGATGAAGATGACATCCCCGTTCTGCAGCACGGCATCGGCGGACTTGTCGCCCTTGAGCAGAAAATCGTAGAAATCGAAGTCGGAGATCAGCTTGCCGCCGCGCCGCACCTGGATCGAGCGGAAGCTGCCGCCTGCCGCCGGTCCGCCAGCGGCGAGCACGGCGTTGACCACGGTGGACAGGCTGCTCACCGTGTAGGAACCCGGCACCGCAGCAAAGCCGGTGACGTAGACGGTGATGCCATTGAGCCGGGTCACCCCGACGCTTGCGGTGAAATCGCGGTACTGGCGCGATACCGCACGGCCGATCACGGCCTGAAGATCGCGATAGGCGACCCCCGCTACCTGGACCGCCCCGACTTCGGGAACGAAAATCCGCCCTTCGGTATCGACCTTGAGCCTGAGGTTCGTCGCCTGCACATTGCCGGTGAGGCCAAGCCGGATCTCGTCACCCGGGTTGATGCGATAATCCGGCGGCACCGAGACGACCGGGGGCGCGGTGAAATCGCGCGCATCGGGTGTGAGCAGATCGGACCCGAGCCGGCGGATCGGCTTGCCGACGATCTCCGAAATGAAGGCTTCGAACTCTCCCGGCGGACCGGCAGGCGAGCGGCGCGCGCGCGGCTGCGGAGCGGGGGCTTGCGCATCGCTGCTGGACTGCCCTTCGGCAGGCACCTGGATCTGGGTGGGGCGATAATCGCTGATCGCGGTGTTCTGGACGTTGGGCGCAGGCTGCAAGGCCCGGTTCGTCGCATTCTGGGCGGCGCCCGATTGCGCGCTGCCCGAAGAGACCTGCCCGCTATAGGTCGAGGTGCCTTGCCCGGTATCCACCACCTGGCTTCGTGCCGCCGTGACCGAGAGGCCGCAGCAGAGCGCAAGCAGCGCCAGACCGGCACCGTTTCCAAGCTTCGTGATGTTCAACGGACCGCCCATCAATAAATCGTGCTCGCTGTGTCTGATGCCGGACTTCTCGGTCAGGCACAGCATGCGCCGAAATGGCCCGGCGCAAAACCCTCTAGCATGCGGCAAAACGCCTGCCGACCGGGAATATCCCCAAGAGAAGCCGCCGGATGCCTTCGCGCCCGGCGGCCCGATCAAGTCAGCGTGCGACGGCGGCGAGCTGGGCGCGCGAGGCCTGCCGTTCTTCCATCATCTGGATCCGGGCGAGGTCTTCCCCGGCGATGCGGCTGTAGTACTCGTGCTTGTTGCGCAGCCAGGCGAGTTCGAAATCGACCGCCGTGGCAATGCCGAGCGCGATCGTATCGCTCACCGCCGCGCTGCCATCGAACACGACCTTGCGCGTTTCGAACCGATCAAGCCGCACGCTGCGGAACCGCGCGAGCGCCGGAACGGCTTCCACCGCAACCGATCCGCCGACGACGAGATCGAGATCGTTTTCCGCGCAGGCGACAGCGACGTCCATCACGGCCTTGGTGACCGAGGGATCATTGATCGCGCCGCGCGGCATGCTGCGCGAGAGCGTGAAATCGACCCGGCCGAACACGATCCCGTCGATGCCGCCCTGCTTGGCGACCGGGACCATCTTTGCCAGATTCTCGAGCGTCGTCTGCGTCTCGAGATTGAAGAGGAACTCGGTGCCCTCCTCGTTCTTGCCGTAGACCTTGTCCTTGGCCTCGACGAATTTGGACAGCGCGTAAGGCGTCTCCACCATCGGTGCGATGATGTAATTCGCCCCATAATTTCGCGATTGCAGCAAATCCGAGACGGCCTCACAGCCGCCGATCTTGAGTGCAACACCAAGATCAGCGCGGTGCGCAAGTTCCAAAAGACGCAGAAGCTCGTCCGGACGCGTGCCCTCTGCTTCGAATTCGGCCTTGACCGCAACAAAACCGTAATATTCGCGGCCACGCTTCAGAAGGTCCAGCATGTGACGTTCAGCAGTGTTCACGGATTTTCTCCATAATGGACATAAACTTCTGGTACGAGGCCGAAAAATCTCTTGGCAATTCTTGCTATTAGACTTTCCTGCAGAGCACAAGCCCGGTAGGGACGCCCCTGCATTGCCTGAGTTGCACATTGCGCCCAAATTATTAACGTTACCTTAAGCATGAATTTATACGGATAGGGCGCCTGCTTAGGGCACTCCGACGCGTTACCGAGGTTGGTTTTGATGGCGCAAAGACCGCTGCTTGTATTCGATCTCGACGGTACGCTGGTTGACAGCAACGCCGCCTGCGTCGCGATTTTGCAGGAAATGCTGCAGGCGCGAAGAAGCGTGAACACCATCGATGAAGGCAGCGCCGCAGCCTACATGAGCCGCGGCGGACGCGACATGGTGCGGGCACTGCTCGGCGATGCCTGCCGCAATCCGGACGAGGATCTTAAGGAATTCCGTGCCCGCTATGCCGAGCACACAACCTCACGCGATACGGTGTTTCCCGGAGTCGAGACGGGGCTTCAGGCGCTGACGGACGCGGGCTTCACCATGGCGATCTGCTCCAACAAGCCGCAGGCGCTGTGCGAGAAGGTCCTCACGGATACCGGCCTCGCGGTCCATTTCGGCACGATCGTCGGCGGCAGGCCCGAGTTGCGGCCCAAGCCGGAACCCGATTTGCTCGATTGTGTGCTTTGCGCGCATCAGCTTCCCCGGGGCGAAGGCGTGTTCATCGGGGACAGCGAGATCGACCATGCCGTGGCCGACGCGTTCGGCATGCCGTTCCATCTGCTGAGCTGGGGCTATGCGCCGGCAGGATGGTCACCCCCGAGCGGGACCGTGCACCACAACTTCGAAACGCTGGTAAGCCACCTCAGCGGCGAGATCAGCGAATAGCGGGGGCTGGCAAACCTTCGCCTTGGGCATCGGCGGTGCCATCGGACGTCCACGCCCAGCGCGGGGCGGCTTCGGTTTCGCGCAGGTCGCTTTCGGGCCACGCGGGTTCGCCTTGCGTGCCAGGCGAGACCCGCATCGCTGCACGCAGCGGATCGATGGCGACACGGCCCATCCGCACTTCGTAATGCAGATGCGGGCCGGTCGAGCGACCGGTCGAGCCGATCTCGCCAATCTTCTGGCCGGTGGCGACCGGATCGCCCGGCGCGACGAGCACGCGTTCGAGGTGGCCATAGCGCGAGCGCACGCCGGCGCCGTGATCGATCACGACGAGATTGCCATAGCCGCCCGCCCAGCCGGCCTGGACCACGCGTCCGGCGCGAACGGCGCGCACGGTGGCGCCGGCCGGAGCGGGAATATCGACCCCGGCGTGAAACCGCGTGCCACCCTCGATCGGATCGCCGCGCCAGCCGAACCGCGATGAGAGCGGCAAGGCGCCGGGCGACAGCGAGATCGTGCGGTAATCGCCGGGCGCTTCCCGCACCACTTGCGGGGCTTCGTCTGCCGGCACAGGCCTGCCCTGCGGGCGAGCATCCTCGCCGGTGGGGAGCGAGGCGGGCGGGCTGCCGTCGGCCGCGCGGGCGCATGGCGTCGCTGCCACCAGCGCGAGCAGCAGGACAGGAAGGACGGCCTTTGCACCATGCATGCCGCACCATCTGGACCAGCGCTGGCGCCGCGGCAAGATGGCCTCTGCGCGGCGTGCTTGGCTTGGGCGCCGGTTATGCTAAGCGGCAGCCGGATGGCGGCAGGCTGGCAGGCTGCGCGCGCGAGCAGGGACACGCGATGGCAGATCACCGAGGGCAGAACCTGCCGCGCTCCCGCTCCACCATGCTTGCCATTACCGGGATCGTGGCGGCGGCCCTCGCCCTGCGGCTCTACGGGATCGGCTTTGGCCTGCCTGCACTCAACGATCCTGACGAGCTGATTTTCGAGCTCGGCGCGCTCAAGATGCTGCGCAGCCTGTCGCTCAATCCGGGCTGGTTCGGTCATCCGGGCACGACGACCATGGAACTGCTCGCCGTGGTCAATCTATCCGTGCTCGGCTTTGGCCGCGCCGTGGGCTGGTTTGCCGATACCAAGGCCTTTGCGAGCGCGGTCTATGCCAATCCGGCGTGGATGATCCTGCCCGGGCGAGCGGCAATGGCCGTGTTCGGCGCCGCGACGGTCTGGCAGACGTTCCGGCTGGGCGAGGACCTTGCCGGCAATGCCGACGAAGCCGCGTTGACGCGCCGCGCTGGCCTTGCCGCGGCCGCGCTGGTGGCGATCGAACCGGCGAGCGTCATCTGGTCGCAGGTGATCCGAACGGACATCATGGCGACGTTCTTCATGCTGCTGAGCCTGCGCGCGGCGCTGCGCGCGATGCGCGAGGAGCGGCTCAGGCCTCACGTGGTGGCGGGGATCTGGCTGGGCGTTGCGGTCGCGACCAAATGGCCGACCGGGATTGCCGGCGTGGCGCTGATCGGGGCGGCGGCAGTTCGCCTTGCCAATGGCCGGAGCAAGCCGCCGGCCATCGCGGCACAGCTTGGTGCGGGCGCTATCGCCACGGTGATCGGGCTGCTCGCCGTCTCACCCTATATCGCGCTCGATTTCGCGACCGTAGCGCGCAATCTGCAGGGCGAGGCGCAGAGCCACCACTTGGGGGCAACCGGGGGGAGCCCGCTCTACAACCTCGGCTGGTATGCGGGGGGGCCGGTCCTGACCGGCCTTGGCGTGATCGGTTGCGCCCTTGCGCTGGCCGGCGCGTGGTGGCTGCTGCGCCGCCGCGCCGGAGCGGTGATCCTGCCGGTGCTGGCCGCATTCACCGCGACGATCTGCAGCCAGGCGCTGGTGTGGGAGCGCTGGGTGCTGCCGCTGATGCCGCTGCTGGCGCTGGCGGTGGGGCTGGGCTGGGCGCAGATTGCTGCCCGCCTCGCGCAGACGCCGGCGCGGCGCGCAGGCGCGCTCGCGCTGCTGGCGGCGGCCCTCATCCAGCCGGCCACGGCAACGACGACGCGCAAGATCGAACGGCAGCACGATGCGCGCCAACTCGCGACGCGCTGGGCCGCCGCGCATATCCCCCCCGGCAGCACGGTGCTGGTGGAGCACTTTGCCTTCGATATCCTGCCCGAGCCGTGGCACCTGATCTTTCCGTTCGGCACGGTGGGCTGTGTCGACGTGCGCGCCTATCTCGGCGGCAAGGTCCAGTATGATACGGTGGATGCAGGCCGCGGCGGACGCTCCAACATCGATTATGGCACTGTCGCCGCCGACAAGCGGGGCACATGCCGCGCCGACTATGCGATCATCACGCAGTATGAACGCTATGCCGCCGAGCGCGACGCCTTCCCCGCGGAATATGCAGCTTATCGCGCCCTGTTCGCGCGGGGACGGATCGTGGCGACTTTCGCCACGGCGCCGGGCCGCATCGGCGGCTGGACAACACATGTGGTGGCGCTGGCGCCGCCGCAGCCGCCCGCCCAGACCCCGCAGGTTCAGGCCGACGCGGCGCTGCGCTCCCGGTAGTCAGCGAGCTGCGCCTGCGTGACGGCGCGCGCGTCCTCGCCCGCGCCCACGGCCTTGTGCCAATCGACGATCATGCCCAGCGCATCGTGCAGCGTGAGCGCGGTGCGCCAGCCGAGATCGGCGCGCGCCTTGGAGCAATCGAGCCGGAGCAGGCGCGCCTCGTGCACGGCCGCGCCGCCGGAGACGTCCTGCCAGCCAGTGCCCGGCGCAGCGCCGGACCAGGCACCGATCAGCCGGTCGGCAATCCACGAGACGGGACGCGCGTCGCTTTCGGACGGGCCGAAATTCCAGCCGCTGTCGATCCCCGCATCCCCGCCCGTGAGCCGCTGCGCCACGAGGAGGTAGCCGCTGAGAGCCTCCAGCACGTGCTGCCAGGGCCGGACCGACTGCGGCGCACGGATCTGCGGCGCATGGCCCGCCAGCAGCGCGCGGACGATATCGGGAACGAGCCGGTCTTCCGCCCAATCCCCGCCGCCGATCACGTTGCCGGCGCGCACGGTGGCGAGCCGGGGGCCAGGCACCGTGCTGAAGTAGCTGCGGCGATAGGCCGCCGCGACGAGTTCCGCTGCGCCCTTGCTGCTTGAATAGGGATCGTATCCGCCCATCGGATCGTCTTCGCGGTAGGGCCAGACCCATTCGCGGTTCTCGTAGCACTTGTCGCTGGTAACGCAGACGATGGCTTCGAGCCCGGCGATGCGGCGGCAGACGTCGAGCACATGGACGGTGCCCTGCACGTTGGTCGCGTAGGTCTCGACCGGCTCGGCATAGGACCGGCGGACGAGCGGCTGCGCGGCAAGATGCAGCACGACCGACGGCCGGGCGGCCTGCATCGCGGCCTCGACCGCGGCAAGATCGCGGATATCGCCTTCGATATGCGTCACCAGTTCACCGATGCGGGCCTGATTGAACAGGCTGACCGGTTCAGCCGGCAGCGCAAAGCCGGTAACTTTCGCCCCCATCGCGTGCAGCCACAGCGCGAGCCAGCTGCCCTTGAAGCCGGTTTGGCCGGTGAGGAAAACACGCCGGCCTTGCCAGAAGGCGTCGTTCACCAGGTTTTGGCTCACCAGATTTTCCATGGCGCGCCTTCTTCCCACAGCCTTTCGAGGTAGAGCTTGTCGCGCAGGGTATCCATCGGTTGCCAGAAGCCTTCGTGGCGATAGGCGCCCAGCTCCCCCGCAGCCGCAAGCTGTTCCAGCGGTTCGCGCTCCCACGTCGTCGCGGGGCCTTCGATCAGATCGATCACCGAGGGATCGGCGACGAAGAACCCGCCGTTGATCATGTTGCCGTCTCCGGCAGGCTTTTCCTGGAAACTGCGCACGAACGCGCCCTCGATCTCGAGCGCGCCGAAACGGCCCGGCGGGGTCACGGCGGTGATCGTCGCACGCTTGCCGTGGGCCTTGTGGAACGCGAGCAGGTCGGTGATGTCCACGGTCGCGACGCCGTCACCATAGGTGAAGCAGAAGGGCTCGCCTTCCTTCAAGTAGGGCCGCACCGCTTTCAGACGCCCGCCCGTCATCGTATCGGCGCCGGTTTCCACCAGGGTGATCCGCCAGGGCTCGCTCCAGTTCTGGTGGACTTCGACGCTGTTCTTGGTGAGATCGAGCGTAACATCGGCCATATGGAGGAAGTAGTTCGCGAAGTACTCCTTGATCATGTAGCCTTTGTAACCGAGGCAGATCACGAAATCATTCACGCCATGCGCGGAATAGATCTTCATGATGTGCCACAGGATCGGCATGCCGCCGATTTCGACCATCGGTTTCGGGCGAACCGATGTTTCCTCGCCCAGCCGCGTTCCAAGGCCGCCGGCCAAAATCACTGCAATGGTCAAGCCACACTCCTGCGGACAAAAAAGAGCGCATCCCGGCGTGGCGGGTGCGCTGACGTTGCCCGACGCTAATCAGACGACGCGCCGAGTTCAACGCCGAAGCCGATCCGACATGAACAGAAGCTGTCAGAGCCGCTGGCAGTGCCCGCAAAAGAACGTGGAGCGCCCGCCCTGCACCACGCGGCTGACCGGACGGCCGCAGCCGCATGGCTCGCCCTCGCGTCCGTAGACACGCCAGTCCTTTGCGAAATAGCCAAGCTCGCCATCGGGGCGGACGTAATCGCGCAAGGTGGAGCCGCCGGCGCGAATCGCTTCTTCGAGCACGGCGCGGATTTCCGGCACCAGCCGGCCCAGCGCGGGGCGGCTGACCTTGCCCGCCTCGCGCTCGGGGTGGATCTTCGCGCGGTGCAGCGCCTCGCAGACGTAGATATTGCCCAGCCCTGCGACGATCTGCTGATCGAGGAGCAGCAGCTTCACGGCAGCGAAGCGGCCATCGAAAGCCTTGGCGAGGTGGCCGGGGGTGAGGCCGGGGCCTAGCGGCTCGGGCCCCATCGCGGCGAACTGGGGCCATCTTTCCAGCGCGGCGGTATCGACCAGATCGACAGAGCCGAAGCGGCGGGCATCGTTGAGCGCAAGGGTGCGGCCCGCACCGGTTTCGATAACGAGATGATCGTGCTTGCCGATTTCGTCGGGATCGATTCGCCAGCGCCCGCTCATGCCAAGGTGGAAGACCATGGTCTGCCCGCGATCCACATGGATCAGGCCATACTTGGCGCGGCGGCCAAGCCCGGTGATGCGCGCGCCGGTAAGCGCTTGCACGAGATCCGGCGGAAACGGGCGGCGCAGATCCGCGCGGCGGGTCTCGATACGCGCGATCACCTGTCCATCGAGGACATGGGCAAGGCCGCGGACGGTGGTTTCGACTTCTGGCAATTCGGGCATGACGCAATTGCACCTAACAGGCTTTGCCGTGGCGGCAATTCCCACGTAAAGGCGCGGGGTATGACTGACGCAACCGCTGCCGAGCCCGAAACCGTCTCCTTCGGCTATGAGGAGGTGACCCCGGAAGAGAAGACCGAGCGCGTTGGCGCGGTGTTCTCGTCCGTCGCCAAAAACTATGACCGGATGAACGATGCCATGTCGGCGGGGATGCACCGGCTGTGGAAGGACCGTTTCGTGCGCCTGGTGAAACCGCGCGCAGGCGAGGCGATCCTCGACATGGCCGGCGGCACCGGCGACATCGCGTTCCGCATGGCGCGGCATGGCGCGGCGATCACCGTGTCCGACATCAACCAGGACATGCTCGACGTGGGCATCGAGCGGGCCGAGAAGCAGGGCATTCAGGGCCTCAGCTGGTCGCGCCAGAACGCCGAGGAGCTGACCTTCGGCGACAAGGAGTTCAGCGCCTATACGATCGCCTTCGGCATCCGCAACGTGACCCGGATCGACAAGGCCCTGGCCGAGGCGCATCGCGTGCTGAAGCCGGGCGGGCGGTTCTTCTGCCTCGAATTCTCGACCACCGAGTGGCCGGGTTTTGCCGAAGTCTATGATTTCTACTCGCACCGCATCGTGCCGCAACTGGGCCAGATGATCGCGGGCGATGCCGAATCGTACCGCTACCTGATCGAATCGATCCGCCGCTTCCCAAAGATGCGCGAATTCGAGGGCATGATCCGCACGGCCGGTTTCCGCCACACCAAGGTTGAGCCGATTCTGGGCGGCGCTGTGGCGATCCATTCGGGCTGGAAGGTCTGAGGACCACCCTTTGACCCGGCACATCACCCATATCCGCCGCTTGCTCGGCTGGGGCATCACGCTTGCCCGGCATGGCGCGCTGATCGGCATCGAGAACGATGCGAACACGCCGGCTCCGGTGCGGCGGCTGGTGAAGCTGGCGCGCTGGGCCTCGCTGACGGGGAAGAACCGTGACCGCGACTATGCCGGGGCGTTTCGCGCGATCGGCCCAGCGGCGATCAAGCTGGGGCAGACGCTGGCGACGCGGCCCGATCTGGTGGGACCGGGGCCGGCGGAGAACCTGCTCAAGCTGCAGGACAAGCTGCCGCCGGTTGATTTCGCACTGATCCGGCGCGAGATCGAGACGAGCTTCGAGCGGCCGCTGGAATCGCTGTTTGCCGAGTTCGAGCAGGAACCGGTCGGCGCGGCGTCGGTGGCGCAGGTCCACCGCGCGGTGACGACCGATGGCCGCCAGGTGGCGGTCAAAGTGCTGCGCCCGGGCGTGCGCGAAAAGTTCGCCGCCGATATCGCGACCTACGAATGGGCCGCCGCGCATCTCGAGGCGCTGGGCGGCGAGGCCTCGCGGCTGCGCCCGCGCATGGTGATCGCCAACTTCAAGCGCTGGACCTTGCGCGAGCTCGACCTTCGGCGCGAGGCGGCTTCGGCTTCCGAGCTTGCCGAGCAGATGCACGCCTTTCCGGGCTACCGCGTGCCAAGCATCGACTGGGACCGCACCAATGGCCGGGTGATGACGCTCGACTGGATCGACGGGATCAAGATCAGCGACAACGCGGCGATCGATGCCGCCGGGCATGACCGCAAGGAACTGGCGAGCCGGCTCGTCATCGCATTCCTGCGGCAGGCGATCAGTGGCGGATTTTTCCACGCCGACATGCATCAGGGCAACCTGTTCATCGAAGCCGACGGCACGATCACCGCGATCGACTTCGGCATCATGGGCCGGATCGACCGGCGCGCGCGGCAGTGGCTCGCGGAAATCCTCTATGGCCTGACGACGGGCAACTACACCCGCGTTGCCGAGATCCATTTCGAGGCGCAGTATGTGCCGAGCTACCATTCGGTGGCCGAGTTCGCGACGGCGCTGCGCGCAGTGGGCGAGCCGATGCGCGGCAAGCCGGTGAGCGAGCTTTCGGTCGGCCAGATGCTCGACGGGCTGTTTGCGATCACCCGCGATTTCGACATGCAGACCCAGCCGCACCTGCTGCTGCTGCAGAAGACGATGGTGATGGTCGAAGGCATCGCCACCCAGCTCGACCCATCGATCAACATGTGGGACGTGGCCGCACCTTTCGTGCGCGACTGGATCCGCGACGAGCTGGGCCCGGAAGCCGCGATTGCGGACCGCATCCGGGAGAACGTGAAGACGCTGCTTGGCCTGCCCGATCTCGTCCGCCGGGTGGAGGAGCGCTTCCCGCCCAAGGGCGGTGCGCCCGAGGATCCACCGCTGCCGCCGGTCGCGCTGATCAGCGATGGGGGCGGGCTGGGCTGGCTAGGCTATGTCACCGCAGCAATTGTCGGCGCGGCGGCAAGCGCGGGGGTGATCCTGCTCGGGCCCTGGTCATGAGGGGAAACTGAGGATGGGCAAGAGCCCTCCCCTGCCCGGCCTGCGCCTGCCCAAGCGGCATTTCAATGCGCTTGACCTTTCGCGCCTGCTCGCGGCGTGTGCGGTGCTGTTCTGGCACTACCAGCACTTTTTCGTGCCGCCGGTGGACTATCAGTTCCATGTGAATCGGGCGAAGGTCTCGCCGCTCTACGACGAGCTGTGGTGGCTGTTCGATTACGGCCACGTCGCGGTGCAATACTTCTGGGCGGTCTCGGGCTTTGTCTTCGCGCACGTCTACCTCGCCGACGAAGGCGCGCGGGGGCGGTTCTGGCTGGCGCGGGTGGCGCGGCTCTGGCCGCTGCACCTGCTGACGCTCGGCCTCGTCGCGGTGATGCAGGCGGCCTACAGCGGGGCGAACGGCACCGAATTCATCTACCACCATCAGGATGCGAAGCACTTCGCGCTGAGCCTGGGGCTGGCGCATTACTGGGGCTGGCAAGCAGACCAATCGTTCAACGGGCCTTCGTGGTCGCTTTCGACCGAAATCCTGGCCTATGCCGCGTTCTGGCTGCTGCTGCCGGGGCTGCGCCGTTCGCCCACGATGCTGGCGCTGACGGCGGCGGTGATGGCGCTCGCGCTGTTCTTCCTGAAGGCGCCGGACGGTCCGGTGTTCACCTGCATCGGCTATTTCTTCGGCGGCGCGGCGGTCTATGGCGCGGCGCTGAAGGGCGGGCTGCGTGCAGGGCTGCTCGCGGCGCTGGCGGCGGTGCTGACCGCGGCGGCGCTGTGGCTGGGGCTCAAGCTGCACTGGAGCGATGCGGCGACGCTGGCGGGCACGTTTGCCGCGCTGTTCGCGGTGCTCGCGATCGACACCGCCGACCGCAGCGACCGGCTGGCGGCGGCGCGGCACCTCGGCGACGCATCCTACGGGGTCTACCTCTGGCACTTCCCGATCCAGCTCGCGCTGGTGCTGCTGATCGACAGCGCGCTGGGATCGCGCGGGATTGCGCGGCAGCCTGCGTTCCTGCTGTTCTTCGTGGGCGCGAGTGTGCTGGCGGGCTTTGCCTCGCACCGCTGGTTCGAGCGGCCGGCGCAGAAGCTGGTGCTGAAGCTGGCGGGCAAGCGCCGTGCGGCGGGGGCGGTTGCCGCCTAACCGGCGATTTCGGCAATCCTGTGATGCGGCAGCAGGCGCCACGCCGCCAGCGCCAGGACGACATGGCCGGCCTCGGCCGCCATCGGCAACGCCCAGCCGGGATAGGCGCCGACGACGGCGAGGTTGAGCGCCCGGCCCGCGAGGGTCGTGCCGAACAGCATGGCGGGCACGAGCAGCAAGTCCGCATTGCGCCGCCAGGCACCCCACATCATGCAGACCGCGCCGACGCCGAAGAACGAGGTCATGTCGCCGCGAATGGTCGAGAGGCCGGCAGTGCCGATGGGGGCGATGCCGAAGACCGGACCCGCAGCGGTCGATTGCGGGGTGAGCAGGAAGGAGCCTGCCATCGAGAGATCGAACATCCCGACGAGGAAGATCAGGGCGGTCAGGATCAGGCGCATCGCTGGTTTTCCTTGTGTTTGTTCCAGCGTGGGCCAGCCGGGGCGCCGACGCAAGGGCGGCGCAGCAAAAGGATTGCGCGGCGCAGCCCGGCATTGCACAAGCGCGGCCATGCAGGGCAAGCGCATCCTTCTCATCATCGGCGGCGGCATCGCGGCCTACAAGGCCAGCGAGCTGGTGCGCCTGATCCGGCGTGAGGGCGGCGCGGTGACCTGCGTGCTGACCGAAGGCGGCAGCCATTTCGTGACGCCGATGACGCTGGCGGCGCTGAGCGAGAACGAGGTCCACACGACGCTTTGGGATCTCGATGCCGAGGCGAAGATGGGCCACATCCAGCTTTCGCGGCAAGCCGATCTGGTGGTGGTCTGCCCGGCGACGGCGGACCTCATGGCGCGCATGGCAGGCGGGATCGCCAACGATCTGGCGACAACGCTGCTGCTCGCGACCGACAAGCCGGTGCTCGCGGTGCCGGCGATGAATGTGCGGATGTGGGAACACCCCGCGACGCGGCGCAACGTGGCGACGCTGCGCGCCGACGGCATCGAGGTGATGGAGCCCGACGAGGGGCCGATGGCCTGCGGCGAATTCGGAGCCGGCCGCCTGCCCGAGCCGCCCGCCATTCTCGCCGCGATTGCCGCGAAGCTGGGCGGCGTGGCCACCGGTCCGTTGGCGGGCAAGCATGTGCTGGTGACAGCCGGGCCGACGCATGAGCCGATCGATCCGGTGCGCTACATCGCCAATCGCTCCAGCGGGAAGCAGGGTTTCGCCATTGCTGCAGCGGCTGCACGGATGGGCGCGCGGGTGACGCTGGTCGCAGGGCCGGTGAGCCTGCCGACGCCGCCGGGGGTGACCCGCGTCGATGTCGAGACTGCGCGCGATATGGCCGCTGCCGTAGCGGCAGCGCTACCTGCCGATGCGGCGGTGATGGTCGCGGCAGTGGCGGACTGGCGGGTGGCCAGCGAAGCTGATCAGAAGCTCAAGAAAGATGGCTCGGGCGTTATTCCGCCGCTCCACCTGACGGAGAATCCGGATATTCTGGCACGGCTGGGCGCTTCGCCCGACCGCCCGCGCCTGCTGGTGGGCTTTGCCGCCGAGACCGAGAACGTGGTGCCCCACGCGCAGGCCAAGCTCGCCAGGAAAGGCGCGGACTGGATCGTGGCGAACGACGTTTCGGGAGACGTCATGGGCGGGCACCTCAACGCGGTGCACATCGTGCGCGCGGACGGAGTCGAGAGCCTGCCCGAGATGCCCAAGGACGCGGTCGCTGCCGCGCTCGTCGAAAGGATTGCCGATGCACTTGCCTGACCCGGTTCCCGTGATGGTCAAGCGCCTGCCAGGCAACGACGACCTGCCGCTGCCCGCCTATGCCACCAGCGGCGCGGCGGGGATGGACGTGGTTTCGGCGGAGGACGTCGACCTCGCCCCCGGCGCGCGCCATGCCGTCGCGACAGGGCTCGCCATGGCGATCCCCGAAGGCTTCGAGATCCAGGTGCGCCCACGCTCGGGGCTGGCGCTCAAGCACGGCATCACCGTGCCCAATACGCCAGGGACGATCGACAGCGACTATCGCGGCGAATTGAAGGTCATCATGATCAACCTCGGTGCGGAGACGTTCTCGATCCGCCGGGGTGACCGCGTGGCGCAGCTTGTGTTGGCGCCAGTCACGCAGGCAAGCTGGCTCGAAGTCGAGGAACTCGATGAAACCGCGCGCGGGGCGGGCGGGTTCGGCTCGACCGGGGGCCTCGCGGCGCTCCCCGGCTGAGCCGAACCGCGCCGGGTTCAGCCCTTCTTCTTCTTTTCCGGCGCGATCGAGATCTTCACCGTCTCGCCGTTGTGGCCGGGGAAGCCGGTGAACATCGCCTCGACCAGATTGGGCACGAGATAGGGCAGGCGGTTCGAGGTGGAGGCCGCTTCGGCCTTGCCTTCGAACAGGCGCTTGCCATCGGCGCGGCGATCGATCTTCATGTCGATCCCGCTGGTGTAGACCGTGACCACATCGACGTTGTTGTAGCCGCCGCCGCCGTAGAAGAACGGATCATAGAAGCCGTAGCCCCAAGGCCCACCGAAGCCGCGGCGGCCCCAGCCGCCACCCCAGCCGCCCCAACCGCCGAAGCCCGGGCCCCAGCCCGGACCATACCAGCCGCCCCAGTAGGGATCGCCGAAGCCGGTGGTGCGCAGCTTGTCACGCCCCTTGTCGACACCGTAGTCGAACTGGACGACGAGATCCGCGGCCTGCGGGCTGGCAGCGGGCACATAGCCCACCTTCTGCAGCTGCGCCGCGACAAGGCTGGCATATTGCGCAAATTCGAGACCACCCGCGTTGCGCGGATCCTGCGGGACAATTGCGAAGCTCTGCCCGGCGGGCGCCGGCAGTTCGGCCTGAAACCGCGAGACATTGGCATTGAAGGGGGTGGCGCAGCCGCCGAGCGCCAGCAGCAGGGGTGCTGCCAGCATGGCGAAGCGGTTGCGCATGGAATTAAGGTTCATATCCGGCAACTCCTTGGTGCGGGACCAGCTCCCCTGTCAGCCAGCACCGCTGCATTGGTAGCATGGGAAAAGGTTGCGCGTCAGGTGCTGAATGGCCCTTGAACAAGAAGGCAAAATCCCCGTGTTTCCGGGCGGTTCGTGCGTCTGAGCGGCAATGTGATGCAATTTGTTACACCCCCGCATCACATCGCCAACACAGCAACAGCGGTTAACCCCTGAGCAGCCCGAGTGCGCCATAGGCACGCGCCAGAGTCGGTGCAGCCAGCGCGCGCGCCCGCGCCGCCCCATCGGCGAGGATCGCATCGAGCGCGGCGGTATCGCTGCGCAGATCGCGGTAGCGCGCGGTGATCGGGGCGAGCTTTTCGATCAGCAGTTCACCGAGCGCCGGCTTGAACGCGCCGAAGCCCTGTCCGCCGAACCGCGAGAGGACTTCGGCCTGGCTGATCCCCGCCATCGCAGCATAGATGCCAACGAGGTTTGCTGCTTCGGGGCGCCCTTCAAGGCCGCCGGCCTCGCTCGGGAGCGGTTCGGGATCGGTCTTGGCCTTGCGCACCTTCTGCATGATCGCATCGGTATCGTCGGTGAGGTTGATGCGGCTCATGTCGGAGGGATCGGACTTCGACATCTTGGCGCTGCCATCGCGCAGGCTCATGATCCGCGCGGCTTCGGGCGGGATGATCGGCTCGGGCAGCGTGAACACCGGATCGGCCTCGGATGCGAAGTCGTTGTTGAACTTCTGCGCGATATCGCGCGCGAGTTCGAGATGCTGCTTCTGGTCCTCGCCCACCGGCACGTGGGTCGCCTGATAGAGCAGCACGTCAGCCGCCTGCAGCACCGGATAGGTGAACAGGGCCACGCTGGCGCCTTCGCGGTTCTTGCCCGCCTTGTCCTTCCACTGCGTCATGCGGTTCAGCCAGCCCATGCGGGCGGTGCCGTTGAGCAGCCACTGCAGCTCCGCATGGGCGGGGACTTGCGTCTGGTTGAACAGGATGGAGCGCTTCGGATCGATCCCGCAGGCAACAAGCGCTGCGACCATTTCGCGCGTTCCGGCGCGAAGTTCGGCAGGTACATGCGGCATCGAGATCGCGTGGAGATCGGCCAGGAAATAGAGGCATTCGTGCCCCTGCGCGGTCCATTCGTCCTGCATCGCCACCCAGTTCCGGATCGCGCCCAGATAGTTGCCGAGGTGAAGATTGCCGGTGGGCTGGATGCCCGAGACGATACGCATGGACTTGGCTCGCTATTGTTTGGTCGTGCCCCTGCGCCGCAGGAGCAGTTTGAGATCATCCCGCGAGAACGCGCCCAGCAGGATGGCGCTGAGCCCATAGACGAGGCTGCCCGCCGAAACCAGCACGGTGAGCGTGAGGAACCGCACGAACCATGTACCGTGGACATAGGGCATCAGCAGGCCCTGCCCGGCCCACAGCACCGCGCCCATCGCGAGGGCGGCCAGCGCAAGGCGCGGCGCACGGCGGCGGAGGCGCGCATCGGTGGTGAACTGCCCGCGCGCCACGAGGGTGCGGTAGAGCATCAGGACGTTCACGGTGGAGGCAATCGCGGTAGCGAGCGGCGGGCCCATGTGCTGCAGCGGCACGATCAGCAAGAGATTGAGCGCGAGGTTCACGCCCATCGAGATCGTGGCGTAGCGCACCGGGGTGACCGTATCCTGCCGCGCGTAATAGCCGGGGGTGAGCACTTTCACGAGGATGTAGCTCGGCAGCCCGATCGAGAAGGCGGCGAGCGCCTGCGCGGTGAAATGCGCGTCCTGCGGCGTGAAGCGGCCATAGCCGAACAGCGCCGCGGCGATGGGCTCGCCGCAGAGCACCAGTGCGACGGTAGCGGGCAGCGTGAGGAGAAGCGCAAGCTCGAGCCCGCGGTTCTGTGTTTCCATCGCGCCCGCCTCATCCCCGCCGCCAAGCTGGCGCGAAATCGTGGGGAGCAGCACGGTGCCGAGCCCGATGCCGATGAGGCCGAGTGGCAGCTGGTTCAGCCGGTCCGCCATGTAGATGTACGTCACCGAACCATGCGCGAGGAGCGAGGCGGCAAGCGCGGTGGAGATGACGAGGTTGATCTGCACCGCTCCCGCGCCGGCAGCGGCCGGCCAGATCAGCGCCATCAGGCGCTTCACGTCGGCATCGAGCCGGGGCAGGCGCAGGCGCAGGCGGACCCCGGCGCGGCGGCAGGCCCAGACCAGCCAGGCGAGCTGGAACGCACCCGAAACCGATACTCCGATGGCCTGGTTGCGCGCAGTGATCATCGGATCGGCGGAATGAAACAGCAGCAGCGCGGCGATCAGCGTGAGGTTGAGCAGGATCGGCGCCGCCGCATTGACCCAGAACTTGTGCAGCGAATTGAGGATGCTTCCGCACAGCGAGACGAGGCTGATCAGCATGAGATAGGGGATCGTCATGCGCGAAAGCGAAACCGCGAAGGCGAACTGATCGGGGCTTACCCCGTTGAACTGGCCCGAGAGGACCAGCGTGACCGGCCACGCAAACACCTCGAGCAGCACGGTCATCGCGACGAGCACGGGCAGCAGCACGGCGAGCGCGCGCTCCGCAAAATCGAGCCCATCGGGGAGGCCTTGCCCTTCCGGATCACCGACCTTGCGGTTGAACATCGGAATGAAGGCGGCGGCAAACGCTCCCTCGGCGAAGAGCGCGCGGAACATGTTGGGCAGGCGAAAGGCAACGAGGAAGGCATCGGACGCGAAGCCTGCGCCCACGTAGCGGGCAAACAGGCTGTCGCGCACGAGGCCGAGCACACGGCTGGCGAGCGTGAGCCCGCCGATCGTGCCGGTTGCCTTCAGCAGGTTCATGGCAGCAGGTTCATGGTTTGCCGGGCCATGAAACCGGCCGGATCAGGCCTGACCGGCAGTGCCGGCGGCCAGTTCCTCGGCCTGGCGGGCCTGAAGCTGCTGGAGGTAGAGACCGTTGAAATCGATCGGCTCGAGCAGCAGCGGCGGATAGCCCGCATCGCGCACGGCATCGGAAATGATGCGTCGGGCGAAGGGGAACACGAGGCGCGGGCCTTCGGCGAAGAGGAACGGATGGGCCTGCTCGTCGGTCACGTTGCGCATGCCGATGAGGGCGCCGTAGAGCAGCTCGACCACATACATCGTGCCCTGCGGCGACTTCGAAGTGGCGGTGATCTTCATCTCGATCTCGTGGATATCGGGACCCAGCGGGCGGGCGCCGATGTTGAAATCGATCGAGACTTCCGGGGCATCGGTCCACGCGTAGCTGTCAGGCGCGTTGGGGTTCTCGACCGAGAGATCCTTGATGTACTGCGAGATCAGGCCAATCGCGGGGCTCGTGTCCTCACCGTTGGGGGCGGGAGAGTTCGCGTCGAGATCGAGCGGGGTGATGATATCGCCTTCTTCGGCCATGATCGTGCTTTCGTGCGGATGGAATGGAACGGTGCGGAAACGGTTGGCGGGCCGCCTAGCACCTGCCGCAAGGCGGGGCAATCGCGCTCGCGCGCCGCGCCTGCCTGCACCGCCAGCGCCGAAGTGCACCTAGAGGCAGGCGAAAAACCGCCTCAGGGGGGCAAACCGTGTGCCGTCCACGCGTTGTTCATTTGTATTTCGTAACCACATAGGGCACGATGAAGTGTTGGCGGTGAACGGGACCCCGCAGGCCCCGCACCCGCCCTGATTGAGCAGGATGTGGCCTTGTGATTGTTGAAATTGTGATTCTCGCGATGATCGCAGCATTCCTGGGCCTGCGACTCTATGCCGTTCTGGGGCGCCGCCCCGAGCAGAACGACGAGCCGCTGCGCCGCCGGGTGGAGCAGCCCGATCCGGCTAGCGCGCCGCGCAGCCTGCAGCCGCGCCTGCCGGAAAAGACCACCGGCGCTCCCCGCGCACTGCCGCTGCCGCAGGACCACCAGCTTGATTCCCGCGCCGAAGCGGGCATCCGCGCCATCGTTGGCGCAGACCGCCGCTTTGACGTCGGCCAGTTCCTCGCCGGTGCGCGCGGTGCCTATGGCATGGTGCTCGAAGCCTTCTGGCGCGGCGACAAGGAAGAGCTTTCGCAGCTGTGCGACAGCGACGTCTATGCCGGCTTTGCCGCAGCGATCGACGCACGGGCCGAGGCCGGTGAAGCAATCACGGCCAAGCTGATCCGCATCGAGGAAGCGCGCATCGTCGATGCAAGCTACGCCGCGCCGCGGGCGCGCATCACGGTCAGCTTCGTCGCCGATGTGGCCTCCGTCACCCGCGATGCGAGCGGCGCCGTGGTTGCAGGGTCGCTCGACGATGCGATCGAGACCCGCGACATCTGGACCTTCTCGCGCGATCTTACGTCGCGCGATCCGGACTGGGTTGTCGACGAGACCGACGAGGGTTGAACTCCCGTGGCGGTATGGTGGGCAGGACGGGCCGGCAAGCTGGCCTGGCTTGCCATACTGGCACCCGCTTTTCTTTCCGGCTGCATTCCGCTGATCCCGCAAGGCGCGCCGGTACCCCCGGTGCCGCCGATGGCCCCCAACGCCGCGCTGGTCGGCACGCACCGCGGGCCGGTGACGGCGGGGCTCGGCTTCAGCGATAGCAATGCGCGTGCGGCGCTGGCTGCCTTTGTCACGAGCTGCCCGCGCCTGACGCGGCGCACCGACACCAGCGGCCTGACCCGTCCCGAAGACTGGGCTCCCGCTTGCGCCGCAGCAGCCGGTTGGCCGCTGGAGGACGCCCGGGGCTTCTTCACCCGCTACTTCGAAACCGCGACCGTCGCGCGCGGCGAGGCGCTGGTCACGGGCTACTACGAACCGGAGATTGCCGGGGTGCGCATGCGCCAGCCGGGCTTCGACGTGCCGGTCTATGGCCTGCCGCCCGATCTCGTTCGTGCGCGGCCGGGCGACGCGGCGCCGCTGCCCGATGGAACCCAGCCGCTGGGGCGCTACGACGAGACCGGGCGCTTTGTGCCCTACTACGACCGGACCGCGATCGAGAACGGCGCGCTGGCGGGGCGGGGGCTGGAAATAGGCTGGGTGGCGGACCGGGCGGAGCTGTTCTTCCTGCAGGTGCAGGGATCAGGCCGCCTTCGCGCGCCCGATGGCACGGTGATACGGATCGGCTTCGCGGGGCAGAATGGCTATCCCTATACCGGCATCGGCGGCGTGATGCGCACGCAAGGGCTGATCGGCAGCGGACCGGGTCAGTATCCCGGCTCGATGCAGGGCATCCTGCGCTATATCCGCGAGCATCCGGCCGAGGGCGCCGCGCTGATGCGTCAGAACCAGAGCTATGTGTTCTTCCGCGAGCGGACCGGGCCGGACACCGTCGGTGCGCTCGGTGTGCCGATTGCCCCGCGCACGACTGTGGCGGCAGACCCGGCCTTCGTGCCGCTTGGCGCGCCGGTCTGGCTGCAGGGCGACAGCGGCAGCGGTGGTCAGAATATTGGGGGCCTCTGGGTGGCGCAGGATACCGGCGGTGCGATCAAGGGGCCCAATCGCTTCGACAGCTTCTGGGGTGCCGGCGCCGAGGCGCGCACCATCGCGGGCGGGATGCGCGCGCAGGGGCAAGCGCTGATCCTCCTGCCAAAGGGCACGCTGGCCCGGCTGAACGGGCAATGAGAGCGCCTCCGCGCGGGCTGAGCCCGGATGAAGCCGCGCTGTGGCGGCGCGTTGCCGCGACGGTGACGCCGCTGCATCCCAAGCGCCCCGTCCCTGCGCCCGTGGCAACCGTGCCGAGCGAGGCCCCGTCTCCGGTACCGAAGCGGGTGAAAGGCCGCGTCCCGCCACCCAAGCCGGAGCCGGTTCCGGCAGCAACGCCCGTGCGCCCGCTCACCAGCGGCGGGCTCGATTCCAGCTGGGACCGCAAGCTGACGCGGGGCCCGCTCCAGCCCGATGTGACGATCGACCTCCACGGCCTGACGCTGGCCTTGGCGCACGAGCGGCTGAACGGCGGCATCGCGCAGGCGCTGGCGATGGGCGCGCGGGTGATCCTGCTGATCGCGGGAAAGCACCGCCCGGTGCCCGAGAATGACCTGAGGGGCGAAAAGCGCGGGGCGATTCGCGCCAAGCTGCTCGACTGGCTGGCGGCGAGCCCGCATGCCGGGCGGATCGCCTCGGTCCGCCCCGCCCAGCCGCGCCATGGCGGCGACGGCGCGGTCTACATCGTGCTCAGGAAAGCGCGCTGAGCGATCAGAAATAGGCGTGGGGGTTCAGCGGCTTGTCGGCGATAGGCTGCAGGATGTCCCAGTGCTCGACGATCTTCCCGCGCCTCAGGCGATAGATATCGGCCACGGTGCCGCCCTTGCCCTGCGCGCCGGCGCGGCCATGAAGGTGGATCACGGCCATATCGCCATCGACCACGATCCGCTTGATCTCGAAGCGCGAGCCTTCCTGCCGAAACATCGGTTCGAGCGCGGCAATCGCGGCCTCGCGCCCGTCGAGGATATTGGCGTTGTGCTGGATGTAATCGGGCGAGACATAGCGCTCGAACGCGCCGCGCACATCGCGCTGGCCGTAGAACAGCGCCGCAAAGGCGGTGATCACGGCGCGGTTGCGCTCCGTTTGCGAACGCGCGGGCTTCGCAGTGGCGGCGAGCGGCGCGGCCAGCATGCAGGCGATGGCGAGGAGCGCCGCGGCCGTGCGGTATGTCTTCATGCCAGCGCCGCCTCCGCAATGCGCCGGTAGATGCGGACGAGGACCTCGAGGTCCTCCACAGCGACGGCTTCATCGGTCTTGTGCATCGTCGCGTTGGTGAGGCCGAATTCGATCACCGGGCAGAGCGCGCGCAGGAAGCGGGCGTCTGATGTGCCGCCGGTCGTGGAAAGCTCGGGATCGATGCCGGTCTCCGCCTTGACCGCCGCCGCAACCAGCGCTGACTGCACGCCGGGGAGCGTGATGAACGCTTCGCCATGCAGGGAGGCGCGCACTTCGGTGCCGTGCCTTGCGGCGATCTCGGTGACACGGTCAACCAGCGCCTGACCGGTGTGGTGATCGTTGTAGCGGATCGAAAGCCGCGCGCGGGCTTCGGCCGGAATCACGTTGGTGGCGCGGTTGCCGACCTCGAGATCGGTGATTTCGAGGTTCGAGGGCTGGAACCATTCGCTGCCTTCATCGAGCACGATCGCATCAAGTTCCGCCAGCAGCGCGACCAGTCGGGGAATCGGATTGTCGGCGAGGTGCGGATAGGCGACGTGGCCTTGCGCGCCCTTGGCGGTGAGCCAGATATTGACCGAGCCGCGCCGGCCGATCTTGACCATGTCACCCAGCCGGTGAACCGAAGTGGGCTCCCCAACAAGGCAGAAATCAGGGATCGCGCCCACTTCGCGCATGTGGGCGATGAGCGGGACGGTGCCGTACTTGGCGGGGCCTTCCTCGTCGCCGGTGATGATGAAACTGATCGTGCCGACCTCGGCGGGGATCTGTTCCACCGCGCAGACCATCGCGGCAATCGCGCCCTTCATGTCGACAGCGCCGCGCCCATAGAGCACTTTGCCGCCGGGCACATCGCGCAAGTCCGCCGTGAACGGGGCGCTCGACCAGCCCTCGCCCGGGGGCACCACATCGAGGTGGCCGGCAAAGGCGAAGTGGCGCGAACCGGCCCGGCCCTGCCGGATCGCGAAGAGATTTTCGACCGGGCCTTCGGGCGGCTCACCTGCAAGGAAGCGGTGCACCGCAAAGCCCATCGGCGTGAGCATCGCTTCGAGCACATCGAAGACCGCGCCGGTGGCGGGAGTAATGCTGGGCGCCTCGATCAGCGCGGCGGTGCGCGATACGACATCGATAGGAACGGACATGATCCGGCGTTAGACCAGAGCCAGCCGCGAAGAAAGGACCCGTCATGCCCAAACTCGACCTCGACGCGATTCCCCAGACCAACCGGACCGGCTATCCCGCACCGTTCAACGAGCCGGTTCAGGGCCGCTGGTATCGCCGGCTCGGCCCACCGGGCGGGCTGACGCACCTCAGGGTGAGCCATGTCGTGCTGAAACCCGGCGCATGGTCATCGCAGCGCCATTGGCACGATGCAGAGGACGAATTTGTCGTGATCCTCTCGGGCGAGGCGGAGCTCGTCGATGACAGCGGCGTCCGACTGATGCGTGCGGGCGATTGCGCCAGCTTTCCAGCGGGCGAGCAGAACGGGCACTGTCTGCGCAATGTTTCAGCAGCGGACTGCGTGCTGATCGCGGTGGCGGCCGGGGATCACGACGGCAGCGGCGGTTATTCCGATATCGACATGATGTTCAGCGGCGACGGCTACTTCCACAAGGACGGCACGCCTTATGCCAGCGACCGCATCCGCTGAACGCGGCGATGGCCGTCAGACAATTGCCGCCGCATCGAACCGGGGGATGGCCCAGGTCTCCTCCGCCGCAGTGGTGCGCCAGGCTTCAAGCCATTCGTGGTCCCAAACCGCGTCCATGTAGGCTGCGGCAAAGCCTGGCACCGGCACGCCATACTGGCGGAAGCGCACAACCACCGGCGCGAAGAAAATGTCTGCCGCGCCGAAAGTGCCGAAGAGGAACGGGCCGCCCTGCCCGAAACGCGCGCGCGCCTGCGCCCAGAGCGTGAGGATGCGGTCGACATCGGCGCGCACGGCATCGCCCAGCGGTTTGGCAATCGGCGCGATGCGCAAGTTGAACGGCAGCTCGCTGCGCAAGGCGGTAAAGCCCGCATGCATTTCGGCGACCAGCGCGCGGGCCATTGCACGGGCGTCGTCCGCCTTGGGCCAGAACCGATCGCGCCCTACCTTGTCGGCCAGATAGTCGAGGATCGCGAGGCTGTCCCACACCACCACATCGCCGTCCCACAGCACCGGCACCTTGCCTTGTGAGGGCGCCAGTTCGGGAAAGGTGCGCTTCGCCTCGTCCCAGCCTTCGCCATAGAGCGGGACCACCTCTGTCTCGAACGCAAGACCGGACTGGCGGGCCGCAAGCCACCCGCGCAGGGACCAGCTCGAATAGGAACGGTTGCCGATGATCAGCTTCATGGGGTGACGCCTAAGGTCTCGCTGCGGCGCTGTCGAGGCTCGCGAGAAGGTTAGTTTTTTGGCGCGCATGGCGGCGGGGTCGCGCGGATGGCCAGCGCAACCCCGCGACAACGGCTCTCACGCGAAGATGTGCCATGACTTCGATGGCTGACACGGCTGCTCCGCCCGCGCTGGCGGCAGACGAATCCCGGCACGCGGGGTCCGTGCGGCGCCCCCTGCCCGTCGAGCAGTTTCTGCGCCTGCGCAAGCAGCTGCCGCCCATGTACCTGATCCTGACGATGAACGCGGCGGCGCTGGCCTATACGCACCATGCCGTCGCACCGCGCTGGCTTTCGCTGTGGCTGCCCCTTGTTCTGATCATCGCCTCGCTGGTGAGACTGATGCAATGGCTGCGGCCGATCGACGAGAGCGCCGTCACGCTGGAGTTTGCCAAGCGCACGCTGCGGCGAACCGAGATCATGGGCACGCTGCTCTCGGTGCTGTTCGTTTCGTGGGCGCTGGCGCTCGACCAGTACGGCGATGGCGACCAGCACGGCCATGTTACCGTGTTTGTCGCGATCACGGTGATGGGCTGCATCTTCTGCCTCACCTATCTGCCGCGCGCGGCGCACCTGGTGTGTTACATCGTGCTGGGCGTGTTCCTGACCTACTGCCTGGCGCGCGGGACGGTGACGATGGCCTCGATGGCCCTCAACATCCTGATGGTGGGCGTGGTTGTCCTGAAGGTGCTGCGCGATTCGTTCGGATCCTTCACCGCGCTGGAGGATTCGCAGGCGGCGCTGCAGCATCAGCAGACGCAGGCGCAGCGCCTGGCCGAGGAGAACGCGCGGCTCGCGCATTCCGATCCACTGACCGGCCTGCCCAATCGGCGCTATTTCTTCGCGCGGCTCGATGCCCTGCTCGCACGCGGTGACCGGAGGGCACCCTTCACCATCGGCGTGATCGATCTCGACCGCTTCAAGCCGATCAACGACGTCCACGGCCATGCCCAGGGCGACCGCCTGCTGCAGGTGATCGGCGCGCGGCTGCGCGATGCAAGTGGCCCCGATACCGTGATCGCGCGGCTCGGCGGCGACGAGTTCGGGCTCATCATCGAAGGATCGATCGAGGCGGCCGAGGCGACCGGCGTGTGGCTGTGTCAGCGCGTGCAGGAACCAGTACCGCTGGGCGATATCGTCGTCTCGGTCGGCTGCTCGGGCGGCCTGGCCGCCTGGCCCGAGGCGGGTGCCAGCGCGCACGACCTGTTCGACCGGGCGGACTTTGCGCTCTACCACGCCAAGAAGGCGCGGCGCGGCGGCATTGTGCGCTTCTCCTGCGAGCTCGAACGGATCATCCGCTCCGAACAGGCGCTCGAGGCCGCGCTCCAGAGCGCAGACCTCAAGCGCGAACTGGCAATGGTCTACCAGCCGATCGTGCGCACGCGCGCCATGGCGATGGTTGGCGTGGAAGCGCTGGCGCGCTGGGAATCGCCGACGATCGGCGCGGTGCCGGCCGAACTGCTGTTTGCCGCAGCAGAAAGGCTCGGCATGGCGCGCACGGTGACGCTCGCGGCTTTCGAGCGGGTGCTGGACGATTTCGCACGGCTGCCTGCCGAACAGCGCCTGTCTTTCAATCTCGCCCCCACCGACATTGCCGATCCGGGCACGGTTGCCGCGCTGATCGAGCGGATCGCGCACAGCGGGATCGATGCGCAGCGGCTGGTGTTCGAGATCACCGAAACCTCGCTGATCGGCGACTTCGCGGCGGCGCGCGCCGCGCTTGAGCAGCTGCGGGCGTGCGGGGCGAAGATCGCGCTCGATGATTTCGGGACGGGCTATTCGAGCCTGAGCACGCTGCACATGCTGCCGATCGACATCATCAAGATCGACCGCAGCTTTGCCGCAAGGCTCGACGATGGCGAGGGCCGGCGGCTGGTCCGCGCGATCTTCAACCTCACCCGCTCGCTGCGGCTGGAATGCGTGTTCGAAGGGATCGAGACCGAACTGCAGCTGATGGAAGCGACGCTTGCGGGCTTCCACTATGCGCAGGGCTATTTCATCGAGCGACCGGTGGCACTGGATACGCTGCTGGAGCGCCGGGCCGCGCGAGCAGCCTGACCGCGCTCAGATCGCGGCATCCTCGAGGATCGCTGCGCGCAGCTCGGGAATGCCCATCTTGAGCTCGGACGAGGTGACGTGGATCTGCGGGAAAGCAGCGGTGCGCTTGCGCGCAGCGGTCTCGGTCGCGGCGACCGTCGCGGCAAGCTCGCTCGCCTTGATCTTGTCAGCCTTGGTAAGGACGACCCGGTAGCCGACGGCGGCCTCGTCGAGCATCCGCATCATGTCCTCGTCCACCGGCTTGATGCCGTGGCGCGCATCGATGAGGAGCAGGGTGCGCTTGAGCACGACACGGCCGCGCAGGAAATCGCGCACGAGGCGCTTCCACTGCTCGGTGACGCTGGGCGGCGCCTTGGCAAAGCCATAGCCCGGCATGTCGACCAGCCGCATCAGGATCGGCTCACCCACATCGAAGAAGTTGAGCTCCTGCGTGCGGCCCGGAGTGACCGAGGTGCGCGCCAGCGAGTTGCGCCCGGTGAGGGCATTGAGCAGCGAGGACTTGCCGACGTTCGAGCGGCCCGAAAAGGCGATCTCGGGCACCGTGGGATCGGGCAGGAACTTCAATGCAGGCGCGGACTTGAGGAACGTGATGGGCCCGGCAAACAGCCGCCGCGCGCGCTCTTCGAGTTCCGCGCGCGCCGCGGCTTCGGCTTCGCTCAATTCGGTCATCGCGTCTTCGGCTTGCGCGGCGGGGTCTTGGGGGCAGCAGCCTTCTGTTCACGCGCTACCACGCGGTCGATATCGAGCTGGTCCTTGCTGGCCTGCGCCTTGAGCTGCGGATGCTTGCTGTAGAGGTACTTCTGCTGCGCGATGGTGAGCAGGTTCGAGGTGATCCAGTAGATCAGCAGGCCCGCGGCAAAGGGGGCCATCACGAACATCATCATCCACGGCATCAGCGCCATGACCTGCTGCTGCGCCGGATCCATCGCGGCGGGCTGCAGCTTGAACTGTGCCCACATCGTGATGCCGAGCAGGATCGCCAGCACGCCGATCGCGAGGAAGGCGGGCGGGGTGAACGGCAGCAGGCCGAACAGGTTGAGCACGTGCAGCGGATCAGGCGCCGAGAGGTCCTTGATCCAGCCGTAGAAGGGCTGGTGACGCATCTCGATGGTGAGCACGAGCACCTTGTAAAGCGCGAAGAACACCGGGATCTGCAGGAAGATCGGCAGGCAGCCGGCGAGGGGGTTCACCCCTTCCGCCTTGTAGAGCGCCATGATTTCCTGCTGCTGCTTCTGCTTGTCGTCCTTGAAGCGTTCCTGGATGACCTTGAGCTTGGGCTGGATCGCGCGCATCGCCGCCATCGAGGAGAACTGGCGCTGCGCCACCGGGAACATGATGCCGCGCACGATCACCGTGAGCAGGATAATCGCGAGGCCGAAGTTGTGCACCGCGCGGAACAGCGAATCGAGCAGCCAGAAGATCGGCTTCTCGAACCAGCGGAACCAGCCCCAGTCGATCGAGAGCGAGAGGTTGGTCGCGCCCTGCTTCTCGTAGGCTTCGAGGACGTTGTTTTCCTTGGCCCCGGCGAAGAGGCGCACCGTCTGCGTTGCGGTCTGCCCCGGCGCAACGGTCGCAACCGGGTAGATGAGATCGGCACGGAAGATATCGGGCGCCACGCTGCGGAAATCGCCCTTGGGCTGGACCGCGCCGCTCGCCGTGTCGGGGATCAGAGCCGAGAGCCAGTAGATATCGGTGAAGCCGATCCAGTTGGCGCTGCCCGCCGGGCTGACCGCGCCGGTGGTCTTCACGTCGGCATAGTTGGTATCGAAGGTGACAGCACCGTCGAACGCGGCGATCGGGCCCGAATGGACGTTCCACGTATCGAGGCTCGCGGTGCGGTCGGTGCGGTTGACCAGCGCAAAGGGCTTGAGCGCGACGGGCGCGGCGCCGACGTTGGTGACGGCCTGAGTGACCGTGATCATATAGTTTTCATCGATCGCATAGCGGATCGCGAACGTCTGGCCGGTGGGATTGGTCCACTTGAGCGTGACGGGTGTTGCGGGCGTCAGCTTCGCGCCTTCGGCCTGCCACATGGTGTCTGGTCCCGGCGCAGCCACACCATTCTGGCCCAGCCAGCCGACCTGCGCGAAGTGCTGCGCGGGCGTGCCGGCGGGCGAGAACAGACGCACCGGCTGGCTGTTCTTGTCCAGCGTTTCACGGTGGCGTGCGAGCGTGAGATCATCGACGAGGCCGCCGAGGAGGTTGATCGAGCCCTTGAGGCCGGGCGCATCGACCGGGATGCGGTGCCCGGCGGCAAGGACCTGCGCGAGGTCCTTCTTTTCGAGCGCGACATCGGCCGGAGCCTGCAGGCCGCCTTCGCGGGTAGGCTTGAGCGTGGACGCGGGCGCGGGCGCGCCGGGCGCACTGCCGGAGGCGGCAGGTGCACCGGCGGCAGGCTTGGCAGGCGCGGGGTAATAGTACCGCATGCCAAGGTCCCAGCCGACCAGCATGAGGGCCATGAGCACCATCGCCAGGATCACGTTGCGCTGATTTTCCACTCTGCCTCGCGTCGTAAAGTCATGTCTGCCGGAGCGCCCTGCATGGAGCCTTGGCTCTCACGGCACCGGCCCTAGGGAACAGGATCGTAGCCGTGGCCACCCCAGGGATGGCAGCGCAATAGCCGCTTCACCGTCAGCCAGCCACCCTTAATCGCGCCGTGCTTGGCGAGCGCCTCGATCGCATATTGCGAGCACGAGGGGCTGTAGCGGCACGAGGGCGGCAGGATGACCGAAGGGCCGAGCTGCCACAGCCGCACCAGCGCGATGAGCAGGCGGCGGATCATTTGCCGCGTCCTTTCGGTTTGCCCTTGGGACCATGCCGACGGGGCGGATCGCCCTTGCCGGCCGCAGCGCGGGCCAGTGCCGCCTCGAGTTCCTGGCGGAGCAGCGCGAAATCGCGCTCGATCCCGTTTTCGCGGCCGATCAGGACATGGTCGGCACCGGCTATGCCCTGCGAAGGCAGGATTTCCCGGGCCAGTGCGCGCAGGCGGCGCTTCATGCGATTGCGCGCCACCGCGTTGCCGATGCGCTTGGTGACGGTGACGCCGAACCGCTGCAAGCCGTCAGGGCGCGCCAGCGGGTTCACCAAAAGCACGAATCCGGGCCTTGCGACCCGGATTCCGTTGTTCGCGGCGAGGAAATCGGCGCGCTTTGCAATGGTTTCCAGCCGAAGCCCTGCCGCAGGCGCGACCGGGCCGGATGGCGCTTCGGCGATCAGGCCGAAAGCTTCTTGCGGCCGCGGGCGCGGCGGGCGCGGAGCACCTTGCGGCCACCGACAGTGGCCATGCGGGCGCGGAAGCCGTGGCGGCGGGCACGCACGAGATTGCTGGGCTGGAAAGTGCGCTTCATCGGTTTGCTCTTTTCAAATGGCGAATCGGTTGCCCGGCCATCCTTGCGAGGCAAGGGGCGGAATCAGGAGCGCGCCGATACGCCGGGACGCCCCTGCAGTCAAGCATTGCAGCGCCATCGGGCCGGATGGCGCGTGCATCGGCGCCTGATAGCCCAGACGATAGAGGCCCGGCTGTTGCCAGCCAGCCTGATACCCCTGACGAAAAAAGGCCCGGCTGTTGCCAGCCGGGCCGTGAAAGTTTGGGAGAGGATGCCTGAAAGGCCACTTTCATATGCAACTATCACCCCTTCTTCGCAAGTGCGAAATGGGCCGCAATGGTTGCATTTTTTGCAATGGTGATGTCACAATCCCCGCAGTTGCGCCAATTTCCATCGGCATTACAGCACTATGACTCGATGTGATGGGCCGAATGCAAAAAGCAGATAAGCCCCGCCATTGCGCCGCAACATGCCCCAAGGGGAACATCCCGCATCAGTGCGCCAGCAGCAGGGGCACCATCGACGTATCCAGAAGTTCGCGCGAGACGCCGCCAAGCAGCAGCTCGCGCAGCCGGCTCTTGCCGAACACGCCCATCACGATCAGCCCCGCACCGAGCGCATGGGCCTTTTCGGCGATGGTCGCGGCAATCGCGCCGTGCCGGGCCACCTCGTGCACCTCGGCATGGATATCGTGGCGCGAGAGATAGCAGGCGGCATCGCGCGCCGGGAAGCTGTCTTCCTTTTCGCGCACCATCAGGATGTGGACCGCACTCGCGAGGCGCAGCAGCGGCAGAGCGGCGCGCATGGCAGCGGCGGCTTCGTGCCCGCCATCCCACGCCAGCAGCACCGGCTTATCGAACACCACCAGCGGCACGCCGCGCGGCAGGGCCAGCACCGGACAGCGCGAGCCCAAGGCCACTTCCTCCAGCGCGGGATCATCGAGGCTGGCGACGATGCAATCGGTAAAGCGCGCGGCCGCCGCCACGCCTTCGACCCGGCCCTGGTCGGTCAGCACAACATCGAAGGGCACGTCCTCCCTGGCCATCCGGGCATCGAGGTCCTTTGCAAGCTTCTCGTCTGCCGCGCGCACCTCGTTGATGACCTCGGCCGACATCGCCGAGCCGCCGAACGGTTCCCACAGCGCCATCTGGGCAAACGGCGTCGCGATCTGGAACGAGACGTGGCCGCGCATCGCCCGTGCTAGTGCGAGCGCGGTTTCGACCCGTTCGCCGAGCGTATCGGAATTGTCTGCGGGGCAGAGAATCGAGCGCATGGGATTTCTCCTTGGATCTGGCTGACGGACCAGCGATAGACCCGATCCGGACACAAGCCCAATGATCCATGTCAAATCGGCGCGCTTGCGTGGCGCGCGCCGACCGCTATGCCGCCAAGGCACAGGACCAGGGAGCGGACAGGATGACGGAGCGGGCGTTTACGGCAGTGATCTTCGATTTCGGCGGCGTGATCACGTCCTCCCCGTTCGAGTCCTTCAACCGGCTGGAAGCGGCGCGCGGCCTGCCGCAGGACTTTGTCCGCCGGGTCAACGCGCTGAACCCCGACGACAACGCCTGGGCCAGATTCGAACGGGCGGAAATCGGCGCGGCGGAGTTCGATGCGCTGTTTGCCGCCGAAGCCCGCGCGCAAGGACACGACCTTGCCGGCGCCGATGTGCTGGCGGTGCTGGCCGGCACGGTCCGCCCCGCGATGGTGCGCGCGCTGGATCAGCTGAAGGCCGCCGGATACCGCCTCGCCTGTATCACCAACAACGTGCCCACGGGCCACGGTGCGGGTCTCGCGCGGAGCGAGGACCGCAGCGACGCGCTGGAGCAGATCTTCGCGCGGTTCGAGCATGTGATCGAGAGCAGCAAGGCCGGCGTGCGGAAACCCGATCCGCGCATCTATCTCATGATGTGCGAGAAACTGGGGCTGGAACCCGCCGCCTGCATCTACCTCGACGACCTTGGCGTGAACTGCAAACCGGCGGCAAAGCTGGGGATGCATGCCATCAAGGTGACCAGCGGCGAACAGGCGCTCAGCGATCTTTCGGCGGTGCTCGGCCTCTCTCTGGGGTGACAAGCTGTCTCTTCGCGCTAAAGGGACGGGACCAGATACAGGAGCCGGATTCGCGTGGCCAGAAAGCTCTATCCCGATGCCGCCAGCGCCCTTGACGGGCTGCTCAAGGATGGTCTGCTGATCGCCTGCGGGGGCTTCGGCCTTTGCGGTATTCCAGAGCGGTTGATCGATGCCGTGCGCGAGAGCGGGGTAAAGGACCTCACTTTCGCCAGCAACAATGCCGGCATCGACAATGAAGGCATCGGCAAGCTGCTGCGCACACGGCAGGTGAAGAAGATGATCGCGAGCTACGTGGGCGAGAACAAGGAGTTCGAGCGCCAGTACCTTGCCGGCGAGCTCGAGGTGGAATTCTGCCCCCAAGGCACGCTGGCCGAGCGGATGCGCGCGGGCGGCGCAGGCATTCCCGGTTTCTACACCAAGACCGGCGTCGGCACGCTGGTGGCCGAGGGCAAGGAAGTGAAGTCCTTCCGCGGGCAGGACTACATCCTCGAAGAAGGCATCTTCGCCGATCTGGCGCTGGTCAAGGCGTGGAAGGCCGACGAGACGGGCAACGTCGTGTTCCGCAAGACGGCGCGCAATTTCAACGTGCCAGCGGCCACTTGCGGCAAGGTCTGCGTGGTCGAGGTGGAAGAGATCGTCCCCACCGGCAGCCTTGATCCCGATGCGATCCACCTGCCGGGCGTCTACGTCCAGCGGATCATCGTCGGTTCGCCCTACGACAAGAAGATCGAGTTCCGCACGGTTCGCAACACGGATGTCGGCTGATGACCAAGCATGATGGACTGACGGCGGGCTGGACCCGCGACCAGATGGCCGCCCGCGCCGCGCGCGAGCTTCAGGACGGCTTCTATGTGAACCTTGGCATCGGCATCCCGACGCTGGTGGCGAACCACATTCCGGAAGGCATGACCGTGACGCTGCAGAGCGAGAACGGCATGCTCGGCATCGGGCCCTTCCCGCTCGCGGGCGAGGAAGACGCCGACCTCATCAATGCCGGCAAGCAGACGATCAGCGAACTGCCGCAGTCCGCCTATTTCGACAGCGCGCAGAGCTTTGCCATGATCCGCGGCGGGCACATCGATCTCACCGTGCTCGGCGCGATGGAAGTGGCCGAGAACGGCGACATTGCCAACTGGATGGTGCCCGGCAAGATGATCAAGGGCATGGGCGGCGCGATGGACCTCGTCGCCGGCGTCAAGAAGATCATCGTGGTGATGGAGCACTGCGCCAAGGACGGCAGCCCCAAGTTCATCCCCGCCTGCACCTTGCCGCTCACCGGCCGTAACGTGGTCGACATGGTGATTACCGATCTCGCCGTGTTCGCACGGCCGGACCATGCCTCGCCGTTCAGGCTGATCGAGCTCGCCCCAGGCGTGAGCGCCGAAGACCTCCGCGCCAAGACCACGGCCCACTACGTCGAGTAAGGCCGTGGCCTATACGCTCATTACCGCGAACCGGAACTATTCGAGCTGGTCGCTGCGCCCGTGGGTGTTGATGAAGGCGCTTGGCATTCCCTTCATCGACCGGTTTGAGCCCTTCACCAAGCCTTCGAACTACGACGAGTTCCGCAGCTTCTCGCCCACGGGCCAGGTGCCGGTGCTGATCGACGGGGAAACCACCGTGTGGGATTCGCTCGGGATCGTGCTCTATCTCTCCGACCGGCACGAAGGCGTGTGGCCAGAGGGTCCCGCCGCGCGCGCCTTTGCGCAATGCGCTGTCACCGAGATGCACGGCGGCTTTTCGGCGCTGCGGGGTGATTGCACGATGAATGTCGGCGTGCGGGTCCAGCCGCGGCCGATGCGCGAGGCGCTGGTCCGCGATGTGGCGCGCATTCGCGAGATCTTCGAGGAGGGGCTCGCGCGGTTCGGCGGGCCGTGGCTGGCGGGCGATGCCTTCACCGTGCTCGACGCCTTCTACGCACCGGTTGCGTACCGTGTGCGGACGTATGGGCTCGACGTCGGCAAAGGACAGGCCTGGGTGGACCAGGCGATCGCGCATCCCGCGATGCAGGAATGGGAAACGGCAGCGCTGGCGGAAACCTGGCGCGAGGTGAGCCACGAGGAAGAACTGCTCTCCTGCGGCTCCATCATCGCGGACTACCGCAAGGCTTAGGGCTTCTCGTCCGCCTGCTCGCGTGCGTTGAGTTCGGCCCACAGGCCCTCGGTTCCCGCCTCCACCGCCTTGTTCACGTATTGCGAGGCGGCGAGCCAGCCCTTGAAGGGGCGCAGCGTGGCAACGCAGCCGAGCACGAGGATCGGCATCGACGTAAACACGTGGACCCACCACGGCGGATCGAACCTGACCTGCACATAGACCACCAGGAAGACGAGCGGGAACGCGGTGATGCACAGCGCGAAGAAGGCCGGGCCATCATCGGTCTGCGCATAGCTGAAATCGAGGCCGCAATGATCGCAGGTCTTGGCAAGCTTGAGCCAGCCGGCGAACATGTGCCCCTCGCCGCAGCGCGGGCACTTGCCTTGCCAGCCGCAGCGCAGGATCCATGCGAGCTTCGGATTGGAAATCAGCGCCATGGGTAGAGCGTCCTCGCTTGACAGGCACGGCGGTTAGACCTCGGGACCGGGACCGGCAACCTCCCGAATAATGGGGCAGGCCCAAGATTTTCTTCAGTGATCCGCCGCCGCAGCCTGCATCGGCGGGCCGCCCATGGCCGGCTTCCCTGCCTTCACAAAGAACAGCACCGGGATCGAAGCCCAGCACAGCAGGCCCATCATGTAGAAATCGTTGAGGTAGCCGATCATCGCCGCCTGCTTGTTGACCATGCCATCGACCACTCGCATCCCGGCTTCGGAGACGCCGCCATAAGCCGTAATGCGGTCGAGATCGAACGGCACGCTCATCCGCGTAATCTGCGCGCCCATTTCGGCATGGTTCACCTGGATGTTGCGCGCGAGCATGAAGGTGCAGACCGCGATGCCGATCGAAGCGCCGATCGAGCGCATCAGGTTGTTGAGCCCCGCCGCATCGGTGCGCAATTCGGGCGGCAGCGTGGCGAAGGCGATCAGGTTGATCGGCATGATCGTGAAACTGATGCCCACGCCCTGAATGAGGCCGGTGACGAAAATCGGGGTCATCGGCATATCGGGCGACCATCCCGCCATCAGCCACAGCGACCAGCCCGAAAGCCCCATGCCGATGGTGAGCGCGATGCGCGGGTCCATCTTCGTGATCCAGCGACCGAGCAGGGTGATCGTCGCCAGAAGGCCCAGCCCGCGCGGGGCAAGCAGCCAGCCGGCATCCACCGCCGGGTAGCCGTAGATGCCCTGGAGCAACCCCGGCAGAAGCGCGAGCACCGCCATCATCACGCAGCCGATCAGGAACATGAAGATGAGGCTGGCGACGAAATTGGCATCGGCGAACATGCGGCCCGGGAACAGCGGCTTATCGGCAGTGACGAGGTGAACCACCGCCATCCATGCGCTGCAGGCCCAGATCACGGCATAGGTCACCACTTCGGCGCTGCTGAACCAATCCTGCGAAGGACCGCGATCGAGCATGAGCTGGAACGAGGCGAGCGCGAGGGCGACCAGCAGCCAGCCGGTCAGGTCGATCGGGCGGCGGAGCGCGTTCTGGCGCGGCAGCAGCCACCACAGCACGAGGCCCGCGGCGATGCCGATCGGCACGTTGATGAAGAACACCCAGCGCCACGAATAGCTTTCGGTGATGTAGCCGCCAAGCAGCGGCCCGGCGATGGGGCCGAGCATCACGCCTTGCGTGAACAGCGCCATCATCTTGGGGCGCTCCTCCGTGGTGCTCGAATTGAGCATCACGGTCTGCGCAAAGGGAGAGAGGAATGCGCCGCCGATCCCTTGAATCACGCGGAACGCCACCATCTGCCCGAGGTTCTGGGCAAGACCGCAGAGGATGGAGGCGGCGGTGAAAGCCACCACCGAAAGCGTGAACACCACGCGGATGCCGAACCGGTCGACCAGCCAGCCGCCCAGTGGCAACGCCACCGCGGAGGCAAGCACATAGCTTGTCAGCACCCAGCTGATCGTTTCCTGCGTGGCCGAAAGCGAGGCTTCCATGTGCGGCAGCGCGACGTTGGCAATCGTGGTATCGAGGACCTGCATCACCATCGCCGCCATCACTGCGGTGAACAGCAACGGGCGGTGTTTCACCAGCCAGGCAGGCTGCTGCGGATTACTTGCTGCCGACATGGACCGTCACGTTCGCGCTGAGGCCAGCGATCAGCGGGCGGTCTCCGCTGGACGAGTCGATGGCGATGCGCACCGGTACGCGCTGGGTCACCTTCACCCAGTTGCCGGTCGCGTTCTGCGCGGGCAGCACCGAGAATTCGGAGCCGGTACCCGCACCGATGCTATCGACATGGCCCTTGAGCTTGAGACCGGGGTAGGCATCGAGCCGCACCTCTGCGGGCTGGCCGGCGCGCATGCGGGCCAGATCGGTTTCCTTGAAGTTGGCCTCGACCCGCGCCCCGCCTTCGCGCACGATCGAAAGCATCGGCACGCCGGTGAACACCATCTGGCCGATCTGCAGACGGTTCACTTGCGTGACGCGCCCCGAAACCGGCGCGCGGACCACGGTGCGCGCAAGATCGAGCGCAGCCTTCGCGCGGGTGGCCTCGGCTGAGGCGACGCGCGGATTGAGACCAGGCACCTGCGCGCCATTGGCCAGCTGCGCGCGGGCCTTTTCGACTTCGGCGGCAACCGAGGCCAGCCGGTCCCGCGCGGCGGCGACAGCATGCTGCGCCTCGTCCATCCGGGCGCGAGTGTTGAAGCCGCGATCGAGCAGCGCCTTCTCGCGCGCATACTGCGCCTCCGCGAGCGCGAGATCATCGCGCGCACCAGCAATATTGGCAGCATTGGCCCCGACATCCGCAGAAAGCGCGGTGATGTTCGCCTGCGCGCTGGCAATCTGCGCATCGGCCTGGCGGATCGCGACTTCGTAGCTGGTGGGATCGATCCGGAACAGCACGTCACCCGCCTTGACCTGCTGGTTCTCGCGCACGTTCACGGCAACGACGAGGCCGTTCACTTCGCCCGCGATCGAGACAATGTCCTGCTTCACATAGGCGTTGTCGGTCGACACGTCGCCCGGATTGCCGAACCACCAGACGAGCGCCCCTCCGACGACCAGCGCGGGGACCAGCAGCATGGCGACAAGGCGCATCCGCTTGGCCCGCGTGGCCTTGCGGCGCTCGCCATCGGCGCTGTCCGCTGCGCTTGGCTTGAAAGGATCGGCTTCAGCCATGAGCCAGCGCTCCTTCCGCAAGGGCCTTGTCGGCGGGCGGCTCCTCAAGAAGGTTGGCGCGCACGCGTTCGAGCAGCACCAGCAGCAGATCGCGCTCGGCGGGCGTGAAGCCTTGCTGCGCTTCCTCGAACACATCGGTGGCGCAGATGAACAGTTCATCGAGCAGCGGCGTGGCGGCATCGGTGAGGAACAGGCGCCAGGCGCGGCGGTCATTGGGATCGGCGCGGCGCTCGACCATGCCGGACTTCTCCAGCCGGTCGATCATGCGGCCGGCAGTGATCGCTTCGACTTCGAGCCACTGCGCCAATGCGCCCTGATTGATGCCAGGGGTGCGGCGCAGCGCTGCGAGCATGCGCCACTGCGGGCCGGTGACGCCAAAGCGGCGGCTGACCACATCGAAGCGCTTGCGCAGCAGGCGGCTCACATCCGAGGTCAGGAAAGCGATATTGTTCTGCATAGGCACGCACATAATAGCCATGCTTATTATCGTCAAGGCAGGCTAAAAGGGTAGTCCCGTCGACGCTGGTTCCCCTTCGACAAGCTCGCTCCGCCTCGCTAGAAATGACCGCGGGGGAGAGTGGCGGATGGACGCAGGAACGTTTGCGCGGGAGCTTGAGGACAGGCGGGCAAGTCTGTCCTCGCGCGTGGTGAAGCGCGCGCTGCTCGGCTTTTACCGGATGCAGGGCTGGAAGGCCGTGGGCACACCGCCGCCGGGCGAGCGCTATGTGATCATCGCCGCACCGCACACCTCGAACTGGGATTTCGTCTACTTCCTCGGCCTTGTGAACGAGCTGGGGCTCGATGCGCGTTTCATGGCCAAGGACAGCCTGTTCCGCTGGCCGCTGGGCGGCTTCATGCGCGACATGGGCGGCATCTCGATCGACCGTTCGGCGCGGCACAACGTCGTCGATGCGATGATCGCCGAGTTCGGGCGGCGTGACCGCTTTGCGCTGACGATCGCGCCCGAGGGCACGAGAAGCGCGGTGCAGCAATGGCGCACGGGCTTCTATCATATCGCGCTGGGCGCGGGCGTGCCGATGGTCGTCGGGCTGATGGACTATGGCCGCAAGGTCGGCGGGCTTGGCCCCGCGATCATGCCGACCGGCGACTACAAGGCGGACATGCAGCAGGTGGCGGAGATTTACAGGAGCGTGACGCCGAAGCATCCGGAGCGCGGAATCAAGGACTTTGCAGGGATGTTCAATGCTTGAAGGACTTATCGTCAATGCCATCGCGCTCGCCGTGCTGATGGCTCTGCTGGCGCGCACCGCAGCGAAGATCGGCGATGTCAGCTTTATTGACGCGGTGTGGGGCGCGGCGATGGCGGTGCTGGCGGTTTCGGCCTGGGCGCAGGCGCCGGAAAAGGGTCCGCGCGCGAGCCTGATCGCAGCAATGGCGCTGATCTGGGGTGCGCGACTGGGCTGGCACCTCTACACCCGATGGCGCGCGCATGGCGAGGACGTGCGCTATGCCCGGATGCTGGGCAAGGCGCGCAAAGCCGGGACATATGGCCGGGCGGCAGCGCAAGTCTTCGCCGTGCAGGCCGTGCTGCTCTACGTGACGTGCTTGCCCGCGCAGCTCGGCGTACTGGCGGCCGGCAGCGAAGGCATCGGCCCGCTGGCCATGGCGGGCGGCGCATTGTGGCTGATCGGGTTCGGCTTTGAAACGATCGGCGATGCGCAGCTCACGCGCTTCCGCGCCGATCCTGCGAGCAAGGGCAAAGTGCTCGATACCGGGCTGTGGCGCTACACCCGCCATCCCAACTACTTCGGCGATGCCTGCGTGTGGTGGGGGATCTGGCTGGCGGCCAGCGAGGCCGGCTTGCCGGTTGCGCTCGCTTCGCTGGCGGGGCCGGTGTTCCTCACGTTCACACTCACCCGCTGGTCGGGCAAGCCGCTGCTCGAAAAGGGTCTTGTCCTGCGTCGCCCCGAATATGCCGACTATGTGCGGCGCACGTCCGGGTTCATTCCATGGCCGCCGAAACGCTGAAGCACGCGCAGCCGATTACCCCCGACCGGCTGGAGCGCGCGCTGGGCTGGGCCGCGCTGGCCCTGCTCGCTGCCGCGCTGGTTGCCATCGTGCGTGGCCGATCCGGTTGGAGCACAGTGCCGCCGGCGGTCTGGCTGCATCTGCTGACGGTGATCTTCGCGCTGACGCTGACCCCGGTGATCCTGTGGCAGAAGCGGGGTACGCGGCTGCACCGGCGGTTGGGCACGATCTGGGCAGGTGCGATGTTCGTGTCGGCGCTCGACAGCTTCTGGATCCTCGAGACCAATCATGGACATTTCAGCGTGATCCACCTGCTCTCCGCCTTCGTGGCGGTGCAGACCCCGCGCCTTGTACTCACCGCCCGCGCGCATGATCACGCCGCCCATCGCCGCACGGTGCGCGGGCTGGTCATCGGCGGGCTGCTGACGGCAGGCGCGCTGACCTTTCCGTTTCACCGCCTGTTGGGGCGCTGGCTGTTCGGCTGAGCCTCAGCCGGCAGTGACGCGTTCCTCCACCGGTACATCGAGCCGGGGGGCGCTGCGGAAGAGTGCTTCCAGCGCCTCGATATCGGTCGGCCCGGTCACCGCATCGCGGCCCGCCTTGAACACGGTGAAGCCGTCGCCGCCGAGCGCGAGGAAGCCGTTCATGGTCACCCGGTACTGCGCGGCGGGATCGAGTGGCTTGCCGCCCAGCGTGATTGCGGTGATCCGGCTGCCAAGCGGTGCGCGGCGGTCGATGCGGTAGGCAAAGCCCTTCGAGGGGGCGAGCGCCTGATCTGGCCCGATGTCATCGAAGCCCTGTTCGAGCACGGCCTTGATCTGAGCACCCGTGAGCGATTCGGTGATGAGGGCGCTGCCGAAGGGCTGGGCCAGGTAGATATCGCCGAAGGTGACCGTGCCATCGGCGGCAGGGACGATGGCCGCGCGGATACCAAAGGGGTTCATCAGCGCGATCTGCGCGCCTGCGGAGCGGGTGGCGGCGAGCTGCGCATCGGCGATGAGGTTGCCGAGTGGGCCGCCAGCGGCGCCCTCGGCCTTCCCCGCAGAACCCGACAGCTTGCCCACCGGCCGGGTCGCGAAGGCCTTCGAGGCATCGACGTAGCGCTGGATATAGGCGGCGATATCGGCGCGCGGCGCATAGGCGGGGACCAGCGGCGAAAGCGCGACCGGGCCCTTGGCCGAAGTGAACGGCTGCGATTGCACAATAAGGTTGCGCGCGCTGCGGGCGGTGACGCGGTGCTGCCCGGGATCGATAGTGAGCGTGATCTCGGTCAGTTCCTTGCCATAGAGACCCGCGCTGGTGAGCAGAACCCGCCGTGCCGGATCGCTGGTCGGCAGATCGCAGATGTAATCGGCATGCGTGTGGCCCGAGACGACGACATCGACGGCGCCCGAAAGGCGCTGCAGGATCGGCAGGATCTCGCCATCAAAGCCCGCGCAGCCATTGGGATCAGGCGTGCCCGATGCCTTCCCGCCCTGGTGGATCAGCACGACCACGGCATCGGCGCCCTCAGCCTTGAGCTTCGGAACCTCGGCGTTGATGGTGTCCGCCTCGTCGGCGAAGGTGAGATCGGCAATGCCCGAGGGATTGACGAGGGATGGCGTGCCCCTCAGCGTGAGGCCGATCACGCCGACTTTCACCTGCCCCGCGCCGCTGCCGAAGGTGCGGATCGCACTCGCCGGAAAGAGCGGCGTGCCACCCGCGGCGAGCGTGCTGGCAGCAAGATAGCGGAACCGCGCGCCGGCAAAGCGTTCGAGCTGGCACGGTTCGCGCGCGGTGAGCTTTTCGCAGCCGCCCGCCTGCATGCGCAGCAGTTCCTTCGTGCCGCGATCGAACTCGTGGTTGCCTACTGCCGCGTAATCGAGACCGAGGCGGCTCAGCACTTCGACCGAGGGTTCATCGAGAAACAGCGATGAGGCGAGCGGCGAAGCGCTGATCAGATCGCCCGCCGCGACGGTCATCGAGTTGGGATGGCGCGCGCGTAGCGCATCGAGGGCGCTTGCCAGCCACGCCGCGCCGCCGGCGGGGACCTGCGCAGTGCCGCCCTGTCCATCGGGCGTGACGACGCTCTGGCGCGGGGGTTCAAGGTTCCCGTGAAAATCGTTGAAGGCGAGAATGGCGACTTCGACCGGCGCCGCTGGCGGCGGGGCCGAAGCCACACCTGCCGCCCCGCGCGGTGCAGCGCAGGCAGACAGCAGCGTCGCCAGCGCTAGCACTGCAGCAATCGCACTGTGACGGCCGGCGTTGCCCATCATGGTCATATCCTGGTCTTCCTTGCTCGAACCTGCGCCGATCCGTGCTCGATCAATTACCTGAAGCGGAATTGAAACCGGAGCCGGCAATGCCTAAAAAGACCTATAGGCCTCCCCGGCGACAGGATCATAACATGCCACGCGCGCAGTCCGATATCGAAGCCGGTCAGGAGCGCCTCGTCGCATTGGCGTGTGAACTGATCGAAGAACGCGGCGGACAGGCGCTGACGATGCAGGAAGTGGCGGCGCGTGCGGGGATCTCTCCGGCGCAGGTGCTGCGCTATTTCGAGAGCCGGGAGGCGCTGCTCGAAGCGGTGGCCGAGTACTGGTTCCGCCCCAAGGTTGCGATCATGGAGGAAGTGGTCGCCAGCGAGCTGCCGCCCCGCCGCAAGATGTACGAGTTCTTCGCGCGCCGCTTCGTGATGATGCGCGATGCCTACCGTGCCGATCCCGTGGCGCACGAGATGTATGTCGAACTCGGCAACGAATACTTCGAGCAGGTGCGCAGCTACGTCGACCTTGCCGATCACTACCTCAGCATGATCATTGCCGAGGCGATGGGCGAAGGCTTCTTCCCCGGGCTCGAGATCGACATGACGCTGAGCCTGATCAACCAGATGGTCTCGCCCTATTGCAACATCGGCGTGATGGGCATGCTGATGGACAGGCTGAGCGAAGAGAAGCTGGCGCGGATCATCGATGCGATGTTCGACGGGCTCTCGGCGCAGGACCGCGGCGCCATGGGTGTAAGCGGCCTTCGGGCAGCGTAGACCCGATCAACCGGCGCACCAGTCACCGCGCCGGCCTTGCCAGTGTTCGGCAAGGCCTTCGCGTTCGAGCACTTCGCCAAGGCTGCGCCCGCCGCGCAGGACCACGCGCAGCGCGCGGCCATAGCGGTCAGTCTCGCGCCCTTCGACAGCCAATGTGAAGGGACCGGCATTGAGCAGATCGGTCAGCCGCCGGGTCGCGCTTTCGGCCAGCCGCGCCTCGTAGGCGCAGGAGGGATGGCCGAGTTCGGGCGCGTTGATATCGGCGATGCGGATCTTGAGGCCTCGATACCAGAACGTATCGCCATCAACGATGCAGGTGACGCGCTCCCGCCCCTCGCACCGGGTGAATGCGGCGGCTTCCCGATCGCCGGAAGCTGCACCTGCCGCGTTCGACTGCGGGGTTACGAGGGAAAACCCTGCCATCGCGCCGAGCGAGACGAGGAAGCGGACGGAGAGATGCTTGATCATCGCGCCGGGATGGCGGATTTTCATGCTTTGTTCTAATCCACAAAATACTTACAGCACAATAACTTAGGATGATTTCTTAGACGACTTTAATCCGATTTGGTCCGCTTTGCCGTTTCTTAACCACGCCGACCGCACACTGCCGAAAGCGCAATCGATCGGACTCCGACCGTGTACGAACTGCTCTTCCGCAGCCGCTGGTATGCCTTCGCGTGGGCGCTGTTAATGGCCGTGAGCGCGATCGCTTTCACCACCACCGGCGCGGGCGCCTGGTGGAGCCAGACCGGGCCGAATGCGCACGCGAGCGAGGAAGCCCGCGAGACCGAATTCCAGTCTTGGGCTGAAGACGACAAACGCCGGATCGACGAGGGTGGAGGCTTCGATCCATCCAGCCCGGAGCAGGTGCACGATGGCCCATCCCCGCACCGCAACGCCGCAGTGAGCAACACGGCGCCCAACGCGCCCGAGGACGAGGTCGAAGACGAGGCGGACGCTCGGGACGGCCAATAGCCTATCGCGTCGGGACGGGAACCTCGCCGCTGTAGTCGTAGAAGCCGCGGCCCGATTTGCGGCCGAGCCAGCCCGCCTCGACATACTTCTGCAGCAGCGGCGCGGGGCGGTACTTCGGGTCGCCCGTGGAGGCGAGGTAGATCTTCATGATCTCGAGCAGGGTATCGAGCCCGATGAAATCCGCGAGTTCAAGCGGGCCCATCGGATGGTTGAGCCCGAGCTTCACGCCCTTGTCGATATCCTGGATCGAGCCGGTGCCCGAGCCGAGCACGAAGGCCGCTTCGTTGATGAAGGGCACGAAGATGCGGTTGACGATGAAGCCTGGCTCATCCTGCGAAAGCACGATTTCCTTGCCGATGTCGGCGACGAAGCCGCGCACTGCCTCGATCGTGGCGACCGAGGTAGCAAGGCCGGGAATCACCTCGACCAGCTTCATCAGCGGCACCGGATTGAAGAAGTGGATGCCGATGAAGCGCTGCGCATCAGGCGAGGAAACCGCCATGCGGGTGATCGGGATCGACGAGGTGTTCGTCGCCATGATCGCGGTGGGCGCGAGGTGCTTGCCGGCGGCCTCGAAGATCTTGTGCTTGATATCCTCGCGCTCGGTGGCGGCCTCGATCACGAGGTCAGCCTCGCCAAGGCGGGCATAATCACCAACGGGGGTGATGCGGGAGACGGTAGCGACGGCGTCCTCGGCGGGAATCTTGCCGCGTTCGGCCAGCTTCATCAGCCCCTTTTCGATCTTCGCGCGCGCGGCTTCGGCCACGGCCAGCGAGATATCCGAAAGCAGCACCGACTTGCCCGATGCGGCCGCGACCTGCGCGATGCCCGAACCCATCTGTCCGGCCCCGATGACTGCGATTGTCTGCATGACTTGAACCCCGCGTGATTGCACGTTTGCGCGCTGCCTAGTGAGGTTTGGCGCGCGTGGGAAGCCGCAGATTTGGGAGTGGGGTCAGCGCGAGCCGCCGGGAACCCAGAGCGGATCCTTGCCGGCATTTATGGCGCGGGCGAGGACGAAGAAGTAGTCCGACAGTCGGTTGAGATAGGCGAGCGCTGCAGGGTTGACCGGTTCGCTCGCCGCAAGCGCGGTGGCCGCGCGTTCGGCGCGGCGGGTGATGGCGCGGGCGAGGTGGACACGCGCAGCGCCTTCGCTCCCGCCGGGAAGGATGAAGCTGGTCAGCGGCGGGAGCGCGGCGTTGAGCGCATCGATCTCCGCCTCGAGCCGAGCGGGCTGCGCGGGCACGACCCGCAGGACCATTTCGGACGGCGTGAAATCGGCCCCGCCCACATCACCCAGCGGCGTCGCGAGATCGGCGCCGAGATCGAACAAGTCGTTCTGGATCCGGTGCAGCGGGGCGGCGCGATCGGCTTCGAGCGCGAGCGCGGCAAAACCGACCACGCTGTTTAGCTCGTCGACCTCGCCGATCGCTTCCATCCTGAGATCATGCTTGGCGCGGCGCGAGCCATCGACAAGGCCGGTCGTGCCCTGATCGCCGGTGCGCGTGTAGATCTTGTTGAGCTTGACCACGTCTTAAGGTTCAGCGGCCGCCGTGGGTCAGCAGCAGCAGCACCGCGACCACGGCCACGGCGAGGCCCTGATACTTGATGCGGTTGAACATCATCTTGTTCTGCAGCAGCTGCATTTCGGTTGCGCGCGTGCCGTCGCCTTCCAGATCAGCCTTGGTGCTGCTGAGAAAGGCGCCAATGCCGCGGATGAGCGACCAGACCGTCAGTGCCATCAGCACGAGGATCACGGGAACAAGAAGCATCGTCATGGTGTTAGGTCTAGGCCGTCATGGAATGAAATACCACTGTCAAAGCGGCCAGTGTCACTCTGGGCAGAACGCAGCGCCTCGGCCAGTGCGCGGCCGTCCTCGCCGGCGCGGCGGCGATCGGCGAGCGAAGGTGCATTGCGGCGCTTGGCGAGCTTGCGGCCATCCGGACCCACGAGCAGGGGGTGATGATGCCAGCGCGGCTCGGGCAGGCCGAGCAGGACCTGCAACAGGCGGTGGATATGCGTGGCGGCAAACAGATCAGCGCCGCGCGTGACGACAGTGACGCCGTCCTCGGCATCATCGAGCGTGGCGGCGAGATGATAGCTTGCGGGTGCATCGCGGCGCCAGATCACGACATCGCCGAGCATCGCCGGCCGGGCGCTCTGCGGACCGCGGCGTTCATCGAACCAGGTGAGCGGGCCGGCCAGTTCCGAGGCCTGCTCGACATCGAGGCGCCAGACCGGATCGGGGGCGGATAGCGGCGGATTGCGCAGGCAGGTGCCGGGATAGATCGGCCCGTCAGGCCCTTGCAGCGTGGCTGCGGCGGCGACTTCGGCGCGGGTGCAGCGGCAGGGATAGAGCAGCCCCATCGCGCGCAGGTTGTTGGCAGCCTCGCGGTAGCGCTCGATGCGGGTGGATTGTGCCGGCACTTCCTCGAACGCAAGGCCCAGCCATGCGAGGTCGGCGCGGAATTCGTCCGCCAGCTCGGGCTGGCTGCGCGCGCCGTCGATATCCTCGATGCGCAGGAGGAAGCGGCCGCCATCCTGAAGGGCGCGATCATGCGCGACGATTGCGGCGTAAGCGTGCCCCAGATGCAGCGGGCCGTTGGGGCTCGGGGCAAAGCGGGTGACGATTGGGCGGGTGACGATTGGGGGGGTGACGGGCGGCAACTCCATGGACACCGTCCATAGCCATTTGGCCGGAAAACAAAAACGGCTGCCTTAAAGGGTAAGGCAGCCGCTTCGTTTGGGAAGCCCGCGCTGCGGGTTGCCGTTCACCGGGACAGGCTCAGACGAGCGTGGCGCCGAAGAACATGCTGCTGATGCCAGCAGCCAGAACCAGCGAAAGGATCGCCGAAGTGTAGTTACGCATAGTGTCCTCCTGTTTTGGGCTCATTCAGGGGACCTCTCCCGTTCACGTCGCGCCGGCAGGGTGGTGGATTGCGCAGGAGCGTTCGGAACGAGGGCGCAAATAGGCCTTCCCTGCCCTGCTGCAAGTGCGAACAAGGCAACCACGGTTGCATTCCTTGCAATCAGTACTTTATCAAGACTTGTTTGCTGAAAAATCAGGATTTTTTGGCGGTATGCCCTTTGGTGAAGCACGAATGTTTCAAAGAAAAAACATTTTATAAACCAGATGCATGTTGCGCAATCGCCACATTACGCTTTTTTCGCGGCTCGCTGGACAGCGGATACCGAGATCATTATCCGCCTGCCATGAGCATTCAGCCTTCAGAATCGATCCTCATCGTCGACTTCGGCAGTCAGGTCACCCAGTTGATCGCCCGCCGCGTGCGCGAAGCGGGGGTCTACTCCGAAATCGCCCCCTTCACCCAGGCCGAGGCCGCCTTCCACCGGATGAAGCCCAAGGGCATCATCCTGTCGGGTTCCCCGGCAAGCGTGCCCGCCGAAGGCAGCCCCCGCGCGCCGCAGGTGCTGTTCGAGAGCGGCCTGCCGATCCTGGGCATCTGCTATGGCCAGCAGGTGATGAGCCAGCAGCTTGGCGGCGAGGTTCTGCCCGGTGATTCCGGCGAGTTCGGCCGCGCCTTCCTTACCGTGACAGAGCCTTGCGCCCTGTTCGACGGCCTCTGGGCACCGGGCGAGCGGCATCAGGTGTGGATGAGCCATGGCGACAAGGTGACCCAGTTCGCACCGGGCTTCCGCATCGTCGCGGTCTCCGATGGCGCGCCTTTCGCCGTCATCGCGAACGAGGAGAAGAAGTACTACGGGACCCAGTTCCATCCCGAGGTGGTCCACACCCCCGATGGCGGCAAGCTCATCGCCAATTTCGTGCGCCATGTCTGCGGCTGCACCGGCGACTGGACAATGGCGGAGTTCCGCAAGACCAAGATCGCCGAAATCCGTGAACAGGTGGGCGACAGCCGGGTGATCTGCGGGCTTTCGGGCGGTGTCGATTCGGCGGTGGCCGCGGTGCTGATCCACGAGGCGATCGGCGATCAGCTCACCTGCGTCTTCGTCGATCACGGCCTGATGCGCATGGGCGAGGCCGAGCAGGTCGTCAGCCTGTTCCGCGGGCACTACAACATCCCGCTTGTGCACAAGGACGTTTCGGCGCTGTTCCTGGGCGGTCTGGCCGGGGTGACCGACCCGGAGGCCAAGCGCAAGTTCATCGGCAAGACCTTCATCGACGTGTTCGAGGCCGAGGCCAAGCAAGTCGGCGGTGCAGATTTCCTCGCGCAGGGCACGCTTTACCCTGACGTGATCGAAAGCGTCTCGTTCACCGGCGGTCCTTCGGTGACGATCAAGAGCCATCACAACGTCGGCGGCCTGCCCGAGCGGATGAACATGAAGCTCGTCGAGCCGCTGCGGGAGCTGTTCAAGGACGAAGTCCGCGCATTGGGCCGCGAACTGGGGCTGCCCGACGTCTTCGTCGGCCGCCACCCCTTCCCCGGCCCTGGCCTTGCCATCCGCATCCCCGGCGAAGTGACGCGCGAGAAGTGCGACATCCTGCGCAAGGCCGATGCGATCTACCTCGAGGAGATCCGCAATGCCGGGCTCTATGATGCGATCTGGCAGGCCTTCGCGGTGCTGCTGCCGGTGCGCACCGTGGGCGTGATGGGCGATTTCCGCACCTACGACGCCGTCTGCGCGCTGCGTGCCGTCACCTCGACCGACGGCATGACCGCCGATATCTATCCTTTCGACGCCCATTTCCTCAGCCGCGTGGCGACACGCATCGTCAACGAGGTCAAAGGCATCAACCGCGTGGTCTACGACTACACCTCGAAGCCGCCCGGCACGATCGAGTGGGAATAGCCGAAGGTCAGGACCTACTGTTCACACCTGATCGACGCGGTCACGCATCGACCGATCAATCAGATCGCGGACAACCGGATTGGGAAACCGGCGCTGGGTGGTGACCGCAAGGAACGTCTCGACAATCCCGGGCAATGCCTCAGCCTCTGCCAGCGTGCCGTCGGCGAGTTCATCGCGCACCGCAATCGCAGGGAGCACGCCTAGCGCGTGGCCTTCACGCACGATCAGGCGCATCATTGCCATATCGTCCACTTCGGCCGCGATCTGGGGCCGAAGACCCATCCGATCCACCAGTCCATCGAAACCAATGCGCATGCCGCTGCCTGATGCCGGGAGCACAACGGGGTGCGAGCGGAGCAGTTCGCCAACTGCGCGCGTCTCACCCAGCAGGGCCGGGGCTCCGATCAGGCTGACCGGCTGTTCGGACAGGCGGTGCACGATAAACGGGGTGAGCGCATCGCTGGCGGGCGCCTGATCCGTCAGCACGACATCGAGCGCAAGCGACTGCAGGGCGGTGAGAAGTTCCGCCTGGCTGCCCGAACGCAGCACGACTTCGATGTCGGTGCGCGGCAGCAGCGGCTCGACAAAACTGATCTGGAAATTGCGCGACAAAGTGGCAAGCGCGCCGATCCGCACCGCCTGCCGGGCCGCGCCGGTTTCCCTCAGCGTGCCGAGCAGTTCCTCGCCTGTGGCGAAGATCGCCTCCGCATGATCGAGCGTGATGCGGCCGGCCTCGGTCAGGTGCAGCGCGCGGCCGCGCCGCTCGAACAACGCGTGGCCGAGGCGGTCCTCCAGCTTGCGGATCTGCACTGAGAGTGCCGACTGCGAGACGTTGAGCCGCTCGGCGGTGCGCGAGAGGTTGCCGTCCTGCGCGACGGCCCAGAAATAGCGGAGGTGGTTGTAGTTGAGCTCGGCCATATCGTTCACATAAAGCGAACGATAACGGCTAAACAATGAATTTTTTGCTGACCCGCGGTTCCGCTAGAGACACCCAACTTTCCGAGCCCCTCCAGCGGAGCCCCGATCATGCCCCTTTCGCTTCTGGTCCTTGCCCCTCCCGCGCTGCTGCTGATCGCTGCCGCGCTTGGTTTTGCCCAGCCCGGCCGGATCGGCCGCAGCCCGCTGGCGCTGATCGAGAGCCTCGCGCTGCTGGCGGTCGTCCTGGCCGGCGGCGCGATGGCCGCGCTCGCGATGGGCGGGGCAACCACGCTGACGCTCGCCGCCGCAGGCCCGGCGCTGCCGCTGCTGGCGGCCCGGCTCGATCTCATCAGCGCGACGATGCTGCTCCTCGTCAGCTTCGTCGGCTGGATCGTGGTGCGCTATGCCCGCGTCTACCTCGATGGCGAGACGCGCCACGGCGTGTTCATGGCCTGGCTGGCGACGACACTCGCCATGGTCATGCTGCTGGTGACGGCAGGTTCGCTCGTCCAGCTGCTCGGTGCCTGGATCGCCACCAGCCTCGCCCTCCACAAGCTCCTGCTGTTCTATCCCGAGCGGGTCGCTGCGCAGCGCGCCGCGCGCAAGAAGTTCGTGACCGCCCGCGCCGGTGACGCCGCCCTGCTCGGCGCCGTGCTGCTGATGGCCAAGGCCTATGGGACCACCGACCTGCCGGCGATCCTTGCCGCTGCCCATGCCGGCATGGGCGGTTATGCCGCGATGGCCGCCGCCGGTCTGCTCGCGATGGCCGCGCTGCTCAAGTCCGCGCAGTTCCCGCTCCACGGCTGGCTGACCGAAGTGATGGAAGCGCCGACCCCGGTCTCCGCGCTGCTCCATGCCGGCGTGATCAACGCGGGCGGCTTCCTGCTCATCCGCTTTGCCGATGTCATGCTGCTCGCTCCCGGCGTGCTGGCGGTCCTCGTCATGGTCGGCGGCTTCACCGCGCTGTTCGGCGGGCTTGTCATGCTCACCCAGCCGGCGATCAAGACCTCTCTGGCCTGGTCGACCGTCGGTCAGATGGGCTTCATGATCATGCAGTGCGGCCTTGCGCTGTTCCCGCTCGCGCTGCTCCACATCGTGCTGCACTCGGTCTACAAGGCGCATGCCTTCCTCGCCTCGGGCGGTGCGGTCGAGCAGATCGCGGCGGCGCGCCGGCCGGGTCCGGTGGCAATCCCGCGCCCTGCGGCAGTCGGCCGGGCGTTTGTCGCAGCGCTGGCGATCTACACGCTGATGACCTTCGCCTTCGATGCCATCCCGGGCTTCCACCACCGGTCGCCGCAGGCGGTCGCACTCGGTGCCATCCTGATCTTCGGTGTCGCCTACCTCTTCGCCCAGGGCCTGGCGGACAGCGCGCCGCGCGCCCTCACCCGCAAGATGGCAGTCTACGCCGTCGCCGCCTCGATCGGTTACTTCGCGCTGCACGGCCTCGCGCTCTGGCTCACGGCGGGCACGCTGCCCGCCACCCCGGCGCCGGGTCCGCTCGAATGGACGCTGATGGTGCTGGCGGTGCTGAGCTTCGGCCTGGTCGCGGTAGCGCAGTCGATGTTCCCGCTCTGGGCCTACCACCCGGCGGCGGCGGGCCTGCGCGTCCACCTCTCCAACGGCCTCTACGCCAATGCCCTGTTCGACCGGATGCTCGGCGGCTGGGCGCTCAAGAAGCCCGCCTGACACCACGCCCCCTCTTCCCGAAGGATCACTCCCATGCTCATGATCCCCACCGACAACAGCCAGACCCTCGCCCAGCTCAAGGTTGCCGCCGATGGCGCGGCGCGGGCCCTCCCGCCGGTCTGGCCGCTGGCCTCGAGCGTCGCGGTCAACCCCTACCTCGGCCAAACCGGCCTCACGCTTGCCGAGACCGCCGCGCTCATGGCGCGCGTTTCGGGCACGCCCGTCACCATGCCGCGCCAGTTCTACCGCGAAAAGCTGGCGAGCCGGGCGATCACCGAAGCCGACCTTGCCGCCGCGCTCGGCGCTTCGCCCCACCCCCGCAAGCCTGCGACGCTCGCCGCGCTGCAGGCCGCGATTGCCCATGATCCGGCGCCGATGAAGGCGATCCCGACAGTCGCGGACCTTGCCGCCAAGGCATCGGGCATCGACTGGCCCGGCGTGATCGCCGAACGTTTCGGCGCCTGGGCAGGCGGCTACTTCGATCAGGGCCAGGCGCTCTGGGCCGCGCCGCGCGGCAAGGGCGCCTACGCGGTGTGGCAGGCCGTTGCCTCGCACGATCTGACGCCCGAGATCGCCGGCCTCACCGGTTTCGGCAGCTTTGTTGCCGATGCGCCGGAACGCGCGGCCGAGGCGCTGGCCAGCGCAGTCGCCGCCATGCAGCTGCCGTCCGCTGCGCTCGAGACCTACTTCCACAGCCTGCTCGTCACGCTCGGCGGCTGGGCCCATGTTGCGCGGTATGAACTGTGGCAGGCCGAGCTGGCCGGGCGCAGCGACGAGACGATCACCGATTTCCTCACCATCCGCCTGCTGTGGGAGCAGGCCCTGCTCACCCGCTATGGCAGCGAGATCGGGCAGGCGTGGCTTGCGACCATCGCCGCGCACGAGGAGCCGGTCGAGCCCACTGCCGACCAGATCATCGACGCAATCCTGCAGGAAGCCGCCGAGCGCGCCGGGCAGTCCGCGCTGGCCGAAACCCTGAGCGCGCCGCTCAGCGGTTTCGAACGCCAGACCCCGGTTCTGCAAGCTGCCTTCTGCATCGACGTGCGCTCCGAAGTGTTTCGCCGCGCGCTTGAATCGCTTGATCGGCGGATCCAGACGCTGGGCTTTGCGGGCTTCTTCGGCCTCACCGCCTCGCACCAGCGCTATGCCTCGGATGTTCATGAGCACCGCCTGCCGGTCCTGCTCAACGCCGGGCTCACCAGCCGCACCGGCGGTGAAGGCGCGACCGATGCCCGTCACACCGCGCGCGCGGCGCGCGCCTGGGGCCGCTTCAAGCTCGCTGCGGTTTCCTCGTTCGCCTTCGTCGAGGCGGCAGGCCCGATCTATATCGGCAAGCTGGTCAAGGACGCGCTGGGCCTCAAGGCCAACAAGCCCCCGCGCGATCCCAAGCCCTTTGCCGATCCCGCGCCCGATACGGCGACGCGTGTCGGCATGGCGGCCTCGATCCTCGGTGCCATGTCGCTCACCACGAATTTTGCACCGCTGGTGCTGCTCGCTGGCCACGGCGCCAATGTCGTCAACAACCCGCATGCCAGCGGCCTCCACTGCGGCGCCTGCGGCGGCTATTCGGGCGAGGTCAACGCGCGGCTGCTGGCCGGGTTGCTCAATGATCCCGAAGTGCGCACCGGGCTGATCGACAAGGGTATCGTCATTCCGCAGGGAACGCTGTTCATCGCAGCGCTGCATGACACGACGACCGATGCGGTGACGCTCTACACCGAAGACCAGCCCATCGATGCCCACCGTGATGCCATCGCCCAGGCCGAGCAATGGCTGGCCGCCGCCGCCGTGCTCACCCGCAGCGAGCGCGCGCTGCGCCTGCCGCGCGCCGGGGACGACGCCAGCGTGATCAAGCGCAGCCGTGACTGGTCGGAGACGCGGGCGGAATGGGCGCTGGCGGGCTGCAAGGCGTTCATCGCTGCACCGCGCCAGCGCACCGCGGGCCGCAGCCTCGAAGGCCGCGCCTTCCTCCACGACTATATCTGGCGGCGGGACGAGGGCTTTGGCGTGCTCGAGCTGATCATGACCGCGCCGGTCGTCGTCGCGAGCTGGATCAGCCTGCAATACTACGGCTCGAGCGTGGCGCCGCAGCTGTTCGGCGGCGGCAACAAGCTGCTCCATAACGTGGTCGGCGGAATCGGCGTGATCGAGGGCAACGGCGGGCCGCTGCGCGCAGGGCTGCCGTGGCAATCGGTCCATGACGGGCACCAGCTGATGCACGAGCCGCTACGCCTTTCGGTCTGCATCGAGGCCCCGCGCGAGGCGATGACGACGGTGCTCGAAAAGCATGCCGGGGTGCGCGCGCTGTTCGACAACAAGTGGCTGCACCTCTTCGCGATCGACGACGAGGGCAAGCTCGCCTGGCGCTATGCCGGCGATCTGAAGTGGGAGCCCACGCTGGAAGCATTCCCGACTGCGACACAGGCGGAAATGGCGATCTGAGCGATGGCGGGCTTACTCCCGCCATGGAATGGCGCGCTGGCCGTCCTGGCAACGATGCACGGCAAGGAGCGGGCAATTGCCCCCCTAGCCGTGCGTTTCCTGGGCCTCGATCTGCGCGTCGCCGAGGGGCTCGATACCGACCTGTTCGGCACCTTCAGCCGCGAGATCGAGCGGACTGGAGCCCCGCGCGATGCAGCGCGGGCGAAGATCGCTGCTGCCTTCAGACTCATGCCGGACGCGCGCGTGGCAATCGCGAGCGAGGGCAGCTTCGGTCCGCACCCGCTGCTGCCGTTCGCAGCGCTTGGCCGGGAGCTGGTGCTGCTGATCGACCGCGAGGCCGGGCTGGAGCTGCTTGGCCAGTACGCCGGGATGGACACGAACTTCGCGCATGCCGTGGTGACGGATCCCGCTGCGGGCCTCGCCTTTGCGGCGAAAGCAGGCTTTCCGGCGCACGGCGTGATCGTGATGGGCGTGCTCGATGGCCGGCCTGCACCGCAGCTGGCCCTGTTCAAGACCGCCCAAACCGAGGCCGAACTTGCGGCAGTGATCGCGCGGACCATTGCGCTGACCGGCGCGGCGCATGTGGAGACCGACATGCGCGCGCACCGCAATCCGAAGCGGATGCGCGCGATCCGGCGCGCCATGATCGATCTGGTGCGCCGTTCGCGCAGCCGCTGCCCGGCCTGCACACGGCCTGGCTTTGCGATCACGAGCCGTGTCGCCGGCCTGCCCTGTGCGTGGTGCAAGAGCCCGACACAGCTGACCCGGGCGAACGTGTGGTCCTGCGAGGGCTGCGGCAACAGCGAAGAGCGCCCCGTATCGGCGATCAGCGCCGATCCGATGCACTGCGAGGCGTGCAATCCCTAGCGCGCGGCCTCAGGCGGCGAGCTTGTCAAAGCCGCTCGGCGTCACGTCCTCGCCGAAGCGATAGGAAGAGGCAGTGATGCCGCCGCGCAAGTCGCTCTCGGAATAGACGCACACGGCGGGGTCATTCCCCGCCGCGCCCACCGCGACCATCAGCGGGATCAGGTGATCCTCGCGCGGGTGAGTTACGCGCGCATAGGGCGCCTGCTCCCAGCGCAGCATGGCGGAGACGCGGGCCTCCGGCTCCAGATCGATCAGGCTGTGCCGCAGCCAGCCGTCGAACTGGCGCGAAGGCTCTGCGGCGCGCGCGTCGAACATCCTGAGGTTGTGGTAGGAAAGACCCGAGCCCATGATCACTACGCCCTCTTCGCGCAGCGGCGCCAGCGCGCGGCCCAGTGCCAGATGCGCGGCAGGATCATAGCCGATTTTCATCGAGAGGCTGACCACCGGCAGGTCCGCCTCGGGGCGGATCGGCTGCATCATCGAGAACGTGCCGTGATCGAACCCGCGCGCAGTATCGTCGCCGACGATAATCCCGGCCGCCGCCGCCAGCTCGCACACGCGCGCCGCCAGCGCCGGATCACCCGGTGCGGGATAAGAGATGTGGTAAGTGTGCTCTGGAAAACCGTAATAGTCATAGACCATGCCGGGCTGTGCAGCGCTCGATACGGTGAACTCCGGCTCCTCCCAGTGACCCGACACGGCAAGCACCGCGCGCGGGCGCTCTGGCAGCTGCGCGGGTAGCGCCTTGAGCGAGGCTTCGAGCCAGGCAAAGCCTTCGCGGAACGGACCATCGAGCCAGGGCCAGGGGCCGCCGCCATGGGAGAGAAAGAAGACAGGCTGTTTCATTCTGCCAATCTAGGGCGCCGCGCTCCTTCGCAACAGCCGGAAGATATGCGGGGCTGCGTTCGATTTGCTCGAACGGTCAGAGCTTCTCCAGCACCGCCGCCGCACTCTGAGCAATCCGCGTCTTCTCCGCATCGGCAAACTTGTCATAGGTCCGCACCATCTGCGCCATGCGCGGGTTGCCGCCAATCTTGCTGCGGTGGCGCGCGATGAAATCCCAGTAGAGCGGGTTGAACGGGCAGGCATCCGCACCCGTCCGCTGCTTCACGTCATACCGGCAGGTGCCGCAGTAGTTCGACATGCGGTTGATATAGGCCCCGCTCGCGGCATAAGGCTTGGAGGCAAGCAGGCCGCCATCGGCGAACTGGCTCATGCCCACGGTGTTTGGCAGCTCGACCCATTCATAGGCATCGGCGTAGACGCTGAGATACCACTCGTGGAGTTCGTGCGGATCGATCCCGGCGATCAGCGCGAAGGTGCCCGTCACCATCAAGCGCTGGATATGGTGGGCATAGGCGTGCTCGCGCGTCTGGGTGACGGCTGCGCGCAGGCAGGCCATGTCGGTTTCGGCAGTCCAGTAGAAATCAGGCAGCGGGCGGGTGTGTTCGAGGAAGTTGCGCTTTTCGTAGCCCGGCATCGTCAGCCAGTAGATCCCGCGCACATATTCGCGCCAGCCGATGATCTGGCGGATAAAGCCTTCGGCGGCATTCAGGGGCACGCGGCCGGCCTGCCATTCGGCTTCCACCGCGCGGCAGACCTCCAGCGGATCGAGCAGGCCGCAGTTGAGATACTGCGCGATGACGGCGTGGTAGAGATACGGCTCGCCGGCCAGCATCGCGTCCTGATAATCGCCGAACCGGGGCAGCGCGCGCTTCACGAAGGCAGCGAAGGCGGCCTCGGCATCAGCACGGGTGACGGCAAACGCAAAAGGTTCGAGATCGCCGAAGTGATTGCCGAAGCGCGCCTCGACGAGCGCCATGACCTCCTGCGTGATGGCATCCGGCGCGAACATCGGCGGGCGCGGCATGAACAGATCGGGCGCAGCGGCCTTGCGGTTTTCCGCATCGTAGTTCCATTCGCCGCCGGCGGGCTTGTCGCCCTCCATGAGGAGGCCGGTTCGCCGCCGCATATCGCGGTAGAAGTATTCCATCCTGAGCGCATTGCGCCCCACCGCCCATTCGCGGAACACCGGCAGCGGGCAGACAAAGCGCGCATCGGGAAGGACTTCGACGGGAAGGCCCAGCGCGGCTTCCCAGCCCGCGATCATCTGCGAGACGCGCCATTCGCCCGCTTCGGTCACCACGATGCGTTCGGGGCGATGCGCCTCCACCGCGCGGGCGACCTCGCCGGAAAAGCTGCCAGTGTTGCCAGCGGCGTCGAGCGTCACATAGTCGACCGTCCAGCCGTGCCTACGCAGTTCCTTGGCGAAGTGGCGCATGGCGCTGAAGAGGAAGGCGATCTTCTTCTTGTGGTGGCGCACATACGTGGCCTCCTCGTGAACTTCGACCATCAGCACGCGGTCATGCGCCTTGTCCGCCGCCTGCAGCGAGGAAAGCGAGAGGCTGAGCTGATCGCCCAGCACGAGGACCAGACGGCTCACAGATCGAGCGCCAGCTGGGTATTCGTCGCGCGGCGGCGGGACTTCTGACCCGTCATCGGCATGCCCGCCTTGCGGCTGCCGTGTTTCTCGGCGATCCGGCTGGCGGTCGTGCGGTGCCCCGCGCCCTTGCGTACCGCGTGCAAGGCATCGCGCGCCGCGGCGGCCGCCTTGGCGTGATCGACGATCGGCGGCGGATAGGCGAGGCCCGCGGCGCCGTCCCACGTCCACGGCTCGTGGATCAGCGGGGTGGGTACATCGGCGAGTTCGGGCACCCATTGCCGCACAAATCGCCCTTCCGGGTCCTGATCATGGCCCTGCTTGACCGGGTTGTAGACGCGCATCGTGTTGATCCCCGTTGTGCCCGATTGCATCTGCACCTGGCTCCAGTGGATGCCCGGTTCGTAATCGACGAACTGCCGCGCGAGGTGCAGCCCCGTGGCACGCCAGGGCAGCCAGAGCTGGTAGCTGGCGAAGGATACCAGCATCGCGCGCATGCGGAAATTGAGCCAGCCGTGGGCATCCAGCGCGCGCAGGCAGGCATCGACAAACGGAAAGCCGGTGCGTCCCGCTACCCAAGCCGCCAGCCGCTCGGCATCGGGCACATCGGGGCGCAGGCCGTTGTAGGCGGGGTGGAGGTTTGTGAACTCGATGCGCGGTTCATCCTCCAGCTTCTGCATGAAATGGCAGTGCCAGTGCTGGCGCCCGGTGAACGAGATCATCGAGGCGCGCCAGCTGCGTGCGCCTGCGCTTTCGTCGCCGCGCAGGCGCTTGAGGCGATCCGCGCTCGCCTGCGACACCTCGCGCATGGAAAGCGTGCCCCATGTGAGGTGCGGCGAGAGGCGCGAGCTGGCATCGAACGCCGTCACCGGGCTCGACATCTGCCAGCGATACTCGCGCCCGCGCCGCTCGAGGAAGCTGGCAAGCGTGGCGAGGCCGGCGCCGCGTCCGCCGGTCTGGCGATGCGGACAAGGATCGGGCGCGAGGCCGAGATCGGCGGCGACCGGGATGCGGGTGGGCCAGTCGGCGCCCAGCGGCTGGAGCGCCGCGGGCGGCGCGGCCAGCGGTTCAGCCATGCGGCGATCCCACGCGCGCGCCCAGCCGTGGCGGGTCTTGAGGCGGCGGATCACGCCGGTTTGCGGCAGCTCGTGCCACGGCACGCCCGCCTCCCGCGCCCACGCAGAAACCGCCTTGTCGCGGGCGTAGGTCCACCCGTTGCCGGTTTCCTCGTGGCTCCACAGCGCGGCGATCCCATGCCGCGCGTGGATCTTGCGCAGCACCGCCACCGCCTCGCCGCGCACCACGCACAGCGGCTGGCCGAGGTGCCCCAGCGCCGCCTGCACTTCGGCGAGGCTCTCGGCCGCAAAGGCCCATTGCCGGGCCGAGGCGTCGTCCTGCGCCCAAAGCCCGGGCTCGGCGATATAGAGCGGCAGGAGTGGCCCTTGCGCAGCCGCAAGCGCCAGCGGCCGATGGTCTGCCACGCGCAAGTCGCGCTTGAACCACACGACCTGCAGCGGCTGGTTCATGCCAGTCCCTCGGCGCGCAAGTGCCCCTCGATCTCGGCGTCGAAGGCGAAGAAGCCGCGCCGCGCATGGGGCCAGAGGCCCGCATCCCAGCGGCGGCGGACCGGACGCAGCGCGATGCCTTCGGTGGCGAGCGCGGGCTCCAGTGCGGAAAGCCTGTCGGCGACCGGGCCGACCGGGGCAAAGGGTGTCAGCACCTGCCGCGCGCCCGCTGCCCGTGCGGCTGACAGCAACGCATCGGCATCGAGTGCATCCGCCAGCGTTGAGCCACAGCCAAAATGGGCCGACGCGCGTTTGGCGGCATCGGCGGTCGCATCCCCTGCATAGCGCCGCGCCGCATCGCCCCAGAGCAGCGCGGGGTCGGACACCGCGAGCACGTGCTCCACCGGTGCATTGGCGGCAAACAGCGATTCGGGATTGAGGTCCTCGTGATGCACCAGCAGCAGGCTCGGCGCAGCAAGATCGGGCGTGGTAAGCGGCGCCAGAGTGCCCGCAGGCCCGACCGGCGCTTCGGTTAGCGCAATGGCTTCCTGCGCGAGTCCTCGCGGCGCGAAGCGGCCGTCGGTGTAGCGCGCGATGTTGTCGGCGCGCGCGAGATAGGTCTTGCCCGCCGTTTGCAACCCCGCGACCCAGCGCCACGACAGCGTGTTGCTGGCCGCATCGGCATCGATCAGGTGGCGCAGGAAGAAATCCGCACCGAGCGTCCACGGCAGGCGCAGAGTGAAGATCCAGATCGAGGCGAACCACATCCGGGCATGGTTGTGCAGGTAGCCGGTCTCGGCCAGTTCGCGCGCCCAGGCATCGAAGCAGTCGATGCCGGTGGCGCCTGCTTCCGCCGCCGCCAGATCGGCACTGCCAGAAGTGGCACTCCGCGCCGCCTCAAGCTCCGCGAGGTAGCGGCGCCACACCGCCGGGCGCAGTTCCAGCCAGCCCTTCCAGTAGGTCCGCCAGCAGACTTCCTGGATAAACTTGCCGGCCGCATTGAAGCTGTGCCGCCCCAGCACTTCGGCCACCACATCCTGTTCGGTCACCAGCCGGTAGCGCACCGCGGGCGAAAGCCGCGACACCGCAGCCGGCCGCCCGGGCCCCGGATCGGTGTTGCGGTTCGAGGTATAGGACGCGCCGGCGCACGGCACGAACTGGCGCAGGCGATCGAGGGCAGCACGGCGGTTGGGGGCAGGCAACATGGCCAAGGCCTTGGCCGCGCTCGCCTTCGCGGCCCAGATGGTCATGCGGGCAAGGCCAGCTGCGGAACCGATCGGCAAAATGGCCAAAGCGTAATGTTCTGCTCACACCGGCGACGGGCGCCGATCCCTAGAAAGGGCCTCGACGATGGGCGCCTGTCACGGGAATCGTGACGTGACGGTCCCCTGTTCCGATTGCCGGTCCGGCGCCCATCGTCACCCATCCGGCTACCGCAAATCAAGTCCGTGCGGGGCGAATGCCTCGTGCGCGGGTTTGCCGACTCCGGCGCAATTCTTGGGGAACTGCCACGTGTCTCGTCCGATCTTCTTCGATCCCACCGGCCGCCGCCGCCGCCTGACGCGCCGCGGCGCGTTCATCGGGCTCGTCGTCCTGCTCGTGGCCGCGGTGATCTTTGCGACCACCGTCGTGGCCGTCCCCCCTGCCGCACCGCTTCCGCTCGGTTTCGAGCGGCAGGCGCCCTTCCCGCTCAAGACGCAGGTCAGCCGCATCTCCAACCGGCTTCATCAGCTGTTCGGCCGCTCCGGCGCACCGGTCGCCCATGGCGGCGGGCAGGCGCTCAGTGTCGGCTTCTACACCTCGTGGACCGACGGCAGCGCGCAGACGCTGCAGCGCCATATCGGCCAGCTCGACTGGGTGGCGCCTACGCTGTTTTCGCTGGGTGCGGACGGCAATCTGGTGGTCACAGACGATGCCCCGTTGCGCCGCGTGCTGACCTCGGCGCTGCACCGTCCGCTGGTGGTGCCGGTGCTGCAGAACGCCGCGAACGCGAAGTGGGACGGCGCAGGCGCGACGGCCCTGATGGAAAGCCCCGCCCGCCGCGCGGCGCTGGTGAACCAGATCGACGCGGCGCTCGACCGGTCGGGCGACGGCGGCGTGATGATCGACTTCGAGAACCTGCCGAAGCCCGGCATCGCCGCGCTGCGCAGCTTCGTTGCCGACCTCCACGCCCGGCTTGCGCAGAAGCACCGCGTCGTTGCGGTGACCATGCCGATCGACGATGCGGACTGGTCGGCCAAGCAGCTGGCAGCGGTCGCCGACAAGGTCGTGCTGATGGCCTATGACGAGCACTGGCAGGGCGGCGAGCCAGGCCCGATCGCATCGAACGGCTGGTTTGCCGGCCATCTGGCCGATCAGCTCAAGGGGCTCGCGGCGGACAAGGTCATCGTCGCACTCGGCAACTACGGCTACGACTGGCACGGTGGTCATGCCGACGTCCAGACCGTCGAGGAAGCTTGGCTTTCCGCGCATGACAGCGGCACCACGCCGACCTGGGACAAGGCCAGCGGCAATACCGGCTTCGGCTATCTCGACGACGAGGATGCCAATGCGGCGACCCCGCCGGAGCGCCATCAGGTGTGGATGCTCGATGCCGCCGCCAGCTGGAACCAGATGCAGATGCTCTCACGCCTTGGCGTCGGATCGGTGGCGCTGTGGCGGCTGGGTTCGGAAGATCCGGGCTTCTGGGACGTGCTCAAGGCCTGGCGCGCACCGCACGGGCTTGCGCCCGATCTCGGCCGGATCAAGGAAACCAATAACGTCGATGTCGAAGGCAATGGCGAGATCCTGCGCATCGACGCGACGCCCGAGGAAGGCTCGCGCCAGCTCCACTACACCGCCGCCCAGCCGGGCCGTCCCGCACTGATCGACGACGAGCGCTATGCCGCTCTGCCGACGCCCTATGTCGTGCGTCGCACCGGTGATCGGCCCAAGCTCGTCGCGCTGACGTTCGACGACGGCCCCGATCCCAAATACACGCCCGAAGTGCTCTCGGTGCTCGAGCGCTATCATGTGCCGGCAACGTTCTTCATCATCGGCGAGAACGGCGTGGCCGGGCGCAGCCTGCTGCAGCGCATGGTCGCCGACGGGGACGAGATCGGCAACCACAGCTACACCCATCCCAACATGGCCGAGGACTCGGCGACCGGCATCCGGCTCGAGCTCAACGCCACGCAGCGCCTGATCGAGGCCTATACCGGGCGCTCCACCCGCTTGTTCCGCGCGCCCTATTTCGGCGACGCCGAGCCGACGACCTCGGACGAACTCGGGCCGGCGCTGATCGCGCAGAGCGAGGGCTATACCGTTGTCGGGCTCCACGCCGATCCGGGCGACTGGATGAAGCGCAGCGCCGACGAGATCGTGAGCCGCACGGTGGACGCGGTCGAGCACGCCGCGCCCGATCGCAGCGCCAACGTGATCCTGCTGCACGACGGCGGCGGCAATCGCGAGCAGACCGTGGCGGCCCTGCCCCGAATCATCGAGCGGCTCGAGGCCGATGGCTACCGCCTCGTGCCCGCCTCCACGCTCGCCGGCCTCAAGCGTGACGACGTCATGCCGCCGGTCAAAGGCTGGGACCTTGCCGCAGTGCGTGTCGATGTGGCGATCTTCTCGGTCCTGGCCCTGCTGCTGGCGGCGCTCAACTGGAGCTTCTTCTTCGCCATTGCGCTCGGTGTGATCCGCGCGCTCGGGCTCACCGGCCTCGCGCTCGTGCCCGACAAGCGCAAGGTTCCAGCGCTCGATAACGGCTACCAGCCTTTGGTCAGCGTGATCATCCCCGCCTACAACGAGGAGCGCGTGATCGAGAGCTCGATCCACCGCATCCTCGCGAGCGACTATCCGCACATGGAAGTGATCGTGGCGGACGACGGCTCGAAGGACCGCACCAGCGCGATCGTTGCGGCTGCCTTCGGGGACCATCCGCAAGTGCGGCTGATGACGATGGCCAATGGCGGCAAGGCCTCCGCGCTCAACCGGGCGTTGGCAGTGGCGAGCGGCGAGATCGTCGTCGCCCTCGATGCCGATACCCAGTTCGAGCCGCAGACCATCGCGCGGCTGGTGCGCTGGTTCGTGAATGCCCGCGTCGGCGCGGTGGCGGGCAATGCCAAGGTGGGCAACCGGGTCAATCTGGTCACCCGCTGGCAGGCGGTCGAATACGTGACGGCGCAGAACATCGAGCGCCGCGCCCTCACCCGCTTTGGCGCGATCATGGTCGTGCCCGGCGCGGTCGGGGCCTGGCGGCGCAGCGCACTGCGCGACGTCGGCGGCTATCCGGAAGACACGCTGGCCGAGGATCAGGACCTCACAATCGCCATCCAGCGCAAGGGCTGGAAGGTGTGCTACGACGAGGACGCGGTCGCCTGGACCGAAGCCCCAGAAACGCTCGGAGCCCTTTCCAAGCAGCGTTTCCGCTGGGCGTTCGGCACGCTGCAGTGCTTGTGGAAGCACCGGTCGGTGCTGTGGCAGCGCCAGCCAGCAGGGCTCGCCTTCGTCGGGATGCCGCAAGCCTGGCTGTTCCAGATCCTCTTCGCGCTGATCTCGCCGCTGATCGACCTTGCGCTCGGCGTCTCGATCATCGGCACGGTGCTCAGGATCATGCAGCACGGCTGGGCGCAGACACAGACCGATGTGCTGCGCATGGGCCTCTACTGGGCCGCGTTCACCGCGATCGATCTCGTCTGCGGGTGGGTCGCCTACCGGCTCGACGTGCGCGAGCGGCGCTTCCCGCCGGTGCTGCTGCTGAGCCAGCGCTTCGTCTATCGCCAGCTGATGTACGGCGTGGTGATCCGCGCGGTCGGTGCGGCACTGCAGGGCCTCGGCATCGGCTGGGGCAAGCTGGAGCGGACGGGCCGCGTTTCGGCCGACCAGGTCTCAGGTGGGCCGGTCTCAGGCGGGAAGACGCAAGGTAGCGACAAGGCCCTTGCCGCCTGAGGCGGGATCGGACAGCGTGAAGCTGCCGCCATGGAGCCGCGCGACCGCCGCCACCATGGCGAGTCCCAGCCCTCCGCCCGGCTGCGTCCGCGCATCGTCGAGCCGGACAAACCGCTCGACGACGCGGGTCCGGTCTGCCGGCGCAATGCCGGGGCCATCATCCTCGACCGCGATCTCGGCCCAAAGCTTACCGTCCGCGTCGATGGTCCGGTGCGTGCTCACCACGACCGCCTTCCCGCCATACTTGAGCGCGTTGTCGATCAGATTGGCGAGCGCGCGCGAGAGCAATTCGCGGTCAGCCGGCGCGGTCACCGGCTCGAGCCGCGCTTCGAACCGCACGTCCTGCTGCTCGGCAAGCGGATCGTAGAGTTCGACCAGATCCTCGGCCACGGCTGACAGTTCGAGCGGGCGCCGGCGATCTTCCACCGCACCGCCCTCGATCAGGCTGATCTCCAGCGCCGTCTCCAGCATGGCGCGCAGCGCATCCGCATCGGCCCGCGCCGCCTGCAGCGCCTCGAGCGCCCGCGGCTCCTCCACCCTTGCCAGAGCGACATCGATGGCGGCCGAGAGCCGGGTGACGGGTGAGCGCAGATCATGTGCCAGCGCACCCGAGACCGCACTCAGCTGGCTGACCAGCTCGCCGATCCGTTCTGCCATCAGGTTCAGCTGCAGGCGCAGGTGATCGAAACCGTCCCCCGTGCCTTCAATCGGCACGCGCGCGCCGAAGTTGCCCGAAGCAAGCTCGGCTGCGGTTTCGGCGATGAGATGGGTTCGGCGGCTGATGACGAAGCCGACGACAACCGCACTCAGCAGGCCCATCAGCACGGCGACCGCGATGGTCAGTTCGACCGTCGCGGCAAAGGCGGCATCGATGCGCCGCTCGGTAAGGCTGACGACGCCGACAATCAGCCGCTCGCCATCGGAGAGCTGGCCGACAAGCGCCAGCCCCTCGCTTGGCGCCTGATCCGGCCCGCGCCGGACGACGACGGGCTGGGGCCGCGCCGCTGCGGGGATATCCGGCACGCGCACGAGATTGCTGAGCACCGGCTGACCCTTGCCCGTCAGCGCAATGAAAACGGCAGGATCGGCCGCGCTGCCGCGGCGGGCGGTGATGAATTCGGCCAGTTCCTCGCGCCCGCCGTCGTAATAGGCAGCGAGGAGGTCGTCGCGCACGTCGATAACCTGCCGCTCGCGGTCAAGCCGCACCACGTCGAGCATCTGCCCGCGCAGAAACAGGATCACCAACGCGCTGGAGACGAGCTGCAGCACAAAAATGGCCGAGACAAGCCGCACCATTGTCGGCGAAAGGCCGCGGCGCCAGGTGCGGCGATGCTGGCGCGGCGCCACCGACGCGCTCAATCGGCCGCGAGCCGGTAACCCGCCCCGCGCACAGTGTGGAACAGCGCCTGTTCCTCGCCGTCATCGATCTTGCGGCGCAGGCGGCTGATGTGGACATCAATCACGTTCGTGCCGGGGTCGAAGTGGTAGTCCCACACGGCCTCGAGCAGCATCGTACGCGTCACCACCTCGCCCGCGTGCATCAGCATGTATTCGAGCAGGCGGAATTCGCGCGGCTGCAGCGCGATCTTGCGGGTGCCGCGGCGGACCTGGCGGGTGAGCCGGTCAAGCTCGAGATCGGCGCAGCGCAACGTGGTTTCCTGCGCTTGCCTGACACCGCCCGCCGCGCGGCGCAGCAGCGCCTGGATGCGCGCAAGCAATTCGCCGAAGGAAAACGGCTTGCCGAGGTAGTCGTCCGCCCCGGCGGTCAGCCCGGCAATGCGATCATCCGTGCTGGCAAGGGCCGAGAGCATGATCACCGGTGTCGTCATCTCGGCCGCACGCATCGCCTTGAGCAGCGCGAGACCATCCATCCCCGGCAGCATCCGATCCAGCACGACGAGATCGAACTGGCTATCCGTCGCCAGAAACAACCCGTCGCGGCCATTGTCGGCACGGTCAACGGTAAAACCTTCCTCGGTCAGCCCGGAGAGGATGTAGTCCGCAATCTGGGGATCATCCTCGACGAGCAGAATGCGTCCTGCCACTGCGCAAATTCCATATTGCAACAAAAACGAAGCCTTGCGCGAACACCATGAAGACCGCAGCAACGCCTCGCAAGGGGTTTCCCCGCACCTGCCGGAGCAGGCTTTGCGCCTTTCGAGCGCGCTGACCTGAACCCAGAGTTTACGGCGACGGATTGTTGCTGAAATTTTCCGCTAAGGCATGGCGCCGAATCGCGTTAAGACGCGCGCAAATCGCTCCGGACAAGCAGCCCGGTAGGGCAGGATGCGGGCGATTTTGCACTATTGAATGCCGGCAGGCGATGACGCGGCTCGCCGGACGAAGTACCACACGCGCTGAGGTTGCCGCGCAGGCAGCCATGCCACATGCCGGATGACGAGATACCGATGAACAGCAACGCCCCGATCGCCCGCACCGTGAAGAATGCGGCCCGCCTACTTGCCACGGCCGCTCCGGCTGCCCTGATGGCCGGCGCCAGCCCCGCGCTTGCCGACACCACGGTCAGCACCGCGACGACAACGCCGCTGGTGACGTCGGCCGCCGGCGCGGTGACCATTGCCAAGGACGGCACGATCAAGCTCGACAGCGGCACCGCCGTGACGGTCGATGCATCGAAGGACGTGACGGTACAGAGCGGCGGCACGCTCGACATGGGGGCCGGCAACGGCGCGTCCGGCATCGTGGCGCAGAGCGGCACCACCTCGAACATCTCGAACGCCGGCACGATCCAGGTGATCGAGAGCTTCACTCCGCCCGATACTGACAAGAACGGTATCCCCGAAGGCCCGATTGCGCAGGCATCGGATCGCTACGGCATCCGCGTCGCGCCGGGCGGCACATTCACCGGCACGATCTCCAACACCGGGACGATCACGATCGACGGCCTCAATTCCGCCGGTATCGCCGTGGATTCGGCGCTGACCGGTTCGGTCACCAACACCGGCACCATCAAGGTGAAGGGTGACAACGCGGTCGGCATCCGCACCGGTGCGGTTTCGGGCAACGTGTCGGCGGGCGGCACTGTGGGCGTGGTCGGCAGCGGCGCGCAGGCGCTTGTCGTGAACGGCGATGTCGGCGGGCTCGTCAAGATCAACGGCTCGCTCTCGCAATCGGCCGCCTACACCGCGGACGACGGCAGCACGCAGACCCTGCCGCGCAGCGCGCTCTCCACCGGCAAGGCCGCGGTCGAAATCAACGGCAACGTCGCGGGCGGCGTGATCGTCACGACGGCCTCGGGCAGCGGCACCACGGCGGAAACCACCGGCTCGGTGCAGTCCGTTGGCAATGGCCCGGCGATCCAGATCGGCGGCACCCGCGATATCACGATCGGCGGCGGCACCACCACCAACGGCACCTATTCGCTCGGCGTCGATGGCAGCGTCAGCGCGAACGCCACGTTCAGTTCGACCAATGCTTCGGCCGTGGTGATCGGCGGCAAGGGCGGCAACGTCACGCTCACCAAGGGCATCGCGGTGAACGGCAGCGTGACTGCGACAACGGTTGACGCCGGTGCGGTCGGCATCCTGATCAACGCGGGTTCGACGGTCGGCACGCTCTACAACAACGGCACGATCAGCGCGGTGATCAGCCAGCCGGGCATCGGCTCGTCCTCGGCGATTAAGGACCTTTCGGGCACGCTGACCACGATCAACAACAACGGTGACATTTCGGTCACCGGTTCGAGCGAGGACCAGCTTGCCGCCATCGACGTATCGTCCAACACCTCGGGCGTGACGATCAAGCAGTACCTCAACAGCGCCGATGCGGCCTCGCAGAAGACCGACAAGGAAGCGACCGGCTACGATCCCGATACGGCCAAGGTCTACACCTCGATCAAGGGCAACATCTACACCGGCAGCGGGAACGACACCCTCGACGTGGCATCGGGCACGATCACCGGCAACACCTTCCTCGGCGCGGGTGACGACACGGTGAAGCTCGCCGACGATGCCAAGTATACCGGCAACGTCGATTTCGGCACCGGTACGGGCTCGCTGGCCATGTCCGGCAATTCGCGCTTCACCGGCACGCTGCTCCTGAATGACCAGATCGGCACGCTCACCATTGCCGACAAGGCCATCTACCGCGGCACGGTAACGGGCGGCTCGCAGCTGGCGGTCACCGTCACCGGCGGCACCTTTGCGGCCAATTCGGCGACGACGACCACGATCAAGTCGCTCGACGTGGGTGCGAACGGCACGCTCGGCGTCTATGTCGACGGCGCGACGGGCACGGCGTCCAAGCTGGTCGTCGGCACCGCCAACTTCGCCAGCGGCGCCAAGATTTCGGCCAAGGTCACCTCGCTCGCCAAGGCGGAAGGCACCTACACCGTGCTCAGCGCCGGCACGCTGACCGGCGGCGCGAATGTCGCGAGCTCGGCGCTCAATCTGCCGGTGCTGTTCAAGGGCACCGTTGCCGCAGCCGGCAATGACGTGACGCTGACGATCGCGCGCAAGACGGCCAGCGAGATCGGGCTCAATGTCCCGCAGTCTGAGGCCTACAACGCGATCCTCGCCAACGCTGGCAAGGATACGCTGCTGCAATCGAGCCTGCTGCAGGCCGCGGACACTGCGACACTGCAGACCCAGTTCAACCAGATGCTGCCGGACTATGCGGGCGGCTCGCTCGATTTCCTTGCTCGCGGCACACGCCTTGCCGCGCGCCGGATCGACGACGATTCGAGCTGGTTCACCATCAGCAGCGCCGGCGCCTGGCTCGAGCCGATCTACTTCAAGGGCAAGAAGACCGCCGGGACGACCGCGGGCTACAACAACAGCGGCGGCGGTCTCTCGCTCGGCTTCGAGAAGGCGCTGGGCTTCGGCCACGTCGGCGCCTCGTTCACCTACTTCTCGGGCAATTCGACCACCGATGCCACGCAGAAGGTCAAGGTCAGCGACATCGAGCTCGCGGGCTTCTGGCGCCTCGCCTCGGGTCCGTTCTACGCCTATGCACGCGTCGGCTACGGCCGGCCGACCTTCACCTCGACCCGCACTTTCACCGGCACGATCGACAGCCAGTCGTTCAGCTATGGCGCGGGCGGGCGCTGGAAGGGCACGTTGATCTCTGGCGCGGGCGGCATCTCGTACGCCGTGCCGATCGGCGATCACTTCAAGATCAAGCCGCGCGCGACGATCGAGTACTTCCGCCTCAAGGAAAACGGCTACACCGAAACCGGCAACGCGCCGCTCGCGCTGACGCTGGCGAGCCGCACGAGCCAGGTGGTCAATGGATCGGCAACGCTGGTGGCGAGCTGGAGCGCCGCGCCGGGCGACTACGAAAACCGCCCCTTCACCATCGAGGTCGAGGGCGGGCGTCGCAGCCGCATCTCGGGCGAAGTGGGCAACACCGTCGCAACGTTCAACCGCGGCGCGACGAGCGGCGGCGATACCTTCACGCTCACCGGCCAGCAGCTGCCTTCGGCCTGGACCGGCGAAATCAGCCTCCTGCAGGGCGGTCTCGACTACACCTGGAAGATCAGCGGCGGCTATGAAAAGCTTGAGGGCGGCGGCACCGGCTATTCGGCGCGCGCATCGCTCGCCATCGCGCTTTGATGGGCTGATTGCAGAACAGGGGGCGGTCTTCGGGCCGCCCCCTTTTTCGTGGCTTGATCAGGCCTGTATCAGCGCGCTTTGCGCCTGAAACCACGGCACCATCCGCGCGATGGCTTCTTCCACCAGCGGCGTGGAAACCGCAAAGCTGAAGCGCACGAAGCGGTGCCCGTCGACCGGATCGAAATCGATCCCCGGTGCGGTGGCAACGCCGGTTTCCTCGAGCAGGCGGATGCAGAACGCCATCGAATCCTGCGTCAGATGGCCGACATCGCCATAGACGTAGAACGCGCCGTCCGGCGGGGCGATGCGGGCAAGGCCCATCGCGGGCAGCGCTGCCAGCAACAGGTCGCGGTTGCGCGCATACGTGCGGACATGGCCATCGAGTTCCTCGCCGCAATCGAGGGCGACGAGGCCCGCATGCTGGCTGAGCGACGGCGGGGTGAGGAACAGATTGCCCATCCGTGCCCGCGCCTGACCGACCAGATCAGGCGGAACCACCAGCCAGCCGAGCCGCCAGCCGGGCATGCTGAAATACTTGGAAAAGCTGTTCACCACGATCGCCTCGCGGTCGAACGGCAGCATCGAGCTGGCCGGCGCGCCATAAGTGATGCCCTGGTAGATCTCGTCCGAGACGATGCGGATCCCGCGCGCCGCGCAGACCTTGGCAATCGCCGCCATTTCCTCGGCCGCGATGACAGTGCCGGTCGGGTTGGCGGGGCTGGCGATGATTACGCCATCGGGCGCGGGATCGAGCGCCTCCAGTGCGGCGGCGGTGATCTGGTAACCCACTTCAGGGCCGCAGGGCAGCTCGACCGGCTCGATATGCAGCGCGCGCAGCGTGTTGCGATAGGCCACATAGCCGGGCCGCGCGATGGCGACGCGCGCGCCGGGCGCAAACCGCAGCGAAAGTGCGATAACGAGAGCGGGCGAGGCGCCGCAGGTCAGCACGATCTGGTCGGGCAAGACCGCGACACCGGTCGTTTCCTCGACATAGCGGGCCAGCCGCGCAAGAAGCTGGGTACTTTCCCAGTAGCCCTTGTCTTCCTCGTCCAGCACCGCGCGCGCACGGGCGAGCGCCGCCGCCGGTGCGCCGGTCGAAGGCTGGCCATATTCCATGCGGATGACCGAGCGCCCCTCAGCCATGAGACGCTGGGCGATGGCGGAAATCGTGATGGCGTGAAACGGTTCAAGCAGTGAGGTCATGGACGGTCACCTAGCACCGGGCACATAGCCGCGCAAAGGCAGCGCAGTTGACAAGGGCGGGTGTGCGGGCGAGCCTCTCGTGCAGATCCGGGCGGAACGCCGTACCGGGCACCTTGGGAGAGCGATATCATGTCCACACCAGCCGGCGCAGCTGCGCCGCACCAGATGCCCCTGGGGCAGGCCGCCATCATCACACTGGGCGTCATCGTCATCATTGCGGGGTTCGTCGCGATCGGCGCGTGGTTGCACGTCACGCCGCTCTATGCAGGGTTCCTGCTGCTCTGGGCCTGGTCGGCGCTCCACGAACTGTCGCTCAAAGCGCTGCCCGGGGCGCTGATCGGCGCGCTGACGGGGGCAAGCCTCAGCTTCATGCTGCAGACGGGGGCCATGATGCACAGCCCGCAGCTGATCGTGCTGGCGCTGCTGCTGATGATCGTTGCGGTGTTTCTCGTCGTGGCCGGCCGTGCGGCGCTCTTCTGCAATCAGAGCACGATGCTGTTCATCACCGTGCTCAATGCGCCGGTGATCCAGGCCGGAGAGGACTTTCGCCAGGTGATCGTGGCCATCGCCATGGGCGCGGTCTGGTTCGGCGCAATCGCCTGGGTGATCAGCCGGTTCGTCCCCGCTCCTGCAGCAGCGACGGCAGCGACCTGACCTAGCAGCTGGCTACAGGCTGCGTCGGCGACGGATTGTAGATCTGCGTCAGATCGCGATCGTCGCGCACATAGAGCGCAGCTTCCTTGCGGATCAGCTTGGATGGTATGACGCTGCCCAGGAAGAAGGGTTTGTAGTCGTAGGCAATCTCGACGAACATGATCGCAGTTCCGGAATCGGCGGTCATCTTGGTCGAGGTATAGCCCATGCCCTTGAACGCGGTGCCGGTCGCGCCGGTGCCCTGCGGGCCATAGCGCGAAGGCCAGGTGTTCTTGCCCCAGCAGCGCTGCCAGGCGATCCACTGGCCGCCTGAAGCGTTCATTTGCAGGCTGGAAAGAATGACCCTGCCGCGCGTGGGGATCTGAAGATCCTCACCTTGCAGCGCAGCAGCGCGGAACACCTGATTGACATCGTATTCGCGGAATGTCGGCGCGCCGTTCACCTGCGTCTGCTTGGCGCGGCTTGCATTGTCCGCCACCGTGATCGCCAGCTGGTTGAGGCGCACGTGGATCAGCGCGAGATTGACGACTTCGACGCCGGTGAGACACATCATCATCAGGAAGGGCATCGACAGACCCAGCTCGACCGCGCTTACGGCGCTGGTGCTGTGCGCAAGGCGCGCCAGGAAGCGCCGTGCACGCCCCGGCGCGTTCCGGTCTCGGTGGAGGATCGGCAAAGTCAGGGGCATATCGAGTTGCCTGTGCGGGTCGCCTGGGTTGCGAAAGGCTGGTTCTTTAGGATCGTCGTCTGCGGGACGGTCTGGAATTCGGGCAGGCCGAACATCTTGGCGAAGCCGAACCATTGCCGGTAGGTGACGGTCACCGTGTAGACCACGATGTCGTTCGCGCCGCCCAGACCGGTCTTGCCCATGTCGGCATCCCACACGCCATTGCCGTTGATGTCGACAAAGCACTCGGTCGGGTCGTACTTGAGGTTCTTGTTGGTGTCGGTGAAATCCTCCGGCATGCCAACGTTGCTGAATTCGGCATAGTTGCGGCGCGTGAAAGTGATCGACGCAGTGGGCATCACATTCTTGATCTGCTTCGCCACCAACTGATCGAGCGTGGTCGACTCGGTCTGGCCGCTCTGTAGTGTGGACTTGCGCGCGGCAGCATTGACGGCGCCGGTCAGCACCGTGCGGACATAATAGCCCTGCGAGACCTGCAGCGATCCGAAGACCACGAGGAACAGGATTGGCGCGGTCATCCCGAACTCGATCGCGCTAACCCCACGCTGATCGCGCAGCAGGCGGCGGCGCAGGGCGCTTAGCGGGCGATGCAAGGCGCAATGAGCCATCATTTGTTGATCCGCAGATCGGCCACCTGGCCGGCGATGAACTTGAAGGTGTTGTTGAGCGCCGTCGTGTTGCTCGCGAAGTAGGCGCGGCCCGCCGTGGCGCAGGTTGTCATCTGCGTGGTGAGTGCGGTGCCGAAGCCGATTACCCACACCGTGTAGCCAAGGTTCTTGGCTCTGGTGCAAGCCGCGAGGAAGCGGTTGTTGTGGTAGCTGGTCAGCGTGCTGTTGCCACTGCCGGAGGGAGCCACACGGTTGTCGTAGAGTTCAAGGCCATAGGCGCTGTATGCCGTTGTCGTCGGCGCCATTTCACCGTCGGTCATGAAGATGATGTGGCGGCTGACCGAGGGATACTTGGTCGATTCCGCGGTGACGTTGCTGGCGAAGATGCCGCTCGGACTGGCAAGCCGCGCGCCCCAGATCATCCCGATGTCGTGATAGGTGCTGCCGGCTGCAACCAGCGTGTTGACGTAGTTATCCAGCCAGGTCGGCACAACGGTCGGAGCGGTCGTATCAACGTCGGTGAACAGCATGGCGCGCGGCGGGCACTGCGAACCGATGCGGTAGGTGTCACTGCGCAGCGTAGTCTCCGTTCGCGAGGAAACGTTGGTGCTACCGCGATACCACTCGAGATCTTCCTCGTTGAGCTTCCATTGGGTTGTCGGATCGGAGGTGCTGGGGGCCGAATCGATATCGAGGTCCTTCGCGCCGCTGGGCACCGGATTCATCCCGAGATTCTGGACGGTCTGGCGCTCCTCGATGCAGCCATTCCAGCGGGAATTGGTGATCGTGAGCCCGGTCACGCCGGGTGTGCCGTCAAGCGCCGCCAGCGACGGCATATCATAGGTGCCGGCGGTGGGCACGGTGGCGTTCGCGGCGATGTTCGTCACGACGGGCACAGTGCCCATGCCCTTGAACGCACTCACGTTCACGGTCGCAGCCTGGAATACCCAGTTGGTGAACTGGTAGCGTGTCACGTAGGTCGTCGTTGTCACCGTGCGGTTGCGCACGCAGGTGCCGAGCGCGCTTGAGCCCGAGCCCGAGACGAGGGTCCACGAACGCCAGGAGTAGGTGGTGCTGGTCGTGTTGGCCGGAGCAGGGCCACCACCGCTGACCGGCGAGCCGATGTTTGTCGGCCAAGTGTTCTTGCCCCAATTGGTGCAGTTTGCCGAGGTGATGTTGGAGCCGTACGTCTCGGTGTCGGCAACCGGCGAACCTGCAGTGGGGACATAGACCGCCGTATTGAAGTTCGCGAGCGCGGTCTGGAACGGCTGATTGTCAGCGAAATAGCTTGTCGGCATCTGCCCTGCCGCGACAAGGCCGCCCATGTTGACCGTGGCGGTATAAGGCACGAAGCCGAAGCGGATGCGGGTGTTGGTCTTGTCGACCACCGCGTTGGCGACCGTCTTGTAGAAATCGCGGATCGCCTGGCGCAGCCCCGCAATCTTCGACGTCGAATCGCTGTCGCAGTCGGTACCGTTGGGATCGCAGGCCATCGAACCGGTGGTATCAAGCACGAACATCACGTCGGCACTCGCCATCTGGAGTTCGGCGCTGCAGGCCACGGTGAGGGTGATCGTCTTGAAGCCGAAGATGCCCATCACCACGGTGGGCATGACCGTGCTGGCCGTGCCGGTCACCGCGCCGGTACCGGTCGAGGACGTGCTGAAGGTGATCGAATTGGCGTTGGTGGCATTCGGATTGAAGTTGAAGTTGAACATCTTGTTCGCCTTCGCCGTCTCCGAGGTGCCATAAGTGCCCGAAGTCGCCATGGCCTTTCGGCCCGCCAGCACGCCCGCGTCGCAGGCGTTCTGCAGGCTGGTCTTGGTCATGTAGGCGCGCGCCATGTCGGTCCCGCTGCCGGCAAGGCTGACCAGCAGGATCATCGTGGCCAGCACGATGCCTAGCGTGTTGCCCGCCGTATCGCGCAGCAGGCTGCCGATCAGCGATCGCATCGAAGCGCGGAACTGGTCTCCCTTTGCTTTCGACGGACGCAGCATGTGGCGAGATTCCTCCAACAGACAGACCGGGACAGTTCCGGGAGGCCTTCGCGATGCCCCGCAACCCCCGCCGCAACGGATGGATTGCGGGCACGAGAGTGACCCAAGCTCCGTCCATGCGGGCAAACGGCCTTCCAAATCGTAAATTTGCGGAAAAATTTGTCTCGGGAGCATTACGCAGCGAGCGCTAGGGCCGCATCCTCGATGGTAAATGCGGTGGTAGCTCTCGCCCGAGGCGCACGCAGGCCGCGCCGGCGAAACATCGAACGTTCAGCCGCGAATGGCGCCGCACGCGCGCGCACGCGCCATGCAGGAGACTGCGCTGCGGGACGCTATCGGACGTCTTCAAACGGGGAAATGGAGGCCCGAGCCGTCTCCGCATTAGGCTCCGAACGTGACAGATTTGCTAGGTTCTAAGTCTAGACGCGGAAGGACTGGCCCCCAATATGGCCCCCGCCCCAAGCGGCTGGGGGGGGGCAGATGTCCACAGAGAAATTTGACCATCCGGCCTGACCCTAGGTGCCTGTCAATTGGCGGCAGGCGTGCGCACCCAAAGCAGTGGTGAAGGACGTCGAGCCGACGCTGGCGGTGGGAGGGATTGTTGTCTACATCAAAGTGCCAAACCAACGGGGCTCAGGAATCATGAACATCACTCCAAAGGAAGTGCGGATTCGGACGCTGTTTCAATCGAGCTTTTACAAAATTCCCCGCTTCCAGCGTCCATATTCATGGGACAAGGGCAATATCGAAGACTTTTGGGTCGATGCTGTAGCTGGAGGTAAAGATGGATATTTCATCGGCTCGATGGTTATGTTCGGCGACAAGGGAGGCCAAGAACTCTTTGTTGTCGACGGCCAGCAGCGCCTGACCACAATCACAATCTTCTTGGCAGCTCTTCGCGACACGCTGGTGAGTGTAGGCGAGAAAAATCTCGCAGAGGGCATTCAGAACGTCATCCAGAGGACCGACATCGCAAACAAGTCTAGGTATGTCCTGCTGACCGAGACGTCCTATCCCTACATGCAGGAATATGTCCAGAAACTCGGCGCCCCGGACGTCAAGCTCACGCCTTCTGAAGAAGAAAAGGGCATCCAAAGCGCGTACAACTTCGCGCTCGACAAATTCAAGGTCATGCAGGAAGCAGCTGGCGGCAAGCTCGAAGGCGCAAAACGGAAGACTGCGATCCGCAGAGAACTCGAAGCCGCTCGCGACAAGCTGCTAGGCCTCGACGTTATCATCGTCCAGCTCGACAACGAGGACGATGCCTACATCGTGTTCGAGACGCTGAACACGCGCGGAAAGGACCTCGAGCCGAAGGACCTCATCAAGAATTTGTTCGCTAAGCTCATGAAGCCAAAGAATGCCGATGTCGATCCGGCAAAGCTCAAGTGGAAGAATATGATGGACCAAATCGCTGCCTCGGCGGCGTCGATCGACGCCTCGACCTACCTCCACCACTTCTGGCTGTCTCGCTACGACTACACGCCCGAGCGCGCGCTGTTCGAGAAAGTCAAGAAGCGGGTGACCAAGGCAACCGCGCCAGCAATGCTCGAGGCGATGCTGCAGGATGTCGAGCAGTACCGTCGAATCTTTGAGCCCGATAGTTTCACATGGGACAAGGAGGCCGTGCCCCTCAAGCGGTCGCTTCAGGCCCTTGCAGTCTTCAAGGTCCGCCAGCCGACGCCGATGGTCCTCTCGGTGCTTCGCGCCTATCGCGACAAGCGCATCTCGCTCAAACAGGCCAAGGATACAATCGAGGCAATCGAGCGCTTTCACTTCATGCACACCGCAGTGGCGGGACTGTCGTCGTCGGGTGGCGTGTCAATGATGTATGCAGCCGCAGCACGCGAGCTCTGGGGCGAGGCCGACCCGCAGAAGCGCGCGAAGGGTCTTCAGGAATTCCAAGCCAAGCTTAAGACGCGCCGGCCGGAGAAACAGGCATTCGAGACGGGGTTTGCGGAGCTGCGCTACAGCAGCGCGGAGACCCGTAACAAGGCGCTGGTTCGCTATGTCCTTGAGCGCTTCGACATGCAACTCCGCCAGGACGCATCGGTCGATTATTCAAAGATGACGATCGAGCATATCGGACCGCAAAACCCAAAGGGGGCGCCAGCGTTATCGCGCTACGCCGAGGTCGGGAACCTCGTGCTGGTCTCGGAGAAGCTCAACGGCGATCTCAAAAACAAGGAATTCTCCGAGAAGAAGAAGATTATGAAGCAAGCCAATCTTCCGATGGATCCTGTTCTAGGCTCAGGACCTATTAAAATGCTTGCGTAGCGTGCGATCAGTTGATTCAATGACGGCGCTGAGGAGGCGTTGTCATGAGCGATTTGATCTGGTTGTCAGAGGCGCAGATGCGCC
>NZ_JAIXZS010000046.1 GCF_027489515.1 Novosphingobium sp. | reverse complement strand
CCGACGATATCGTCGCGGTCCTTGATCTGGCCGGTGCGACGGATATCGAGGCGGACCGAGGCGTAGAACTTGAGCGCGTTGCCGCCCGTCGTCGTCTCCGGATTGCCGTACATCACGCCGATCTTCATGCGCAGCTGGTTGATGAAGATCACCATGCAGCGCGAGCGGCTGATCGAGCCGGTGAGCTTGCGCAGCGACTGCGACATGAGGCGCGCCTGTAAACCGACGTGGCTATCGCCCATCTCGCCCTCGATCTCTGCGCGGGGAACCAGCGCAGCGACCGAATCGACGACCAGCACGTCGATCGCGTTCGAGCGCACCAGCGTATCGACGATCTCAAGCGCCTGCTCCCCGGTATCGGGCTGCGAGACGATCAGTTCATCGATGTTGACGCCGAGCTTCTTGGCATAGACCGGATCGAGCGCGTGTTCGGCATCGACGAACGCCGCGGTGCCGCCGCCCTTCTGCGCCTCGGCGATCACGTGGAGCGCGAGCGTCGTCTTGCCCGAGCTTTCCGGGCCGTAAACCTCGATCACGCGGCCGCGCGGCAGGCCGCCGACGCCGAGTGCGATATCAAGCCCGAGCGAACCGGTCGAGATCGCCTCGACCTGCATGGTTTCCTTCGAGCCCAGCCGCATGGCCGATCCCTTGCCGAAGGCCTTATCAATCTGCGCGAGCGCTGCATCGAGCGCTTTCTGACGATCCATGTCCTTGTCTTTGCCTTCCTGGATAAGCTTCAATTGCGCCGCCATGGCTTGCTTCCCCTTGCTAAAGATGGCTGACATGCACCGTCAACACCAGCCTTGTACCCAGTTTGTTCTGTTGGAACAAGAGGGGAACGCAATTCCTCGCAAGATTGGCGGAAATCGCCCGCACAATGCGGATATTCCTAAGGAATTTCCCCTTGCGGGATGGGTTCCAAATGATCCGTAGGACAGATCCTGCGGAAACGGTGCAAAAATTTCCTGGGGATCGCCGAATCGAATGCGCCTGATGCGGTGATCATGCCGGGCGGATCGACCCGAACGGTCCCAGCACGCCGCGCGGCGCGTCAGATTGACAGCGCGCCGACCGGCCCTAAGCTCTGCTGCATTGCACAACCAGCGGCACCGGCTGCTTTGGGACCGCCTGGCGGGGGAGATTCGATGAAGTCCATGGTATTCTTCGCGCTTGCCGCATCCAGCCTTGCGTTCACCGCTCCCGCCGCCGCGCAAGATGCCGCCCATGCCGTGCGCGCGATCCCGATCAACGATCACCTGACCGCCTTCTACCAGGGCCGTCCGGACGAAGCCTCGGTTCCGCCCGGCCCGCGCCAATGGCCCGATCTCGGCGCGATCTTCGTCGGCGTCGCCACATATGCCATTCACGACGGCGACACTGCGCTCGTCTACGATACATTCACCGATCCCGGCTCGGCGCAGTGGGTGCGTGACTGGCTCACGAAAGCGGGAGTGCGCCGCTTTGTCCTAGCCACCAGCCATTGGCATCTGGATCACATCGGCGGCAACGCCGTTTATGCCGACAGCATGCGTTTCGCCACCGAAGCAACGCGGGTAAAGCTTGCCGCAAAGCGCAGCGCGATCGAGGCCGGGACCGAGGAAGGCCCTCCGGCGATCCGCCCGCTGCTGTTGCCCACCATCGGCATCGCGCCGAACAGCGTGGTCACCCTGATGATCGGCAACGTCACGGCAAAGCTCCATCCCGTCGCCATTCACTCCGCCGATGGCCTTGTCATCGAACTTCCAGACGACAGGCTGCTGCTTGCCGGCGACACGCTGGAGGACACCGCAACCTTCGTTGCCGAGCCGGAATCGATCCCGCAGCAATACAAGGCGCTCGGCGCCATGCGCGGTTGGGGTTTCACCAGGATTCTGCCCAACCATGGCAATCCCGCGGTGATTGCGGCGGGCGGCTATGGCCTCGGCCTGATCGATACGACCCGCGCCTATATCCGCGCGCTGGTCGAGCATTCGCACGACGCCGATTTCCAGAAGCAGCCGCTGGCGAGCTTCGTCGCCGATGCGCTGAAGCGCGGCGATGTCAGCCTGTGGTGGCCTTATCGCGATGCCCACGCCAACAACCTCGCGGTGGTGGCCAAGGCATGGAAGGACCAGCCAATCCCAACGTTCGACCAGCCCTGAGCGCGCTCAGCGCCGCTTCAACACATCCTCGACTGCGGTGCAGATCTGGGCGACGCTGAAGGGCTTGGCGAGGAAGTACATGTTGGGAATGTCGATCTCGCGTCGCAGCTGCTCTTCGGCATAGCCCGACATGAACAGCACCGGCAGTTCGGGCCGCAGCATGCGGATCTCGCGGGCCATCGCGGGGCCATCCATGCTCGGCATCACCACGTCCGAGAGGACGAGATCAAACTCCTCGCCCGCCGAGATCGCCCGGCCCAGCGCTTCGAGGCCATCTTCGCCATCGCTCGCGGTGGTCACTTCATAGCCTTGCCGTACGAGCGCGCGCTCGGCCACGGCGCGGACGGTATCCTCGTCTTCCACCAGCAGCACGCGCCCGCCGCCGGACCATTGCTTGCGCACTGCCGGCAGCTTCGCCGCAGTGGCCGCCGCCGCCGCTTCGGCGACATCGGCAGCATCAGGCACATGGACCGGGAAGTAGATCGAGAAACGCGTTCCCTTGCCCACTTCGCTTTCGGCAAAAATGAACCCGCCCGATTGCTTGACGATGCCATAGACGGTGGAAAGGCCAAGGCCAGTGCCCTTGCCCTTTTCCTTGGTAGTAAAGAAGGGCTCGAAAATCTTGCCGATCTGCGCCGGGGGGATCCCGTGGCCGGTGTCCTCGACAATCAGCGCGGTATAGTCGCCGATGGGCAGGATCTCGCTCTTCATCGCGCGGACGTCGCCAGCGGTCACTTTCTTCGTCTTGAGGCGCAGAACGCCGCCAGCCTTGGTCGCCGGAATGCCGCCGGATGCCCCGTTTCCGGTCATTGCATCGCGCGCGTTGACCGCAAGGTTGAGCAGCACCTGCTCGAGCTGCACCGGGTCGGCGCGGACGAGGCCGAGGCCCCGGTCATGCGTCACCTCAAGCAGGATCTTCTCGCCCAGGAGGCGCTTGAGCAATGTGGAAATTTCCGCGACCACATCAGGCAGCTGCAGCACTTCGGGCCGCAAGGTCTGCTGGCGCGAGAAGGCAAGGAGCTGGCGCGTCAGGCTTGCCGCGCGGTTGGAGTTGGCGCGGATCTGCTGGATGTCGTCATAGTCGCTGTCACCCGGCGTGTGGCGCATCAGCATGAGATCGCAGTAGCCGATGATCGCGGTGAGTACGTTGTTGAAATCGTGCGCCACCCCGCCTGCAAGCTGGCCTACCGCCTGCATCTTGGTGGCCTGCGCGATCTCACGCTTGAGGCGGGTTTCCTCAGAGGAATCCTTGAGGCTGAGGATCACCGCACCTTCGCCCAGACCGCGCACCCCGGCGAGGCTTAACGAAACCGGGTCCTCGGGCGCCGACCGCAGCCGCACCGCCACGTCGCCCGCGCCACCTGAACCTTGCGCAAAACGCCGCACCGCATCGGCCAGCGCACCCTTGTCCTCGCGGATCACGAGGTCAGAAGGATAGGGCGGCGGCCCGCTCTCGTCGTACCCGGCCGCGCGCAGGAAAGCCTTGTTGGCGAACAGGAACCGCCCGTCGCGGTCGGTCATCGCAAGGCCGAGCGGGAGCCGCGCCAGCAGCGCCTCGATCTGCGGAATGCCGGTGCGCGTGTCGCCCACGCCGCCCTGGTTGTCGATCAGCAGGAACAGCGAGGCCGTCTGCGCCGGGTCTGCCGCCGCCGAGCCCAGCGCGACGGCCTCGGGATCGGCGATCGGCACGTGGAGCATCCGCACCGAAGCCCCGCGCGTGCCTTCGCGTGCGTAGAAGATGCGCTCCTGCTCGTCGGCGCTGAAGTAACCGACAAAGTCTGTGCCCGCGACGTCCGCTTCCGTCTCGCCCGTCGCACGCGCCACGAACAAGGCATTAGCGGCATGGATTTGCCCGTCGGGCGCGACGGCCGCGATCTGGATGCCCTCGCGGCCCAGCGCCTGGCCCACCTTGCCGCGCACGTGGCTGATCACGTCCTGCAATGGATCGCGTCGCACCAGCGGAGCAAACCGCCAGATCAGGAAGTCCTGCCCCCGCCCTGCCCGCTCGATCTCCAGCCGCCATTCGCGGTCGTTCGCGATAACCGGCTCGAGCGCGGCCTTCCCATCGCGCCAAGCCGCGCGGGCGGCATTCTCCAGCGCTTCGTTCTGCGCGCCTTCAAGGCCAAGACGAGGCGGGGCAGCGCCGATCCCGAAGCATTCGGCGAACCGTGCATTGGCGCAAGCGAGCCGCCCGGCACGGTCGATGATCGCGGTCGCTTCCTCGCCGCGCTCGATCGCGGCGTGGGTGACCGACCAGTCGGGCGGCGCAAAATCGCTCGTCTCGGCCGCCTCACGCGGGCGCACGGCAAAGCTCAGCGCGACGGCAAGGCAGCCCACGCCGAAAGCGTAGGCCAGCGCCGCAACGACCTGCCCCGAGGCCAACCACAGCACCAGCGCGCTTGCCAGCACGGCAAAAGCGACCGTCAGCGCGCCGCGCCAGCGCGGTTGGCCGGAACCGGCCGGATCCGCTGTCAGGGTGTTGACACTCATACCTCGCGGGCTCCGGCAAGACCCCGGCCGAGCCGCATGCGCCGCCGCCGCGCGGTCCACCAGCGCCAGATCAGGATCGAAGCACCATAACCGACGAGGGCGGAAACGGTTGCAATCGCCAGTAGCCCGAGCACCATTGCCGGCGCGGCGGATGAGACCAGCCAGACGGCCCATTCGCCAAGCCCCGCGCCCTTGGCGATTAGCGCTTGAAATGTCGCGAAATCGGCATCGAGCCCCAGAAAGCCACCCACCCACAGTGCGCCGAGCAGGATCATCGGCGTGGTTGCCGGATTGGAAAGCAGCGTCGCCCCTGCCGCCAGCGGGATATTGCCACGAAACGGCACGCACATCAGCGCTGCGCCAACGATCTGGACGCCCGGAATCATCGCAAATATGCCAACGAATAGCCCCACCGCAATTCCGCGCGGCACCGAGCGGCGATTGTAGCGCCAGAGTTCCGGGCGGGCTGCCAGCGGGCGGACGAAACGGCTTTTGACCAGCGCCTCTCGTGTCGGGACCATTCGCCGCGCAAGGCCGGAAACCCGCTCTTTCATGCCGCTGCGATCATCCCCCTCGGAACCCGCCATCAGCCATGTTCGCGCATGATGCGCGCCTTGTCACGCTGCCAGTCGCGGTCCTTGATCGTTGCGCGCTTGTCGGCGTTGTTCTTGCCCTTGGCGAGCGCGAGTTCGACCTTGGCGCGCCCGCGCCCGTTGAAATAGACCGACAACGGGACCAGCGTCATGCCCTTGCGTTCCACCGCGCCGGTAAAGCGGGCGATCTCGCGCTCCTTCAGCAGCAGCTTGCGGGGCCGCTTGGGTTCGTGGTTGTAGCGGTTGCCGTGGCTGAATTCCGGCACGTTGGAATTGACCAGCCAGACCTCGCCGTCTTTCACCTCGGCATAGCTTTCCGCGATCGAGCCCTCGCCGAAGCGCAGCGATTTCACCTCGGTACCCGTCAGCGCGATACCTGCCTCGTAGACGTCCTCGATGAAGTACTCGAAGCGCGCACGGCGGTTTTCGGCGACGATCTTCTTCTTGTCGAAGGCGGGCGGGGTGGGACGGACCATGGTCATGGCCATGTAGGCCGCCCATGGCGGAAAGAAAAGGGAGGCGTCCCCTGTCTTGCCATAACCTTTTGCCATTTCAGCGCAATGAGGGCTTGCCAAGCCTACGCTGCAGCGCACAATACGCGAGCGGGGCGGGCGAGGCGCAACAGACGCGCAATATTGGCGCGACAAGGATCACGCGGCATGGCCGACAATCAGAACCCCACTCCTCCCCAGATACCCGAAGCACCCGTGCTCGTTTTGCAAGGCGGCGGTGCGCTGGGCGCCTATCAGGCCGGCGTGTTCGAGGCACTTGCAGCAGCAGGGCAGGAGCCATCATGGGTCGCGGGCATCTCGATCGGCGCGATCAACGCCGCGCTCATCGCCGGCAATCCCCCCGAAAAGCGTCTCGAAGCCTTGCGCACCTTCTGGGACCGCGCCGCCTCGCGCGTCCCCTTCCCCTCCCCCTTTGCCGATGGCTGGGGCCGCCGCCTCTTCAACGAAGCCGCCGCCGCGACGATCGCGCTCACCGGCGTACCCGGCTTTTTCATGCCGCGTCTGACGCCGCCTTGGCTCGAGCTTCCCGGCTCACCCGAGGCGACGAGCGTCTATGACACGGCCCCCTTGCGCGAGACTTTGCTTGAACTTGTCGATTTCGACCTGCTCAACAACGGCCCGATGCGCTTCAGCGTGGGTGCGGTGAATGTGCTCACCGGCAACTTCGCCTACTTCGACAACCGCGAGCGCCTGATCGGCCCCGAACATATCATGGCGAGCGGCGCGCTTCCGCCGGGCTTCCCCGCGGTGATGATCGACGGCGAGCCCTATTGGGACGGCGGGATCGTTTCCAACACGCCGCTGCAATATGTGTTGGATACGCGCTCGGGCACCTCGCCGATGCTCGTTTACCAGGTCGATCTGTTCAGCGCGCGCGGGATGATGCCGCGCTCGCTGGCGGAGACGACGCAGCGCGAGAAGGATATCCGCTTCTCGAGCCGGACACGGCTTAACACCGACTTGCAGACCCGGCTCGAGGCCATGGCCGCCGCCGCCGCACGTCTTGCCGCGCGCCTGCCCGAAGAACTGCGCACCGATCCCGATCTTCTGGAACTGACCGCGCATGCCTGCGATTATCCGGTGACGATCCTTCACCTCATCAACCGCAGCGAAAGCTACGAATCCAACGGTAAGGACTACGAGTTCTCGCGCACCACCATAGACGACCACTGGACTTCCGGCCGCCGCGACGTTGAGCGCTCGCTCGCCAGCCCGCGCTGGAAGAACCGCCAGATCCACGATTGCGGCATCGTCACCCTCGATCTCGCCTGACCCCCAAACGCAGGAGCCTCCCCATGGACCTCACCAACAAGATTGCCATCGTCACCGGCGCCGCCAGTGGGATCGGCCTCGCCATCGCCAAGCGCTATGCCGCTGCGGGCGCCAAGGTCGCCATTGCCGATCTCATGCTGGAAGCCGCCGAGGCTGCCGCTGCCGGCATCAATGCGGATCACCCCGGTGCGGCGATGGCCGTCGCCATGAACGTGACCGACGAGGATCAGGTGAACGCCGGGGTCGCCGCCGTGGTCGCGGCTTGGGGTTCGGTCGACATTCTCGTCTCCAACGCCGGCATCCAGATCGTGAACCCGATCGAAGCCTTCGCCTTTGCCGACTGGAAGAAGATGCTCGCCATCCATCTCGATGGAGCGTTCCTCACCACCAAGGCGGTGATCCCGCACATGTACAAGCAGGGTTCCGGCGCGATCCTCTACATGGGTTCGGTCCACTCCAAGGAAGCAAGCCCCTTGAAGAGCGCCTATGTCACCGCCAAGCACGGCCTCCTCGGCCTCTGCCGCACGGTCGCCAAGGAAGCCAGCCCGAAGGGCGTGCGTACCAACGTGATCTGCCCCGGCTTCGTCCGCACCCCGCTGGTGGACAAGCAGATCCCTGAACAGGCCAAGGAACTGGGCATCAGCGAGGACGAAGTCGTCAAGAAGGTCATGCTCGGCCAGACGGTCGACGGCGAGTTCACCACGGTGGAGGATATTGCCGAGCTCGCGCTTTTCTTTGCTGCGTTCCCGAGCAATGCGCTGACCGGGCAGTCGCTGGTCGCGAGCCATGGGTGGTCGATGGGGTAAGCGGGGGCGAGCCGCAGCCTGTTTTGGGCACGTTTACGCCGGTCTGCCCTTGAGCAAACCGGCGTAGCGCACCAGCACTATCCCGGCACTGGCATCAAACCCAGATCAGCAGCGTTTGCGGCGATTGTTGGCCAGTTCGTGCCCGGCAAGGCCCCCCACCGCCGCGCCGCCCAGCGTGCCGGCAGTGCTGCCAAAAATGACTTTACCCAGCAAACCGCCGCCAACCGCGCCGGCCACAGTGCCGGTGGTCTTGTTGAAACGCAGGCAGTTTCCGTGATCGCTGCGCGCGTCGCGATATTGCGAATACTGGCGATGATGATGGTGCTGACGGTAATGGCGTGCTTGCGCTTCAGTTGCGAGGCCGGCGCCGAAGACAGTGAGGCAGATAGCTGCCGACAACATAGATCTTTTCATGGTGAAGCCTTTGGTTGTGTGGGGAAGCCTGGATGATCCGCAGCAGCGTTCTCTCCGGACCGCGACGATCCCCGGATGCACCCGACCAGATGAACCTAAGGTTGTTCCGGGCAGCTGAAGGGATATCTCGCGAAAAAGCCGGTGATCGGCGCCCCGACCACCCCCATCACGCCCACCAACGTTGCACAGAGCGATCCGTTAGGTCACCTTACATTGACCACGGCGCTGGGTTACAGCAATCGGGAAACCGAACCTGGCCACCGAGGCCCCCAGCAAGCGCAGGCAAGACCAACCCATGACCAACCCGACCGCAGCCGACCTCCTCCGCATTTTCGAGCTCCAGCAGGCGAACCAGTGGAACGTTAAGGCGTCCAGCGCCGATGTGCGCAAGGCCAAGCTGGCTGGCCTCAAGGCGGCGGTAGAGACCCATGCCGATGCCATCGTCGCCGCCGTGCTGGAAGACACGCGCAAGCCCGAGGGGGAGATCCGCGTCACCGAGGTGATGAACGTCACGGCAAATATCCAGCGCAATATCGACAATCTCGATGCCTGGATGGCGCCCACCGAAGTCACCCCCTCGCTCAACCCCGCTGACCGCGCGCAGATCCGCTATGAAGCGCGCGGGGTCTGCCTGATCTTGGGCCCGTGGAACTTCCCGCTCGGCCTCGCGCTCGGGCCGCTGGCCGCCGCCGTCGCGGCGGGTAACACCGCGATCGTGAAGCTGACGGACCTTTGCCCGGCCACCGCCAGGGTCACCGCCAGCATCATCGCGCAGGCCTTCGATGAAAACGAAGTCGCGCTCGTCGAAGGCGATGTCAGCGTCGCCACCGCGCTGCTTGAGCTGCCGTTCAACCATATCTTCTTCACCGGCAGCACCCGCGTCGGCAAGATCGTGATGGCCGCCGCCGCGAAGCACCTCGCCAGCGTCACGCTCGAACTTGGCGGGAAGTCACCCGTGATCCTCGATTCGGACGCGGATATCGACAAGGTCGCCGCGCAGCTTGCGGGTGCCAAGCAGTTCAATGGCGGGCAGGCCTGCATCAGCCCCGACTACGTTTTCGTACGCGAGGAGCAGCAGGCGCAGCTGGTCGAGGGCTTCAAGGCCAACGTCGCGAAGAACCTTTATGACGAAAGCGGCGCGATCAAGAAGGAAAGCATCGCCCAGATCGTCAATCAGGCGAACTTCAACCGCGTGAAAGCGCTGTTCGATGATGCCGTGGCCCAAGGCGCGACCGTCGCGGTCGGCGGCACGATGGACGAGAGCGACCTCACCATCCACCCCACCCTGCTCACCGGCGTCACCCCGCAGATGAAGATCCTGCAGGAGGAAATCTTCGCCCCCGTCCTCCCCGTCATGAACTACGAAACCATCGATCAGGCGATCGACTACATCGCCGCGCGCGACAAGCCGCTGGCGCTCTATGTCTACTCGGACGACGAAGCGAACATCGAGAAGGTGATCAGCCGCACCTCATCGGGCGGCATGACGATCAACGGCGTGTTCTCGCACTACCTTGAAAACCACCTGCCCTTTGGCGGCGTGAATGCCAGCGGCACCGGCAGCTATCACGGCTACTTCGGCTTCAAGGCCTTCAGCCACGAGCGCGCGATCTACCGGCACATGTAGTGCCGCTCAGATGAGCCCCGCGTGCTTCAAGGCCGCGTCGACCTCGGCGCGGGCCTTGTCGCTGCAGGGCACCAGCGGCAGGCGGAGCTCGTCGGTGATGTAGTCATGCACGCGGCTGAGGGCGTATTTCACTGGCCCCGGCGAGGCATCATCGAACATCGCATAGTGCAACGGATAGAGCTTGTCGTTGAGCTCCCGTGCCTTTTCGTAGTCGCCCGCCGCGCAGGCCGCCTGGAAATCGGCGCAGAGGCGCGGGGCAACATTGGCCGTCACCGAAATGCAGCCCACAGCGCCCGCCGCGTTGGCGGGGAGCGCCAGTTCGTCATCGCCTGATAGCTGGCAGAAATGCTTGCCGATGCCCATGCGGTGGTCGGTAACGCGCGAAAGGTCGCCGCTCGCATCCTTGATGCCGACAATCTTGTCCGGGTAGCGGCGCGCCAGTTCGCACACCGTCTCGGGGAGGATGTCAGTCACCGTCCGCCCCGGCACGTTGTAGAGAATGATCGGCAGATCGCTGTTTTCGGCAAGATAGCCGAAGTGCGCGAGGAGGCCCGCCTGGCTCGGCCGGTTGTAGTAGGGCGCGACGCACAGCGCGGCCTTGGCGCCGCTCTTGCGCGAGAAGGTCATGTGCAAGTGTGCGTTCATCGTGTCGTTGCTACCGCAACCGGCGATGACCGGAACCCGACCTGCTGCCTGCTCCACGCAGACCTCGATCACGCGGTGGTGCTCGGCGTTTGAAAGCGTGCTCGCCTCGCCCGTCGTGCCGCAGGGAACCAGCGCCGAAGAGCCGTTCTCGATCTGCCAATCGACCAACCGGCGAAACGCTTTCTCGTCAAACACCCCGCCGCGAAAAGGTGTCACCAAAGCCGGAATGGAGCCGGAAAACATGGACTTTGCCCTTCGATCTGCGCCACAAGGCGTCTGCACGGCGCGGCACTGCACGGCCGATACCCGCGCCTGATAGGAAGACGAATGCCAGAATGTCCAGCATGGAGATGAGAGTGAGCTTGCGAAAGCTGCTGCTGGGCGGCGCCTTGCTGCCGGTGCTCGCCGCCTCCGCAGCGTGCCACGCCAGCGATGTCGAGAACGGCGCAACCGCATGGGATGCGGCGCGCGCCAAGCTCATCGCACAGGGGCAAGGTCCGCTGGCGCAAGCGATTAGCCGCTGGCAGATGCTCACGGCCTCGAACGCCTACACCTTTACCGACTATTCCGGCTTCATCCTCAGCTATCGCGGCTTCCCGGAAGAGGAAAAGCTGCGCCGCTCGGCCGAGGCCGCGCTCGATCGCCAGTCGGCCGATGCCAGCAGTGTCGTCGCCTTCTTCGACCGCGTGCCTCCACTGACCAACCCGGCCCGCGCACAATATGCCCTTGCCCTGAAAGCGCTTGGTCGTCCCGAAGCCGATACCGTGGCCCGCGCCGCCTGGCGCGGCGGATCGATGAGCGAAGCTGCGGAAGGCGCCATTCTCGCCGGCTGGGGCGGCACCTTCACGCCGGATGATGAGGACGCGCGGATGGACGCGCTGCTCTGGGCCGGGAACCCCTCCCCCGCCGCGCGCCAGACCGCGCGGGTCAGCCCCGCCCGGCGCGGCCTGTTCGCCGCACGCCTCGCCACGCTGCTCGGCCTCGATCCCTATGCCGCCGCCGATGGCACCAGCGGCGATGTGCTGAATGCCGATGCCGGCTTCATCTATTCGCGCGCGCGGCAACTCCGCCGGCAAGGCAATGGCGCCGCTGCGCAGGCGCTGATCGCGAACCGACCGCTGCTCGCCCGCCCGCCGCTGAGCCGCGAGAAGTGGGTGGACGAGCTCCTTGCCAACGCGCGCGGCGCCGCCGCCGGCGGCGATGCCCGCACGGCCTATCGCATTGCCGCCGGAATCGACGATGCCTTCGCGCAGGGCGAGGACGTCAGCCAGACGGCATACGATCTGCGCGACGACTACACCTCGCTGATGTGGCTAGGCGGCCAGCAGGCGCTGCGCCAGCTTGGCAGCGGCAAGGAAGCCGCGCCGCTGTTCTGGCGCTACGGCTCGGCCGCGCGCACCCCCGGTACGCGCTCCAAGGGCTTTTACTGGGCCGGCCTCGCGGCTGCACAGGGCGGCCAGCAGGCCGAGGCGCAGCGCTATTTCGAAATGGCCGCTGCCTATGCCGACCAGTTCTACGGCCTCCTCGCGCTTGAACGGCTGGGCCGCCCCGTCCCGCGATTTGCCGCCGATGCCGATGTTCAGCCCACGCCCGACGAACGCGCCCGCTTCAATGCTGCGCTGCTGACTCAGGCGGTCCGTGAAGCCGCCCGCGATGCCGAATGGCGCACCACTGTGCGCTTCTTCCGCGAGATCAGCGATCAGCAGCAGAGCAAGAGCCAACACGTCCTTGTCGCCGAACTTGCCCGCGAGCTCGGCCGCCGCGATCTCGGCGTGATCGTCGGGCAGGCGGCCGCCGCGCGCGGCTACCTCGACTTCCAGCATATCGCCTTCCCGGTGATCCCGGTGCCGCAGGGCTACGAACATGCGTGGACGATGATCCACGCCATCGCCCGGCAGGAGAGCCAGTTCGCCCAGAACGCCGTCAGCCACGCCGGCGCGCGCGGCCTCATGCAGCTCATGCCCGCCACCGCCAATGAACAGGCCGGCAAGCTTGGCCTGTCCTACTCAAGCTCGGCCTTGATCGATGATGCCGGATTCAACCTGCAGGTCGGCGGCGCCTATTTCCAGCGCCTGCTGGGCTACTACAACGGCAGCTACCCGCTCGCCGTCGCAGCCTACAACGCAGGCGCGGGCAACGTGAACAAGTGGCTCCGCGCAAATGGAGATCCGCGCGCAGGCGGGCCCGGCTGGATCGACTGGATCGAGCGCATCCCGCTGTCCGAGACACGCAACTACGTCCAGCGCGTGATGGAGAACGCGGTCGTCTACGAAGCGATGTACCCGGACAAGGCCAGCTACAACGGCGCCGATCCGCTCAGCCACTTCCTTGGCAAGCCGACGCCCGGCTGAAGATCACTCGGGCAGCATGTCCTGCAGACGGGCCAGCAGCTTCTGGATGTTGAGCGCCGCGAGCTTGAAGGTCTCGACGTCCTCCTTGTTGCCGGCCGCGCGAGCTTCCTCGGTCGCCTCGGCATAGCCTTCAAGGTCCGCCTCGAGCGCATCCACCAGGATCTCGAGTTCGTCTTCGGTCAGTGTCAGCGCGATCGTCTTGGCCATGATATCCTCGTCAGAAGCAGTCTGCCCCGCCCTAGGCGCGTGCCCGCAAGGGGGCAACCTTCCCTGCACGGCCATCCACGGCTAGAACGCAATCAATGCAAACAGATGGCAATCCGATCACCCCCGCCGGCATGGCAGCGCTGCGCGCGCGTTACGACCACCTGCTCGGCACCGAACGCCCGGCGATCGTCGAAATCGTCAGCTGGGCCGCGGGCAATGGCGATCGCTCGGAAAACGGCGACTACCTTTACGGCCGCAAGCGCATGCGCGAGATCGACCGGGAGCTCAATTTCCTCAGCCGTCGCATGAAGGCCGCCCGTGTTATCGATCCTGCCCACCAGCCGGACAAGACCCGCGTCCTCTTCGGCGCCACAGTCGAAATTGCGGACGAGGACGACAACCGCATGACGCTGACGCTCGTGGGTGACGACGAACAGGACGCGACAGCCCGCCGGATCGGCTGGAGCGCGCCTATCGCCCATGCCCTTCGCGGCGCTCGCGTGGGCGACCTGCGCAAAGTCAGGCTACCCAGTGGGGAGAAAGAGTGGGAAGTAATGGAGATCACCTTCCCCGAAGGATAGATTCAAGATCCGGGACGACGAATGTTTGAAACCGTCGTTGCTCGATTGCGTTTTCCGTTGGGTGTCTCCGCTCCCCGCCTCCAATCAAAGGAACGACCGCCCATGCACGTCTGGCTCATACTCAATCGGGCATCGCGCGCCGTTGGTGACGATTGGGAGGCCAAGCTGGTGGCGGCCTTCACTGCACGGGATTGGACCGTCTCCGGCACAACCGATTTCCCGAACGAGAAGCTGCCGGAGATCGAGCTACTGAAGGACGTTGATATCGTGGCGGTCGCTTCCGGCGATGGGACGATTAACGCGGTCGTACAGCACCTTGATGATTGGGCGGGCCTCTTTCTCGCCTTGCCGGGTGGCACCATGAACCTGCTCTCCAAGGCTCTTCATGGGCCAGTCGGGCCGGAGGCGATCATCGCGGCGATCGCCGAGCCACCAGAGTCGCGCAGCGTACCGACGGTCGAGTGCGGTCCGCACCGCTCGCTCGTGCGCGTGATCATTGGTCCGGGCGCGAGCTGGGTCCATGCGCGCGAGGCCATCCGTTACAATCGTTGGGCCCGCCTGCGCCGCGCGGTTCGCCTTGCATGGGTGCGCTCGCTCTCGCGGGCGATCCATCTGCGCGACGGATCGCGCCGCTCGCCGGGCTATCGCGCTGTCTTCGTACACCCGGAAGCAGGCGGCCTCTTGGTGATCCGTGTTCGCGCAGCAGGCTGGACCGACGGCGTCCGCCTCGGCTTCACCTATCTTGCGGGGAACTGGGAGACGGCGCGCGGCATCGAGAGCGCCCGGGCCAACGGACTCGCCTTCGTCGCAACACGCCCGGTTTTCGCGCTGTTTGATGGGGAACCTTTGCGTTTGCCGCCCGACGCGGTTCTGCGCGCAGGCGAAACCCGCATCAGGTTCATTGCAACAGCGCCTAGCGAAACGGCGCGTTGAGCCGCACGATCGCCCAGTTCAGCCAAGCGGCGAAGCTTACCCACGCCAGATAAGGCAGGATCAGCTTGGCCGCGAACGGCGAGATCGGCCACAAGCCCACCACCAGTGCCACCAGCGAGCCCCACAGGAACACGACCTCGATCAGCGCCAAGTCCGGCCGCCGCAGCTTGAAGAACAGCGGGCTCCACAGGAGATGGAACAGTGCATTGGTGGCAAACAGGATCACCACACTCGTGCGCGCGGCATCGGTCGTTGCCGCTCCCCACGCCGTCGCCGCAGACCATGCCGCAAGCCCCAGGATCACCGTCCACGCTGGTCCGAACAGCCAGTTCGGCGGTTGCAGCCGCGGCTTCCGCAAGTTCGCATACCAGGGCCCGATCGGCGTCATCAGCCCGCCGACCACGCCGAGCGCGATCGCTCCGCCAGCGGCGACGAGAATAGGAGTAGAAATCACGCGCGTGCGCCGATCATGCCAGAGAGGAGTCCAGCATGGCAGGTTTACACCGCCCGCGACAGGCCTTTCCCACCCGCACCCCTATCGACAGGCCCTTTGCCCTTACGCACTGGCTTCTGCGGCGCGAGCGGACGACTGAGCCGCACCGCCATATCCGCCGGCTACTCCGGCACGCCCACCGGCCGGCTCAGCCTTGCCGGCTTGCCTAGCGCGGGTTCGCCGAGAAACGGCGCAATGTGCGGCAAGGCAATTGGCTTCCCAAGCAGGTATCACCGTCGTCGCTGATGCTTCGACGGTTGGTCGGGAGCCTACCGCTCCCCCCTCGCCATCCGCCAGCCCAACCGCTATCACGCGGCCCATGGCCAGCCCCCGTTTCTTCATCATGCGCCACGGCGAGACCGTCTACAATGCCGCGCGCCGCCTTCAGGCGAACCACATTCACACCCCCCTCACCCGCCTCGGGACCGAACAGGCGCTGGCGATGGGTGTTGCGTTGCGGGGCGCGCTGGGGGATCAGCCGAGTGTCACCCTCCATGTCTCCGAAACCGGCCGCGCGCTGCAGACCATGGCGATGATCGCCGATGTGCTTGGGCTTGACTGGTTTGCCGCGCGGCGCACGCATGATCTCAAGGAGATCGACATGGGCTCCTGGTGCGGACGGCTCTACGACGATGTGGAGGGCGAGGTCGGCCCGATCGTCATTGCCGATCACCTGCTCCGCCCTGCCCCCGATGGGGAGGACTATCCGATGATCGCTGCCCGCCTCGCGAACTGGCTGGACGACGTGGGCGATGCGCCTGGCGATCACATCGTCGTGATGCACGGCATATCGAGCCGAGTGCTGCGCGGGATGATGGCGGGCTATCCGGAACACCCCGAACTAGGCGCGCCGATTGCCCCCTCGCTCGTGCAAGGCTCGATCGCGCTCGTTCAGGATGGCCGCGAAACCGTGCTGTTCGGCTCCGAACGCGGCAGCGAGCACGCCTGATGGGCGAGATCGTCAACCTCCGCCTCGCCCGCAAGGCCGCCGCGCGCAAAGCCAAGGAGGCCGAAGCCGCTGCCAATCGTCTCGCCCACGATCGCACCCGAGCCGAGCGCGAAACAACCAAGGCAGAAGCCGAACGCAGCGCTCGCCTGCTCGATGGCGCCCGGCGCGAGGGCCACGACTGATGCGCTCGACGCACGAAAGCGCAAGTGTCCGCCTTTACCATCTCAGCGACGGCCCGGAAGGCGGTGCGGCGCAGACCTTGCTCTACGGCACCCTCGCCGAAGCCCTCGCGCTTGCCGCACAGCAACCCGAAGAGATCCAGGCCGACCTGTTCATCGCAACCGACAACGACGTTGTTGCCTATCTCGATCTGGTGGATCCATGAGGCGCGTAGCTCTGGCCGGCGCCCTGATCCTCGCCGCGCCCTCTGTGCTGGCGCGTGACAGCCTCGGCATCTGGAACAACTGGGGCGCCTTCTCCGATGCGGGCGTCCCGCGCTGCTATGCCATCGCCATGGCCGACAAGGTCGAGGGCCGCGTCAACGAGTTTCAGCCCTATTTCACCGTCGGCACCTGGCCGCGCCGCGGCGCGCGCGGCGAGATTCATGTGCGCCTTTCGCGCAAGATCGGACCGGGCAGCGTGGTCACCCTCGCACTTGCGGGGCAACGCTTCCCGCTTGTCGCCGGGGCAGCGGATGCCTGGGCGGCAGACCAGCGGATGGACGCCGCCATCGTCGCCGCCATGCGCTCGGCCTCGACCATGAGCATCACCGCCAGGACCGCGGCCGGTCGGACCTTTACCGACGTTTACACGCTGGCCGGCGCCGCCTCCGCGATGGACGCGGCCATGCTGGGCTGCGCGCAGAACTAGAACCTGAGCCCGACACCACCGAGGAACTGCTGCCCGCGGACCGTGCGCCCGTAGTCGGAAAAGCGGTACTCCGCCCGGACGAAAAGGCGCTGCGTCACATCGACCTCGCCGCCGCCGCCCACGGTCCAGCCACTGCCGTGGAATGCACTGCCGGTGTCGTAGGTCACCTCGTGATAGGCATAGCCGCCGCGGACAAAACCGCGCAGACCGCTGGTCACCGGCACCGCAAGCCGGACAGCCGCCGAGGCAAACACACCCTGATTGGCGCGGCGGGTGCCGACGATCTGGTTCGCACTCGAACCACCCAGATCGCCCTCCACGCCGGCGATCACCGGGCCAAGCTGCCAATCGTAGCCAAGCTGCCCGCCGTAATAGAACCCGTCGCTCGCCCCGCTGCCCGGCGCACCATCGGTGCGTTCAAGGCCGGCGAGCGCAGTCGCCCTCCAGCCGGTGGGGTCTGCCAGTACAGGCGAAGCGCTCGCGGCAAGAAGAGCGGCGGCGGCAAGCACGAGGCGGTGCATGATGTGATGCCTTGGCAGGAGAAGCACTGCACCGGGGTTCGCGCCAGATCGGGCATTCGTTACAAGCAAGTACGCTCACGCCTTTCCGCGCCGGTTTGCACGGGCGCGCGCTTGCCCCTATATGCGCGCGATGCAGATCACCCCCATGCCGATCCCGGGACATATCGATCCCGTGCCCGTCCCTCGTGAGGTGACGCCGCGTGCTGATGGGCGCGTGGATCTCATCGGCCTCAGCCGCAAGCAGATCATTGCAGTCTTCGAAGACGCCGGGCTCGATGCCAAGGCCGCCAAACTGCGCGCCAAGCAGGTCTTCCACTGGCTCTACCACCGCGGCGTGACCGATTTCGAGGCGATGACCGACATCGCCAAGACGATGCGCCCCTGGCTGGCGGAACGCTTTGTTATCGGGCGGCCCGATGTTGTCGAGGCGCAGGTGTCCAGCGACGGCACGCGCAAGTGGCTGCTGCGCACCGCCGACAACCACGATTTCGAGATGGTGTTCATCCCCGATGCAACGCGCGGCACGCTCTGCGTCTCGAGCCAGGTCGGCTGCACACTCAACTGCCGCTTCTGCCACACCGGCACCATGCGCCTCGTGCGCAATCTCACGCCGGGCGAGATCGTCGGCCAGGTCATGCTTGCACGCGATGTGCTGGGCGAATGGCCGCGCGGCTCGATGGCCAGTCCGGATACGGATCAAGGCCTTGATTTTGACGATGCGGATGACGACGAAACCTCGGACTACACGCCCGACGGCCGTTTGCTCACCAATATCGTGATGATGGGCATGGGCGAGCCGCTCTACAATTTCGATCACGTGCGCGATGCACTCAAGGTGGTGATGGACGGCGACGGCCTCGCACTCTCGAAGCGCCGTATCACGCTCTCGACCAGCGGCGTGGTGCCAATGATGGCCCGCGCGGGCGAGGAAATTGGCGTCAACCTCGCCGTTTCACTCCACGCGGTGACGAAGGACGTGCGCGACGAGATCGTGCCGATCAACCGCAAATACGGGATCGAGGAACTGCTGCAGGCCTGCGCCGATTATCCCGGCGCGTCCAATGCACGCCGCATCACGTTTGAGTATGTGATGCTGAAGGATAAGAACGACCGCGACAGCGATGCGCACGAACTGGTCCGCCTGATCAAGCAGTACGGCCTCCCCGCCAAGGTGAACCTGATCCCGTTCAATCCCTGGCCGGGCGCGCCTTATGAATGCTCGACGCCCGACCGGATCCGCAAGTTTGCCGAAATTGTCTTCAATGCGGGCATCTCCGCGCCGGTTCGCACGCCGCGCGGCCGCGATATCGATGCTGCATGCGGACAGCTCAAGACCGCGGCCGAGCGCAAATCCCGCGCCGAGCTCGACCGACTGCTCGAAGAGAAGCAGGCCGCGCTCGGCTAACGGCGATCAGCTCGCGGAAAAGCTGCTCGAAAGGCGGAACACGCTTTGCGCAGCTGCGCCGTTGACGTAGCGCACGCGGTAAAGCGTGGCGGTACCGACCGCCCCGCACATTCGCACGGCGATGTTGGCCGCCCCCCCGGCTGCCACCGCCTGGCTCAGAATGGGCTGGTAGGTGGCACCCGTATCCAGCGACTGGTCGATGAATAGCGTTCCCGCCTGATCGGCGAAGGCCGTTGCCGCGAAGAACTCGTACTGCGCGGCGCTGTTGGCCCGGCCCGTGCCGGTGAACGTGGCCGAAGCCGCAAGCGCGGTCGTGCTATCGGTAAAGCCCGTCCCCAGATTGACAATGCCGGAAATCGTCGCCGTGCCCGATACCGCAACGCTACCAATGCCCGAAGAGCCTGCCGCGAGCGAGACACCGGTTGCCGGTGCGACTTGTTGCTTCTGGCTGAGGACGACCGAGACCGTGCCGCTGGTGTAAGTCGATACCCGCGCCCGCACAAACGCCGCCGAGGAGACGTAGGAATACACACCGGAGACCGTCGAGGTCGTAGCCGGCGCTGCCGTGGGTGAAGCTGCGGCAACGACCGGAAGCGTAACCCAGTTGGTCCCGTCGTTCGACTGCTCGTAGGTGACCGTGCAGGTCGTGCCTGCATTCGTCACATGAAACGACCCACCCATGTAGAGATTGTTGCTCGCCGAAACCACGGTGCTGGCCGAGGTTACGCTGCCCGCGATGGTCGCCCCTTCGCTGCACGAGCGATAGATCGCCGAAAGCCAGCCGGTGAGGCCGGTGCCACCGGTCGGCATTGTCGTGCCGGTAATCGCGGCAGCGCCGGGTTCGAGACTGGCGAGATCGCTTGCCATGCCAACCGATAGACTGGCTGCTGCAGGGCGCGCGCCGAGACTTGCCGGGAGCTGGCCCGAAATCGCCGTGAGCGAAGCATTCGTCGCAGACTGGTTGGCGGAAGTTGCGGCACCTGCCGGCAGGGGCAGGCTCACGGCGCTGACAGCCTGCGTGCCGGTTCCCGTGACCGTGACGGGCAGCGGCGCTGCCACGCTTACGGTCTGTGCGGTTCCATCGGCGTTGGTGAAGGCGACGGCGTTGGCGGGCGTGAACAGCGCGGGAAAGGTAACGGGGGGATTGGGCATGCGATCTCTCCAGAAAGACAGGGAAGGCCGGCGTTCAACTAACCTATTTGGTTCTTGTAGGAAAGTTCTCTGATCCAATCCTGCGTTTCGTCGCGCTCCCGCCCCAAGTCGTCGCCTTTGCCGCGGCGTTCACGTGCGGTTGGGCATCCTGCAGACAGGGTAGCAGGCACTAGACCGTCACCCTCAGCAAACCGAAAGGATGCTCTGTCATGAATAAGTTCATCATCGCCGCGACCCTCGCCGCCACGGCGCTTGGTGCTGCACCGGCGCTTGCCGATCCGCCCTACTGGGCACCTGCCCATGGTCGCCGCGCCCACAACGCCGAGTACGACCGCTATGGCCGCTACGCGGAGCCGCGCCCGCTCACCAGCCGTGACCGTGTCTGGCGCGGCCGCGACGGCCGCTACTACTGCAAGCGCAGCAACGGCACGACCGGCCTCGTAATTGGCGCGGTCGGCGGCGCGCTGGTCGGCCGCACGATCGATACCCGCGGTGACCGCACGCTTGGCACGCTGCTGGGCGCGGCAGGCGGCGCGCTGCTCGGGCGCGAGATCGAACGCAGCGGTTCGCGCTGCCGCTGATGCATCGCTCTTATGCGCCGCGTGGCTTGCCCACGCGGCGCCGGCGGGCCATAGGCCGAGATATAGGTTAACCGGTCAAAGAGGTCGCCGATGTCCATGTTTTTGCTTGATGCCGCGCTGCGCCGTCTGGTGAGGTACGGAACCTTGACCCTTACGGAGGCCTCGGGCCGCCAACGCCACTACGGCACTGCAACCCCGGGTTGGCCCGATCTCGGCCTCAAGCTCCATGATGCGCGCGTACCCGGCGCCATTGCCCGCAACCCCAGCCTCGGCATGGCCGAATGCTTCATGGATGGCCGGGTCACGATCGAGAACGGCGACATCATGGATTTCGTCGGCTTCATCCGCCGCAACAATCCCTGGGAAAAGGGCGGCGATCTCGACAACCTCAACCTGTTCGACAAGGCGCGCGTGGCGATCACGGGGCGTCTCGACCAGATCAACCAGCGTCGCTCCTCGAAGCGTAACGTGGCGCACCACTACGATCTCGACGACCGCCTCTACGACCTCTTCCTCGATCCCGCGCGCCAGTATTCCTGCGCCTATTGGGATAAAGGCGTCACCACGCTCGAGGAAGCCCAGATCGCCAAGATGGACCACATCGCGGCCAAGCTCGATTTGAAGCCTGGCATGCGCGTGCTCGATATCGGCTGCGGCTGGGGCGGTCTGGCGCTCCATCTTCACAAGATCTCGGGCGCCTCGATTCACGGCATTTCGCTCAGCGTCGAACAGATCGGCTACGCCAAGGCCTGGGCGGAGCGCGAAGGCGTCGCAGACAAGGTCACCTTCAGCCTCACCGATTACCGCGACCAGCAAGGTCCGTTTGACCGCATCGTCTCAGTCGGCATGTTCGAGCATGTCGGCGTGCCAAACTACGAAACCTTCTTCCGCAAGTGCCACGATCTGCTCGCGGTGGACGGGGTGATGCTGCTCCACACCATCGGCCGGTCGGGCCCGCCCAACATCACCGACGATTTCACGCGCAAATACATCTTCCCCGGCGGCTACATTCCTTCGCTGAGCGAGACGGTGAAGGCGATCGAGCCGTGCAAGCTCATGCTCACCGATTGCGAGATCCTGCGCCGCCATTACGCGCTCACCTTGCGCGAATGGTACAAGCGCTGCGCCGAGCAGGAGGAGACGATCACCCGTATCTACGACGGGCGCTTCTTCCGCATGTGGCAGTTCTATCTCGCTGGCGCCGCGACGGGCTTTGAACATGCCGATCTGGTCAATTTTCAGCTCCAGATCGTGCGTAACCGCGATGCCCTGCCGCTTACGCGCGACTACATCCACGAGACCGAGCTGGCCTACCGCGATGCGCGCCGCAGCCCCGCCTGAACCGGCCAGCACTTAAGTTCCGCGACTTCCGGCGTCCCCATGCGGGACACCAGCACACCGCAGAACGCGGCACCATCGTCATACTGTCGCAAGGTGAGACAGGGGCGCCAGACCTTGCGCGCGGCGGCTGTTGCAATCGCCCCTCTGAACGACGACGCTCAGGCCAATTGCAAACCAATCAAGGTCCTCTCCGATGCGCCGTTCATCGTTCGCTTCGTCTCTGCGCGGTATTCCTGCTGCTCCGGCCCCGGCGAGGCCCGTCTCGATTGCGCCGGGCGTCGACTACCAGCTTGGCCCAGACGCGACCGATCTTGTCGTTAGCACCGGCGACGCTGCAGGTCGCCGCGCTATCCTGACCGGCAACGCGCTCGACAACACGATAGTCGGCAGCCTTGCCGACGAGACGATCCGCGGCCTTGCCGGAAATGACACGATCGTCGGCGGTGGTGGCCGCGACATCCTGCTCGGCGGCCGGGGCAACGATACCCTCGTCGGCGGCGACGGTGCCGACCGCCTTACCGGCAGTGAAGGCAATGACGTGCTCGTTGGCGGCGGCGGCAACGACAGCCTCAACGGCGGCGACGGCAATGATGTGCTGGCCGGCGGCGCTGGACGCAACATCCTGATCGGCGGTGCCGGTGACGACACTTTCTCCTCCGATGGCTTTACGCGGGTGACAGGCGGCACCGGTATCGATCATTTTCAGAACGGCACGACAGGCGGCTGGCGGTTCATCTATACGTCGGCAGCAGATTCCACGCCCGGTGCCCTCGATATCTTTGACAACTTCCGCGCTTATGACCCGGCGCACCCGCGCGCGCACGACGTGATCGATCTGTCCGCCATCGATGCAGACACCACCCAATCCGGCAACCAGCAGTTCAGTCTCGTTGGCGGTCCTACCGGCCACGCGGGCGAACTCTGGTACTACCGCATCTATATCGGCGCTGGTGAAGACGGCTACGTGCTCAGCCAGATCTTTGGCGATGTGAACGGTGATGGCGTGGCCGATCTGGAAATCCGCGTCCCCGCCATTATCGCTGACCAGAACCTGATCCTCTGATCGACGGACCTGACACAGCAAGCAGGGCGGTTGCACCGCAGAGCAGGCCCTGCTAGCCGCCGCGCCATTCCTTGCACTGTCCACGGGAACTTGGCTGCCATGTCCGAAATCAAGCGCGTCGTCCTCGCCTACTCTGGCGGTCTCGATACCAGCGTCATCCTCAAGTGGCTGCAGGTGACCTACGGTTGTGAGGTCGTCACCTTCACCGCCGATCTCGGACAAGGTGAAGAGCTGGCTCCCGCCCGCGCCAAGGCCGAACTGATGGGCGTGAAGCCCGAGCACATCTACATCGACGACCTGCGCGAGGAGTTCGTGCGGGATTTCGTCTTCCCGATGATGCGCGCCAATGCCCGCTACGAAGGCGATTACCTGCTCGGCACCTCGATCGCGCGCCCGCTCATTTCCAAGCGTCTGATCGAGATCGCGCGCGAAACCGGCGCCGATGCCGTTGCACATGGCGCTACCGGCAAGGGCAACGATCAGGTCCGCTTCGAGCTTTCGGCTTATGCGCTCGAGCCGGGGATCAAGGTCATCGCTCCTTGGCGCGAATGGGACCTGACCTCCCGCACCGCGCTGATCGCCTGGGCCGAAGAACACCAGATCCCGGTGCCCAAGGACAAACGCGGCGAAAGCCCGTTCTCTACCGATGCGAACCTCCTGCACACCTCGTCCGAGGGCAAGGTGCTCGAGGATCCGTGGCAGGAAACGCCGGACTACGTCTACAGCCGCACGGTGAACGCGGAGGACGCGCCGGACACGCCCGAATACATCACCATCGACTTCGAGAAGGGCGACGGCACCGCGCTCAATGGCGAGGCGATGTCGCCCGCCACCCTGCTCGCCGCGCTCAACGATCTCGGCCGCAAGCACGGCATCGGCCGCCTCGATCTCGTCGAAAACCGCTTCGTCGGCATGAAGAGCCGCGGAATGTACGAAACTCCCGGCGGCGAGATTTACGCCCGCGCGCACCGCGGCATCGAGAGCATCACGCTCGACCGCGGCGCGGCGCACCTCAAGGACGAGCTCATGCCGAAATACGCAGAGCTCATCTACAACGGCTTCTGGTTCAGCCCTGAGCGAGAGATGCTGCAGGCCGCGATCGACCACAGCCAGTCCAAGGTGAACGGCACTGTCCGCCTCAAGCTCTACAAGGGCAACGCCTCGGTCGTCGGCCGCAAGTCGCCTGACAGCCTCTACTCGGAGCGCCACGTGACGTTCGAGGACGATGCCGGCGCCTACGACCAGAAGGACGCGGCGGGCTTCATCAAGCTCAACGCCCTGCGCCTTCGGCTCCTGGCGCAGCGCGGGAACTAAGCCCCGCCACGAATCGTCACAAAACTAAAATATCGGCGTTTCCGCAGCTTGCGGAGTTGTCCACTTGGCATTGCACTGCCTGTGGATAACTTTGCATTTTTCTGCTTGTGCGACTCACCGACGAGGCGCAGCATCTGCCTTGTCGAGAGGGAAACGAAGCCTGAAAGAAGCGCTGCAAGGCACTGATTAAAGGCATAAATTTTCCAATCGGATCGGACTGGAAAGTTTGCAATGAAACCATTTCCGACGTGCTGAGGCGCGTTCTGGAGGTAGCGGACTGCAAACCGGAAGGACCGGTTCCGGAGGCCGGAACGGCGTCCCGAAGCAAGGCTGAAACGGCAGGGCCGATGGTCGCAAGACCAGAAGCAAAGTCGGTAGAAGCGGATGCGAGGGGCAGCACGCCGGGACGTGCGGAAGGGCCCTTTTCCCCTTGGGGGATCCGTCCGAAGGCAAAACCCGCAAGGGAGGTGCCGGAGGGAGCGGTGCCCGGAGGAAGGAGAAGGAAACACGCCAGCAGCAGCGGCGAACGCGGCAACGCGGGAGCGGCGGCAACGGCACCAGCGACTGCCAGGCCCATGCGGTCAGGAACTGCGGACGCCGCAGTACCAGGCGCCCGGTCAGGAACGGCAAGCCCGCCCAGCGGGATGGCCGGAAATGCAGGGCAGACCGGAAGAACCCTGTTCCGAAAGGAGGGGGGCTCCGAAGGGCAGGGAACGGCGGAAGGACGCGGTGAGCTCAGGCGCTGGAAAGCGAGAGTGCCAGCAGCGGCGACAGTGGGGGCCGGCAGCAATGCCGGCCCCCATTTGGTTCTGGGGCATTGCTGTCGGGAGCATTGGCGGCAATCTTGGAAGAGCCTTTGCGGCGCGAAGTTGACACGGTTGACACAGTCCCGAGCACAAAGCGTCCCTGACCCCGCGCCCCATCCGCCCCCGTCGATAGGGGCGCCCAAAGACGGAATTGCGTTGGATTCGCCGGCACTGGAGCATCATGCTGCAAGACCGTCACTGTAGGACAGCGCAAAGCGGGGCATAGACACATCTGCTACCTCTCCGAGCGGATGATGGTATGTGCAGAGGTCGTCGCAGCTTGGGCGAGGTTCACCACGTATTCAGCGGAATAGAGCGATCTCAACGTTCACCAGGGGGCACCTGGAGACACGTATGGCCCGCATATTCGACGGAACGACCTATTCCGATACCATATACGCCACCAACGGCGATGACGACGTCTATGGCTATGCCGGCGACGACGATCTCTTTGGACTTGGCGGCAACGACTACCTCGATGGCGGTCGGGGCGATGACCACCTTTACGGCGGCAGCGGCAGCGATGTGCTGATCGGCGGAACCGGCACCAACGATCTATGGGGCGGAGCCGGCTACGATTTTTTCGTGATGAGCGCGAGGGACTGGTCCGGCTACTCTGACGACCTGGTGAGGGACTTCACCCTCAATGTCGACCGCGTGGATCTTTCGGCCTGGGGCGTCACCGATTTCAGCCAGGTCAAGGCCTTGCTCGAAACGGACAGCTATGGCGATGCCACGATCAACGCTTTCTTCGCCGGCTACGATCACGTGCTGACCTTGGACGGAATCGCAACGAACCAGCTGCTCGCCAAGGATTTCATCTATGCCAATCCATCGGCGCTGAACCAGACCGGGACGGGCTATGACGACGTGCTGTTCGGCTCACGCTATGCCGATACGCTTCGCGGCGCTGGCGGAAATGACAATCTACTGGGCGGCATGGGCAATGACTACCTGACCGGCGATCGCGGCAATGACCTGATCGTGGGCGGCGCGGGCAACGACTCGCTTTATGGCGGCATCGGCAGCGACTGGCTGCGCGGAGATGCCGGCGCCGATCTGCTGGTCGGTGGAACAGGCCGTGATTTCATGGAAGGCGGGGCGGGTGCGGACTTGTTCCGTTTCGGCAAATACGACCTATCGGGCAGCACGCCGGACACGGCCGACGCGATCTATGATTTCAACCCGGCAGCAGGTGATCGGATCGACCTCTCCCCGATCGATGCCCGCGTGGGCGGTGCCGACAATGCGTTCACATTCATCGGCGCGGCAGCGTTCTCGGGCGTTGCGGGCCAGTTGCATTACCAGTTTGCCAGCGGCGACACGCTCGTGAGCGGCGATACGAATGGCGATCGGGTGGCGGATTTCATGATCGTGATCAGCGGAACCATGACGCTTTACGCATCCGACTTTTTCCTCTGATCCTTCCTGCCCGAGTGATCGCGCCGTTGGTCAGTAATGACTGATGGCAGGGGCTGGTGCGTTGGCACGGTCGACCTGAAGAATACGGCTACCGTTTCAGATAAGGGAAGGCATCTTGCCCTCCCTTATCTGAAATGCCTGACAGGCCCGCCATTTCCACCCCGGTCTCATGCGTACGGCGCGGCGCCCAATCTCTCCCGCCTCCACCGCCCGCTGCAAGGCTCCTACTTTCCGGCAAAGACGAGCCGGATGCGCCCTGAATACCTCTTCGGCTGCCGGTCGCTGCCAGTGCCGGCCGGTAGCACCAGCCAGTGGCGCTTCAGCCTTTCGCCAGCTGTCCCCGCACCGCGCCGCCGGGGAAGTCTGCAGTGTGGATATTGACGTAGAACCCGGCGGGATTGTCGACGATCGGCTTCAGCTTGGCGGGCTCCACCGCGATGCACATGTCGCTACCCTTGCCGGTGACGTCCATCGTGATGACAGGTGCGCCGTTGGTGCCAGCAGCGCCAGTGTGGACGTGGGCCATCGTGGGCGCGGATATCTTCTCACCATAGAGCGTGTAGCAGAAGTCGCCGGTTTCGGTGTTGATCTCCACGCGGAAGGCGCCGTTGCCTTCGGGCGCGCCCCCTCCGACTTCATTCGCGCCAGAAAGGTTGGCCGTGAGGACCAACGTTTCAGCGGCTGCGGCCACGGGGGCGAGCATGAGAGTGGCAGCACTTGCCAACAGCAGCAGGTTCCTTGTCATCGCATCTTCTCCAGTCCTGGCGGCATGTCCACCGCCTGTAGACTCGGCGATGGATCCCCCGCGCTGGAGCGATCCTACGCCTCCACGTTCCCTGCGCAAAGGCTTGTTTCAGAAGCTCTTCGGCAGGCCCAGCACGTGCGTCGCCACATGGCTGAGGATGAGATTCGAGGAGATTGGCGCGACCTGATAGAGGCGGGTTTCGCGGAACTTGCGTTCAATGTCATATTCCTCGGCGAACCCGAAGCCGCCATGGGTCTGCACGCACATGTCCGCCGCGAACCACGAGGCTTCGGAGGCGAGCAGTTTGGCCATGTTGGCTTCGGTGCCGGCGCCCTCCCCCGCGTCGAACTTCGCGGCGGCGTCGGCCACCATCTGCGCGGCGGCGGTGGTCTGGATATAGGCGCGGGCGATGGGGAACTGGACGCCCTGATTCTGGCCGATCGGGCGGCCGAAGACGGAGCGTTCCCTGGCATAGGCGCTGGCGCGATCGATGAAGAAGCGCGCGTCGCCGATGCATTCGGAGGCGATGAGGATGCGCTCGGCGTTCATGCCGGAGAGGATGTAGCGGAAGCCCTCACCCTCCTTGCCGATCAGGTTGTCGGCAGGCACCGAAAGATCATCGAAGAAGAGCTCGGTCGTCGCGTGGTTGAGCATGGTGCGGATGGGACGGATGGTGAGGCCATCGCCGACTGCCTCGCGCATGTCGACAAGTAAGACGCTCATGCCCTCCGTCGGGCGGGCGCAGTCCTCGCGCGGGGTCGTGCGCACAAGGAGAACCATGAGATCGGAATGTTCGGCGCGGCTGATCCAGATCTTCTGGCCGTTGACCACATAGCGGTCGCCATCCTTGCGGGCGAACGTGGTGAGGCGCGTGGTATCGGTGCCGCTGGTGGGTTCGGTCACGCCGAAGGCCTGGAGGCGCAGGTCTCCGCGCGCGATGGCGGGGAGGTAGCGGTCCTTCTGTTCCTCGGAACCGTGGCGCAGAAGCGTGCCCATCGTGTACATCTGCGCGTGGGCCGCGCCGCCGTTGCAGCCGGAGCGGTGGACTTCCTCGAGCACGGCCGTCGCTGCAGCAAGGCCGAGGCCGGAGCCGCCGTAAGCCTCGGGAATAAGGACGGAGAGCCAGCCTTCCTGCGCCAGCGTGGTCACGAACTCTGTGGGGTACTTGCGATCACGGTCGAGCGCCTGCCAGTAGCTGCCGGGGAAGCGAGCGCAGAGCTTGCGTACGCCTTCGCGCAGGTCTGCAAAGGTCTCTTCATCGGCCATCGCTCTGTTCTCCCGGAAACGCTAATCGGGCATGGCTATTGCCTGCCTTTCACGCGCCGTAAAGCGGGTCCGGAGGTGCAATTTTGCTAGTCTGCGCCGAGGCGGCTGCGTTCGCGGCGCAAGTAGACGAAGAGCATGATGAACACGGGGACAATCACGAGCGCGGCGAAGATATCATGCTCCACATGGACGCCGAACAGCGCAAGGCCGCCGCTGAGATAGGCAAGCAGCGAGACCGCGTAGTAGGTGATGGCGACGGTGGAGAAGCCTTCGACGAGGTGCTGGAGGCGCAGCTGGGTGCGGGTCGCGCTTTCCAGCGATTTGAGCAGCTGGGCGTTCTGGTCCTCGATCCGCGTCTCGATCCGGGTGCGCAGCAGCGAGGTGAGCTGGGCAGATCGCTCGGCGAGTTCCTGCTGGCGGCGCACCACGGTCTCGCACGTGCGGATCGCGGGATAGAACCGGCGCTGGGTAAAATCGGCGAGGCTGGCAAAGCCGGGGATCGGGACAGGCGCGAGGGTGGCGAGGCGTTCATCGACCAGCCGGGCGTAAGCGGCGGTAGCGCTCAGGCGATAGCGCGAGTCGCTGGCGATGGTGCCAAGCTCGAGCGACATCGCGCAGAGAGCGTCGAGCAGTTCGTTGTCCGAAGTCTCGTCCGAATCGAGGCGACGGCCGAACGCGCGCAGTTCCTCTTCCGCGGCATCGAGTTTGATCCAGCATGCACGCGCGACGGGAAGGCCAAGGAGCGCCATGTTGCGGTAGTTGCCGAGTTCCTGCAGCGACTGGACCGCGCGCGCGAGATCGACCGGGCCCAATTGGCCTGCGGCGACGACGAGGCGGCCATAACCTTCCTCCTTGATGCGGAAATCCGAGGAAAGCCGCGCGCCGCCACCGAAATCGCAGCAGACGAGCTCTGCGGGATCGATATCGAACTCGGCCATGCGGGCCGCGGCCGCAGCGGGTTCGGCTTCGATATCGATGAGCGTGGCGCGCAGCACTTCGCCCGGCGCGCTTTCGGCCCAGGCGCGGGCTTCGGCAAGCAGCGGCGCATCGGGGCTGGCGAAGACGGTCAGGGTGGTCGCCTCGCTGTGGCGCTCCCACGTGAAGAGCAGTCCTTCCGCGAGAATTCCCTGCATATGGCGCTGGCCGGGTTCGGCCGCGAAAGCGGGGCCACCGCGAAAGGGGGGCAGGCCTTCAGAGGGACCGAGACGGAGGATCTGCACGATCGTCATCGGCGGAGTGATCGGCGGCCAGCGCCGCAAATGCATCTCGCCGACAATTTCGCGCCGGAGCTTGTGCTCGTTCAACATCGCTTCAAGCACTCCTCCCCGGCCGCGCGCGGCGTCTCGCATAGTCTTTCACAGCACACTTGCCGTTACAACCCGCATAGTCCAGATTGGTTGACACTATGAACCGCTTCCCCTTCTCCGCCATCGTCGCGCAAGACGAAATGAAGCAGGCCCTGCTG
>NZ_JAIXZS010000040.1 GCF_027489515.1 Novosphingobium sp. | reverse complement strand
CGAGGCGCTCGGGCACCTGGATGACGATCTGGGCCTTGCCGATGGGGCGGTTCTCGGCGGATTCGACGAGCTGGTCGAAGGCCTTGATGCGCGCCTTGGACTTGGTCTGGCGGCCCTTCGGCCCCTGCCGGATCCATTCGAGTTCCTGCGCGATGGCCTTCTGGCGGCCTTCGTCCTCGCGGCTTTCCTGCTCGAGGCGCTTGGCCTTCTTTTCGAGGTAGGTCGAGTAGTTGCCCTCGTAGGGGAAGTACTTGCCGCGATCGAGTTCGAGGATCCAGCCCACGACGTTGTCGAGGAAGTAGCGGTCGTGGGTGATCATCAGCACCGCGCCGGCATATTCCTTGAGGTGGTTTTCCAGCCAGTTGACGCTTTCGGCGTCGAGGTGGTTGGTCGGTTCGTCCAGCAGCAGGATCGAGGGCTTCTGGATCAGCAGCCGGGTGAGCGCGACGCGGCGCTTTTCACCGCCCGAGAGGCTGTCCACCGGCCAATCGCCCGGCGGGCAGCGGAGGGCCTCCATCGCGATTTCGAGCTGGTTGTCGAGCGTCCAGCCGTCGACGGCGTCGATCTTGTCCTGCAGCTCGGCCATTTCGGCGCCGAGCGCATCGAAATCGGCGTCTTCCTCGGCCATTTCCATGCCGATGGCGTTGAACCGATCGACCATGTCGGCGATCTCGCGCGCGCCGTCCTTGACGTTTTCGAGCACGGTCTTGCTCGTATCGAGCTGGGGCTCCTGCTCGAGGTAGCCGACGGTGATGTTCTCGCCCGGCCAGGCCTCACCCGTGTAGTCCTTGTCGATGCCGGCCATGATCTTGATCAGGGTCGATTTGCCCGCGCCGTTGGGGCCAACGATGCCGATCTTGGCACCCTGATAGAACTGCAGGTTGATGTCCTTCAGCACCGGCTTGGGCGCGCCGGGGAAGGTCTTGGTCATGTTCTTCATGACGTAGGCGTACTGGGCGGCCATCGGAGGTCCTTGATATGCGAAACTGTTGGGTTGCGGCGCGCTCTACAGGGCGCAGCGCCTGCCTGCAACCGCCTCTCCCGATGCGGGGACGGGTTGGATGCCGCTGGAATGTTGACACCTTACGCCGTCCGTGATGCATTTGACCGGTCTGGTGAAAGATCGCGCGGCTGGTTCGCCGATTGTATTGGGGTGGGCGCTGGGGCATGAAAGTACTGCGACAGTTTCTGGCAATTGCCGGCGGGGCAATGGCTCTGACGGCAGCAACGGCAGATACGGCTTCTGCGACGCAGCCGGCATGGCAGGATTACTTCACCGAAGTAAGCAAGGCGTGGTATATTCCGGTCTATTATCCCGGGCGCGGGCAATCCAACATTACCACCGCAGTGGTTGATCTCAATGGCGATGGCCGCAAGGACATCGTGCTGCATCTTTATGCGCACCGCTACGACAACGGCGAGACCGGGACCAAACCCGCGTTCAACAAGATGGTGCTCATGATCCAGCAGGCGAACGGAAGGTTCGTTGATGAGACCAAGAATTACCTGATTGGCAGCCGTGATCTGGGTGGCGTGAGCCGAAAAGTCAAAATCGGCGATCTGAACGGAGATGGGCGGCCTGATCTTGTCTATGCGGTCAATCAGGAAGACGGGCGTAACTTCCCCAATGCCCATTATGCCGATGCACAGCTTGCCGCGGTGATTTCGGTGCCGGGCGGCTACAAGGTGACACGCTTCGGCCGCCCCAACTGGTATCACAGCGTGAATATCGGGCAGGACGCCAGCGGGCGCAGCTTCGCAATGGGCGAGGGCTTTTCGCAGCCTTCCGCGCAGTATGGCGAATCGTTCTATTTCGACGCCAATGGCGCGGCGATCGCGACCGGGCTCCAGCTTCCGACGGTCAGCGCCGGATCGTTCGAGATCTACAACAAAGGCGGGCTCGCTTTCAAAAGCGACACGATCCTGCAGGGCGGCAGCAGCTATCCGAACTATTATGCCGCCGAGGGTTTCCGGCTCGTGAGCTCCGCCGGAGCGGGCACATGGTCGAAACTGACCAGCCTGGCATTCGGCACGGTCGTCGGGACGGCGAACCTGCTCTATCCGGGCAACCCGAACCCGGCACCGGGCCCGGTGCTCAACATTCGCGGCAAGAATATCTTCGGAGGCGCTATCTTCGAAAACTGCAGGATTCATATGCAGCCGGGAGCCGCACCTTCGGTCGTCTTTCATCTCGGCGCCGGGCTGCTGCCGGATTTCTACGAAGGGATCACTGTCAAGCAGAGCGATCTCAAGCCGTTCTCCACCTTTGTTGCCGCGCGGGTAGCGGGCGACAAGATCGTTCCGGTGACGCTCAACCTCCGGCGCGAGGTGCAGATCGACAACAACGTCAATTTCTTTGACTGCAAGGACGTAAATGCCGACGGCTATGAGGATCTCGTGGTCTATCCCTATGGTTCGCAGGTCCAGGTCTACCTCAACGGTCCGACACGGCGCTTTGAGTATCAGGGGACGGGGCCATTTCCGCCGATCACCGATGTCTGGCAGTATTCCGCTACCACGATCCTCGAGGACATGGACGGGGACGGTATCGCGGACTTGCTGGTCTTCCCCGCCAACGGAATGCCTGACCAGTTGACCGGACGCGTGCCGTGCCGCCTCTACAAAGGCAAGAAGCAGCTCGGGACCTGAACCGCAGAGCGCGGTAGCCCGCTCCGACGCGGACGATCAGGGCCCGGTGCGCGCCTTGAAGAAGGCGATCACGTCCTGCTCCACCTGCTTCGTGGCGCTGCCGGGTTCGTCGATGAGGTGCCATGTCAGCACCGAGTGCGGCGCGATGGGGGCGGCCGGGTTGGCGTCCGCGTCCGGGAACTCGATCGTCTGGCAGCGGTCTCCGAAGGTTTCCCGCAGCATGGCAAAGCGCGCGTCCGGCACGAGCTTGTCGCTCGTAAAGCGCAGGGCCATCATGCTGAGGTCCTCTTCCTCGAAGCGGCGCCGGGCGCAGGCGATTTCATCGGCGCTGGCGTCGATGCGGGCCGCGCCCTTCTTGCCCAGCGGGAGCGATGGCTGCGAGAGGACGGGGGCGACGACGGCGGGCTCGGTCATCATCGCGAGGGCAAAGCCGCCCGTCAGGCACATGCCGACCGCGCCAACCCCGCGCCCGCCGCATTCTTCATGCGCCTTGCGGGCAAGCGCGCGCAGCCAGTCGACGATGGGGCTGGACTTGCCATTCGCCCAGACATTGAACTCGCGGCGCACGCAGATCGTCCAGAGCATCTGACCAAGGGCATAGGCCTGCGATGGCGCGCGTCCGTCCTCACCGAACAGACTGGGGCAATAGACCGTCATCCCCTGCGCTGCGACGCGGTCGGCAAAGCGCAGCACTTGCGGGTGGAGGTTGGGGATCTCGTGCATGACGATGACCGCGGGGCCGCTGCCCTTGCGCCAGACGCGGCGCGTATAGGGACCAGCGGTGAAATCGAAGGCTTCGTAGCCGGCGAAAGCCTCGGGATTCTTCATTTGCACTCCCCCAACGCAAAAAGACCCGGACGGTGATGGCACCGCCCAGGTCCTTGTTGCAACTCTCTGTTGACGATCAGAGGCGTTCGATGATGATCGCGGGGGCCATGCCGCCCGCCGCGCACATCGTCACGAGGCCGTAGCGCCCGCCCGAACGCTCCAGTTCATCGAGCGCGGTGCCGATGAGGATCGAGCCGGTTGCGCCGATCGGGTGGCCGAGCGCCATGGCGCCGCCGTTGATGTTCACCTTGGCGCGGTCGAGATCGAGATCGCGAATGAACTTCTCGGCGACGACGGCGAAGGCCTCGTTGATTTCCCAGACGTCGATGTCTTCCTTGGTAAGGCCCGCCTTGGCGAGAACCTTCTTGGCCGCCGGAACCGGCGCGTTGAGCATCAGCGTGGGATCATCGCCCTGGTTGGCATAGGCGACGATGCGCGCGCGGGGCTTCAGGCCATGCTTTTCGGCATAGGCGGGCGAAGTGATGAGCAGCGCGGCGGCGCCATCGACGACGCCCGAGGAATTGCCGGCGTGGTGGACGGGTTTGATGTCCACATCCGGATAGCGGCGGTTGATCTGCTTGCGGAAGGTCATGCCGCCGCCAAGATCGAAGTCCATCATGCCGGCGAAGGCCGGCTTGAGGCTGGCGAGGCCTTCTGCGGTCGTCTCGGGACGGGGGAATTCCTCGTGATCGAGCGCCACCGTGCCATCCTCGTTGAGCACGGGGATCAGCGACTTGTTGAAGCGGCCTTCCTTGATCGCAACGTCGGCGCGCTGCTGGCTGACGAGGGCGAGCGCGTCGAGCGCTTCGCGCGAAATGCCCTCGATCGTGGCGATGGCATCACCGCAGATGCCCTGGTGCGACTGGGGGTGGAGCTCGTCGAGCGCCTTGTTGCCCGAGCCCATGAGGCGCGGCGGGAAGCCGGCGTTGGCTTCGGCCGCAGCGTTGGCAGCGGTGAAGCTCATCATTTCGGTGCCGCCGGCGATGACGCAGTCTTCCATGCCGGACATGACGGTCGCGGCCGCGAGGTTCACCGAGGTGATGCCGCCGCCGCAGAACCGGTCGAGCGTGGTGCCGCTGGCGCTGATGTTGAAGCCTGCCGCGAGCGCGGCCATGCGGCCTAGATCGCCGCCCTGCTTGCCGACCTGCGACGAAGTAGACCAGATGATGTCGTCTACCGTGCCGGTATCGAGGTTGTTGCGCTCCGCGATCGCCTTCATGACCGTGGCGGCGAGGTGCTGGGGGTGCAGGTGCGACAAGGCGCCCTTGCCGGGCTTGCCGACCCCGCGCGGGGTGCGAACGGCGTCGATGATATAGGCTTCGGCCATGACAGACTCTCCCAAGTGCGTTAATCGAGCGATTAAACCGCCGCGCGCGCCTGTGCAAGGGGGAACCTCGACAGCGGCGCAGAGGCAGGCTTATGGTATACTGCTACAGCCACAGGAGCCCCCGATGCTGCATGCCGAACTGCTGGAGCAGGCCCGAACCCTCGAACCGCAGATCACCGCGCTTCGGCGCGCGATCCATGCCGAGCCGGAGCTGGGGCTGCATACGCCGCTGACGCGGGACAAAGTGCGCGCGGCGCTGGCGCACTTGCCGCTGACATGGCGCGAGGGGCCTTCGACGACCGGGCTCGTCGCGACATTGAAGTGCGGCGGGGGAAATGGCCGGCGGGTGCTGCTGCGCGGGGACATGGACGCGCTGGAAATGCCCGAGGAGACGGGGCTGGAGTTTGCCTCGCAGTTTGCCGGGCGGATGCATGCCTGCGGGCACGATGCGCATACGGCAATGCTGGCGGGGGCGGCGGAGCTGCTCTGCGCGCGCCGCGAAAGCCTTGCCGGCGAGGTGCAGTTCATGTTCCAGCCGGGCGAGGAAGGGCACCACGGCGCGCGGTTCATGATCGAAGATGGGCTGCTGGAGCCGCGCGCGGACGCGGCCTTTGCGCTGCACATCATGCCCAACAGCCCGCACGGGATCGTGGCTGGTCGCGCCGGGCCGCTGCTCGCTTCGGCGGACCGCTTCGAGATCACGGTCAAGGGCGATGGCGGCCATGCCTCGATGCCGCACGATACATTGGATCCCATTCCGGTGGCCTGCGAGATTGTCAGCGCGATCCAGGCGATGGTGACGCGCAAGTTCTCGGTCGCTGATCCGGTGGTGGCGACGGTATCCAAGATCGAAGCGGGAACGGCCTACAATGTCATTCCCGATGGTGCCCATCTGCTCGGCACAATCCGCACGCTTTCACCCGCCAGCCGCGCGAAGCTGCACGACGCGCTGCCCAAGCTGGCCGAGCATATCGCGGCAGCGCACGGTCTGACCGCTGAGACGGCGATCATCCCGGGCTTTCCGGTGACGATCTGCGATGCGCGCGCGGTGGAGCTCGGCGCAAAAGTGGCCGAGGAGCTGGCGGGCGAGGGCAGGTTCCACCGCCTCTCGCACCCGATCATGGGCGCGGAGGACTTCTCTTATGTGCTTGAGCAGACGCCGGGTGCGATGTTCTTTCTCGGCGTGGCGCCGCAGGGGGCGGACTGGAAGAGCTGCTGTTCGATCCATTCGACGCGCATGATGCTGGATGAAAGCGTGATGCCGCTGGGCAGCGCGGTGCTGGCGGGGTGCGCGGAGCGGTTTCTCGCGGAAGGCTTTGCGTAAGGTGCAACGGCGGCGTCTTGAAGCACTGGCATTGGCAGGGCTGATCTGACAGGGACGACCCATGCAAGACCGCGTTCTGCCGCTCTCCGGCATTCACAATTTTCGCGACTACGGCGGCTACTGCGCGCGCGGCGGCACGCTGCGCACAGGGCACTTGTGGCGATCGGGCCATCACTTCGGGGCGACTCCGGAAGACCTCGATGTGGTGCACCACATCGGCATCGCGCGGGTGATCGACTTGCGCGGGGATAGCGAGCGGGCACAGTTTCCGTGCCTGCGGCATGAAGAGTGGGCAGGGCACGTGGTGTTCCACCCCGGCGAGACGGCGGGCGATCATGGGCGCGCGGTTCATGACGAAGCGGCGGCCGGCGTGCGGTCGGCGGACGATGCCCGCAACGCGATGGTGAAGCTCTACGACAAGCTGCCGTTCCGCCCGGTGCTGGTGGGGACGTTCCGGCTCTATCTGCAGACACTGGCCGAGGACCATGGGCCGAGCTTGCTGCACTGCTTTGCTGGCAAGGACCGCACCGGCGTGGGCGCAGCGATCGTCCACCGGCTGCTGGGCGTGCATCCGGACGACGTGATGGCGGACTATCTCCTCACCAACACGGCAGGCAATTCCGAGGCGCGGATCGCGGCGGCCGCGACCAATGTGCGCGCGAGCTTCGGCCCTTCGATGACGGATGACGCGCTGCGCACCATCATGGGCGTCCAGCCGGAGTTTCTGGAAAGCGCGTTCGCCGCGATGGAGCGCGAGCACGGGACGTTCGAGGCTTATGCCGAGGCAGTTCTTGGCGCGGATGCGGCGCTGGTGAAGCGGCTAGAGGAACGGCTGGTCGTTTAGGATCGCGCCCTCACGCCCGCGTCATCACCACAGCCTCGAACCGCCGATCGGCCAAATCTTCAGGCTTGATCCACCATTGCAGCGCGCCGCCGCCGAAGTGGTGGCCGAGCGACGGGTTGTCGGGCAGTTCGAGCAGTAGGAGATGCGTGGCGGCAAGCTCGTATGTCCCGCTTGCGGGGGCGAGAAGGCGGGCAGGCGGCGGGGCGATCACGCCTTCGTTGGTGCGCCGGGCCAGGACGTGACGCCAGGCGACGCGGGCGGTGATCTCTTCGGGGAACTTGGCAGCTTCCTCGGGCGAGGCGTGCAGCGTCGTTTCGATCGCGGCTTCGACGGCTTCGGGGATCACTGGTTCGGCGAGCGCGCGGTGGGTTGAGATCCAGTCCCAGAACGCCTTGCGCAGTGGCGGGCCGAGTGGGGCAAGTGCGGGGTTGTTCAGCGCGTGGTCGAACCAGGCCTGCGCTTCCTCGCGCACAGCCTTGATCTGGGCAGCGCGCTCGTCCTCGTCGAGGCCGGGGTAGGGATCGTGGAGCACGGTGCGCGACGCGCGGTCCGCCTCGCGCACCAGCGCGGCCGAGGCGATCTGAACAGCGATCCAGTCCTGCGGGTAGCCGTACCAGGCAGGTTCGAAGCCTTGCCCGTCAGCCCCGTGAAAATCCGCGTTATCGAGCGCAGGAGCAATATCGCCCTGGCCCTGCGCATCGAGCAAGGCCTTGGCCGTGGCGGGGGTGTGCTGCCAGCCGGGGGTCTCACTCTCGGGCAGTGCGATCAGCCGCGGCGCAACGGGCCAGCGCGGCAGGATCGGAGTGCCGTGATCCGGGGTCAGCGCCCAGGGCCAGACCAGCGCGGCCTCATCGCCATAGGCCATGGCGAGATTGGTCGGCACATCAAGCGCCTGCCACGGCGTGCCTGCATAACCCTGGGCGTGGATCACGCGGAATGCTTCACCGGGGCCCCAATCGAGATCGAGGAACACGGCCAGCGCGCCCTCGGACGGAAGCAGGCCGAGACCGGCTTCGGGCGGGACTTCGGCCAGATCGAGCTGGAGCAGGAAATGCAGCGGCTTGCCGGTCACGGGATTGACCGGCCATTCGGCATTGCCGGGAAGCACCGGGCTGCCGCCGAGCCAGCTGCGCGTCTGGGCAGCGCGATTCGGGGGGAAATGCTGCCTGAGGACAATGGCCTGCTGGGCGGCGGCGGTGATAGGGGCAGGGAGCGCCGGGGCTTCGGCTGCGGGCACTTCGGGTGCTTCCGGCTCGGGATAGTCGACGCTGGGGAGCGCATTGGCCGCTTCAGCCTCGGCCAGCGTGGCGGCTGAAATCAGGCGGCTGCGGCCGGACTTCTGCGGGAGTCCCTCAGGTTCAGACTCAGGCTCGGGCTCGGTGGCATCGGTCGCGGCCTTGCGGCGCTTCACCTTTTTCGTCTTGCGGGGCCTCGGTTCCCGCAGTGCGCGCTGGCGTAGCCAGTACCAGAGCAGCGCGATGAGCCCCAGCGCGCTGATGATGAAGACGGCGAAGATTGCGACGAGGGCGAGCACGCATTCACCTTTCCGGTGTTACGGTGCTGTATTCTGCCCAAATCTGCAAGAATTGGTTAATTTCGCCTGAAGCGCACGGTGCCGATCCGCGCAGTTGTGGCGAGGGGCGGCGATAGAAAAGGGGCGGGAGATGGCCCCGCCCCTTTCATCTCAAGCCTGCTTCCGCTCAGGCCTCGGCCGCCATCGCGGTTTCGAGGTTTTCGACGATAGCTTCGAAGAACTTCTCGGTGGTCATCCACGGCTGGTTGGGGCCGATCAGGATGGCGAGGTCCTTGGTCATCTTGCCGCTCTCGACCGTCTCGATGCAGACGCGCTCCAGCGTTTCGGCGAACTTCACCACCTCGGGCGTCTCGTCGAACTTGCCGCGGTAGATGAGGCCGCGGGTCCACGCGAAGATCGAGGCGATCGGGTTGGTCGAAGTGGCCTTGCCCTGCTGGTGCTGGCGGTAGTGGCGCGTCACAGTGCCGTGCGCCGCCTCGGCCTCGATCGTCTTGCCATCGGGCGACATCAGCACCGAGGTCATCAGGCCGAGCGAGCCGAAGCCCTGCGCCACGGTGTCTGACTGCACGTCGCCATCGTAGTTCTTGCAGGCCCAGACGAACTTGCCCGACCACTTGAGCGCGGAGGCGACCATGTCGTCGATCAGGCGGTGTTCGTAGACGATGTCCGCCGCCTTGAACTTTTCGGCAAAGCCTTCGGTCTCGAATACTTCCTGGAACAGATCCTTGAAGCGGCCATCATAGGCCTTGAGGATGGTGTTCTTGGTCGAGAGGTAGACGGGCCAGCCGAGCGCGAGGCCATAGTTGAACGAGGCGCGGGCAAAATCGCGGATCGAATCGTCGAGGTTGTACATCGCCATTGCGACGCCCGCCGAGGGGAAGTCGAACACGTCGAGGTCGATCTTCTGGCCATCATCGCCGTCCCATACGAGGCGCAGCTTGCCCGGGCCCGGGATCAGCGTGTCGGTCGCCTTGTACTGATCGCCGAATGCGTGGCGGCCCACGACGATGGGATCGGTCCAGCCCGGCACGAGGCGCGGGACGTTCTGGATCACGATGGGTTCGCGGAACACGACGCCGCCGAGGATGTTGCGGATCGTGCCGTTGGGCGACTTCCACATCTTCTTGAGCTTGAATTCCTCGACCCGCTGCTCGTCCGGCGTGATCGTGGCGCACTTCACGCCGACGCCGTACTGCTTGATGGCATTGGCCGAATCGACCGTGATCTGGTCGTTCGTCTCGTCGCGCTTCTCGACCGAAAGATCGTAGTACTTCAGATCGATATCGAGATAGGGAAGGATCAGACGCTCGCGGATCCACTGCCAGATGATCCGCGTCATTTCGTCGCCGTCGAGTTCGACGACAGGATTCTTCACCTTGATCTTTGCCATGGTTTGCGTGCCTTCCCCGGGGAGCTGATACAAAGAAATTTGCCGTTCCTTAGCAGGAGCTTGGGCGGGCGCAAGCGGGTGACTTTCACCAAAGGGCAAGCTGTCTGGCGATTCGCCCCGACTGGTTTCTGAGCGGTTTGGGTCTGGACAGCAGCGGGGGGCGGGTTCTAGACATTTAACCAAGCGATTAAGCGCTAGTGCGAGGAGAGATGCCGTGAGCGAAGCCCCCGAAGTCCTGACCGAAGTGGACGGCAACGTCCTGATCGTCACCATCAACCGGCCCGAAGCCAAGAACGCGATGACCAAGGCGGCTGCCGAGGGGATTGCGGCGGCGATGGACCGGCTCGACGCCGAGACCGATCTGCGCTGCGCGATCCTGACCGGTGCGGGCGGCACGTTCTGTTCGGGCATGGACCTCAAGGGCTTCCTGCGCGGCGAGCGGCCGAGCGTGCCGGGGCGCGGCTTTGGCGGGCTTTCGCAGTGGACGCCGAAGAAGCCGATCATCGCGGCGGTCGATGGTTATGCGCTGGCGGGCGGCATGGAACTGGCGCTTTCGTGCGATCTGATCGTCGCCAGCAAGGGCTCCAAGTTCGGCATTCCCGAAGCCAAGCGCGGCCTTGCGGCGGCGGCTGGCGGCCTGATCAAGCTGCCCCGCCAGATCCCGCCGCGCATCGCGATGGAGCTGGCGCTGACCGGCGATTTCATCGACGCGGACCGCGCCTATGCGCTGGGCTTCATCAACGAACTGACCGAGGGCCCCTCGCTTGAGGCCGCCAAGGCGCTCGCCGCGCGCGTTGCCGCCAATGGCCCGCTGGCGCTGATCGCCTCGAAGGCGATCGTGCGCGATTCGCACGAGTGGACCGAGGCCGAGATGTGGGACAAGCAGGAAGCCTATATCGCGCCTGTCTTCACCTCGCAGGACGCGCGCGAGGGCGCGCTGGCCTTTGCCGAAAAGCGCAAGCCCAACTGGCAGGGCAAGTAAGCATTCGAGACTGCCGCCAGATCGGTGCCAATGCCGGTCTGGCGGCGAGCCAGCCGCCGGGCTAGCCTCGCGCTATGGACACCCGCGGGTTTCGCAGTCTGGTGGCAACGATCGCAGCGCTGGCCCTTTGCGCGGCGAGCCCCGCTCTTGCGCCGGGATGGGGCCATCCGCCGCTGCCCAAGTCGGCCGGGCGCGCGCTGCCCGCCACCCTGCGCGGGGTCACCATCGATCAGGTCGCTCGGCTGACCGCTCTGGTGCAGTCCATCCGGGCGCTGCGCAGCGCCCCGACGGTGCGACTGGTGTTCGACCCCGGGATGACGCCGGGGGATTATTCGCCCGCGATCAGCCGCTTGCGGCCTGCAGCTTATGTGATGGCCGAACTGATCGATTCCGAGGCCATGCGGGGTTTCTCGGCGGGCGCTGCGGCGCGGCGTGCGCGCAGCTTCGGCGCGGCGTTCAAGGATCAGGTCGATCTCTGGGAGATCGGCAACGAGGTGAACGGCGCCTGGGTCGGCAGGAACCAGGCCGAAATCGATGGCAAGGTGGCCGCTGCCTATGACGTGATCCACGGCGAACTCGGTGGACGCACGGCGCTCACGCTCAACTATTGGGCGGGCCCGCAGTGCTACGAACAGCCCTGGGAAGCGACGCTGGCCTATGCGCGGGCCATGCCCAAACGGGTCCGTCTCGGTGTCGATGTGGTGCTGCTCAGCCTCTACGAAACCGCCTGCGATCCAGTACAGCGGCCGAGCGCGCGCCAGCTGATCGAGACGTTCCGCGAACTCGCGACGATTTTTCCCAAGGCGCGGCTGGGAATGGGCGAGATCGGGGCGCAGGGCGTGGTGGACGGCCTTGCTCGCGAGCCCGACCTTGCCGAGAAGCAACGCATCGCGCAGCGCTATTACGGCATGGACACGGCCTTTCGCCGCGCTTTGGGCGCGCGCTGGGCGGGCGGTTACTTCTGGTGGTATTACACGCGCGATGCGGTGCCGATGGGCAAGGCCGGCTCGCTCTGGCCGACGCTCGACGAGCTGCTGGCAGGGCTGGGCAGACGGCAACAAAAAACCCCGCCGGAGCGGGGTCTTTCAGGCGATGGTGGGCGTAGCAAGGATTGAACTTGCGACCCCTACGATGTCAACATAGTGCTCTACCACTGAGCTATACGCCCGCACCATCGAGCCTCAAGACCGCGTCAGCAGCCCGGAGAGGCAGCCCATTAGCCTTGGGCGGCTGGGCTGGCAAGGGGGGTTTTTGTGGTGAAGAACCCCTTCGTCAGCCCTCGGACTGCCATCTCCCCATTCGCGCTTCGCCAGAATGGGGAGGATCTGAAGCTCAGCGCAGATGGCCGCTCATCGGCGAATCGGCGAAGAGGCGCTCCACTTCCATGACGAGATCGCGCAAGTGGAAGGGCTTCGAGAGCACGCGCGCGCTCGGCGCCTCGCGATTGGCTTTGAGCGTCACCGCGGCAAAGCCGGTTATGAACATGACCTTGGTGGCCGGGCTGATCTCCGCGCAGCGCTGCGCGAGCTCGATCCCGTCCATCTCGGGCATGACAATGTCCGAGAGCAGCAGATCGAAATGTTCTCGTTCGAGCAAGGGCACCGCTTCGGTGCCGCGATCGACCGAGACGACTTCATAGCCGGCGTTCTCGAGCGCGCGGGCGAGGTAGGTGCGCATCGCTTCTTCGTCTTCGGCCAGGAGAATTCGAATCATGATCACCTTCATCGTCGTGCCGGTTTGCCCGGACCAGATATTGCAGACCCAGCCTCGCTGGGTCCGCCATGCCTGACATTGCGCCCATGAGCCTAAGCTGACGGCATCCCTTGTCCCGCTCGTCTACACCCGCGCAGGTTAAGATTCCGTCCAGATCAGACCCGTTCGCTCTAAGCAGTATGGACCACTTTGACATGCGTGCGAAAGCCCGGCAGCTTTTGCCCATGAACCGACTTTTTGCGTCGCGGGGCGAATCACCTGCGCACGGTAGTGCTGCCCCTTCCAGCGGGGGATCCGTCCCCGGGCTGGAGGGTTTGCCGGCGTTTACCGTGTGGCAGCATGATCCCTCGCCGGTGCCCGTGGTCATTGCGGTTCCGCACGCCGGGCGCAGCTATCCGCCCGAACTGGTCTCGCGCATGCGCCAGCCGGCCTACAGCGCGCCGCGACTGGAAGACCGGCTGGTCGATCTTGTTGGCCGGGCCGTGGCGGAGCGAACCGGCGCCGCACTGCTGGTGGCGCATGCCCCGCGCGCGATGATCGATCTCAATCGCGCCAGCGACGATGTCGATTGGGACATGGTCGGAGGCGGCGCACCGGACGCGAGCTCAGCCGGGGCGACACCGGCTTCGGGCCGCCGCGCCCGCAGCGGGCTCGGCCTGGTGCCGCGGCGGCTGCCGGGGCTGGGCGAGCTGTGGAAATGGCCGATCGCGCATGACGATCTTGCCGCGCGGATCGAGGGTGTGCACCAGCCCTACCATGCCGCGCTGGCGGCGCTACTCGATACCGTGCGTGCGCGCTGGGGCGCAGTGCTGCTGATCGATCTGCATTCGATGCCGCCGCTGCCGGCGCGTGCGGGCGAACCGGCGGCGGAGTTCGTGGTGGGTGACCGCTTCGGCGCCGCCTGCGATGGCGCGCTGGTGGCCGAAGCCTTCGCCGCGCTGGGGCAGGCGCGGCGTCTTGCAGCGCACAATCGGCCCTATGCCGGCGGATATGTGCTGGAGCGGCATGCCCGGCGCCACGCCGGGGTGCATTGCCTGCAGCTTGAGATCGACCGGCGGACCTATCTCGACACCGCGCTCGCCGAGCCCGGGCCGGGCCTCGACGAGACAGTCGACGTGGTGGCGATGCTGGTGCAGCGCATGGCGATTGCGGTCGCCGATCTCGGCCGCGAGCGCGGATACTGGCGCGCGGCGGCAGAGTGACTCTCGCCCAGAAGGAATGTGTCCCTTTTGCTTTCATCGCGGCGCGCGCGATGCCGAACAAAAGCTCAAGGCCCTGAAACCATGAAAAAACCACCTGGAGCATTGCTCCAGGTGGCCAAGGTTCAGGGAGGAGGTGCAACTAGTGCACCCGCCACGCCGGGCCATGAGGGGAGCGCCGACGCGACTTACGGAAGATAGGGGGTGCCTCTCGTCAAGGCAAGGGCTTTTGCCTTCGGATTTGGCGCTATCGGTATGCGCCCCCTATCTGATCGGTATTACCGGCGGGCCTGCGATCCCCTGACGGGGATCAGGACAGATGCCCGCAGGCGATTTCAGTCAGACTGACGCGGCTCAGAACGCCGGCAGCGGCGGCGTCGGGCCGACGCCCAGTTCCACTTGCTTGCCGAAGATCGTGCTCATCAGTTCGAGCGAGAACACGTGCGCATAGACCAGCGGGAGCAGGCCGCTCTGCGCCCAGCCGCGCAGAACATCGCCCCGCATGTCGCGCAGCTTTTCCTGGTTCACCATCTGGAAGCCGCGGTAGACGAAGGGCTGCTCGACACCGGCCTGCTGGATCGCGGCTTCGCCGTCCATGAGGAGGTCGTGCTTGGTCAGTTCCTCGACGAAGGCCTGCGTACGCTGGCCGGCCTGCTCGAACTGCTCGCAGAAGGCGAGCACGTTGCGCGTCGCCTCGGAAGGCTCCTCGCCGGTGAACAGCGGCTCGCCATCGGGGAAATCGCCGATCAGACCCGCAGTGGGGTCGAAGCACAGCGAGAGGTCTGTGGTGTCCGGCGTCAGCTTGGCGAGGAGGAACGGGTAGCGGCGGGCATAGGCCGGCACATAGGCGCCGGGGGCCACATTGCCCTCTGCATCGACGAAAACGTTGATGCCTTCGTTGAGACCCATGAGCGCCAGCGGCACCGGATTCTCGCCCGCCGCGAAGATGATCGGGAAGTGGCGCGCGGCCTGCGGGAATTCCTCGACGGTCAGCGGAACGGCATGCTGGCCCACCATCCACGTCGCGGTGGACGCTGCGCGGGCCTTCCAGTTCGCATGGTCGCGCAGGTTCAGCGGCGCGAGATCATTGTAGAAAAGGGGCAGGGAAGCTTGCGGCGCGCTGGCCATGGAACTCTCTCCGTCAGTCTTGTTGCCAGACACGCGCCATGACGCGCGGGATTGCGGCGGGAGCGCGCCGTTTAGGGATTGTACGGAAGCTGTGCAAGAGCACCTGCAACACCGCTGTCACACGTCGGGAAAGAACCGGCTCAGACCAGCTTGCCAGGATTGAGCAGGCCGTGCGGATCGAGCGCGGCCTTGATCTGGCGGAGCACGCCCAGCGCAACCGGATCGCCGAGGCGGGCGAGTTCATCGCGCTTCAATTGGCCGATGCCGTGTTCAGCGGAGATCGAGCCGCCCCACCGGGTGACGAGATCATGCACCTCGGCGCTGATCGCCTTGCCATCAGTCTGCTGCCAGGCAGCCGGATCGACGCCGGGAGGCGCGATGACGTGGAAGTGGATGTTGCCATCACCGAGGTGGCCGAAGCCGACCGCGCGCGTGCCGGGCCATGCCGCCTCGATCAGCGGGACGGCGTGCTCGACGAAATCGGGCATCCGCTGTGTCGGCACGCTGATATCGTGCTGGACGGCGGGGCCGAGCGCGCGCTCGGCTGGGGCGATGCTGTCACGCAAGGTCCAGAACGCCTCGGCCTGCGCTTCGCTCGCAGCGATCGTGGCATCGGCGATGAGGCCGGCCTCGAAGGCGGATGCCAGCAGGGCCTCGGCGCGTTCGGGCAGGCTGGCGGCATCGCCCTCGCTCGTCGCGACGAGTTCGATGAGCGCGTGCCATGCATGCGGCGCGGCGAGCGGAGCCCGGGCGGAGGGGAGGTAGGCGCACACGGCTTCAAGCGAATGGCGCGGCATGACCTCAAAACCCTCGAGCGCATTGCCCGCCTTGGCCTCGGCATGGAGCAGCAGTGCGCGCGCATCGTGCAAGGAGGCAAGGCCCGCCCACAGCACAGCGCGCGCGGTGATGCGAGGTTCCAGCCTGAGCGTAGCGGCCGTGACGATCCCCATGGTGCCTTCGGAGCCGATCAGCACCTGCTTCAAGTCGAAGCCGCGGTTGTCCTTCTTGAGCGGGGTCAGCGTATCGAGCACCGAGCCATCGGCGAGCACGGCCTCAAGCCCCAGCACCATCGCCCGCATCGTGCCGTGGCGCAGGACCTGCGTGCCGCCGGCGTTGGTCGAGACGAGGCCGCCGATGGTGGCCGAACCCTTGCCGCCGAGGGTGAGGGCAAAGCGCAGCCCTTCGGCCTCTGCTGCTTCGTGGAGCGTCTGCAGCACGACCCCGGCTTCGGCGGTGACCATGCGGTTTTCCGCATCGAGCCGGCGGATCGTGCTCATCCGCCGCAGGCTGAGGAGGAGCGCGTGGCCGCCAGAATCGGGGGTGGCGCCGCCTGACATGCCGCTGTTGCCGCCCTGCGGCACGATGGCCACGCGGTGCTCGGCGCACAGGCGCATCAGTGCGGCGACTTCAGCAGTGGAGGCAGGCGAGGCCATGGCGAGTGCGCGCCCGGTGAAGCGCCCGCGCCAGTCGGTCAGCCAGGGAGCCATGAGATCGGCATCGGCGGTGAAACCGCGGGGCCCAAGCAGCGCGGCCGCGGCCGCAAGGAACGGGGTGTGATCGGTATCAGCCATCGCATGCGGGGCTAATCCCGGCAGGGCGTTGTGGGCAATTCATTTTTTCATGAAGGCGAGTTAAGCGGGGGTTCAAGCGAAAGTGCTAACGAGGACAGGCGATTCTCCGGGCACGAAGCTGGCCTGAGACAAGAGTCGAGGCGGGGACAACAGTTTCGAGGGACCACACTGCTTCTGCCGTCGCCATGACCAGTCTGTTTGATCTTTTTGCGAGCATCGCCCTTGCCTTGCCGGGTATCCCGGCAGACGGAACCGTGTTGGCGCCGCTGGACGACGATGGCGCGATAGAGGATGCGTGGGATGCCGCGGCGCTGCCGCAGGGCTCGCTGCTGCTGGCGAACCCGCAGGCTTCCACCCCCGGTGCCGCCACCATCAATCCGCTGGCGCCCGACGTGTGGGATCAGGTCCGCATTGAACAACGCGTGATCATCCGGGTGACCCCGCGTGATGCGGGACGTGACGCGGTAGCGCCGCAGGTTCTGCCGCTCCAGCCGATGCAGCCGGTGGTCCAGCCGCTGGTGCCGCAGCCGCGCTCGAGCTCGGTACGCGTACGCGAGCGCAAGACCGGCAAGTGCATGCCAGCGCTCGGCATCACAGCGGTGCAGCCGATCACCGACGGGCGGCTGATGTTCTACATGCGCGACCGGCGGATGATTGCGGCGGGCCTCGAAAAGGCCTGCAGTGCGCGCGATTTCTACCTCGGTTTCTACATGTCGAAGACTTCCGACGGCCAGCTTTGCGTCGGCCGCGATGCCATCCATTCGCGGGCCGGGACGACTTGCAAGCTCAAGGATGTGCGCGAATACGTTCCGGTGGATGGAAATTGACCCGCCATCCCTAACCAGTTTCCTTGACTTTCGTGGGGCTTTGGGACTAGGCGCGGGCTCAGGGACGGCGGGCTGCAAGGCCCAGCCTTCCACGCGCCGGACTGTCTGGCACGCATCTGCTTTTCGGAAAAACCAGCACTCATGAAATTTGCCGATCTCGGCCTGTCTGACGAATTGCTCCAGTCGGTTCTCGATGCCGGCTACGACACGCCGACTGCGATCCAGGCGCAGGCCATCCCCTCGGTGCTGATGATGCGCGATCTCATCGGCATCGCGCAGACGGGGACGGGTAAGACGGCGAGCTTCGTGCTGCCGATGATCGACATCCTCGCGCATGGCCGCCGCCGCGCGCTAATGCCGCGCTCGCTGATCCTCGAGCCGACGCGCGAGCTTGCCGCGCAGGTCGCCGAGAACTTCGAGAAGTACGGCAAGAACCACGATCTCAAGATGGCGCTGCTGATCGGCGGCGTGCAGATGGGCGATCAGGTCAAGGCGCTGTCTGACGGTGTCGACGTGCTGATCGCTACGCCGGGCCGGCTGATGGATCTGTTCGAGCGGGGAAAGATCCTGCTGACGGGCTGCGAGCTGCTGGTGATCGACGAGGCGGATCGCATGCTCGACATGGGGTTCATTCCCGATATCGAGACGATCTGCTCGAAGCTGCCGACGACGCGCCAGACACTGCTGTTTTCGGCGACGATGCCGCCGGTGATCAAGAAGCTGGCGGACAAGTTCCTCTCGAACCCGAAATATATCGAAGTGGCGCGGCCCGCTTCGAACAACACCCAGATCGCCCAGCACAAGGTGCACGTGACGACGCGCGGCAAGCGCGAGGCGCTGCGCCACCTGCTGCGCACCGACAATGTCGGCACCGCGATCATCTTCGCCAATCGCAAGACGACGGTGCGCGAACTCGCCAAGAGCCTGCAGCAGAGCGGCTTTTCGGCGGGCGAGATCCACGGCGACATGGACCAGAACGCGCGCAATGCCGAACTGCAGAAGTTCAAGGACGGGGTGATCTCGATCCTCGTCGCGTCTGACGTCGCCGCGCGCGGGCTGGACGTGAAGGGCGTGAGCCACGTGTTCAACTATGACACGCCGTGGCATCCGGATGACTACGTCCACCGCATCGGCCGGACGGGCCGCGCGGGCGCGACGGGCCGGGCGTTCACTTTCGTGACCGACGATGACGCCGAAGCGATCGCCAATGTCGAGAAGCTGACGGGGATGAAGATCCCGGTGTTTGCGCTGGATGGCGCGGATGCCACCGAAACGCCTGCGCCCGAGAAGCGCGAGCGCGCGCCGCGTGCTGAGCGTGCGCCACGCGCCGAGAAGGCGCCGCGCCGCGAGCGCGCACCCAAGGCGGCGGCCGAGCCGGTGGACGAGATCGAGGTCTTGCGCGAGCTGACGGAGACCCCGGTGCGGACGCCCCGCGCCCGGCGCGACGAGCCGCGTCCGCCCAAGGATGTGCTGACGGAACTGCCTTCGCAGCCGGGCGAATGGAACGGGCCTGTGCCGGGGTTCCTGAGCGTTTCGGCGCTTTGATGGTTTAGGCTGGTCGCTATCGATTGAATTGCTTACGATGCAGGCCGTATGTCTTTACCCGAGCCACCACGAGCGGTAGCGGAATACTTCGCATTCAACGCCTCGGCAAACTTGCAAGAGTTAGCTGAGGCTGAACGCCGCATGGACGAAATTCTCGCTCGAAAGCACTCGATTACCGACAAGAGTACGATTGGGCTTTTAACGCTTAACACCGCTTCTATAGCCGGTGTTTTTGCAGCGCTCCAAGTTGGACAGGAAACGCTTGTAAATTTGGGTATATCAACAAGAGATATTGCCCTTACGATATGTTGTTTTCTTTTCGGGTCGATGCTTGCGCTGATCGCTGTTTGGTGGGATGGTATTCAACTCAATTACTTGGCAGGGAAGCATATTGCTAGATTGGCTGCGCTTCGCAAAGTCGCCCGCACGTTGGCCTCTCCAATGGAAGAGCGATATATTCAGCTGTTGAGGGAAGGGCTGAATGGGGTCGAAGAAAATCCGCCAATCGACTTTGAATATTCTAAAATTAGTATCGGCCTACAAAATACATCGGGTTCTCTATGGCTTGCTGCGATCGGCTATCTAATAGCTCGAATTGTCGCAATTCACGGCTGGCATTGATCACTGCTCAAGCCGCCTTCACAAAACTATCAATCACCCGCTTCCGATCCCCCGTCTCGAAATCGATCTCCAGCTTGTTACCTTCTTGCACAGCGACCACGCCGTAGCCGAACTTGTCGTGGAACACGCGGGTGCCGACGGTGATGTCGGTGCGAGGCTTCGCGGCGAAGCTCGCAGCGCTGCGGCTGGGTTCGGCGATGCGTTTGGGGGTGGCGTCGTATGTGGTCGCCGCAGCGCGTTGCCAGCCGGGGCCGCGCGTGAGGTTGCGGGCGGGGTTGGCGCTGGCGACATGCGCGAAGGGGTCCGAGTGTTCGGACCACTGCGCGCGCCACAGGGAGGCGCCGCCGCTCATCGTGGTTTCTTCCTCGATGTGGTCAGCGGGCAGTTCGCCGACGAAGCGGCTGGGGATCGAGCTGGTCCACTGGCCGTAGATGCGGCGGTTGGCGGAGTGGAGGATCGTGCAGCGCCGGCGCGCGCGGGTGATCGCGACGTAGGCGAGGCGGCGCTCTTCCTCGAGGCTGGCGAGGCCGCCTTCGTCGAGCGCTCGCTGCGAGGGGAACACGCCTTCTTCCCAGCCAGGCAGGAACACGTTGTCGAACTCCAGCCCCTTGGCGGCGTGGATGGTCATCACGGTGACCTTCTCGGTATCCGCGGCCGCGTCGTTGTCCATGACGAGGCTGACGTGTTCGAGGAAATCGCCGAGCGTCTCGTATTCCTCCATCGCGCGGGCGAGTTCGGTGAGGTTTTCGAGGCGGCCCGAGGCTTCGGTGCTCTTTTCCGCCTGCAATGCTGCGGTGTAGCCAGATTCATCGAGCACGGTGCGCATCAGCTCTGCTGGCGTGAGCGTGGCGATCCCGTCGCGCCAGCCGATGAAGCTGCGCATCAGGCCGGACAGCGTACCGCGCGCGCGTGCCGGAAGTTCATCCGTATCACACAGTTCGATCGCGGCGGCGGCCAGCGGAATGCCGCGCGCGCGGGCGTGGCGGTGGAGTTTCTCCAGCGTCTTGTCACCCAGCCCGCGCTTGGGGGCGTTGTAGATGCGCTCGAACGCCAAGTCGTCCTGCGGGGAGGCGATGACGCGCAAGTAGGCGAGCGCGTCGCGGATTTCGGCGCGCTCGTAGAAGCGGAAGCCGCCGACGATCTTGTAGGAAAGGCCGATCTGGATGAAGCGGTCTTCGAACTCGCGCGTCTGGAACGAGGCGCGCACGAGGATGGCGATGCGATCGAGCGGCGCGCCTTCGCGCTCCAGCCGCTCGATCTCCTCGCCCACGCGGCGGGCTTCCTCGGGGCCGTCCCACACGCCGATGACGCGGACCTTGTCGCCGCCGTTGACCTCGATCCACAGCGTCTTGCCGAGGCGCTGGCTGTTCTCCGCGATGACCCCGCCGGCGGCGGCGAGGATATGCGGGGTGGAGCGGTAATTCTGCTCCAGCCGGATCACCTTGGCGCCGGGAAAATCCTTTTCGAAGCGGAGGATATTGGCGACTTCCGCGCCGCGCCATGAATAGATCGACTGATCGTCATCGCCCACCACGCAAATGTTCTTGCGGCCTTGGGCGAGGAGGCGGAGCCAGAGGTACTGGACGGCGTTGGTGTCCTGATACTCGTCCACCATCACGTACTTGAAGCGCTGCTGCCAGCTTTCCAGCACCTCACGGTGCTGCTTGAAGATGGTGAGCATGTGGAGCGTGAGATCGCCGAAATCGCAGGCGTTGAGGGCGCGCAAGCGGTCTTGATACAGAGCGTAGAACTTCGCGCCCTTGCCGTTGGCGTAAGCCTCGTTGTCGAGCGCGTCGAGGTCCTTGGGGCCAAGGCCGCGGTTCTTCCAACGGTCGATCAGACCGGCGAGCTGGCGCGGCGGCCAGCGCTTGTCGTCGATCCCCTCGGCCTGGATGAGCTGCTTCAGGAGGCGAAGCTGGTCGTCGGTATCGATGATCGTGAAGGTGCTTTGCAGGCCGACGAGTTCGGCATGGCGGCGCAGCATCTTGGCCGCGACCGAATGGAACGTGCCGAGCCAGGGCATGCCCTCGACCGAAGGGCCGATCAGCTGGCCGACCCGCTCACGCATCTCGCGTGCGGCCTTGTTGGTGAAGGTGACGCAGAGGATTTCCGAAGGCCACGCGAGCCGCGAGCGCAGGAGGTGCGCAAGGCGCGCGGTGAGTGCGGCGGTCTTGCCGGTGCCTGCGCCCGCGAGCATGAGCACGGGGCCTTCCGTTGTCAGCACGGCTTCGCGCTGTGGCAGGTTCAGGCCATCGAGCCAGGCGTTTGCGGATTCGGTCGAAGGGGGCGCATGCATCCGAGAACGATTAGGGAACAGCGTCCCTCGCCGCAAGAGGCAGCGCGCGTCGTCTCGGCTTATTTGTCCATGTACTCTTCGTAGTAGTCGTCGCGGGTGTGATACGAAGGCTCACGATTAGCCCGGTCGTTGTGCCGTTCGAGCTCCCGCTCGCGCTGCCTTTTCGCCAGCTTCTTGGCAGCGTCGGAGTTGGCGAGCGCATCGACCATCACGGTTGTGCCATAACCAAGCATGGCGCAGGATGCGACGCTCAGCAACCAGACCATCAGGCATCCGGCAAAAACAGCCTTTATCACTTGCACCGGCGAAGTACTCCACAAGCCGGCGAATGATTGCACGCGACGTGGTTGCAGTTCGATTAACGCCGTGGCTGCAAGAGTATTCGGATTGGGACGAACTGCAGTGTATGATGCGTGCACCAGTTCATGATCCTGGCGCCAATGAACCAATCAGTTGGTCCGCATCGGTTGCAAATTGTTCTAAAACTCTGCCCATTCCGCTTCGTTGGATGGTTTGAGCGCAAGATTGCCGCTGACCGCGGGTGCCATGCGGCGCGGGCGCACGGTAGGCCGGACCATTGCGACCGGCTGTGCGGGCTGGGCCGGTGCGGTGATCGCACCGGTCTGGAAGCGCGCGGTCTGCGCGTTGAGCTGCTGCGCCACACCAGCCAGCGTGCGCGCGGCGGCGGTGCTCTGCTCCACCATGGCGGCGTTCTGCTGCGTCATGCGGTCGAGATCGGTTACCGTACTCGCGACGTCGGCGAGCATGGCCGACTGGCGCTGTGCGGAATCGGTGATGCCTTCGACCAGCGCGCTGACCCCGCCGACGCGGCCGACGATCTGGCGCAGGACTTGCCCAGTTTCACCGACCAGTTCGACCCCGCGCTCGACATGGCCGGTGGAAGACTTGATCAACTGGCCGATCTCGCGGGCGGCGTCTGCCGAACGCTGGGCAAGCGCGCGCACTTCGGTTGCGACAACCGCGAAGCCCCGGCCGGCATCGCCCGCGCGGGCGGCCTCGACCCCGGCGTTCAAGGCGAGGAGGTTGGTCTGGAAGGCGATGCCATCGATCACGCTGATGATCTGCGCGACGCCTTGCGAGGATTGCTGGATGGCGTTCATGGCGTCCACTGCGCGTTCGACGACCGAGCCCCCGGCCGCCGCCTCGCCATGCGCTTCGGAAACGGCCTGATTGATCTCGACCGCTCGCGCAGCATTCTCGCCGACCAGCGTTGTAACCTGCTGCATCGCGGCGCTGGCCTCCTCGAGCCGGGCGGCCTGCTGCTCGGTGCGGGCGGCGAGGTCATCGGAGGCGGCGCGGATTTCCTCAGCACCTGTATCGATCGAACTGGCCGAGGCCGCAACATCGCCCATCGCTGCGGCGAGCACGCCAAGCGCGGCATTGAAGTCCTCGCGCAGACGCTCGGTTTCGCCCGGGAAGGGTTTGACGATACGGTAGGTCAAATTGCCGCGCGCGAGTTCGCCCATCGCGCGGGTCAGTTCGCCCGCGACGATTTCGCGCTCAACGCGGGTTGCCTCGCGCAGCGCCACGGCCTGATCGCGGAACACGCCGAGTGCGCGGGAGAGGCGGCCGACGCAGTCCCCATAGTCGGTGTGGTCTATGGGGCGGTCGAGATCGCCCGCGGCCAGCGCTTCAGTGCGGACGACCGTGGCGACATAAGGATCGCAGATCATGCGGCGCGCCTGCAGGACCACGATGGCCGTGAGGGCAAGCGCAGCGGCGGGCGCGAGGAGTGCGACCATGCCAAAGCCCGCCAGCGCCAGCGCGGTACCGAGGCCGGCGCTGGCTACGAGGCCCAGGTGGACCGAGAGCAAGGCGATGAACTTGCTGCGGATCGGCGCCCGCTTCTCAAACCACTCCAACATAGATCTGCTGGCCTCCAGGAGAGCAACAATTTGCAATATCGAGGGGCTAAATCCGCATGATTGACGATATGGCAAAGGCTGCCATAGCGGCTCGTGACAGGAGGGTCGGTAGAACCGGGTTAACCATCCTTGGGGGGAGAATCGAAAGAGTATGGCCGATTCGCGAAATCCGTTCGTGGCCCATGCGCGCGTGCTCTTGGCGAGCCTCGTCGGAACGGCGGTCGAGTTCTACGATTTCTACATCTTCGGCACCGCTGCGGCGCTGGTGATCGGCCCGCTTTTCTTTCCCGCCGAAAGCCAGGCGGCACAGACGTTGCTCGCGCTAATGACCTTTGGAATCGCGTTTTTTGCGCGGCCGGTGGGTGCAGTGGCGTTCGGGCATTACGGGGACAGGGTCGGCCGCAAGTCGACGCTTGTTGCCAGCCTGTTGCTGATGGGCGTCTCAACTTTTCTGGTGGCCTTCCTGCCGGGTTATGCCGTCGCAGGCTGGGTGGCGCCGGCGCTGCTGTGCCTGCTGCGCTTTGGCCAGGGCTTTGGTCTGGGCGGTGAATGGGGGGGCGCATCGCTGCTCGCGGTCGAAAATGCACCAAAGGGCATGGAGGCGCGTTTCGGCATTGCCGCACCATTGGGGGCCCCGCTGGGGTTCCTGTTCGCCAACGGCCTGTTCCTGGCGCTGGGCCTGATGCTCAGCGAGTCGGACTTCCTCAGCTGGGGCTGGCGTGTGCCGTTTCTGGCAAGTTCGCTGCTGGTGATCCTGGGCCTGTGGATCCGGCTTCGCATCGGTGAGACGCCGGCGTTCAAGGAGGCGATGCACGCCGCCCCGCCGCCGCGGGTGCCGCTGGGCAAGCTGCTGGCCGAGTATCCAGGCGCGGTGCTGGCAGGCACGATGGGCGTGATTGCGTGCTTTGCATTGTTCTACCTTGCGACGACCTTCGCGCTCGGCTTCGCGACGACCAAACTCGGCTACCCGCGCGAGACAGTGCTGGCGATCCAGCTGGGCGCGGATGTGGTCTTCGCCGTCGGGATCGTGGTTTCGGGCTGGTGGTCTGACGCTGCCTCCCCTCGGACGGTGATGGCGGTGGGCGCGGCGCTGACGGGGCTGGTGGGCTTTGGTTTCGGCAGCGGCCTTGGGGCCGGATCGCTGCCGGTGCTGTTCCTGACGCTCTCGGCCACGCTGTTCGTGATGGGGCTGTGCTATGGTCCGATCGGCGCATGGCTGCCGTCGCTCTACCCGGTGGAGGTGCGCTATACCGGCATCTCACTGGCGTTCAATCTGGGCGGCATCGTCGGCGGTGCGCTGGCGCCGCTGGGCGCGGCCTGGCTCGCTGCAAATGGCGGCGTGATGTGGACGGGGCTTGTGCTGACGGTGGCGGGGCTGGTGACGTTGGTGGGTGTGCTCGCAGCGCCGCGCGCAGGATAAACGGAGGCAGTCCCCTTTTTCGGGTATCACGCTTCGAGGAGATCAATCTCTGCATGTGTGCGGGGAGGGCACTGTCCCTATTCATCCCCCTAAGCTTGGGGAGGGATATCAGGGTTCGACACGCATCAGCGTCAACCGCGCCTTGCCGACCTTGCGCTCCGCATCGATAGCGAGCGCGCGGACGCCGGAAGGCTCATCTGCGTGGGTTTCGAGGCTGACCCATGTGCCGGGGCCGATCCAGCCGAGCCGCAGCAGCCGGTCGATGGCGACCGCACCCGCACCAGAACCATAAGGCGGATCGAGCATCACCACATCAAGCGGGGCAGGTGCCGGGCCGAGTGCGAGGACCGAGGCCGCGCGCACATCGCACTGGGCCTGCGCGTGGAGCGCGGTGATATTGGCGCGCAGGGCGCGGATCGCAGCAGGGTCCTGATCGACGAACAGCGCCTTGGCCGCGCCGCGCGAAAGCGCTTCCAGGCCGAGCGCGCCCGAGCCGGCGAAAAGGTCCGCGATGGTCAGTTCCTCGAAACTGCCAAGACGGCTGGTGAGCATCGAGAACAGCGTCTCGCGCGTGCGGTCCGAGGTGGGACGCGTGGTGTCGCCTGCGGGTGCCTGCAATTTGCGGCCGCGCCAGGTGCCGGCGATGATCCGCAGCATCAGCGCTTCGCCCCCGGCTTGCCGCCGCTCCTGGGGCCGGTGCGACGAGGGGGTCGGCCAGTGGGCTTGTCGACCAGCTTGCCTGCATCGGGGCTGAGACGGACGCGCTGCACGCCGGCGCGGCGTGGGCGTTCCGGCTCGCGCTCAGGCACCGGCGCGGGTTTGGCCACCGGCTTGGGCGCGCGGGGGGCCACGGCCTTTCCGGCATGGACGGCCTGCTGGACGCGCGTGGCATGATCCCCGGCGAGGCCCTTGCGGAAGCGCTCGACCACGACTTGCGGCACTTCCTCTGCCGCGCCGCGCGGCAGTTCGCCCAAATCGAAGGGGCCATAGCGCAGGCGCAGCAGGCGCGAGACTTCGAGGCCGAGATGTTCGAGCACGCGGCGGACTTCGCGGTTCTTGCCTTCGGTGAGGGTCAGCTCGATCCACTTGTTGCGGCCGGTGCTGCGCTCGAGATTGGCGTTGATCGGGCCGTAGCGGATGCCTTCGATCTCGATCCCCTGCATGAGCTCGTCCAGCTGGCTCTGCGCGACATCGCCGAAGGTGCGCGCGCGGTAGGTGCGCGGCACGGCGTTGGCGGGCAGTTCCATCGCGCGCTTCAATTCGCCGTCGTTGGTGAGGAGGAGCAGGCCCTCGGTGTTGATGTCGAGCCGGCCGACCGGCATCACGCGGCCCGCGCCTTCGGGGAGCGCGTTGCGCAGCGCGGTGTAGATCGTCGGGCGGCCGGTGGGATCGCGCTCGGCGGTAATCAGGCCCGAGGGCTTGTGGAACATGAACAGGCGCGGCGGTTCGGGCGCGGCGACGGGGTTGCCATCTACCGTGACGCCGCGCAGATTCTTGAGGATCGTGGCGGGGGTGGTGATAACCTCGCCGTCGAGTGCGATGCGGCCTTCCGCGATGTAGCGCTCGATCTCGCGGCGGCTGGCGACACCGGCACGGGCGAGCAGCTTGGCGATGCGGTCGCCCTCGCGCGGGGTGCCATCATCGGCAGGCGCGCGGGTCTGCGGCACGGCGGCAGCCTTGGGCAGGCGCGGCTTGGGGATCTTGTAGGGCGCGGGGGCTGCCGGGTTGCGGCGCGAGCCGGTGCCTTTGCCGCTGCTGTTAGGAGCCGCGGGCCTTCCCGGGCGACCGCTCCTGTCTTTGGGGGGGAATGCCATGGCTTGCCCTTACGCCCGCGAACGCTTGCCGTCACCCTGCTTCGTGCTGGGGGGCTTCGTGGAGGGCAATCTCCCGCTGGCAGATCTCGTGGAAACGGCGGATGCCGCCTTCGAGCGTGCCGAGGGTGAGCTGGGGCACCGCGCCGGTCGCGAGGCCCTGCTGCCCGAGTTCGGCAGCGCGGAAGTCTTCCGAGCCGAAAACTTGTCCGTCGAGCAGTTCCCAGCTTCTGCGCCAGTGGTCTTCGGCCTTGGGAGTGGCCGGCGCCTCGGCGATCAGCATGAAGTCTTCGACCAAGGTGAGATCGTGCGCCTGCGGCATGATCGTCATCAGGTTCACATAGTCCGGGCTGATCACGATCACGGTTGCGGGGAAGAGCTGGTAGGCGAACGTGGCGACGCGGCGCAGCGCAGGCCAATCGGCAAGATCGAGGCCTTCGAGTTCGGTGGCGCGGCCGACCAGCGAGCGCATGTGCGGACCGACTTCGTCGCCCGACGTCACGCCGTCCTTGAAATAGGGGGCGATGGTGCGGGCGTGGAGGCGCTGGACGTGGTAGCTTTCAAGGAACGCATCCATGATCAGCTTCCAGTTGGATGCGACCCGGTGCGTACGGCGGGCATAGAGATGATGCGCGCCAAGGTCTGCGGCGGCGAAATCTGCGCTGATTTCGGCGGCCTGCGTGAAATCGGCCTGCGTGAAATCCGCCTGCTGGGGCGCGAACCAGATCAGGCCGCCGGCTTCGAGGCTGGGCAGTTCGACAAGGCCAAGCGCGGGCTGATCGAGGTCGGGGAAGGTATCGGGTCGCGGGAGCGCGAGGAGCTTGCCATCAGTGCCGTAGGTCCAGGCGTGATAGGGGCAGACGAGGCGCTTCGCGCAGCTGACTTCTCCGCCTTCGACCAGCCGGGTGCCGCGGTGGCGGCAGACGTTCATGAAGACATGCGCCTTGCCGGCGGTGTCGCGGGTCAGGAGGAGGGGCCTGCCGGTGCCATCGTGGGGCACGGCCATGCCCGGTTCCGGCAGCAGCGCGGAGGGGGCGAGAACTTGCGGGAAGCGGTCGAACAGCGCCGCCTTCTCGCGCGCCCAGTGCGCGGGATCGGTGTAGACGCTGGCGGGGACATGGCTGATCGCCGCGCTCTTGCGGCCTGCGCCTGAAGCTACCTGACGCGCCAGTTGAAGCTGGCCATCGGTGGGCCGCTTTGCTCGTTCAGTGGTGGCCATTTCGCGGCTCTCCCCGGTTTTCATCGCTCTCCGGTGCTAGGCATAGCGTAATTTGCCGCTTAGCATGCAGGGTAATTTGGAAGTGGGGACAAGGGTTTCGCATGGCATCGACCGGGGCACCGCAAGCGGCAGAAGCGGAGAAACCGCCGCGCCCTAAGGGCTTTCGGCTGCTGATGATCGCGCTTGCCACGCGCAAATCGGCCACGATGCTGGGCTTCGGCTTTTCATCCGGCCTGCCTTATGCGCTGCTGCTGGGGACGCTCAATGCGTGGCTGGGCGAGGTGAAGATCGACCTGGCCACCATCGGCGTGCTGTCGTGGATCGGCCTCTCCTATTCGTTCAAGTTCCTGTGGTCGCCGCTGGTGGACCGCATGGCGCTGCCCGGACTGGAGGCGCTGGGGCGGCGCAAGAGCTGGATCCTCTTGTGCCAGATCGCGCTGGTGCTGGGTTTTGCCGGCCTTGCCGCAACCGATCCCGCGCACGCCATCGGCACATTTGCGCTCTTCGCGTTTCTGGCCGCGCTGGCCTCCGCAACGCAGGATGTGGCGGTCGATGCCTGGCGCATCGAGGTGGCTGACGAGGATACGCCGGTCGAGCTGCTCTCCTCGATCTACCAGTTCGGCTACCGCATTGCCTCGATTGTCGGCGGCGCGCTGGCACTGGTGCTGGCGGGGCGCATGTCGTGGCCGCTGGTCTATCTGCTGATGGCAGGGCTGATCGGCCTTATTTGCGTGGTTACGCTACGTGCGCCCGATACGGCGCGGCCCGAGCAGGGCACGCTTCACGCCGCTCTGGCGCAGCCGGGCGAACTGACGCCGCGCGCGCGGGGGATCGCGCTGCTGATCGTGGGGACGAGCTGGGCCTGGGCTATCGGCACGATCGTGCGCTTCATGGTCATCATGCTGAGCCCGCTGGGACCGGGGGAAAAGCATCCGTCCGTGGGTGATTTCACGCGTGAGTTCGGGCCGCTGATCGTGGCGGCGACGGTGGCCGTACCGCTGCTGGTGGCAGCAGTGACCAATGCCATGCGGCGGCAGGGCCGCGCGGTGCTGACCGAACCCGATACCCGCGTCTCGCCCGCGCGGACTGCGGCGAACCACCTCTATGTCGCGCTGATCGCGCCGCTGGCGGAACTGGTGGCGCGGCTGGGCTGGGGGGTGCTGGTAGTGATCGGGATGATCCTGACGTACACGTTGTGCTACAACGTGTGGTCGAGCTTCGCCTTCCCGTTCTACCTCGATTTCCTGCACTATTCGAAGGACGAGGTGGCGTTTGCCTCGAAGGTCTTCGGCATCTTCATGACGATCGCGGGCATCAGCCTCGGTGGATATCTGTTCCTGCGGCTGGGGCGGATGCCGACGATCCTGATCGGAGCGATCCTCCCGATGCTGGGCAACTTCGTTTATGCCGACCTTGCCGAGGGCGCGGTGCATATTGACGCGGTGGGCAAGGCGATCGGGCTGCATACGCTGTTTGCGCTGTTCGGCTTCGATCCGCGCATGATCCGGCTGCTGCTGGCGATCAGCTTCGAGAACATCTCGACCGGCATCGCGGGGGCGGCGTTCGTGGCGTACCTCTCCGGCATCGTTTCGAAGCGCTACACGGCGGTACAATATGCGCTGATGTCCTCGCTGACGTTCCTGATCGGATCGCTGGGGCGCGGGATCGCGGGTGAGGCGTTCGACCTCTATGGCTACGCGATGGTGTTCCGCTGGACGGCGGCGGCGGGGCTGGTGGCGGTGCTGTTCGTGTGCCTGGAATGGGTGCGGGTGAGCCGTGAGGTGGTGGCGAGCCCGGCGGAGGCTTGAGGCGATGGATTACATGTCGTTGTTCTTTGGAACCATAGGTCTGGCGACAGGGCTGCCCCGCGTGATTGCGCCGCGGCGATCTTTGCAGCTGGCGCAGCAGGACCATGCGAAGCGGCTCGCGGAAATCGAGGCGGGTGCACCCGAGCGGTTCCACGAGGAGTATCGCGCGCTCAAGGCCTATCCGGTCCCATCTTCTGACCGCAAGTGGGTGGCCATCGGCTGGCTCTTTGTTGTTTTTGGACTGGTGTCGATCGTGGCGGGCCTCTTGGGCAGGGACGCCGTGCACGCTCTGCTCAGTTGAGCCTTCAATCCGGCGCTTCGTCGTTGCGCCTCAGCACATCGCCCGCGAGATAGAGCGAGCCTGCGATCAGCACATCGCCCTCGCCCGGCAGCGCGGCGAGCGCCTCGGCCACATTCGCGAAGCTCGCCACGTGCAGCGTGGTGAAGGGGGCGAAGTCTTCGGGCGTGTGCGCATCATGCCCCGGGGCGGGGACGATGGAGACCGAGGCGAGCTTGCCTTCCAAGGGGCGCAGGATCGCGCTGGGGTCCTTGCTGGTGAGCATGCCCATGATGAGGTGGAGCGGCGCACCATCCGTGAAGTGGCGGGCGATGGCCTCACCGGCATCGGGGTTGTGGCCGCCATCGAGCCACACGGTGCGGTTTCCGGCGAGCGCGGTGAGCGGGCCAGTGCCGAGGCGCTGAAGGCGGGCGGGCCAGCGGGCGGCCTTGATCCCTTCAGCCATGGCTTCGGGGGTGACGGCGACGACGCTCTGGTGGCGCAGCATGGCGATGGCGAGAGCGGCGTTGTCGGCCTGATGCCTACCGACAAGCTTGGGTAGGGGGAGTTCGAGTGTGCCCTGCGCGTCGCGGTATTCGATAGTGGCACCGATGTTTGCCCACCAGTCGCGGCTGCGCAGGTGGACTGGCGCGCCGATGTGGTTGGCCGTGGCAAGTACGCTGGCGAGGGGACCGTCGGCATAGCTTTGCACCACCAAGGGAGCGCCGGGCTTGGCGATGCTTGCCTTTTCGAAGGCGATGCGGGCGAGAGGCTCTTCGGGGGTGCCTTCCTCGGGCACCAACAGGAACGCCTCGTGGTCGATGCCCAAGGTGGCGATGCCGCAAACGGCGGGGCTTTCGAGCACATTGGTGGCATCGAGCCGCCCGCCGAGGCCCGTTTCGATCACGCAGGCGTCTGCCGGGGTTTCGGCGAAGGCGAGGAAGGTGGCGACGGTGGTGACTTCGAAGAAGCTGGGGCCGAGGTCTTCGGACGCATCGAGCACGCGTTTGAGCAGATCGGCGAGGCTTTCGTCGGAGATCAGCTTGCCCGCGACACGGATGCGTTCGTTGTAGCGCACGAGGTGCGGCTTGGTGGCGGTGTGGACCACGAGGCCCTGCGCTTCGAGGATGGCGCGCAGGTAGGCGCAGGTCGAGCCTTTGCCGTTGGTGCCGGCAACGTGGAACACCGGGGGCAGGCGGCGCTGCGGATTGCCGAGGCGGTCGCAGATCTCGCGCACGGTATCGAGGCCGAGGCGGCCTTGCGGTAGCGAGAGCGCGCCGAGCCGGTCCAGTTGCGCCTGCACGCGCGGATTTTCGGAAATGGCGAAGTCGCGCACTAAAAGCCCCTCCCGACTGCGGGAGGGGTTTGGGGTGGGCAGGGGCGAGCGCTGCGCTTCTGCGCACCCACCCCCGACCCCTCCCGCAAGCGGGAGGGGAGATTGATCACGCTGCCTGCGCGGCCATCAGATAGCCGATGGTGCGGGCGAGGGTGGCCTTCAGCATGTGGCGGCTGACGACCATGTCGATCATGCCGTGCGCGTGGAGGTATTCGGCGCGCTGGAAGCCTTCGGGGAGCTTTTCGCGGATCGTGTCCTGGATCACGCGCTG
>NZ_JAIXZS010000074.1 GCF_027489515.1 Novosphingobium sp. | reverse complement strand
TCGAGATGTTCTACAACCCGGTGCGCAAGCAGGTCAGGAACGGGATGCTGTCTCCCGTCAAGTTCGAACGGCAGCAGATTTTGAAAGCCGAAGGCGTCTAGAAAACTAGGGGCTACTCAAACACCGAACAACACAATTCTGAGCGTTGGATTCCTTTTGGCGGCGGCAGGCTGACTTTGGGACAAACCTGTCATTCCATTCATACGAGTTTAGAGGCAGCTCCAAAGCCGAAACCTGACGCCCCGCGAACCGTCCGTTGGGAGAGAATTGCGATCACAATTCGGTCAATCGGACCGCAAGCGAGGTCTGACATGAGGACTGGCGGATCGGAATCGGACGGCCGCTGTGAGTTTGCGTCGACCCCCGCAACACAGATGCTGGCAAGCAGGGTGGGGATCCAACCTGGGAAACGGCGGTTCGCTCACCTGTGAAATGTAAATGCGAATCATTTGCATTAAAGAATAGTCACTGGCATAGGGAAGGCACCCTCAAGCAACAGACCTGAAAGACTCCATCGATGACAACGCTTGCTTTCGTTCTGCTGGCCGCAGCAGCTGGCGCAACACTCGGAAATGCCGACAATGCTGCACCGGCGACGACTTCGGCCGCAAATGTCGCAAGCGCTGAAGCGGCCAGAGAGGCGCCAGGGCGCGATGCAACGATTGTGGTGACCGGTCAGCGCACCGAAGGTCGAGAGGACTACGGCGTGAAAGAGCAACGCGCCGCCACCCGTCTGCCGCTCAGCCAGCGCGAGACGCCCCAATCGGTCAGCGTGGTCACCCGCTCGCAGATCGAGGACTTCCAGCTTAACGACGTCAACCAGCTGCTCGCCACGGTCCCCGGGGTCAGCGTGCTCTCCGCGGAAACCGACCGCGTATACTATTCGGCGCGCGGCTACGATATCCAGACATTCCAGATCGATGGCGTGGGCATGCCGTTCGCGTTCGGCATCCAGACCGGCTCGCTCGACACCGCGATCTACGACCGCATCGAAGTGGTGCGCGGTGCGCCGGGCCTGCTTTCACCCACTGGCAATCCGTCGGCCGTCGTCAACTTCATCCGCAAGCGACCCTATCGCGATGCACGCGTTGCTGCATCGGCTCAGTATGGTTCCTACGACAATCTGCGGCTCGACGGCGATGTCAGCGTGCCGCTGACCGCTGACGGTTCGGTGCGGACTCGCGCGGTCGGTGCCTACCTTGATACTGACAGCTACCTTGATCGCTACCAACTGCGGCGCTGGACCGGGTATGGCATCATCGAGGCTGATCTTGGTCCCGATACGGTTGCAAGCGCGGGTTATGCCCACCAGAACCACCGCAGTCAGGCGGCCCAATGGGGCGCGGTGCCGCTCTATTACACCGATGGAACGCCCGTCGAATTCGCACGGTCGGACAACACCGGGCCAGCCTGGGCTGGCTGGCAAGTCACCGAACGGCAGGCTTTCGGCGATATCACGCATCACTTCGGCCCGGACTGGACCGCGACGCTCACCATCCTGCGCCGCGCCAACAACGAGAACAACAAGCTGTTCTATGTCTACGGCAATCCCGACCGCGCAACCGGGCTCGGCATTCTCAGCTATCCCGGCGCGTTCCTTGGCAGCACCCGCAACCTCACCATCGACGCGCACGTAACGGGCAAGGTTTTGGCAGGCGGGCGCCAGCACGAAGTTCTTGTCGGCTTTTTGCGCAGTGCCGAGCGCTATATCCAGAACTCGGCCTATGATTTCAGCTCCATCGGCATCTCAGTGCCGCTGGATCAGCTGTTCTCGGGCACTTTCCCGGAACCGGACTTTCCTGCTTTCACCGAAAGCCTGAACATCAACCGGCGGCAGGAAACAGTCTATGGCCTCGCGCGTCTGCACCTTGCCGAACCGCTTCGGCTGATGCTGGGCGGAAACTACACCCGCGCACGCAGTGCGGGCGTATCCTACAGCACCGAGCAGAACTACAATCGCAGCAAGTTCCTGCCGTTCGTGGGGGTCACGCTCGACATTGCCCCGCGCGTGACGGTCTATGCAAGCTTTGCAACCATCTTCAACCCGCAGACCGAATACGATGCGAACAACCGGCTGCTCGATCCCATAGAGGGCAGCAATCTCGAGGCCGGCATCAAGGCAGAACTGGCGCAAGGGCGCCTGCTGGTTACTGCTGCCGTGTTCCGCTCGCAGCAGGACAACACTGCGCAGCCGGCCGGGTTCGATACCATGCGTGGCCGTACGATCTATATCGGCGTGGCTTCGAGGTCGGAGGGCGTAGAACTGGAGCTGGCCGGGTCGCCGGTTCCCGGGCTGCAGATGACCGCCGGCTTCACGGCGATGCGGATCAGGAACGAAGACGGCACACCAGCGCGAACGTTCGTGCCGCGCACGACTGCCAAGCTCAACCTCGCCTATTCCCCGCCATCGCTGCAGGCGCTCAAGCTGGGGGCATCGCTGCAATACAATGGGCGCTTCATGCTGAACAGCGGAGCGCTCTCGTCGACGACTGGCCAGCCGATCATCCTTGCGCAGGATCACTATGTCTTGCTCGATCTGCTGGCGAGCTATGCCCTGACCTCGCATGTCTCACTCAGCGCCAATGTCCGCAACGCAACCAATGCGAAGTATCTGTCGTCGCTCACTTTCGGCCAAAGCTTCTATGCCGCGCCGAGGACGGCGCTCGGCACGCTAACCGTGCGGTTCTGACGCGGTGGCAGGCGAAGCGCTGGTGCTTCCGCTCGCCTGGGCGCTGGCGTCCCTGGCGCCCGGTCTCGTGCGGCTTGGCTGGGGCACGAGCCGCCCCCTCGCGCTTACGGGCTGGGCCATCGGCGCTGGGGCTATCGCCATGCTGGGGGCTCACGCCGGCGCCTGGGGAATTGCCACCGGCCTTGTCGCCGGCATGGGCACCGCGCTGGCCCTCGTCCTGCTCGCCGCCTTGCAAAGCCCGCCAAGGCCTCCTCGGCGGCACCGCCAGAAGCCGGCCCTGCCGGCAGCCCGCAAGGAGATCGCGATTGCCCGCCGCCTTGCGGTCTTCGTGCTGGTCGTCCCCGGCGCACTTTGTGCCGCTATGTGGCTTGCCTTCGCCAGTCAGGCCCTGCTGCGCCGGGGTGCGCCGCCTGGCGCCGACAGCGTTGCCCTCACCCTGTTTCTGACGCCCACGATCTGGGTGCTGCTGATGGTCTGGCAGATGCTGGAGCCCGGCCCGGTCCGGATGCTCCGTCCGATCATGTTCGCGGCGGCTGCCGGTCTTGCGCTGCGGAGCCTTGCATGAACGTCGAAGGACCGCAGAAACCCAGCCTTGCGCAACGGGCACTCGCCGCACACGGCGCGGTCGCCTTGCTGGCATCGGCGCTCCTCTACATCATTGCGCTCAGCGGCACGCTCGTTGTTGTGGCCCCGCATCTGCAGCGATGGGAGCAGCCCGCAGCCCCAGAGCACAAGGCCATTAGCCCGGCAGCTGTCCAGTCCGCTATGGCCGCCGCGCTGGAGCGAAATGCGGGCAGATCGCCAAGCACGCACCTTTATGTGCGCCTGCCTGACGAGGATCTTCCGCGCACTACGATAACGACGGATCACGCTGCCTGGTACGTCGATAGCTCGGGACGACCGGTGGTCCCCGAAGCGAATGCCTGGACCGAGTTCCTCCTTGCGCTGCATATCAACCTGACTTTGCCGGTAACCTGGGGCATGCTCCTTGTTGGCGGCATCGGCGTGGCCCTTGCCGCGGTCACGCTGACCGGCGTACTCGCGCTGCCGAAGATTATCCGCGACGCGTTTCGGCTGCGCGCGCGCCATGATCCGCGGATCGCGCGCGCAGACTGGCACAACCGGCTGGGCACCTGGACCTTGCCCTTTGCCCTGACCATCGCCTTGACCGGCGCGGTGATCGGCCTCGGGTCCGTAAGTGTGGCGCTGCTCGCCCGAAGCGATACAGGCGGCAATATGCTCGCAATCTACAGCCTGATCTTCGGCGACGAACCGCGGGAAAACCTGGCTCTCGCACCGCTCGCCAATACCGCGCGGGCGCTGGCAAGCCTGACCGCACGCTTTCCGGACGTGCGGCCGACGTATGTCATCATCGATCATCCCGGTACACCGGGGCAGTGGATCCAGATCCTCGCCGAACATCCCCACCGCCTGATTTACGGCGAATCCTATCGCTTCAATGCTGCGGGCGACTACGTCGGCAAGGTCGGTCTGTCCGACGGAGAAGCGGGCCGCCAAGCCCTTGCATCAATCTATCGCCTGCACTTCGGCACGTTCGCCGGGCTTCCGGTGGCGCTTGCCTATGTCGCGATGGGCCTTGCGCTGTGCGCCATCACTGCGACCGGAACCACGCTGTGGCTGCGCAAGCGCGAACGCGCGGGTTATAGCGTCACGCGGCTTGCCGCAGGCTGGAAGACCGTGGTCTGGGGTACTCCGCTTGTGCTGGTGTTCGCCCTGTGGGCACGCTGGCTTCTGGGGCCAGATGTGCCGCTGGCCATGCTGTTCTGGTTGACGCTGGCTGCAATGATGGGTGGCACGGTAGCCTTGCCACGCCTCGCCTGCGACCATGTATTGCGGATTGCCCTGGCCACTGCGCTCGGATGCACAGGGGCCGCACATCTTGTGGTTTCAGGCCTGGGCCCCAGCCCACTCCTGATCGTGAATGCAGCTCTTCTGATGACGGCAACGGTTGTCGCGGCGAGCGCGAAACGCGGGGTCGGACAAACCGAGCCGCAGTCCTGTGGTCCAACAGAATAGTAGGCCGCGCGCATTTCGTCCGGGCTGGGCGATCAGCAAGCCTGACTGCAGCCAACCTCGGCCGCCGCTGGTGCTGGAACCTCGCAAGTCGATTGTCGACATAGGCTCACGCGTGATGATGGGACTTTCCAATTGTGCATCGTCGTTGCCGGGACCGTCAGCTAAGGCCGCCCACGGACATTCACCCAACGGCACCGGAATGTCGCATTGTGGTCGGCAGCAACCGATAAGCAGTGTAAACTAGCCGTCAATCTGACATTGATCATGCTAGGTTTTCAAAGGTCTGAATCACCCATTTCTGCGCAAGCTTGATCGCGGGCAGGCCGCGCAAATCGCGATGAACAATCAGCCACGGCTGGCGGCTTGGCAGGCGCGACGGTGGTGGGATTTCGATCAACGTGCCAGTGCGCAGAGCAAAAGGCGCTGGCAGCAGCGCGATTCCCGCACCTGCAAGCGCTGAAGACAGTAACCCTCGCGTGCTGCCTGTTCGCATGAACACAGCGTCTGAAAGACCATAGCGCTTGACCCAGTCGAGCTCGGGAAGGCGGCCGTAACTGTCGTCGTAAACTAGCAACCGTTCCGCCTTCAGGTCGATGGCCACGGGCTCCCGGCCCGCAACGTAATCGGCCGAGGCAAACAGTCCGAGCCGGATGTCTGCGATCCTGCGCGCATAAAGGCTTGCGCCTTCGGGACGCACCATGCGGATCGCGAGATCGGCGTCTCGCCCGGCAAGGCTAACCACATCGCCTTGCGACTGTAGATGAACCGGAAAGTCCGCACCCATCCTCCAAAGTTGATCGAGCGCTGGGGCCAGGACGTCAGAGATCACGAATTCAGTTGCCGAGATACGTATCGGAACCGTCTTGCTTCCTTGTCTGAGGCTCTCTGCCACTCGCTCCACCCGGCGCATCTGCTCGGTGATCGGGGAGGCCGCCTCGGCAATGGCTATGCCTGCGTTCGTCAGCCGCACCCCGTTGGTCCGACGGTCAACCAGCTGCAGGCCGAGCGCCGCCTCCAAAGCCTCGATCCGCCTTGATACGGTCGAAACTGCAACACCCCGTGCCTTGGCAGCCGTGCTGAGTGTCCCCGCGTCCCGGATCGCGATGACGTCTCCGAAGGCGTCCGGATCGAGTGGCACGGCACTGTCCTTTTGCGATAACGGTAGATTGTTTTGCGATATCGCAAAGTGTCACGTGATTGGCAATCGCCTAATCCGTCGCCATTGGAAGCGGGGGAGGCGAGGTTGGCCACGCAGTCGCGGGAGTTTCGCAGCACGCGGACAGCAGGGTTCTGGCTGGCAGCCACGATCGCGGCACTGCAGGGCATCAATGCGGTCCGCACGGTCTTTGACCCGCAAGGCTTTGCCACGTACATGGGCTTGCCCGTCGCAGAGCTGGCCACATTGCGTTGGGTCCAGGTCTATGGGCTCAGAGCCGGTTTCATTGCGGTCTTTACCACGATGCTGCTGGCGCGCAGCGACTTTGCGGCCTTGCGCTGGATGGCATTGGCGGCGCTGCTGATGCCGCTGGGCGACGCATGGCTTGCCGCAAGTGCAGGCGCCGGCGCGGCGACTGTCGGGCGACACCTTGCCATCGCCGTGTTCCTGCTGGTCGCCTCACACTTCCTCTCGAACGCCGTGCGGGCGCAATTGGAGCGACCATGATCGGGCTCCTCACCCGCGTCGGCGCGCTGATCGACACAAGGGGCGGCAAAGCGAGGATGGCCCACTTCCGTGCCGGCTGGGCTGCGGCAGCTACACCGCAAGTCAAATTCCATCGTACCGAGAAGGTGCAATACCGCTATCTCGAAGCAGGCAGTGGTCGCACGATCGTCTTTACCTGCGATCCGCCGATGACGATCGAAGTCTATGGCCCCTTGGTGGCGGCCTTCTCCCTGCATTTCCGGGTGATCGTAGTCGAACTGCCCGCCATGGGTTTTTCCGCAACAACGTCCGATTATGCCTTCGGCTTCCGCGAGACGAATGACGACCTCGCCACTTTCCTGCGGGCCGTCGCGGGCGAGCGGAGCATTCTGGCCTTTTCTTGTGTCGCGAGCCTCGCTGCGCTCGATATCGCAGGCCGTACGCCCGAACTCGCTTCGCATCTTGCCCTTATTCAGGCGGGCGGATCGCAGGCCTTCGCAATCTGGAAGGCAGGGCGCGATCCAAAGGGCATACTGGCGCGGCCGATCGCGGGCCAGCTTGTCATGGCGCGCATGGCGCTCAAGCGCATCCCGCAGTGGTACGGCCTTTCGGTCGGTCGCAAGGAACAGATTCCGCAATTCTGCGACTGCGCTGAGCGCTCCTTCGCAAACGGCGCGATGTGGTCGCTCGCGAGCGCCTACCAGATCTACATGCGCCAGCGAGCCGAGCTACCGCGGCCTGCGCAGCCAATTCTGTCGATCTGGGGCGCTTCCGATGGCTCGCACCCGGCTAGCAACAAACATTCGCTGGCTCGGCTTTATGAAGGCGTGCGGACGGTCACTTTCGACGACCTTGGTCACACCCCTGAGCTTGAAGCACCCGATCTGGTTCTGGCTGCGATCCTCGACTTTGCAGTGATTTCATGATGCCGGAAAGCGATGCTGTCCCGCCCGGCTACGAGCCGCACTTCCGCAAGAGTCCGGTTACTAATCCTTGGGAGCCGCTCTTTTTCCGGCAGGATGGGAGCGCGTTCTGTCTCGCCTTGAGGATTGCCTCGGCCCATTGCAATGCGCGTGGACTGCTTCACGGCGGCGTAATCTCCGCTCTGGCGGACAATGCAATGGGCCTTGCCTGCGTGATGCAGGTGGAGCGATCTTCGGCCCTGACGGTCAGCCTATCAATCGACTTTCTAGCCGTGGGGCGGCTCGGCCAATGGCTGGAAGTGCGGGCAGTGCCAACAAAGCTCGGGCGCACGCTTGCCTTTGCCGATGCACGGATCGAAGCGGACAGAGAGATGATCGCCAAGGCCGCAGCGACTTTCCGCATCATCGAGGTTGCCGCGAAAACCGATTGAAGCAGACGATCCGACTATAGACCTGTCATCGTGACTGACAGGAAGCCTAGCGATCTCCTGTCACGGGGCAAGGTCGATATGCGATCTCAAAAGTAGCATGTCCGCTTCCCAGGAAACCATACGTTCAATGAGATGATGGAATACGACCGAGCTTGGTCGGCTGCTGCCAATGTCTCGTAGGACGCGATTTGGGACAAAGCCGTCCTTCCGTACCGCCATTTCGAATGTCTGCATTTGCCAAAAGCCGACAGCCATCTTGCGTTCGACCGGCATGGCTTCCCGGCAGCAGCCGATCTCCACATGGCTTGTAGCTATTCCGCAGCTTCAAGCTTTCAAGGTCGCTTGCTCAACGAGGGGCTGCTGCGTCCTCCCAACCACCGCCGAGACTGCGAAACAGGAAGACTTGCCGTTGGGCAAGGCGGCGGACCGCGAGTGTGACGAGGAGTTCGGTCTCGTAAGCCGTGCGGTGGGCGTCGAGAGCAACAAGCGGATTTGCATCGCCCAGACGGACCCGCGCTTCGGCTCGGCGCGCGGCGGTCTGTGCGTCCACCAAGGCGGCTGCAAACGACTGGTTGGCGCGACGTTCGGCTTCCACATCAGCCAGCGCTGTTTCCACTTCGCGCAGGGCCCTAAGCCATGCGGCATCATATTGGGCGAGCGCGCCCTGCAGATTGGCCTCGGCGAGCGCAGTGCGGGCCTTGATGCGCGCGGGGTTGATGAACGACCAGCTGATCAATGGCGTAATGAAGGCATCGAACGAGCCGCTAATGAGGCCACCCGATGCGCCGAGCGTTACTCGGGGATACATCTCGGCAGTGGCAACTTTCACCCGCGCACCTGCTGCCGCGAGACGTCGCTCCGCCTCGCGAATGTCTGGCCGCCGGGCGATCAGCCCCGCACCATCGCCAACAGGCAGCGCATGGGCGATGGATGGCGGGCTATCACACTGGAACCGTGCGGCTTCGGAAGGCGGGAGGGCTTCCAGATTGGCTAGGAGATAGCGGGCACGCTGCGCGTCGGCCTCGAAGGCTGGCAGACCAGCTTGCAGCCTGCCCAGCAATTGGTGGGCCTGCGCCAACTCCAACGGGGACACCTCGCCTATCTTCACCTGGCGCGATAAGGTCTCCGCCAGCGCGCGCTGCGTTGCAATCTGGCGGGTCGCAACACGGGAAAGTTCACCGGCCCAGCAGAGATCGAGCCAGGCACCGACGACATCGGCCGCGACCGCCAGACGCACACCGTCGCGAGCTGCCGCTGCCGCCTCGGCATCGGCACTGACGGCGGATGACTGATTGCGCAGGCGGCCGAAGAGATCGGCCTCCCACACTGCTTCCGCGCCCAGTTCGTAGCTCGATTTGGGCACGCCGGTCGTGCTCGGCTGGTTGGCTCCGCGCGTCGTCGGGCTGGCTCCGCTTTCCAGCACCACGTCTGGCGTGCGGGCTGCGCCTGCCAGCCGGGAATTGGCGCGCGCTGCATCAAGGTTTGCGACGGCAACTCGCACGTCGCGGTTGGCGGCAAGCGCTCGGGCAACGTGTTCATTCAGCGCAGCATCGCCGTAGAGTCGCCACCATTCGGCAGGCAAAGGCGCAGAGTTGGCCGCGCCCACAAACGGTGCGGTGGCGGCGGGCGGCGGTGGGGGCGCTGCGTTCGGCGGCGATTTCGCCATGCATCCTGCCAGCATCAGCGTCATGACCAGCGCGCGCTTCATGCGGCCCGCACCTTACCGTAGCGCAGATAGAGCGCAGGCATCCAGATGAGGTTGAGCACGGTCGAACTCACCAGCCCGCCCAGGATCACAAGCGCCATGGGATACTCGATCTCGTGGCCGGGCACGTTGCCGCGCACCACCAGCGGGAGCAGCGCCAGCGCCGCCGTGCCTGCCGTCATCAGGATCGGCACCAGCCGTTCGGCGGCGCCCCGCTGCACCAGCGCAAGGCCGAAGGGCTGATCCTCCTCGCGCTCCAGATGGCGGAAATGGCTGAGCAGCATGATGCCGTTGCGGGCGGAGATACCCAGTACGGTAACGAAGCCAACCAGCGCGCCCATCGACAGCACCCCGCCTCCCAAAGTCGCCGCCGCCACGCCGCCGACCAGCGCGAAGGGCAGGCTGAGCGCAACAAGCGCAACGATCCGCCCCGAACGAAACTCCAGCCAGACGAGAAACAGAATGCCGACGAGGCAAGCAAGCGAGAGCCAGCCCAGCTGCGCCTTCGATTCCTGCAATGTTTTCCACTCGCCGAGAAACTGGGGATAGTATCCGGCGGGCATGGGCATGGCTTTCACCTTGCGCTCCACCGCCTGCGCCACGTTGGCCAGATCGGCGCCGTCCTTGATGTTGAGGGTCACATCGATGCGACGCGAACCTGCCTCGCGCTTGATCTCGCCCGCCGCCGGAGCCACGCCGACGCGTGCAAGGTCGCCCAGGCGCAGCGCCGATCCGGCCTGACCATTTGCCGACGGAGGTCCCGGAACCATCAGCCGCCGGAGCGCGCCAAGATCGCTACGCGCTTCCGGCACGGCCCAGACCGCCACATCGAAGCTCTTCTGATCACGGTAGATTTCGCCGACCCGCGTTCCGCCGATCAGCGTGGCCGCCGTGCGGCGCACATCGCCCGCGGTCACACCGGCGAGCGCCAGCACATCCGGCCTCGGTGCGATCTGGATCTGCGGGATCAGGCTCTGCTGCTCCACTTTCAGGTCCTTGATGCCATCGGTGCCATCGAGCGCGCCGCGCACCCTTTCGGCAAGGCTGCGAAGCTCGGCCAGATCGGGGCCATAGAGCCGCACCACTACAGTCGTACCGGCCCCGGTGAGCACTTCCTTGATGCGTTCGCGCAAATAGGTCAGCACATCGCGCTGAAGGCCTGGATAGCCGGCGATGGCGGTTTCGATCCGCTTTACCGCTGCATCGTGATCGGCCGTTTCATCGAGGCTGATCCATAGTTCGGTGAAGTTGGGGCCGTAGACTTCGTCGCCCTGCTCGGCCCGGCCGATGTGCGAGCCAAAGTTGCGCACGCCGGGGATCGCGGTGAGTTCCTTCGACGCGCGAATGGTGATCCGGTCCATCGCCTCTAGCGAGGTGCCGGGCTTCTCGACGAAGTGCATCAGGAAATCGGTTTCGCGGAAATCGGGCAGGAATTGCTGGCGCAGCAGGCCCATCCCGCCAACCGAGAGCAAGATGCCGCCCGCGACAACGGCGACTGCGATGCCGCTCCGAGGGGCCAAACGTTCGAGCACGCGGGCATAGCGCGCGCGCAGGCCGATGACCCAGCGCGGTTCGGCGCGTTCGGCTACGCCCGGCAGCAGCATGAGGCACATCGCCGGGGTGACTGTCAAAGCCACGAGCAGCGAGGCCGCGATGGCCGCGATATAGGCCATGGCGAGCGGGCGGAAGAAGCTGCCCGAGACGCCGCCGAGGAAGAACACCGGCAGGAACACCAGCATGACAATGGCGCTGGCAAACACCACCGCGCTGCGCACTTCTAGGCTGGCTGCCAGCACCACGGCGAACGGCGAGCGCGGCTGTTCTCTCGATGGTTCTAGCCGCAGCCGCCTCCCGATGTTCTCGACATCGATGATCGCATCGTCGACGATTTCGCCCAGCGCGATCACCAGCCCGGCGATCACCATGGTGTTCATGCCGACCCCGAATGCAGTGAGCGCCAGCACGGCCCCCACCAGCGAAAGCGGGATCGCGGTCATGCTGATCAGCGCAGTGCGCCAATTGCGCGTGAACAGGATGAGCACCGCAGCCACCAGCAGAACGCCGATACCCATCGCCTCACCCAAATTGGCCAAAGCGCGCTCGATGAAGGTTGCAGGGCGGAAGATGCTGCCGTCTACGTTCATGCCCTTGAGGCCGGGTCGCAGTTCGGCCAGCGCCTTGTCGATGCCGCGCGTCACTTCCAGTGTGTTGGCACCCAGCTGCTTTTCCACGATCAGCAGCAGGCCGGGGCGGCCATTGATGATCGCATCGCCGATGGGCTGGGCAAAGCCTTCGGTCACCTGCGCCACATCCCCGATGCGCACCGGCGCGCCGCCAACAGTGCGGATGACGGCGCTCGCCAGATCGCTGCCGGTCTTGATGCCGACCACCTGCCGCACGGCCAGCCGCTGGTTGGGGCTGTCGACGAAACCGCCGCCTGCAATCACCACCGCATCGCCCGCCGCGCGCTGCACATCAGCCACCGTCACCTCGGCAGCCGCAAGCCGCACAGGATCGAACAGAACCTGCAACTGCCGGTCGCGCGCGCCCCACATCGCGACATTGGCGACGCCGGGAACGGCCATGAGGCGCGGGCGGATTATCCAGCGCGCCATTTCGGTCATCGTCATCTGATCGAGTTTGTCGGACCACAGGCCGATCTTCATCGCGCGGCTGGTGGCGGATAGCGGCGCAAGCATGACCGGCGGGCGCACCGCAGCAGGCAGCCGCGGGATGACCGTTGCCAGCCGTTCCTGCACCATCTGGCGGGTGCGCACCGGATCGGCGCCGCGGTCCATCACCAGCACCACCGAAGAGAGACCCAGCACCGACTTTGAGCGAAGCGTAGCCAGGCCCGGCACACCGTTGACCGCCGTTTCAATGGGCACCGTGACCAGCGCCTCCACGTCCTCGGTCGCCAGCCCCGGTGCCTCGGTCTGCACCTCAACAATGGGCGGCGCGAACTCCGGAAAGACATCGAACTTGGCGCTCATGGCGGAGCGCACGCCGATCACAGTCAGTACCGCCGCAATTGCCAGCACCAACGCCCGCTGGCGCAGCGACGATCCGATCAGCGCCGCCAGCATCACTTGGTGCCGAACTCGGTGCCGAACAGTTCCGCAGCCCCGGCGGTCACGACCCGAACGCCAGAAGCGAGGCCGCGCGCCAGCATGGCCCGCCCGCCCACGATGCGGGCAACTTCCACGCGCCGACGTTCAAACTGGCGCGGCGCGGTCTCGACATAGACCCATTCGCCGCCGTTGATGTCGGTCAGGATCGCCGAGGCCGGAACGTCGATAACCGCGGCCCCGGAATCAGTCTGCTCGGGAAGATCAACGAGCACACGTTCGCCCACCCGAAGACCTGCCCGCATGGCCGGAGCGTAGTAGACATCGACGCTGGCCGCCCCCGGTGTGGCCGTGGCCGGCCCGCGCACGGGCCTTGCCATGATGCCGCCAGTGCCGCCCACCGGCCTGACGGAAACGAAGGCCCCGCCGTCAATCCGCGCCAGATCAGCAGCGGGCACTTGCGCGCGCACCCATATTGCCCCGCCAACGGCCATGCCCGCAACGGCTGGACCCAGCGCGCGCCTCTGCCCGGTTGCGCCGGCTAGAGCAGCCTTGGCGGCGGCGACCTGCTGGGTCGCCTCATCGCGTGCGCGGATGCTGCCAGCTTCTGTGTCCACAAGGCCGCTGGCTCGCCGAAGGTTGGCCTCGGCCAGCTTCAGATCGGCACGCGCACGCATTGCGTCTGCATCTGCGCGGGCCTGCTGGCCTGCGAGCGCCGCCAGATCGGTACCGGCGGCCACAGGCAGGCCTCCGCCACGCGGCGCGGCAACGATCTCGCCGGGCACAGTGCGGGCAAACGCATTTGCTTGGGCACCGCCCACCACGTAAGTTTCCAAGTCAAGCCGACGCACCGCGTCCGCGGCCAGCGTCAGGCGCATGAGTTCGGTTTCATGCCCGATCGCGTCCACTTTGGCAGGCGGCTGTGGTTTGTCCGCAGGGGCGGCCCCGCACGCCGATAAGCCGCAGGCAAGGATGAACGTAGACAGCGAAGCGTGTGGACGAAGTGGCATCTGCACCGCCTAGCAAACGAGGCTGACATGACACTGACGTGCTGGGCGCATTGCCCATCAGCTGGTATCGCTGCGGCCATGCACATCCTGCTGATCGAAGATGAAACGGATCTGCGCGTGATGGCCGCAGAGGGCTTGCGGCGACGCGGCTTCATCGTCGATTCGGCCGGTTCGCTGGCTGCTGCGCGCGATTGTCTGGGCGTGGTCCGCCTCGATGCAGCCATTGTTGATCGCCGCCTGCCCGATGGCGAGGGCCTTTCTCTGCTCCCGGAACTGGCACGGCACGGTGTGCCATCCTTGGTCGCCACGGCCTATGGCGATGTCGAGGACCGCATTGCCGGCCTTGATGCCGGCGCTGATGACTACATCGTGAAACCCTATGATCTCGATGAATTGGCCGCGCGGCTGCGCGCACTGCTGCGCCGCCCCGGTCAGCGCGTGCCCCCGGTTCTGACTCACGGTCTGTTGCGGTTGGACCCAGCCAGCAGGCAGGCCTGGCTCGGTGATGTACCACTCGATCTTGGACGACGCGAGTTCGCCCTCCTCCAGCTCCTGATGGAATCCGCGCCCAATGTCGCCGTGCGCGATATGGTGCAGGACCGGCTCTACACGCTTGATGAAGCGGTGAGCCCAAATGCGCTGGAGGCTATCGTCTCACGGCTGCGTCGGCGGCTTGCTCCGGGTGGCTGTGGGATCGAAAGCCGGCGCGGCATTGGTTGGCGTCTGGTGCTGGGGACGAGGGCATGATGGCCTCGCTCAGGAGCCGCATCGGTCTCTCTATCGCGGCCATTATCTTCGTGGCGGCCGTGGCCACACTCTGTTTCGTTGCCCTTGAGTTGAAAGAACTTGAGCAGGGCGGAAACGTCGATCCAGCCCATGTCGAATATGCCGAGCTGCTGCTGGTGCTTCTACCGTTTGCGGTGATCGCGCCGCTGGTAGGCATGCTGGTGGCCGGCTGGAGCCTCAAGCCGCTCTCCACCGTCGTCGCCGCATTGCAAGCCATCGGGCCTGACCAACCGGACACGAGACTTTGCGAGGAAGGACTGCCGAAGGAAATCCAGCCCTTCGTAGCCGCCACAAACCACGCGCTTGATCGCCTCGCCGGTGCCTATCTGAACGAGCGGCGGTTGGCGGCCGACGCAGCGCATGCGCTTCGCACCCCACTGGCGCTTGCGAAGCTTCGGATAGACCAGTGGCAAGACGGTGCCAGCATCGATGTGGCGGGTCTGGCAACGGATCTGGACCGTATGCAACGGTCCATTGCTCAGGTGCTCGCCATGGCACAGCTGGATACACCCGGCCAGCCTCACGATTGCAGGCCGCTTGTCGATGCGTCCCGTCTGGCCCGGCAGATTGCCGCCGAGTTTCTGCCACTTGCAGACAAGATGGGACGCGCAATCATCGTTGATGCCGAGATCACGGCTCCGGTGAATGTGCCTGACCTCGATGAGGCTTTGCGCAATCTCGTCAGCAATGCGTTGCACCATGGGCAGGGAACCGTTTCTTTGTCGGTGTCTGCGACTTGCGAGGAGTTTGTCATCATCGTGCACGATGAAGGGGCCGGTGTCCCGGAAGTCGAGCGCATCCACATGCTTGGCCGCTTCGCCAAGGGAGAGCACTCGCCGGGCTCAGGCCTTGGGCTTGCCATTGCTTCAGCAGTGATGGAACGGGCTGGCGGGCGGCTCACTTGGCCGATGCCTTCAACATTGCAGTTGCATATGGCAGGATGCTAGCTCGCCGCTAACGGCGATGGCTAGCGCGAGTGATTACAGCCTGAGACGCTTTGCAATCAGACTGCTACAGCGCGCTCGATAGTCGGCTTCGGTCAGAAGCAGACGATCGAGCTGGCACATATGAACGACCTACTTTGGTCGGGTGCCGCCGGAGGCCGAACGACGCGACTTGGGACTTACCCGCCATTCCACCGTTAGATGGTAAGCAGCAAGTTCATCGCTAAAACCGGACACTCTGTGAGCGGTTCGCTGGGCAAGAAACCAGACGGCAGATGGGTCGGCATATGGCTCGTTGCCTCAGGGGCTGAGGTGTGAGGCCTCAGCCGGAGATCAGTCTGTACCCGATGGCTGGTTCGTTGCGAATGCACGAAGATTGCGGCTCTTCCCCCAACTTGCGGCGGATGGCGCGGATCGTGACGCGCAAGTACTCGAGATCAGCCTCGTGCGCCGGACCCCAGATCTTCCGAAGAAGATGGGCATGTGTCACGACCCGGCCCGCGTTTCGTGCAAGTTCGGCGAGGACGGCATATTCCTTTGGAGCAAGATGGACTTCGATACCGCTCTTGGACACGCGTCGCTTGGGAAAGTCGATTTCCATGTCGCCCGCCGTGACCGCTTCCTCAGCTGGTGTCTCGCGGCGCGCCCGGTGGCGCAGCGCGGTGCGGACCCGCGCGGTTACTTCGTCGGTGTCGAAGGGCTTTGTGATGTAATCGTCGGCACCCAGATCGAGCGCGGCGACCTTCTCATCCGTCGCTTCGCGCGCCGAGACGACCAGCAACGCCGCCCCGCTGCGCTTGATGAGCGGCACCAGTTCGAGACCGTCCCGGTCTGGCAGGCCAAGATCCAGCAGTACGACTTCGGGGTGGTCTATGCTCAGCGAGGCCAACGCCTCGCGGGCGTTCACCCCCTCGACTACGCGGTAGTCTTGCCGCTCCAGCGCCCTGCGCAGCAGGCGCCGGATCGAGGCTTCGTCATCCACGACCAGGACTACGGTTGCATCCGTCATGCGATATCTTCGGCAGAGGCCGGGCTGATGAGCGATGCAGGAAAGCCGATCACGAACCGAGCGCCGGTGTGGTCCCGCCTGTTCTCGGCCCGGACCTTGAGCCCCATGGCTTCTGCAAATCCTTTGACGATGGCAAGTCCGAGCCCGGTGCCGCCCTTGCGGTCGGAGCCGTCGAGCCGGGTGAAGGAATCGAAAATCCTCATTTCCTCTCCCGCGGGAACTCCAGGTCCTTCATCACAGATAGCCATGTCGATACCGTCAGGCTTGCGCACGGCAGCGATGCGGATCGGCGTGCCGGCCGGACCATGTTTGGCCGCATTGTCGATCAGGTTTATCAGGCAATGATGGAACAGCCTGGGATCAATCCTGACAAGCGGAAGGCTGGGGGGAATGGCAATCTCCACAGGGTGTTCGTCGAGCACGCGGCGCAGGTCGTGCGCTGCAGCCGAGACGGCCTCTGCCAGATCCACCGGTTCGAGCGACTGCTGGAGTGCACCCGCTTCGATCCGTACCATGTCGAGCAGATTGGCGACGAAGCGGTTGACGCGTTCGGCCTCGCCACGCGCCTCGCTGATCTGTTCGCGCTGCAATGTGTTGGCAGGCTCGATTTCGGCCAATAGCCCAACCACGGCCGTCAGCGGCGTGCGCAAGTCATGGCCTACGGAAGAAAGCATCGCCGCGCGCAGCCGGTCACGCTCGCGCATCTGGGCAACATCGGTCATCTGCTCCTCGAGTGCGATCCGCTCGAAGGTCTGCCCCGCCTGATCGAGCAGCGAGAGGAGCAGCGGCAACTGATCAGGCCGGATTGGCCGGCCTGCGTCGCGCCGCGCGAGGCCGATCACGGCATGGACCTGGTCTCCCGAGGCGATCGGATGGAAACTCCATTCCGACGCGGTAAGCGTATCGGACCCATTGCCGGCGGCGCGGGCCTGATCGAAGGCCCATTGCGCGGCTGCCATTTCGATTGCGGCGATCTGCGCACCGTCTGGCACGGACGCCTCGACGGAGAGCTCGCCGGCATGCGGGCGAAGCAGCACCGTGTGAGCATCGAACAGTCGGCCAGCCTCGCCGCAGAGCAGCATCGCGAGCTCGGCGCGGTGCCTGATGCCGGTAAGCTGCCGGGCAAAACCGGCAAGTGTCGAGTTCTGCAAGGCGCTCGCACGGGCCAGTTCCGCCTGATCGCGGGTCTGCGCGGCAATCTGGCTCGCAACCACGGCAACGCCCAGCAGGACGAGCACGGTGATCAGGTTCTGCGGGTCGGAAATGGTGAAGGTGTAAAGTGGCGGTATGAAAAAGAAATTGTAGGCGAGCGAGGAAACTACAGCGGTCGCAAGCGCCGGGCGCAGGCCGAACCGTGTGGCCGCAGCCATGACGGGCAGCAGATAGAGCAGGGCAACATTGGTGATCGACCCGAGGCTGGTGATGTACGAACCCAGCGCAGTGACCACAGCGGTGAGGCCGAATGCGATCGCATAGGCGCGCGGCGTCCCCCACGGCGAGACTGGACCGGAAGTAGACCGGCCCGCCTGCGGCATACTGGCCAACGGCAGCACGTGCACCGCGATGCCCGGCATCTCGCGCACGAGCCGATCGACGACGGAACCGTGGCGGAGCTCAAACCACCGCGATCGGGCCGATTTGCCAACAAAGAGCTGCGTGGCCCTCGCTTCGCTGGCGGCAAGCTTGAGCCCCTCGGTGACGGACGCGGCGGGGATCGTCATGATCGCCGCGCCAAGCTGGGTTGCAAGGTGGAGAACATCGGCAAGGGTCTTGCGCGCCCCGTCGCCAAGCTGCAGCGAACGCGGCGTCTCGATGTGGACGACTGTCCATGGTGCATGAAGCGCATCGGCCATCCGCCGACCGGCACGTACGAGTTCGGCGGCGGATTCCTGCTCGCTCAGCGCGACCATAATCCGCTCGCCCGAGCCCCAGATGCCGCCGAGCGCCTGCGCGCGAACCATTTCGAGGATCTGGGTATCGACCACTTGCGCGGCGCGGCGCAGCGCGAGCTCGCGCAAAGCGGAGAGATTGGACTTCGAGAAGAAATGCCCGAGTGCCCGGCTGGCCTCCTCGGGCACATAGACCTTCCCCTCGCGCAGCCGCTCGATCAGTTCATCGGGCGGAATGTCGACAACCTCGATCTCCGCCTGATCGAGCACGCGGTCGGGCACTGTCTCGCGCACACGGACACGGGTGAACGAGGCGACCAGATCGTTGAGGCTTTCGAGATGCTGGATGTTAAGCGTGCTCCAGACATCGAGCCCCGCGCCGAGCAGTTCCTCGACATCCTGCCAGCGCTTGTCATGGCGGCTTCCCGGCGCGTTGGTATGGGCCAGTTCGTCCACCAGCACGAGCGCGGGACGACGAGCAAGGATGGCGTCGATATCCATTTCCTCAAGCGTCTGCCCGCGATGCGCGAAGCGGGCCCTCGGCAGGACTTCGAACCCGCGCAGGCGAGCGGCTGTCTCTGCCCGCCCGTGGGTCTCAACAACGCCGACCACCACGTCGACGCCGCTGTCACGGCGTTCGGCCGCCCGGCTCAGCATCTCGAAGGTCTTGCCAACGCCGGGGGCCGCCCCGAGGAAAACCTTGAGGCGGCCGCGCCCTTCGCGCAGCGCTGCGCGCAGCAGGGCATCAGGATCCGGACGGGCTTCGTTCACCGCGGCGATGATGGACCGCCGACCGGCAGGGAGTCGAGAGCGAGGTTGAGTTCCAGCACATTGACCGTGGGCTCGCCAAGGATGCCGAACAACGGCCTTTGCGTGTGGGCATCGACCAATGTCCTCACTTGTGCCGCACCAAGCCCCCTTGCCGCAGCCACGCGCGACGCCTGGAACAGAGCCGCCTCGGGGCTGATATGGGGGTCGAGCCCCGAGGCGGAAGTTGTCACCAGATCGGCAGGAACGGGAGAACCTGGTGAGGGAGCAAGCGTGGCAAGATCAGTGCGGACGCGATCGGCAAGGGCAGCGCTGGCAGGGCCGAGGTTCGATCCCGACGAGGCAGTCGGGTCATAGCCCTTGCCCGCGGCCGAGGGCCGGCCGTGAAAGTACCGCTCGCTGGTAAAGGCCTGGCCGATCAGCGACGAGCCGATCACCCGGTCGCCGCTGCGGATCAGACTGCCATTGGCCTGCGAAGAGAACGCGATCTGGCCAATGGCGGTGAGCACCAGTGGATAGACAAGGCCGAGCAGGACCGCGAACAGGGCTGTCATCATGACGGCCGGCCGCAGGGCGGAAGCAATGTCCTTGAGCATGAAACCGGTTCCTCAGGCGAGATGGAGGGAAGCGACCGCGATGTCGATCAGCTTGATGCCCGCGAACGGCGCGACAAGGCCGCCAAGGCCGTAGATCGAAAGATTGCACGCCAGCAGCGGTCCCGCACCTATGGGGGTGTACTTCACGCCTTTGAGCGCCAGCGGCACCAGCGCCGGGATGATCAGCGCGTTGAACATGATCGCCGAGAGGATCGCGCTTTGCGGGCTGGCGAGGCCCATCACGTTGAGCACCCCGAGGCCGGGATAGAGCGCGACGAAGATCGCCGGGATGATCGCGAAATACTTGGCAACGTCGTTGGCGACCGAGAATGTGGTGAGCGCGCCGCGCGTCATCAGCAGCTGCTTGCCGAGCCCGACGATCTCGATCAGCTTGGTCGGATCGCTGTCAAGGTCGACCATGTTGCCGGCTTCGCGCGCGGCTTGGGTGCCAGTGTTCATCGCGACGCCGACGTCCGCCTGGGCCAGCGCGGGCGCGTCGTTGGTGCCGTCGCCGCACATTGCTACCAGCCGGCCGCCCTGCTGCTCCTTGCGGATCAGCGCCAGCTTGTCCTCCGGGGTCGCCTCGGCAAGGAAATCGTCGACCCCTGCCTCGGCTGCAATCGCCGCTGCGGTCAGCGGGTTGTCGCCGGTGATCATCACCGTGCGGATGCCCATGCGGCGCAATTCGCCGAACCGTTCGCGCACCCCGGCCTTGATCACGTCCTTGAGCGCGATCACGCCAAGCAGCGTTCCGCCATCGGCCACGGCGAGCGGCGTCTGCCCCTGCCGCGCGATGGCATCGGAGGCTCGGCGCAGCGCCTCGGCGGCAGGGGTGTCCAGCGTTGCGGGGTTGGCCCGCAGCACCGCATCGACCGCCCCCTTCTGCACCAGCCGTTCCCCCAGCCGCAGACCGGAGAGACGGGTCTGGGCGGTGAACGGGATCACCTCGGCCCCGGCGGGAAGGCCGCTTTCGGCAAGACCGAAGGCATCCTGCGCGAGCCGGACGATGGACCGACCCTCGGGCGTTTCGTCGGCGAGGCTCGCCAGCAGCGCCGCATGGGCAAGCGCACCCGCCTGCACGCCCGGCAGGGCCACAAATTCGCTCGCCTGCCGGTCGCCGATGGTGATCGTGCCGGTCTTATCGAGCAGCAGCACGTCGACATCGCCCGCTGCCTCCACCGCGCGGCCCGACTTGGCAAGCACGTTGAAGCGCACCAGCCGGTCCATCCCGGCGATCCCGATCGCGGAGAGCAGCGCGGCAATCGTGGTGGGGATCAGGGTGATGAGCAGCGCTGCCAGCATCGCGACGGGTACGCGTCCCCCGGCATAGGCGGCGAAGGCCGGAATGGTCGTAACCGCGATCAGGAAGATGATGGTGAGGCCCACCAGCAGGATCGTCAGCGCGATCTCGTTGGGGGTCTTCTGCCGCTCCGCGCCTTCGACGAGCGCGATCATGCGGTCGAGGAAGCCTTGACCTGCCTCCTGCGTCACCTGCACCACGATGCGGTCGGAAATGACGCGCGTGCCGGCGGTGACGGCCGAGCGGTCGCCGCCCGCCTCGCGGATCACCGGAGCGCTTTCGCCGGTGATCGCGGCTTCGTTGACACTGGCGACGCCTTCGATGACTTCGCCGTCAGCCGGGATGAGATCACCGGTCTCGACCACCACGGTGTCGCCGCGCTTGAGCCGGGCTGCCGGAACGCTGCTGCCATCGGGCAGGCGCGCGACGAGATCGGACTTGGTGGCCCGCAGCGATGCCGCCTGGGCCCTGCCGCGTCCCTCGGCCAGCGCTTCGGCGAAAGTGCCGAAAAGCACGGTGAGCCAGAGCCAGACAATCAGCTGGATCTGGAACCTCACTGACAGACCGCTGCCGCCGACACCGAGCAGCACGGTGAGGAGAAGCGCGACCACGGCGGTGGTGAACAGCACCGGGTTGCGCACAAGCTGCGCCGGGGCAAGCTTGCGAACAGAATCGCCAAGAGCCGGAATGACGAGCTGGGCGGAGAACATCGAGGAAGGTTGGGACACGGATGTTGGTCCTCAATAGGTGGTGCCGGCGAGGCCCGTCACGTGATCCGCGATCGGGCCAAGCGCGAGACTTGGCAGGAAGGTGAGGCCGCCGACGAGCAGGATCGTGCCGATGAGCAGTGCGATCCACAGCGGGCCGGTGGTGGGAAACGAGCCAGCGCTGGCGGGCGTGTGCTTCTTGGCCGCAAGACTGCCGGCAATGGCGAGCACCGGCACGATCATGAAGAAGCGGCCGAGCCACATCGCCACGCCGAGGAGGCCGTTGTAGAACGGTGTACCGGCCGAGAGGCCCGCAAAGGCCGAGCCATTGTTGCCCGTAGCCGAAGTGAAGGCGTAGAGGATCTCGGAAAAGCCGTGCGGCCCCTTGTTGAGCGGCCCGGCAAGGCCCGCCGGAAGCACTGCGGCAATCGCCGTGAAACCGAGGATGCACAGCGGAAGCACGGCAATCGCCAGCACTGCCAGCTTCACCTCGCGCGCCTCGATCTTCTTGCCGACATATTCGGGCGTGCGGCCCACCATCAGCCCGGCGATGAACACCGCCAGCAGGGCAAACAGCAGGAAGCCGTAGATGCCCGAGCCGACGCCGCCGATGACGATTTCGCCCAGTTGGATGTTGAACAGGGGAATGAGCCCGCCAAGCGCCGTGAAACTGTCGTGCATCGCGTTGACGGCCCCGCAGGACGCGGCGGTCGTGACGGTGGCAAACAGGGCGCTGGCCGCGATGCCGAAGCGAACTTCCTTGCCTTCCATGTTGGCCCCGGCACCACCGAGGTGGTGGAGCACCGGTCCGCCAACCGCTTCCTGCCAGTAGGCGATCGATGCACCCGCCAGGAACAGCGCCAGCATGGCCGCGAGGATCGCCCAGCCCTGACGCGTGTTGCCCACCGCCTTGCCGAAGCACCAGGTCAGCCCTGCGCCCAGCACGAAAATCGACAGCATCTGGACAAGGTTGGTCAATGCGTTCGGATTTTCGAAGGGATGCGCGGAGTTCGCATTGAAGAAGCCGCCACCGTTGGTGCCGAGCATCTTGATCGCTTCCTGCGAAGCAACCGGCCCGACGACGATGGTCTGCTTCGCGCCTTCGAGCGTCGTCGCGTCCACCGTGCTCGCGAGCATCTGCGGCACGCCGCTGGCGATGAGGAACACGGCATAGACAAGGCACGCCGGCAGCAGGACATAGAGCGTCACTCGCACGAGATCGGCCCAGAAGTTGCCGACGGTTCGGGTCTCGGTCCGCGCAAAGCCGCGGAACAGCGCAAAGGCGACGGCAATGCCGGTCGCGGCGGAGAGGAAATTGTGGATCGTCAGCCCTAGCATCTGGCTGAGGTTCGACAGCGCCGCCTCGCCGGAATACCATTGCCAGTTGGTATTGGTCACGAAGGCAACGGCGGTGTTGAAGGCGCCGTCTGCGCCGAGCCCGGGCAAGCCGCGCGGATTGAGTGGCAGCAAGCCCTGTAGGCGAAGCACCGCATAGGTGAACAAGGCCGTCACCACCTGGAATGCAAGCATATAAAGCGCATAGGCACGCCAGCCTTGCTCGCGCTGCGGGTCCACGCCCGAAAGACGATAGAACCCGCTTTCGAGCGGACCGAGCACGGGGTGCAACAGGGTGCGCCGCCCTTCGTAGATGGCGTGGAGCCATAGCCCGAAGGGCTTGGCCAGCAGCGCTACCAGCGCGGTGAAACCGAAGATCAGGACCCAGCCTGCCAGAGTTGTCATGACAGGGTTCCTTAGAAGCGCTCGGGTCGCAGCAACACGACCACGAGATAGACAAGCAGGCCCGCCGCAGTCAGCGCGGCGAGCAGTTCAGGCAGTGGCATGGCGGGATCCTCAGGCGCGTTCGCAGAGCGAGATGAAGCCGGCAGTCAATATGGCGAGACCGGCAAGGGCGCCGATCCAGAGCAGGTCGGTCATGGGTTCTTTGCTTTCTGAAGGAGGAAACAGAGGGCGCGGCGGAAGTGGTTGCGGGCGGAACCACTCTGCTCCGCCGACCAGCAGCGCGAGACCGGTCCAAATCAGCAGGACCGCAAATGCGGCGAGGCCGAAGCCGATGGCACTCTCCATCTGCTGCTTCGGCACGCGTCCGACACAGGCTCCGGCAATACCGAGGCCCGCCAGAATGAGGGCCCCTGCAAATCGCAGTCCTGAATCTATCCAGCGCGCGAGAGGGTGATTCCGCGCGACAAGCGCCTGAAGATCCATAAGCCGCTCCATTCGGTCGGCGATCCAGTGCCGCGAACGAGCGTTAAGCTTCTAGGGAAAGGTCGGCACCGCGGCGTAAAGGATCCATAAGGGAGCTCGCATCCACTGCGATGCAAGGCAGTGGAAACGTCTGGTTCTGGTCAAACAGGCCATTCAGGCACAAGCTGCTTAACGGCAAAAACTGGTCGTTTGCCGCCGGAAGCCAAATTCGGATCGTGGGACGAAGCAGCTGTTCTCGGGGTATCAGTGGCAATGCGGGCTTCGACACAGCACAACATTGGAACACGTTCCGACCAATCTGACCATTTTGACGGCGTCTCTATTGGCCGAGTGCAGGGATCGAGGAGGGAGCAATACTGTGGCATTGTAATCCCAGGTGACTTTGGCGCGAGGCGTAGGAGTCGGCCAAAAAGGGGGCCGCGCCTTCGGGGCAGCGCGATCACGGCAATCCAGGGTGGTCGAAAAGTGCGCAAAGTGAAGGTTCCGACGCACAGTAACTTCAGCCGTAACAGGGCGGCTGGTGACCAGACTGCTCGCGAACACAGGTGTCTTGCATGAATGCCTCCGTCCGATCGTAAGCGCGGGCCCATAGGTAAAGCCGGACAACACCGAACAGGGGGTTCTGCAGGTGCGCCATTGTGGACGGCTTCACGAATCGGAGTCACCGGGAACCGCCGCCCCTGCGCCATCAGATCGCGAAGTCGGCGGCAATCGGGGCAGGCCAAGGTATCTGTTGGCCAATCGCCTTCGGTCGCCTCAGATCACCAGAATGTCTGCCGCCGAAAGCGCGGGTCCGCCAGTTAGCTGGGCAAGCATGATTGCTGCGTTGCCGCCGGGACCATCAGCATCATAGCTTAGCTGGCCGCTATCGGCATCATAGAGCACGCGTGGTGCCGACGCGCCAGGAGTTCCCGTGCCGAAGTCCGCTGCGCTCAGCCTGCCACCGGCATCACTGGCCAGCGCCGTGAACACGCGGCTGTCGAGCACAATATGATCAAGGCCGGCGCGGAAATCGGTGATGGTGTCAGGCCCGGACCCGCGGGTTGGCAAGAGGTCGATCCGAAACGAGTCTGCGCCGTCGCCGCCCGTCAGCGTGTCAGTTCCCTTGCCACCAGCGAGAAGGTCGTCGCCCGGGCCGCCGACAAGCGTGTCGTTGCCATCGGTGCCATTCAAGGTGCGCGGGCGATACTCGAAGGCAAGGGTCTCGAAGCCAGTCGCGACCATACCGTTGGCGAAGGTCCACGTGGTGACTCCGCCACGCACTTCGGTGGTGTAACTGACCAAATTATCTGTGATGACAACCAGTGCATCGGTCCCTGCGCCGCCGTCGAGTAGATGCAGACCATAGTCGGCGCGCACGCTGTCGTTGCCCGCGCCGAAGGTCAGGGCATACTCCTCGAAGCTCTTGAAGCCCCAGCCGCGCACCGGCAGTACGACCGTCCCGCCGATGGTGAGCGTGAGATTGAGGGGCCCTGCCGCTGAGAGATCGGCGGTGATCCGGTCGATTCCCGCGCCGCCGTCGATTGCAGCGCGCTGGCCGCCGATGGTCACGCGGTCGTTGCCGCCTCCGGCATCGATCACGTCACCGTTGCCGCCGAGATCGGTGAGCTGGTCATCGCCATCACCCAACGCGACGACGTCTGTGCCGAGCCCGCTGTTGACCCGGTCGTTGCCCCCACCGGTGGTGATCGAATCCGCGCGCGTGCCGCCAGTCACAAGGTCGTTGCCGGAACCGGTGATGACGAAGATCTGCTCGATCGCAACCAGCCGGACCGGGATGGCAGGTCGTCCGCCACTGTCAATGCCCGGCAGCGAGAGCGCGGTGAGCTGGATCGACAAGCTGGCCGTGGCCGTGGCCGTGCCCATGTCGATCTCGGCCCGGTCAACACCGCCGCCGCCGTCGAGTGTGGCGAGGCCGACCACGGAGCGCACCTTGAGCACGTCGTTACCGCCCATGCCCAGCAGCGTGTCGCCGCCACCGTCGCCGTCGAGCGTGTCGTTGGCGTCGCCACCCTGTAGCCGGTCCGCATTGATCCCGCCGCGAACCGACACGCCGACACCCACCGCGTCTGCGGAATAGTCCAGTCGTTCCAGGTTGCTGTAGGCAATCCCGCCAAAGGTGCCGCTGCCACCTGCGGTGAACTCTGCGCGGCCGAGGTCGGCATTGAGCCCGATCACCACGAGCGTGTCGGTGCCCGTGCCGCCGTCGGCGATCCCGCCGTTCTCGAACACCAGCCGATCATCGCCATCCATGCCTTGCAGCGTATCCGAGGTTGCAGCAGCTTCGGCCGGGCGGCTTTCGAGGCCCGTGCCGTAGAGGATATCATCGCCCGCGCCGCCGAGAATCTGATCACTGCCGCGCCCGCCGCGGATCACATCGTTTCCGGCACCCGCGCGGGCAAAGTCGTTACCGCCGGACAGCGTGATGTCGAGCGTCTCGATCCCGGTCAGCTTGAGATCGGGTGCGACAATCGTACTGCTGGTGAGGGTAAATGAAAGCGGCGTGGTGCGCCCTGCATAAGAGAAGCGCGCCGTATCCCGACCGCTCCCACCGACAAGCACGACCTGTGCTGCAGGGGCGGCGGCGCCGGGTTCCAGCACCAGCAGATCATCACCGATCCCGCCGAAGAACTGGTCGAGCCCGTCTCCACGTAGTTCATCGTTTCCGCGTCCGCCGTAGAGCTTGTCGGCGCCGCCATCGCCGAACAGAACGTCGTTGCCGATGCCCCCACGGATCACGTCGTTACCGCCGCCGCCATGGATGAAATCGTCGTCCGCTTGGGTCAGGTCGATGGTGCTGCGCAAGTCGGCGCGAATGGTCTCGTCGTCCGGCCCACCGAAGATCACCTCGGCCTGATCGCTGCCGCTGATCTGATCGTTGCCAGCATCGCCGTCGATGCGCGTGATGAACGCGCCGTAGTTGCCGCCGTTCACCACGCTGATCGTGTCATCGCCGAGGCCGCCTTCGATGGTGCTGGCGCTGTTGCTGGCAAGGATCAGGTCGTCGCCGTCACCGCCGTAGGCCGTGTCGCCGCCCAGACTCGCCGAGCCGCCTGGCGTGACGAAATCGCGCATGTCGATCAGGTCATCGCCCGCGCCGCCGCGCACCCGGTCGCGCCCGGCCCCGCCGTAAAGCGCATCGTTGCCGTTGCGGCCGCTCAGGCTGTCATTGCCAGTACCGCCATAGAGCACATCATCGCCGATCCCGCCTCCGATCTGATCGTCGCCCGTGCCGCCGCCGGTCATGTGGATGCGCTCGATACTGGAAAGGTAGGTGCCGTAGCTGCCGCCGCCTTCGCCGGGCAGGAGAATGGTTTTGGTCACGCCCCCGACCGTCGTCTGGAGCTGGACGTCACCGGCCCCTGCATCAAGGTGGAAGCCCTCGGACGTACCGAACTCAGTGCCTTGGGGAAGCTTGATGTAGAGCGTGTCGGTGCCGATCCCGCCGAAATAGTGGCCTGACAGACCGCCGACCAAAACGTCGTCACCGGCCTCGCCAAACAGTTCGTCGCGTCCGCCGTGTCCGTCGATGTAGTCATTGCCCGAACCGGCGCGCACCACGTCGTCCCCGGCGCCGGTCACTATGGCATCGCTGCCGCCGCCGCCACGCACTTCGAAGGCTTCGATCCCCTCCACAGTCGTGCCGTTGGTGAGGGTAACCGCGCTATCGTAGAAGACGGCTTTGGCCCGCGCGAAATCAGCGAACTGGTAGCCCGCTGAGATCGCCTCTGCCACACCGTAGACGCCGATTCCAAGGATGAGCCGGTCCGTACCAAAGTTGTTGCTGGACTTCGCGCCCTCGCCATAGACCTGCATGCCAGTCATGGTCTTGGTCACGTTGAACGTGTCATTACCCGCGCCGCCATTGAGCACCGCACTCTTAGAGCCCCAAAGCTGGTCGTCGCCGTCTCCGCCATACAGCGTGCCGCCGTCGGATCCGGCATAGAGCTTGTCGTTGCCGGCCACCCCGTTCAGCTCGTCCTTGCCGGTGCCGCCGCGCAGCGTGTCGTCGCCGTCGTTGCCCTCGGCAATGTCCTGCACGCCGTCCGCTTCGTCGACGTAGATCACGTCGTCGCCGTTGCCGCCGCTGACGATGTCCTCGCCGGTTCCCGCACGGACCGTGTCCTCGCCGTCGCCGCCGTCGATGCCGTCATCACCCGCATCGCCGAAAAGCTTGTCGTCTCCGGCATCGCCAGCGACCACGTCGTCGCCGGCATCGCCATGGATGAGGTCGGCGCCTACCTGCCCGCCAAGCGTATCGCCGCCACCGCCCCCATTTATCGTGTCGCCGCCGGCGCCACCATCGAGGTAATCGCTTTTGGCACTGCCGGTGAGGGTGTCTTTCCCCGAGCTGCCGAAGATATCGAAAGTCTCGATCCCTTCGTAGGTCACAGCCTCGCGGATCGCCGTGGCTGCGAGCAGCGTGCCCGAACCGGAGTCTGAGAGGTTCAGCGTCACGCCGCCCCCGATGAGGCCGAAACTGGCTTTGAGGTAGTCGGCGCCGCTGCCGCCACGGATGGTCTGGCCGCCCTTGGTGGAAAGGAAGATCGTCAGGCGGTCGTTGCCTGCCCCACCGTCGTAGATGCCGGGGCCATACGCTTCGATCTCGTCGTTGCCCGTGCCGCCCATGATTGTCTCGGGCCGCTTCAGGTCCGAAAGGTCGCCGAAGAGCATGTCATTGCCGGCGCCGCCCTCGATCGTATCGGAACCGAGCCCGCCATGGATTTCGTCGTTTCCGTCGTTGCCGTTCAGCGTGTCATCGCCCTTGCCGCCTTCGATGAAGTTGCGCAGCGCATTGCCGTTGACCGTGTCGTTGCCGTCCATCGCATCAACGCCAACCTGACCTTCGGCGAGATCCAGCGTTTCGGGCGCATCGGTGCCGGTCACTGCGACGTGGGTGTCGACCACCGTTACGATGTCGGGCAACGTGATCGTGTAATCGCTACCCTTTGCGCCTATACTCTGCGTGACCTTGAACAGCTCCTTCTCGGGCGGATGCCACAGCCACTTCTCGATTGTCTGTTCTGGAATGGCATAAGGATTGAAGATCAGTTTGAAGTATAGCAACCCGAGCTCGATCGTCGCCGCTGCCGAGAGTGCGACGTTGCTGTCCGAATGAATGTGCAGCGTGTAGCTCTCGGTGATCTTCGTGCCGAGCTGGTCGCCCTGTGAGAAGGGCAGCGTAACCTTCGTGCCGAACGTGACGGCCTCATCGAATCTGGTGATATAAGCGCCGCCGTCCCCTTGCTCCTCCACTTTCACCCGGCTTTCCACGCCGCTCAGCGTCACCGAAAGATCCTGCTTGAGCGAGAGACCTAGGTTGAACGAGAGGTGCAGCAGATCCCATTCGACAATCGCATCGAGCGGATCGCTTTTGACGATAATCTCCCCGCCGCGGAGCACCTGTCCGATGCCGGGAATGAATTCGAGTGGCAGCACCTTGAGCTCGCCCATCTCGGGCCCGGTTGCGTGGTTCGCGATGGCCACGCCGATCGCGCCTAGGCCTGTGCCGCTGCCGCTGACCGAGAGATCGGGCAGACGCGGTGTGGTCAGCAGGCCTTGAAACCCGGTGGTCGAGAAGGTGGCCGGTGCATCTCCCTGCTTGAGATCGATGAGGGTAGATTTTGATGCAAGCGATCTGCCGAAGAAGTAGCTATCCTCATTCTTGTAGATCGAACCAAAGGGGGTGTAGACATCGATCTTCTTGAAGCCGATGCCGAAATCGCCGCTGGTGTTGATGCCGAAGCCCAGCACGGTCTCGCCGTCCTTCGGCAACACATTGCGTACGCCGAACGAAAAGGCGGCCTTGTTTGTATCGAGCACATAGGGGGCGTAAAGATCGACCCGGCCATCGCCGTTGCTGTCAAACTGGGCATCGAACGCTGTGGTGGCAGAGCCTGTTGCCTGAGTGGAGCCGAGGTTGAAGGTGTAGTCCAACGAGACGCCGAGGCTCAGGCCGGCATGGAACTGGGTCTTAGCACCAAAGCCCGCCAGACTGGCATTGATATCGATGTAGTTCGCGCCGGGCGCATGCGACGTGAACGGGATATAGGCGAGAATTTCGTTCAGCTCGGCATCGGACAGCGATCCGATCCCGAGTTTGTAAGTGTTGGCATCCAGCAGTTGTATAGTGGCACCTTCCGGGCCGGTGCCCCAGTTAGGCTCAAGCTGTGAATCTCCATCCACCATCGCGTGCATCCCCCTTTGATCGGCGGGATGCCCCCACGCCGCGATCATACAGGCCTCAATCGTAGTCTTCGCGGCAATGGCAAAATACCTCCGCATGGAGGTATTCTGCGATATTGCCCGTCCTTACCGTTCGTGCGAACGATAAACTTGGGTCGAATGCAAATAATCAAGATCGCGATATTGTCTTCAGTCTGTCTCGATGAGCTGCTCGCCCGATGCCTTCGTCTTCCGTCAATGCCCAACTCAAGCAACTGCGCCTGACCGCCGCGCTGGGCCTGCCCGCCTATCAGGCAATGGCGCTGATCACGGCGCAGGTAGAGCGGTTGATCGGCTGTTCGTTTGCCAATTTCTTCTGGCTCGATGGCGAAGGGCGGCCCTGCGATGCCTATCTGCGCGATTACCTGCCCGAGGCGATGGATGCGTTCGTCGGCAACCATGCGGCGTTGGAGCGCGATCCGCGTGAGCCTACGCTGGACAAGTATGCTGCGCTGCCGCCACGCGTCGGGGCGGGGCGCATGCTGATCGAAGGGCCGGAGTTCCGCCGCACCTTGGTCTACAACGACGTGTTCCGGCCCTATCGCATCGAAGGCTCGCTTGAGCTCGTTGTCCGGGAGCCAAGTGGCCGCGCGCGCGGCATCCTGATGGTCAATCGCAGCACCAACCGCCAGACATGGACTCGCCGTGAGGCCGCCATCCTCGCGGCGATCCACGATCATGTGCTCGCCGCGCTGGCGGGCCCAGCGGTTAAGCCTGATGTCGCCTGCAGCGCCACCATGGATGACAGCGCGCACCTGCTGGTCGATGGCGGCGGGCAGATCGAGTATTCGGCGGGCAATGCCATCACGCTCGCCATGCAGCACGCCGATCTGGCTTTCTCGCCTGACTTTGATTTTTCTGCGCTCGGCCAAAAGCTGACTCCGGCGCTGCACGCGCTGCTGGACCGTGCGGCGACGATCCGGCGCGGCCTGCCTTCCCCGCCGGCCCACGAAGTGCGGCGCACACGGCACGGCGAAATCACCGCCCGCGTGTTACACTGCAACCCCGGTCCGGCTGGGGAGTGGAAGAGCTGTGGCCCCTCTGACGAGCGCTACATGGTTTGCCTCGAACGTCGTCCGCCGCTCGCCGCCATCGTTCTGGGTAATGCCGCCGCCTTGCCGCTCAGTGCACGCGAGCAGGAACTGGCTGTGTTTCTGGCGCTCGGCCTATCATCGACCGAGGCGGCCGAGCGCATGGCGATTTCGCTGACAACACTGCGCACGTACCTCAAATCAGTCTACAACCGGACCGACGTGGCCGGACGATCCGGCCTGTTGGCCTTGCTGCGCGGCGGATCCCCTCCTGCGGCATAAGCGGCCTGCTTGCACATCCCGGAGGTTGTTTTCATGAATGGCTCCCGCCGCGGCGCCGCCTTCAAAGGAACGTTACAAAACAGCTCGGCTCAACTGGCGCGGGGATCTGGTTTGCTGCAGCCGGAAACGAACGCCGCCTCGTGGGACATTTTTGCCGTTCCGCGCCGCGGCTGCGAATGTCTGGCTACGCCGAAACCGGGCGTTCGCAGGACCGTGAAGAGCGCGCCGCCAGCCTACGTCTCGCCCGCCTACAAGGTACCGATAGTGATGCGACCGGAATCGCTGCGGTGGAAGCCCTCGGCAGATCGCGGTGTCGCGTACAAAGCCATCGGCGTGCTCCCGCACCGCGGCCTTGTCATTCAGGGCATCAAACTCGATGCCGGCACATCGGTGGACCTGACGCCGGCGGACACCTTGCGCTTCCTGTTCATCACGCAGGGATGCGGGGCATTGGAGGGCAGGGAACTGAGGCGCTGGAGCGTTGTGCGACCTGCGCCCGGTGAAGGCGGCCAATTCTCCGCGCAGCAAACGCTGGAAGCGCTGGAACTGAGCGTCGGCAAGGTGGATCGACCGGAGTAGGCGGGCGATTACGGTCACCCGGATTGGCGCGGAAGGCTCTAGCGCACCACCTGGAGCACATCGCTCCATGAAACGAGCTTGAAGTTCTGCGCGGCAGGCGCGTTGTTGCCGTCCTGCACGACCAGCAGTCCGCGCGGATAGCGCCGTCCGAAGCGGCCGGGATGGAAGGCGATGCCGTCCGTTTCCTCCGTCGAGCCCAGCTTGCCCGCGGCGATGCGGAACCGTCCGGCGGGCTCCAATCCCGGCAAGCGATAGAGCGCATAAGCATTGTCGCCTTGGCTCGAGGCAATCAGCCAGCCACCGTGCCGCCCGGCAGGTGCCAGTGCCAGACCTTCGACATCGGCGACAAGCTGCGCCCCGTCCACCGCCGCGACAAGACGCCCCGTCACCGCACCACCGGCGCGTGCATCGAACGCCCAGATGCCGCGATCCTCCTCGCCCACATACAGCGTGCGGCTGCGCGGATCGACCACACAGCCTTCCGTCTGCGTCGCGAGTTTCAGCTGTCGGACGATCCGCCCGCGTGGGGCCAACCCACGCAAGCTGATCGCCACTTGCGTCACCGTGCCGTCCTTCAGCACCGAGAACGCATGCACCCCCGCGCCGACGCGCATCAAGCACACGCCATAGGCCTCGCCCGCGCCGCCACTTATCGTACCGAGTGGCCGCAGCTTCGTGCGCCGCGTGTCGAGCTGATAAAGTCGCAGCCGCGCCGCCGCCTCGTCATTGCGGTCGCTGGCCACCACGATCACTCCGCGCCAGCCCATGTCGACGAGATCGACATTGTTGAGCCGCCCATCGGGTGAGAAATCGCGCACCTTGCCATCGAGGCCGTAAAGGTAGAGCCCGGCCTTTTTGTCGGTGGCGACGATAAGGCTGCGCGCGGGGCGCCGCGGATCGTGCCAGATCGCCGGATCGTCCGCCGCATCGGCTGCGGCGGTCCCGACCGGCACTGTCTCGCCTTTTGCTGCAACGCTGGCCGTCACCGGTGCTGCGGGCGCAGACTGCGGCAGGGCTGTCAGAATGAGCCCTGCCACCAGCCCCGCCACCAACCATCGCCGCATCAGAACGCGTACCGCGCGACGACCTGGAACACCGGGCCGGCCGTTTCGGTTTCGAGTTCATACTCGTCGAACTTGCGGCCGCGCTGGTCGCCGATCGTATCGAACTTGTTGAACACCTCATCCTTGCTGCCATTGAGCAGGTTCGAGCCGACCGCGCGGAGAGTGAAACGCTTGCCGAAGCGCTTTTCGACAAAGACTTCGAGATCAGCCCCATAGCTGGTGCGGATTTCTTCGCCTACGGTGCGGTCCTGCGCGGGGCCTTGCTTGCGGTAGGTCGCGCCAATCGTCCCGCCGATCTTCGGGAAGTTCTGGATCACGCCGAAGTTGTAAACGTACTTCGACTGCCCGTTGAACCGCCGCTCGCCGAAATCGTCGCGGATGCGGCTGTCGATCAGCGAGGCATTGCCGAACACGCCGGTATCGGGAAGGCCGAGGAAGCCCAGGCTGGTCGAAAGGTCGAATTCCACGCCCCAGACCTCGCCGTTGCCGGTGTTGCGCGGCTGGAGAACGAAGGTGCCTTCGCCCTCCGAGCCTTCCGCTCCGGTGTTCACCAGTTCGACCACGTCGGTGATCTTGCGGTAGAACACGTTGACCCCGATCACGCCGGTGCGGCCGATGCGGTGTTCATAGCCAAGGTCGCCGCCCCACGACTTTTCCGGACGAAGCCGCGGATTGCCCTGCAGGTCGTTGTCGCCATATTCGGCCTCAAGCAGCGCCGGCGTAATGAAGTCGAAGCGGGGACGGCGCACGGTGCGCGCGGCAGAGGCAGTGATCCGCCCCCGACCGAGCTCGATCCGCACCGATGCGGAGGGCAGCAGGAAGTCGTACTTGACGCTGGAGGTTGCGTCAGCCGCATCGACGGTGAAATCGGTGATCCGCACCTTGGTGTTTTCCCACCGCACGCCGGCCTCGAACTTCACCGCGCCGCGCTTGCCTTCAAGCAACGCATAGAGATCGCGGCGTTCCTCGCGAATGCGGTTGAAGCCGCCGGGGGTATCTTCGGGCGTTCCGAACGGCGACGAAAACACGTCGGGCCGCTGGGTCAACTGGTCATAGGCGGTCACTTCCGCCCCGTCGTTCTCGCTCTCGCCGATCTTGTTCTTGCGGTTCTTGTCCTGCGCGAAGCCGCCGAATGCCATTCTGACGCCGTCGCCCAGCTTCACCATCTGCTCGAGTTCGAACGCCAATTCGGTATCGTCGATCCGGGTGCGGGTGAACTGGCCTTCGTACTCGGCAGGATCCTCGTCGGTATCGAAATCGATCTCGTGCTCGAATTCCTGCGTGCGGTCGCGAAAACCGGCGAAGCTCACCCGCGCGCTGGTCTTGCCCCAGTCGGTCTCGTGGCTGAACTTGCTGGTGATCGCATAGCTGTCCTGCTTGATGTAGACCGGATTGTAGTTGTCGGTCAGCAGGTTGCCGTCTGGCGTCAGGTTGATCGGGCCGGTCGTGGCGGTAGGGTCGTCATATTCGAACGAGCGCTCGATCTGGTCGCGCTCGGTCCGCACGTAGTTGCCGGCGATCTCGAACTTGGTGCCGCCCTGCTCCATAACCCAGCTGGCATTGCCGGCGTAATCAGTGCCGTCTCGCACGTCGGATTGGTCTTCGCGATTGTCGAATTTCTCGGTCTTGTAGTTCGGGTTGTTCTCGGGCGAATCGCCGTATCGCAGGCTCTTCTTCTTCTTGGGGTTGTAGCGCCCTTGCACGTTGGCGCCGAGGAGAAGCCTGCCCGGCCCGAGCTTGCCGCCATAGTAGAGGCCGCCGCTGGGCTTGGCCTCGCCATCATCGAAGAAAAGGCCGCCGGCGCGGACATAGCCCCCATCCAGGCTGAGTGCATCACGCAGCACAATGTTCAGCGTGCCCGCCACCGCATCGCCTGTGCGCCGCGCCGAGGACGAGCGCACGATCTCGACCTGCTTGATCAGTTCGGCCGGGATGCGGTCGAGGAAGAATGAGCGATCGGCGTTCGAGCCGGGCACACGCTCGCCGTTGATGGTGATCTGGGTATAGCCCGGATCGAGCCCGCGCAGCCGCGCGCCGTCGCTCTCGATCACGTCGGACAGGAACGTTACCGAAGGTACGCGCTTGAGCGCATCGCCAGCGGTCAGCGGCTCGAAGCGGCGGAAGTATTCCTCGTCATAGACCAGCTTGGGCTCGACCCCGTCTTCCACGCGGTTGCGGAAGCCGATGTCAGCCTGGACCACAATCTCGCGCGCTTCGCGCGTCGGCCCATCGGGCGCGTCCTCTTGCGCTGCGGATGCGGGCTGCGCGATCAGCGCTCCACCAGTAAAGAGAAGCGCATGCGCGATCACACGCAAGGAAGGCCGAGCCTTGATCCGCATAGCCATGGAAGAGCCTCGTTCGGTTGGAGCCGAGGCGCGCGCTATTCTTACCAGAAGGCATTTTGGTTACACAACGAAGGATAGCTTGCAGAGAAACAAAACGTATAGAATCAGCAATGCAATCAGCGAATTTGTATCAGCCTCGCCGAGCGTTTAGTTCCAGCCCCTCCCTTTCGGGATAGGGCTCGCGCGATTCTGGGTCTCGTGTCCAAACAGCCATGCCGCTGCCGGTCCCAATCATTCAGCGCGGCGCAGATGATTGCTCCCACCCGCCACCCAGGCTGCGAAGCAGGAAGACCTCGCGCCGGGCGAGGCGGCGGGCGGAGAGGGTGGCGAGGAGCTCGGTCTCAAACGCGGTGCGCCGCGCATCAAGTGCAAGCAGCGGATTGGCATCGCCGAGCCGCACACGCGCCTCAGCGCGGCGCGCAGCGGTATTTGCATCCGTTAAAGCGGTTGTCAGCGACCGGTTGGCACTTCGTTCGGCATCTGTATCTGCCAGCGCTGTTTCCACTTCGCGCAAGGCCCTCAGGCACGTAACACTCTCTGGCTATACATATCGCCCGGCAAGCGACCCGCCAATTTCGATGCCACAGCCCGAATTTACCGCACGCCAGTCGTAAAGGACGTCCGGCTCAGGCACCCATCGTTCTCAACTGCAGCGACTTCCGCGAAAGAGATTAAGAGTGGGCCAGAGTGAGCCTTTGGAGATCACGTCGTTTCACAAGCGCCAAAGTGGCACATACATCGCGCCCGCAGATGCGCGAACCTCCTCAAACAAATCGCTCATTGCATTTAGGCTGGACTCAAGTGCCTCCGGGGTTGATCCGATGCTTGACAAGACGTGCGTCAGTCGAAGACCGAACCGGTCAGGAGCGATCTCGAACTCTTCGATCTCGGCAATGTCCGCTGCAAACATCGGTCCAAAGCGGTTCCACCACAGCCGCACCGTCCCGTGGCAGATGTCGATGCCGCGCTCAAAGAGCAGGTCTTCGACGTTACGCAGGCTCAGCGGAAACCGCACGTACATCAGCGCGACAAGGCGGATCACCTCCAGCGAGGAGTGGAAATAGCGGAACAGATTAGCTGGTTTGCGAGGGCGTGGCATGCCCCTCCCCTACCTGCTGCCGCGGGAAGGCATGCCACCCAAACACAAAAAGCTGCTGCGGATTAATCACGAGGAGGGGTTGCGCGTGCGCCGACGCGGTGGGTGCAAACTGGCATCGGACACTCGGGCGCCAATGATCCTGCATATGGTCCGAACCAGCGCAGGTTGCTCTACTTTGTCTCTGACTGCTTGGTCAGCGGTCAGCGTTTCCGTATCCTGTGCGTGGTCGATGACTTCACGCGCGGGGTGCCTGTCGCTGGTGGTCTTCGCATCGCTGTCCTGTGCAGGGGTGGGCAAGATACCGACCACCCTAATCAACCTGCGGGGCAAGCCTCACCCTTTAGGTCGTGACAATGGGACAGAACCGCCTCGTCTGCCATCCTGCGATGGTCAGAAGTTCGCTAGGTCGAGTTGCATTACAACGCACAAAGCAAGCACATGCAGAATGGCTACGCCGAGAGCTTCAATGGCCACATGGGCAATGAACTGCTCATCGGGTCCCTTTGACTTAGCATGGATCACTCTCACGTCCAGATCGCAGCGTGGGAGGAGGATTACAGCCACGAACGGCCATAGTCAGCCCTTAGATACGAGTCGCCAGCGGCCTTCGCCGCTGAATTGCAATAAGCAATGGCCTGTTCGGCTACGCCCTATGGGGCTCGCTGCACAGGCCATTGCTTACACCGCGCTCATGCGCAAGATGAAGATCCGGCTCTAATCCCAGCTGGTGGAAAGCTGGGGGTCACGTCACACAATATGGTCGCACGTCAGGCTTCTGCAGCGAATGCAAGCAACAGACTGTCGCCTGCATGGTTCAGCGGGAGAAACGCACCTTACGGCACGTTTGTCGGATAGCAGCTACCAAGACCAACCAAGCCTTTGGCAACCCTCATGAGCTATGGCCAATCCGCCTTTCGCCTATGCGGTTATGCTTCGAACAGGATCGATGGGCAGTGGAGCCGACGCACTAGAATCTATGCCATTATCTGCCACAGGGAATGGCTTCTGGCACCTTCTAGGCAGTTGAGATTTCACTAGAGATCAGACCGTATGGACGACATATGCGTTTCGATTCATATCTTTAAGAACTCCAGTTAGACTATTAAGGGCATTCAGTAAGCGCAGCGAGACATAGCATCGCGAGGCGAGACTTCCTTTCGTCAGTTTGATCCATGATCGACCATAGGATGCGGCGACTGAAGGCTCCGAAGGCGTCAATTTCCCTTTAGTGCAGGTTGCGCTCGCAAGAAACGGACTCATTGGTCACAATTGAGCTCTGAAAAATAACCGAAATATCAGCACAGAAAGCGCCACGAGCTCTGTCCTGCGCGCCCAAAGATGCCTCCAGCAATGTCCGAAACGAACCTATCTGCCAAAATGGTAGCACTTCGAAGTGCGCAATTGGAATGGGTCTGCCACATTCCGCCCAGGGCGAAGGGGCAAGACACGTGACACTGGAGCCATTAGTATCGCAGACAAAGCGGCTGACTACTCGTCAGTTCGAGTGCGCAAGACTTGCGGCCAAGGGGCGAACATCAAAAGAAATCGCACGCGAGTTGGGAATATCGCCATCGACAGTTGACAACCACATTGTTGCTGCCATGGCTGCAGTCAACCTAGATCGTCGTTCCGATTTCAAAGATTATTTTCAAAAATTTGATAACCTTCGAAATAATCTCAATAGCTCGCCCGATTCAGATTTAAAATTTCTGAATTATACTCAAAAATACGATGGCATTAAGGATAATATCGAAGCAGATAGACCGACGATGCTTGAAAATAATATAAAAAAACTATACATCTACTCTTTTCTATTCTTATCCGGATTACTAATTTGGATTTCGATGATTATTGTAATTATAATTATAATTATGCGAATTATGCGTTGACATTTCTGGAGTTATTATTGTGGATGAGGGTAAATTTCAATCTACTCATGAAGATGCCGTGCCGGAAGCCGCATCAAACACTTATAGCACATTCCCTCTGCCTGGCGTTTCTAGAAGTAAGCGCCTACGCTCTGCCTCTGTTGCCGTTCTGTCAGACCGCAGTTACATTCGCTCCCAGATCGCTGAAGATGTCTCAGCAGCTGGTGTCTTCAGGATCGAAACCCGAAACATCTCAGTCGCTGATCCGGACAAGCCCAGCAATCCATTACATGGATTGCCTTTTGCCGATATTGTTATTGTGGACTGCGCCGCTGCATCAGAAATGCACCTTGACCTGATTGAAGCGATAGATCGAACTGCGATTTCGCATGGATCGCAACTCATTGTTTCGACAAGCACTGACTGCTTGGATGCTGTCTTTGCATGCGTAACTCGATGCGATACGCAAATCTTAGTTTCTCCCACTAGAGCAGATCATCTTGTGGCATTGGGCCAATCACTGGCCCGCATTAGCCACACCGTGCGTGAGTTGTCTGACGAGGACCGTCTGACGCTTATTCGCCTGACTGAACAGGTCACGGAGATTGCGCAGAAAATCGAAGGCCTCTCTGGCGCAGCAAACGAGCGAGCCAATCCATCGCCGGCCTTCAGTTTCAGCGATATGGCCTCTGATAACAGGCCACAGGATGAAGGTGATAGACTGGTCCGGAGCGTTCGACCACCGCTTCCTGATGCTCGACTCGTGCGAAGAATCATTCGGCAGCGTCAATTGCGAGCTCGGTTCTTCGACGGCGATCTATTTGCGGACCCGGCGTGGGACATGCTTCTTGACCTTACTGCAGCCCGCGTCGAACACACCCGGGTATCCGTCACGTCCTTATGTATTGCTTCGGGCGTTCCACCCACGACTGCACTACGCTGGATCGGCCAAATGACAGAGGCTGGCCTGTTAGAGCGTGTCAGCGATGAAGAAGACCGGCGACGAGCATTCTTAACTCTGTCAGATCGAGCCGCTTTAGGTATGGCAAGGTATTTCTCCGAAGTTTGGAAATGATGGCCCAAATAAACAAAAAATAAATTTTTAAATTCTATAAAACTTTTTTCGATACAACGTAAAATGTTTGAAATCTAATATTCGCAGATATCTAGAATTTTTTCTTAATTATCTTAGATTATTTTTGAGATTAAACAGAATGCATTGCCGCTGCAGCCATGATCTGCAGAATGCGGACAAATTTGCCAAGATGTGCCTCGGCTCGCTGCCCCTTTTGGTCTGCCGCTTAGACAGAGGAGACCATCGATGCATCATTGCTGACTCAAGGACGGGCATTTCTGGCATAAGTCTATGGCTGGCCAGCCCTGCTTCGCCCCCACCGAGGATCGAATTCCTGCATTGTCGTCTCATCGGCACACAGCCGCTCTGATCATCGCAATCGCCCGAGGATGTATTCGCGCAAGGACAGCCGATACCTTGCTGCCCGTGCGACCCACTCTGCAATGGTGGATGAGTCAGGTTGGAGGCTATGTCGGGCTGAAATCTGGCGTACTTGGCGACCAGCACTTGTACGATCAGCGCTTCAGTCGGAATGCCGCGTTCGACGATCATTGCCGACGCCCGAGCGTGGAAGGTCGCGCTTTCATACCCGCGGCAGCCTTAACACGGACGAAGTGTAACCATAACGGTGAAGGTGGTTGGCCCGAAATTGAGGCGCTCAGCCATGTCCTCGGTGATCTGGTGGAGCGCATCGCCACAGCTGCGGTTCGCCTTGTCCTTGACGTCGACGATCTTCTCGCCCCGTTCGAGATGGACTTTCCGCGATCGCCTGTCGGTCTTGCGCAACTGTTCGGCTGCCAACCGACGCCATCTCCACTTTTCTAGCGCAGACTCGAACTGATCGGGATCGAGGTGCTCGGTTCGGCGTCCGGAACGGTGACAATGCAAGGCGTCGACGATCGCCTTCAGACGCTTGACCTCGCCGTACTGAAGCCTGGAGCGCATCGCGCTCGCGGGTGAGGTCGTGAACATGCGAATGATGCGTTTCGACGTAGTTGGGAAGGTGAACCTCCATAGACACTGGAGCAGTGAGTCTGGCCAGGAATGCCCCGTCAACCGGCAACCTGCGGGGCAGTCGGGCATCGCCCACCATGTACTCGGCGCCGGTCCAGACTATCTAGGCTCAGGACTCATTGATTGAGCCAGAAGATGACGGTTGCGGCGATGCAGATGGCGGACATGAACGTGTGGGCGCATCGGTCGTAGCGGGTATGGATGCGTCGCCAGTCCTTG
>NZ_JAIXZS010000090.1 GCF_027489515.1 Novosphingobium sp. | reverse complement strand
CACCGTAAATGGCCTGTGGGACCTTATCGGAAGGCTCGTCGACATCTTCCAGCCAGATGAATGCGCCAACTACTTCAGTTCATGCGGATATGATCCAGATTGATCGAAAACCGCTCTAATTGCACCTCTTTCCTCGCCCTTGCCGGATGTATGGGTTGCGCGCGCATACAGTAGAAGGGCCGTGGTTAGCAGCGATTTTTCAATGGCATGGCCGTCTGTGGTCGTGGGGCCTTTCGCATCTGGGCGGAGCGCACGAAGGGCATCGCAACAGTATTGTGCTTGGCGTAGATCACCTAGGCAAGACTGCGTGCGCCAAGCCTGCACAAGTTTCTTCTTCAATGTGCTATATTGACCATTTTTCTTGAGCGAGTTAGCTAGCGCCAACAGATCTATGAAAATTGGGAGTGATGCATCATTCCTATGTTCCATACTCGTAGTGCCACCTTTGTCGCTCTATTTGGGAATTGCTTTAAACTACCTGTTGCCATGTGAAGCTTAATGCAAGCCCGCAGGCAAGCCAGTTACGGGCCTTCAAATTGGGTATTTCAGGATTCCGGTGACACTTTGCTCATCCCCGATCCACCCACGCTCAACCTGTCGTCACCCCAGCCGCCCGATCCCAAATCATCTCCCCCCGACCCGAAAGCACCGTCTCGGTCGGCCCGAACAGGTCCAGCACCACCACCTCGTTCGCGCCCACCTTCAGCCACGGCGCGGGCACGAACACGCCCCGCTGCGGCCCGGCGGACCAGTACCGCCCCAGATTGCGACCGTTCACCCAGACATAGCCTTTGCCCCAGCCGCGAAGGTCGAGGAAGGTGAAGCCCGCCTCGTTCGCGGTGAACGAGCCGCGATAGAACGCCGGTCCCGTCTCCCCGCCGCGCCGCGCGGTGAAGGTCAGTTTGGCCACATCCTCCAGCAGCACCGGGCGGTGGTCCCAGCCCTTCAGCGGCGTGCCGTCCACGCTCACCGGGCCGATCAGCCCCTTCTGGTCCCGGCCGACGCCCAGTCCATAGTTCGCATGGCCCATCGCATCGACCAGCACTTCGATCACCGCCCCCGCCGGTGCGTCGATGGCAAAGCCCTTGTCCCCCCGGCGGCGATCAAGCGTTGCGACGGGTTTGCCGTCCACGGTCACGAGAGCCAGATCGCGCACTTCGGTCAGGCTGAGTTGGCCCTTCACCGCCTGCGCCAGCCGGTGCCGATAGAGCAGCATCCCTGCCGCCCGCCCGCAACCTTCCAGCGTCTGCGGATCATGCGCCACTTGCGCCGCGCCCAGCAATTGCGCCAGCGGAGCCACTTCGCCCAGCGCAAAGGGCGCCACGGTCAACGCCTTTTCCGGCGCGGGCAGGTCGTGGAAGCTGTCCGCCGGCAGGTAATCCGCCAGCAGCTTGCGCACCGCCGCATACTTCGCCGTCGGCCGCCCCGCCTCGTCGAGCAGCGCGTCGTAGTCGTAGCTCGAGATATCGGGCTCGTAGACATTCTTCTCCACATCGAGATTGGCGCCCGCCCAGGTCCCGAACGAAGTGCCGCCGTGGAACATGTAGAAGCTCACCGACATCTTGCGGTCGAGCATCCACTTGAGGTTGGCGACCACGTTCTCGGTGGTCGTCGTCGCCTGCGTCTCGTGCCAGTGGTTGAACCAGCCGGACCAGAATTCGGAGCAGAACGCCGGACCGCCAAAGCCCTTTTCCGCCCGCTCCTTGAACGCCTTCTCGGCCTCTCCGGGCGTGAACGTGCCGAAGTTGATGCCCGAAGGAATGCCGGGGATCGATCCCTTCTCCATCACCGATGCGCCATCGACGGTATAAAGCTGGCCCGTAAATCCGGCCGCGCGCGTCGCGTCCACCAGCGCGCCCAGATAGCGCTGGTCGCTGCCGAACGCGCCGTACTCGTTCTCGATCTGCGTCATGATGATCGGCCCGCCCCGGTCGATCTGCAGCGGCGCCAGCTCCTCGCCGAGCCGCTTCAGCCAGCGCGCGGTGGGCTTCATGAAGCGCGGATCGGCGGACCGAACCGGCGCGGCGGCATCGGGCAGCAGCCACGCCGGCAGTCCGCCGCCGTCCCATTCCGCGCAGACATAGGGGCCGGGCCGCAGCAGTACTTGCAGCCCTTCCTCCTGCGCCATCCGCACCCATGCCGCCACATCGAGATTGTCGCTGAAATCGAACACGCCCGGCGTCTGTTCGTGGATATTCCAGAACATGTAGGCGCTCAGCGTATTGAGCCCCAGCGCGCGCATCTTGCGCAGCCGGTCCCGCCACAGCGCACGCGGGATGCGCGGATAGTGCATCTCGCCGGCAAGGATCTGCAGCGGCTTCCCGTCCAGCAGGAAGTCGTTGCCCTTCACCTGAAAGCGCGAGCCAGCCGGTGCGGCGAAGGCGGGCAGGGCGAACGAGGCGAGGCCGGCGGCGCCAAGGCCCATGGCAGTGCGGCGATCGACGGTCATCAGGCAGGTCCTTTGTCGATGATGGGTTCAAAAGCTGATTTATCAGACTTATTCGCCGTCATCAAACGGTGAGACCCGCTTCTCGCCACCGATAAATAACAGACGCGTCTGTTATTTATGAAGGATGTCCTACAGGTGCCGCCATGTGGTATGTTCCATCAATGCTCCGTGGATTCCGCGCAAATCCGCCATCTTCACCGCCTGAAGCGGCAGCATGGCGAGGGCGGCAGGTTTTTACTCTGGACTGTGTAAACCGTGTCAACTTCGCGCGCGCTCAGGCCAGCCCCAGCTTGGCGAGTTCCCCGGCGAGGCTCGGCGGCAGCATGTCCGCGCTTTCGCCGTCCGCCAGATCGGCGGGTGCATCGGTTTCTTCCAGATAGCGCCAGCCCTGATGCGCGCGCTTGGGCTTGGGGTGGACGTCGATCAGCCTGGTCGAGATGACGATGTTGGTCCGCCCGCCTTCCGCTTCCTCGAAGCCAAGGATCTCGCTGCGCGCAACCAGCTGGTGCTTGAGGATCCAGTAGAGCGAGCCGCCGATCATCTCCTCGTGCCGCTTGGGCAGATAGCGCGTGGTGAGCCGCGCAGTCTCGCCGCGGGTCTTGAACCAGCTGTGGAGGTCTTCGAACGATGTCGCCCCGTAGGCGACCTTGGTCATGTGGAGAGGCATGGCTGTCAGGCAAGCCCGCTGAGGACGGCAAGGCCGAGGAACGAGAAGAAGCCCATCACGTCGGTCGCCATCGTCACGAACACGGCGGAGGAGACGGCCGGATCGACCTTCAGCCGGTCGAGCGAGACGGGTACGAGAATGCCGGCAAGGCCCGCGACCAGATTGTTGATCACCATCGCCGCGCCGATCACGCCGCCCAGCAGCGGGTTCTGGAACAGCAGCCAGGTGCCGGTGCCGATCAGCACGCCCAGCGAGAGTCCGTTGGCCATCGCGATGCGCAATTCGCGAAAGATCATGCGCACGGTGTTGGAGCTGGTCAGCTGGTTGGTCGCAATGGCGCGCACCACCACCGCCAGCGTCTGCGTCCCCGCATTGCCGCCCATGCCCGAGACGATCGGCATGAGCACCGCCAGCAGCGCCAGCTTGGCAATCGCGCCCTGGAACATGCCGACGACCGAGGAAGCGATGATCGCGGTGCCGAGGTTGACCACCAGCCACGACAGGCGGGTGCGCACGGTGAGGTGGATCGGCTCGTTGATGTCGCCGTCGCCTGCACCGGACAGGCGCAGGATGTCCTCGCTCGCCTCTTCCTGGATGATGTGGACGACGTCGTCGACGGTGATCTGGCCCACGAGACGGCCGCTTTCGTCGACCACGGCGGCGGAAATCAGCGCGTATTTCTGGAAGCGCAGCGCGACTTCTTCCTGGTCCATCGTCACCGGGATCAGCGTCTGGTCGCGCTTCATCACGTCAGTCAGCGCGATGGAACGCGGCGTGCGCAGAATCCATGACAGCGCGCAAGTGCCGACCGGATGGTGCTTGTGATCGACGATGAACACTTCCCAGAACTCGGTCGCGAGGTCCTGATCCTCGCGCAGGAAGTCGATCAGATCGCCGACGGTGAGGTGTTCGGGCACCGCGATCACGTCGCGGCTCATCATGCGGCCGGCGGAGTCTTCCGGATAGGCGAGCGCGCTCTCGATCGCGGCGCGGTCTTCCGGCTCCATCTCGGCGAGGACGGCCTGCTGGTCCTCCTCGTCAAGATCCTGGATCAGCGCGACAGCGTCGTCGGTTTCCATGTCGCCGGCAAGCTCGGCGACTTCATCGGGATCGAGCTCTTCGACGAGATCGTCGCGGACGTAATCGTTGAGCTCGGCGATCACCTCGGAGCCGAGCAGGTCGTTGATCGCGCGGGCGAGGGGGGCGCGGTAGTCTGGACCGATCAGCTCGAACAGGTCGGCTACGTCAGCCGGATGGAGCGGCTCGACGAGGTTGTAGACGGTCTCCTGATCATCCGCATCGAGCGCCTCGGTCACGCGGCGGATGAAAGAGGGGCGCAGCGTGTTGTCCTCGTCGTCGAGGCTTTCGGAATTGCGAGCGGGCTCGTGGTGGTCGTGCACGGGCGCCGTCTCCGTCGAAACGGAGCCGCCCTCCGCCACTGCGGAATCGTGCAGGTCTTCCTCGTGCGCCATGCTGGCAGGCGATACGCATGGGGCAGGCAAAAGCAACCTCGATGGTATACTTTGGCTCGCAAGGGCTTATATGCCGGGAAAAGGCAGAAGGGATTTGACGACAATGGCAGACGAAAAGCTGGTTCTCACGCTCGATGGCGGCGATGTTGTTATCAATCTCCGCCCCGATCTGGCCCCCGGCCATGTCGAGCGGATCAAGGAGCTGGTGAGCGAAGGCTTCTACGACGGCGTAAAGTTCCACCGGGTGATTCCCGGCTTCATGGCGCAGGGCGGCTGCCCGCAGGGCACCGGCATGGGCGGCTCCTCCAAGCCCGATCTCAAGGCCGAGTTCAATGATGCCCCGCACGTGCGCGGCGTCTGCTCGATGGCCCGCACCAGCTATCCGCATTCGGCCAACAGCCAGTTCTTCATCTGCTTCGACGACGCGCGCTTCCTCGACAAGCAGTATACCGTTTGGGGCGAAGTCGAGAGCGGCATGGAACATGTCGATGCGCTGCCCAAGGGCGAGCCGCCGGCAAAGCCCGGCGTGATCCACAAGGCGGCCATCGTCGCAGCCTGAGGGCGCCTGCGCGTGGCAGACGCGGTGCTGAGGCCTCCCACCGGCGCGGACCGCGCCGCGTGGGACCGCCTGTGGCAGGGCTACCAGCGCTTCTACAAGGTCGAGATCGCGGGAAGCGTGACCGACCTCACGTGGGCGCGGTTGCATGATCCAGCCGAGCCGATGTGGGCCTGCCTTGCCTGGCAGGGCGCGCGGGCTGTGGGCATGGTCCACTGGATCTTCCACCGCTCGACCTGGACCGAAGGACCGTACTGCTACCTGCAGGACCTCTACGTTGACGAGGACGTGCGCGGCAGCGGCGCCGGCCGCGCGCTGATCGCTCATGTCCGCGCCGAAGCGGAGGCGGCTGGCGCCTCGCGGCTCTACTGGCTGACGCACGAGACCAACACCGACGCGATAAAGCTCTACGACAAGGTCGCCGAGCGATCGGGCTTCGTGCAGTACCGCGTGGTGCTCTGACGCGCGCTAAAGCCCCGCTTTGATCATCCAGTCGTGGAACAGCCGCACCGGGCGCGATTGCAGTGCGCGGGGGCGGCAGACGAACCAGTAGGAATAGGGGCTGTCGACTTCGATGTCGTAGAGCCGGGCCACGCGCGGATCCTGGCTTCGCTTGTAGTGATCATCGTGCATGATCGCGATGCCGAGGCCCTGCGCGGCGGCCTCGAGGATCAGCTGGCCGGAATCGAAGTGGTCGATCGCAGCGGGCTGCAGCGCTTCCAGGTGCAGCGTGCGCTTCCACGCTTCGAAGCTCATCGGCAGGTCGTTGTGGACGAGAAAGGTTTGCTTGTTCAGCTTGGCAAGATCGGGGCGAGGGCCGAGTTCCGCCACGATGTCCGGGGTCGCGATGGCATAGACGCGGTTGTGATCGAGCCGCACCGAATGCAGCGAGCCGTCCGGCCCTTCGGAGAGGATGATCGCTGCGTCGATCGTGTCGCCCAGCTTGGTTTCGGCGGCGGCCGAACTGTCGATATCGATGTGCAGCTGCGGATGGAGCTTCCTCAGTTCACCCAGACGCGGGAACAGGCGCTGGCTGCCAAATAACGGCAGTACGCCAAGCCGCAGGCGCAGCACCTGGCCGGTATCGATCAGGCGGTCGATACGGTCGGCCATCTCGTCGATCAGCGGCGCGACGGCGTCATAGAGCTGCTGGCCCTCCTCGGTGAGCTTCAAGAGCTGGTGCTTGCGCTCGAACACAGGCTTGCCGATGAACTCTTCCAGTGCGCCCAGACGCCGCGAGAGCGCCGAGGGGCTGAGCGCCAGCTCCGCAGCCGCCGTCTTGGCCGAGCCTGCGCGCACGACGCGGATGAACGCTTCGAGCGAGCGCAATGGGGGCAGGCGGCGGATCATCGAAACTCAGTCTTCCTCGGCACTCTCAGGCACGGGCGCATGGAGCCGCAGCCGGGTGAGCCTGCGCTCGTCCCCTGCCGTCACCTCGATCCGCCACCCGCTGTCATGTTCCAGCACGCGGCCGACCGGGGGAACTTCCCCCGCCAGCACGACCGCGAGCCCGCCCAGAGTATCCACGTCCTCGTCCACCAGCGCAAGCCGGGGATCGATCCGCTCGCCCACATCATCGAGCTCGGCGCGGGCATCCGCTTCCCAGGTCAGCTCGTCGATCTGGCGCATGAGGTCCTGCGGTGCGTCGTCGTGCTCATCCTCGATCTCGCCGACGATCTCCTCGACGAGGTCCTCGATGGTGATGATCCCGTCGGTGCCCGAATACTCGTCGATCACGATGGCGAGGTGGGTGCGGCTGGAGCGCATGTCGGCCAGCACGTCGAGCGCGCCGCGGGCCTGCGGCACGAACAGCGGCTGGCGCATCAATCCCGTCCAGTCCTTGGGCGCAGGCTTGCCGCTGATCGCCATCGCCGCCACGATCGGGAACAGATCCTTCACGTGGAGCATGCCGACGACTTCATCGAGCGAATCGCGGTAGACCGGCAGGCGGCTGTGGCCATGCTCGGCAAAGGCGTCGATCACCTCCTCGAACGTTGCGGAGTTCGGGATCGCCACGATCTCGCCGCGCGGGATGGCGACATCGTCGGCGTCGTTCTCGCTGAAATGGAGCAGGTTCTTGAGCATCTGGCGCTCAAGCGGGAGGAGATCGCCCGTGGCGCTGTTGCCGCCACCAACCTCGCCCTCGTGCTCCTCGATCGCTTCCTCGATCTGCGCGCGCAGCGACTGGTCCTGATCAGGCCCGCGGAAGAATGTCTTGAGCGCGCGCCACAACGCGCTGCTACTGTCTCCTTCGCCCGATCGGCTCTCGCCGACGGACCCGCCCACTTCAGGCACTGCTCGCTACTCCTGCGCTGCTAATGTGCCGCATATGGGTCGGCGATACCCATCAGCGCAAGCGCCTTTGTCTCCAGAGCCTCCATTTCCGCAGCGTCATCCTCGCCGGTCTCGTGGTCATAGCCCGCAAGATGGAGCAGCCCGTGGACGATGAGGTGCGCCGCGTGGGCCTCTACCGTAATGCCCTTGTCCGCTGCCTCGCGCGTGCAGACGCCGTGCGCGAGGATCAGATCGCCGAGCATGCCGGGTGCTCCCGGCTGGGCGGCTGCAGCCAGCACTTCCTCGCGGCTCAGCATGGGGAACGACAGAACGTTGGTCGGCTTGTCCTTCGCGCGCCACTGCTTGTTGAGCGCGTGGACTTCCTCGTCATCGGCCATGACGAGGCTGACCAGCAGATGTTCGTGGGCGAGCTCGGGCGCGACGGAGCCGGCTGCCTCTGCGGCGCGCGCGGCAATGTCTTCCCAGTCGGTCGAGGCAGGCCAGACAGGGTCGATATCGAGTTCGAGCGTCGGGGCGCTCACCCGTCCTTGCCCTCATAGGCCTCGACGATACGCCCCACGATGGGATGGCGCACCACGTCCGCCACATTGAAGCGGATCATGCCGATGCCCTCGACGCCGTCCAGCCGGTTCACCGCATCGTTGAGCCCGCTTGCCGCGCTGCCGCCGGGCAGGTCGGTCTGCTTGGGATCGCCGCAGATCACCATGCGGCTGTTCTGGCCGAAGCGGGTGAGGAACATCTTCATCTGCATCGGCGTGGTGTTCTGCGCCTCGTCAAGAATGACGAAGGCATCGGCTAGCGTGCGCCCGCGCATGAAGGCGATCGGCGCGATCTCGATCTCGCCCGAGGCAAGGCGCCGCTCGACCTGTTCGGGCGGCATGCAATCGTAGAGCGCGTCGTAAAGCGGGCGGAGATAGGGATCGACCTTCTCCTTCATGTCGCCGGGAAGGAAGCCGAGCCGCTCGCCCGCTTCCACCGCCGGGCGCGAGAGGATCAGGCGTTGCACGCTGCCGCTGATCAGCTGAGCGACGGCCTGCGCCACGGCGAGATAGGTCTTGCCGGTGCCAGCCGGCCCCAGCGCGAAGATCACGTCATCGCGCACCAGCGCGCGCATGTAGTCGATCTGCGTCGCCGAGCGCGGCACGATCGTTTTCTTGCGCGTGCGGATCATGATCGGCGGCGCGCCATCGGGGGCACCGGTGATGATGCCCTCAAGCGTCGGTTCGTTCGACATCATGATCAGCGAATCGACCGCGCCCGCATCCACCTCGTGACCCGAGAGCAGGCGCTGGTGCATGCCTTTCAGCACATCGCGCGCGCGGGCCACGGCATCGTCCGGGCCCTCGATCACCGCCTTGTTGCCGCGCGCCGAGATATAGACGCCCATGCGGTTTTCGATCTGCACGAGGTTCTGATCGAATTGGCCGAACAGCGCACCGAGCACCGTCTGCTCTTCGAACGCGATCTCGATCCGGGCGCGTCGCTGCTTGTCGCCGTGGGGGCTTTCGCTGCTGCGGGCAGATTCGCCGCGATGCGGATCGTTGCGGAAGGCACCCGGCCAATCGCTGCGGGCAGCCTCTTCATGCGAACGGGAGAACTTGCGGGCCATGCGCTCCTTTCACGTTGGACGGCCCCAGCTTAGGCACCGATGCGACAGGCGCAAGACAGCGGGGGCGGAAATCGCATCATTTGCACTGCCTTGTGACAGGGAGGGGCGCCCTTGCGACAAAATGCGACCAAAATAACCTTTGGCTTACAGCGTTGTTCCCGGCCGGTTCAGCCCGGCGAGGCCATTTTTGCGCCGTGGTCGCAGACAGGCGACCCGATTGTAGGAGAATCCCATGCGCAAGTTCCTCCTGGCAGCTGCGTTCCTCGCGCTGACCCCCGCCATCGCCCCCGCCATCGCTCAGGCCCACGCAGGGCCGGTTGCAGCCAATGCCCGCGTCCACGCCCTCCACCGCGATGTCGTCCACGATCGCCGCGAAGTGCGTGAAGAGCGCCGCGAGCTGCGCCAGGCGCGCCATGAACTGCGGCGCGATCACCGCCAGCTCCACCGCGCGCGCCTCGCCCGCGCCCGGGCCTGGCATCGCCATCATCACTACCACGGCTAACAGGTGACAGCGCGCGCCGTTCAGGCAGCGGCGCGCGCCACCAGCCGGCCGCCCATCGAATTGGGGCCGGCTTCTATCAGATCGACCTCCACAAGATCGCCCATCGCGGCATCACCGGTGAAGTGCACCGATTGCAGCCAGGGGGACTTGCCCAGCCATTGCCCGGCATGACGGCCCTTGCGCTCGACGAGCACGTGGCAGCGCTTGCCGACGCTCGCCTTGTTGAACGCGAGGCTATCCCGCTGGAGCGCGGCCTGCAGGCGCTGCAGCCGCTCGTCCATCACTTCGGCTGCGATCTGGCCGTCCATCGTCGCGGCAGGGGTGCCGGGGCGGGCGGAAAACTTGAAGCTGAACGCCTGCGCGTAGCGGGCCTCGGCGATGATCTGCAGCGTTTCGGCGAACTCGGCCTCGGTCTCGCCGGGGAAGCCGACGATGAAATCGCCCGAAAGCGCGATGTCTGGCCGCATGGCGCGCACGCGCTCCAGAATGCGCAGATAGCTCTCCGCCGTATGGCTGCGGTTCATCGCCTTCAGCACCCGGTCGCTGCCTGATTGCACGGGCAGGTGGAGGAACGGCATCAGCTTGGGATTGCTGCCGTGCGCCTCGATCAGCGCATCGTCCATGTCTGCCGGATGGCTGGTGGTATAGCGGATGCGGGCCAGCTGCTCTATCTTTCCGAGCTCTTCGGCCAGCCCTGCAAGGCCGACGCGGCGGCCCTTCTCGTCCTCGCCCGCCCAGGCGTTCACATTCTGGCCGAGCAGCGTGATCTCGCGCGCACCGCCTTCAACCAGCAGGCGCGCCTCGCTGACGAGATCAGCGAAGGGCCGTGAAAGCTCGGCGCCGCGGGTATAGGGCACGACACAGTAGGTGCAGAACTTGTCGCAGCCTTCCTGCACGGTGAGGAACGCGCTTGCACCCACCTTGCGGCGCTTGGGCAGCGCGGCGAACTTGGCCTCGGCGGGCATGTCCGTCTCGGTCGCTCGGCCCCCGGCGGCGGCCTGCGCAACCATCGCGGGGAGGCGGTGATAGGCTTGCGGGCCGACGACGACGCGCACCGAAGGCGCGCGCGTCATGATTTCCTCACCCTCTGCCTGCGCGACGCAGCCAGCGACCGCAATCAGCGGCACAGCGCCCACCTCGCGCCCGTCCTTCACGATGCGGCCGATATCGGAATAGACCTTCTCGGTCGCCTTCTCGCGGATATGGCAGGTGTTGAGCACGACGAGATCCGCCGCCGCGCCGTCGTCCGCCGCGCGCATGCCTTCAGCGGTCAGCAACTCGGCCATGCGCTCGCCGTCGTAGACGTTCATCTGGCAGCCGAAGCTTTTGACGTGAAAGGTGCGGGGGGGAGGTGAAGAGGCCATAAGCGGCGGCACATACGCCAGAATGGCCCTCGATTGAAGGGGTGTGCACGATGAGCGCTACTGTTTGCGCAATGGGCCGGAGAAGCGCACAACCATTGCTGCCTGAACAAGGCCAAGACCACGAGAGGAGAGAGCATAATGAGCCGCACCGTGCGTTCCGCGCTGGCCTTGCTGGGAGCTATCAGCCCTTTTGCGCTTGCGGCGCAGTCCGTTCCGCCACCAGCGAACACCCCCGGCCTTGCGACACCGCCGGAAGGCTGGGTCTATCTGCCCGAACTTGCGCCCTACGGGCCCGCCGATATCTTCCACATCGTGCCGGGCGATGCCGGACCCAAGCCGCAGATGCAGGTCCACACGGCGAAGAACGTCGGCATTCTTACCCGTGATGTCGATGTCCCGCTGGGGGGCGCCACACAGCTTGGCTGGCGCTGGAAGGTCGATCAGATCCCGTCCAAGTTGGTCGAGACCGACCCGGCGCACCACGATTACTTCAGCATCGCGGTGAAGTTCGATAACGGGCGGGACCTCACCTACATGTGGAGTTCGGGGCTCGCCAAGGACTTCGGCTTCGATTGTCCGCTGCCCGGCTGGACCGGGCGCGAATATCACGTGGTCGTCCGTTCTGGCGCAAGCGATCTCGGCTCCTGGCTGGCGGAAAAACGCGATGTTTCCGCTGATTACGCCAAGTACATCGGCGGCAAGGCGCCCGCGCGCATTGTCCAGGTGTGGTTTATCGCCAACACCATCATCCAGCAGGGTGAGGCCAATGCCAGCTTCGGCGATATTACGCTCGAGCAGAGTGACGGTAGCGCGCCAGTCAGGGTGTTCTAAGCTCGCGGCTCGTAGGAAATAACCGCCCGCACCAGCCGATCGAGCTGCAAGGTCAGCGTTTCGGTATCGCTTGCACGGTTGGCGATGCCGTTGGCGGCCGCGAAGAGCAAACGGGCAGTTTCGGCTGCCGCGTCGGGTGCGCGCTTTTCGCGCTCCATTGCCGAAGTCAGGCCGGCTATGATCGCGCAATCAAGCGCAGCAAAACGGCGGGCAACGTGGGCGGCCTTCGCCTGAAGCAACTCGCTGGCGAATGCGGAGCGCTGCACGCGCGCCTGCACGATGCGGTGTTTGGCTGTCAGTGCCATCGCGAGTGGCGCCGGGAAGGGGGCGTCTGCGGCGAGCGCTGCCTTCACCGCCTCTTCCATCGCATCGGCGATCCGTTCGGCGACTGCGGCAAAGACCGCCTCCTTGTCGCGGAAATAGCCATAAAGCGTCACCTTCGACATGCCGGCCGCTTCGGCAATGCCCTCGATCGACGTCGCACGGAAGCCTTGTGCCACGAACAGCGCTTCGGCTGCATCGAGCAAGCGCTCCCGCCGCGCCGCACGGACCGGGCTGAGCTCGCCTTGCGTGATTGAACGAATAGGCATAGAAACGTTCATATCATAAGATTCGTCTTCTCGCAAACAGGATTGCTGCCCGATGGTTCGGATTCTCCTGCGCGTTGCTGCCATCGTCGGCGTCCTGCTCGTCGCCTTCATGGCCTGGTTCTATGCGAACTACGGCGGCACCGGTCAGCCGTTCCCGCGCATCGGCAACCCCACACCGCGCCTGCAGGCCGAACTGATCGCCACCTTGCCCGAACCGCCAGGCAACCTCGCCGTCTCCGCCACTGGCCGCGTATTCTTCACTTACCACGCCGAAGGGCACCCCACGATCAAGGTGCTCGAACTGGTGGGCGGCAAGCCAGTTCCCTATCCGAACATGGAAATGCAGCAGGGCGACCGCAGCAAACCATCCTACGGCGCAGTCTTCAATATCCGCATGGACAGCCGGAACCGCCTGTGGAGCATCGACCACGGCGAACATGGCGTGTTCGGCGCGCGGCTGGTTGCGGTCGATCTCAATACCAACAAGCCGATCAAGCAGATCTGGCTGCCGCGTTCAGTCGCGGGCCTCGGCTCTTATGTGCAGGACATGCAGATCGATGCTGCCGGCCGGATGATCTACCTTGCCGATATCGGCGTTTTCAGCGGCCATCCGGGGCTGATCGTGGTCGACAGCGAGACCGGCAAGGCGCGCCGCCTGCTCGATAGCCACCCGGCGATCATGCCCGGGCCTTATGCCGTGCGCGCGCAGGGCCAGCTGATGCAGCCGCTCGGCAACAGCCTGTTCTGGTTCCACCCCGCCTTCGATCCCATCGCACTCGATCGGCAGGGCACCTGGCTCTACATCGGGGCAATGTCGGGCAAGACGCTGTCGCGCGTGCGCGTGGCGGACCTCAATAACGAAAGCCTCTCGCCCACCGAGCTTGCGGCCCGCGTCGAGCCCTATGCCGAGCGTCCGCAGGCAGATGGCCTCACCATCGACAATGAGGGCAATATCTACCTCACCGGCATCGAGGACGGGATCGTGTGGAAGCTCGGTCCGGACCGCAAGCTGACGGCGCTCGCCGGCCACCCCAGGATGCGCTGGCCCGATGGCCTGAGCTTCGGGCCGGGCAACATGATCTACGCTGCTGATAGCGACATCCCCGACGTGATGATGCAATCGAAGGCCCACATGCGCGAAAAAGCGCCATACTACCTCTTCCGCCTCCCCGCCGACGGGACGGCTCCGACCGGGCAGTGAGCAGTGCATATCTCTGAATCGTTGTGATAAAACGTCGGAAACGTGCAGGTGCAACAGCCGAACCGGATGCGAAACCTGCCGCTGACACGCAATCCTTCTTGCAATCCAAATTAATTCAGTAGAGATTTGTCGGACCCCTCAAGGGAGGTCCGCCATGTGTCCTCGCGTTGTTGTTCGCAGCGTTTCCATGTTCTTCTTGGGGGGCAGCCTGCTGGCCCTCGCCGCTTGCAGCGAGAAGGCGCCGGAGTCAGCCGCCGGTGCCCCGGCCGCGAAGTACGGCATCGCTGAAGAAGAAGCGGCTGTCGACCTTGCGGCACCGCCGCCTCCGGCCAGTATCCCCGCAGCCCGCTCGGTCACCAGAAAGACCGAATGGAATGTGGGCGGGCTGGTCAGCGGCAAGACCGAGACCACCATGCTTGATCCGGTCGCCCCGCCGCCGGTTGTCATCGAACCGCCTGCTATGCCGACCAATCGTGTCGACCCGCAATCCGGCCTGCTGACGGCTGGCGATGTCGATTATCTGCTCAATCCCGGCCAGTACGCCGCCTATGCCGGGCGCTTCCTTCAGGCCAGCGGCCAGTCGCTGCCATTCTACGATACGCGCAGCCGGGTGGTGATCCGCGTGGTTGACGCGCGCGGGCGACCGGTGCCCTTCGCCAAGGCCGAGGTTGGCCGCCCCGGCGCACCGCTCCATCTGCTGACCGCCGCAGACGGGACCGCCTCTTTCTATCCGCGCCCTGACCGCATCCCGCAGAAGACCAGCGTGGCTGTGACCGGCAGCGCCGGTTCGGCGCAGCGGGCCGTCGCGTTTTCCGACGGCCGCGTGATCGAGATTGCGCTCCCCGGTGTGGCCGCAGCGCCGCGCGCCATGGATCTGGCGCTGGTGATCGACACCACCGGCAGCATGGGCGACGAAATGGCGTATATCCAGGCAGAGCTCGATACGATCGTCGCGCGGCTGAAACGCAATGCGGGCCAGATCGATTTGCGAATCGGCGTGGTGCTCTACCGCGACGAGGGCGATGACTATGTCGTCCAGTCCACGCCCCTGACCGGGAACATCGGTTCGATCCGCACGCTGCTGGCCCGGCAGGATGCCGACGGCGGCGGCGATACGCCCGAGGCCATGGACCGCGCGGTCACGGAGGCCGGCCGGCTGCAATGGCGCGCAGATGCAGCCAAGGCCGTGCTGCTGGTCACCGATGCTCCGCCGCATGCGGATGCCATCGGCGCCACACTCGATGCCACGCAGCAACTGCGCAGCCGGGGCGTGCAGATCGTTCCCGTTGCGGCGAGCGGCGTGGAGGACAGCGCGCAATATGTGCTGCGCTCGATGGCCGCGCTGACGCAGGGCCGGTACATCTTCCTGACCGACGATAGCGGCGTCGGCAACAGCCACGCCGAGCCGGACGTTGCGTGCTATCTCGTCTCCCGGCTCGATACGCTGGTGGCGCGCGTGCTGGCGGGTATCGCCACCGGTCGGCGGGTCGAGCCACGCGAGGGCGATGTCATTCGCACGGTCGGTGACTATGATCGTGGCCGATGCCATGTCGCGCAGCAAGGCGGACAAGACCAGCGCCGGCAGCAGGGCTGAGCGTTTCGCTCAGGCGCGCGAGATGCGGTAAACGAATGCCGGAGGGACGTTGCGCCAGACCCGAGCGGTGCGGCGCGCGACAAGGCCAATGCGGTCCATGATGTGGTCGCGAACCGGGCATCGCGGTGCATAGGTAAACTGGTAGAGGACCGCATCCGGGCTGCTGACGGCAAATGCCGCCGCCATGATGCGCTCCACTTCCTCTGCGGGGAAGTTCAGCAATGGCAGGCCGCTGACCACTGCAGCCGGGCGGCGGCCTTCGAGCATCTCTGCGGTCACGCTCCCCGCCTTGCAGCACAGCACCAGCGCTTGCGGAAAGGCCTCACGGAGCCGGTCGGCGAGCTTGGGATCGAGCTCGACAAGGACCAGGTCCGCTTCCGCCACGCCGCGCGTGATCAGGGCACGTGTGAACACGCCGGTGCCGGGGCCGAGTTCCAGCACGGGTCCGGCGGCGGTATCGACATCGCGCGTGATCGCCTCGGCCAGCGCGGGACCGCTCACGAAACCGCCAAAGCGGCGCGGATTGGCGACAAAGCGGCCGAACCCGAGCAGCGCTTCGGGCGTGCTCCGCCGCTTCGGCCTGGCCATCAGCTTGTGCCGGCGGACCTTGCGGCGCACCGCATCGGTCAGCTTGTCCATGACCTCGCGCGGCTTGCGCTTGATGTCGGGCTTGACCCGGACCTTCAACTTCAGCTTCACGCCGCGTTCTTGGCCGCTTCGTAGCGCACGGGCGCGACATCGAAGGCAAAAGGTCGCAGCGCCTCGCCCAGCGCGGCTTCGAGTGCCGGCTCGATCCGGCGGCGCGCTTCGGCGGCAATCGCCTTGCGCCCGGCAAGGCCCTGCGGATCGAACGGTTCAAGGAAATGCACCTCGAGCCGGAACGAGCCCCGGCGCGACAGAATGCGCTTGCCGTTGGACACGCCGTCCTCGGTGCCGATCCAGCCGATCCATTCGGCAACCCGGCCGTAATCAAGCACCACGGGCTGAACCATCACGCCCGGCGGCGGCGGCTCCAGCACGCGCAGCATCGAGGTCTTGAACGGCAGCAGCGATTTGCCATCGGTGCAGGTGCCTTCGGGAAACACGGTAATCGACCAGTTATCGGCCAGCGCTTCCTTGAGGCGGTTGATCTGGTCGGCCACGCCCATCCGGTCCTCGCGGCTGACGAACACAGTGCGGTTGATCCGTGCCAGCCAGCCCACGATCGGCGCTTGCGAAAGCTCTGCCTTGGCCACGAAAGCCGTGCCGCTGGCGCCGCCGAGCGCGAGGATATCGACCCAGGAAAGGTGGTTGGAGATGTAGAACACGTCGCGCTTCAGCGGCACGCCGTGAACGCGCACGCGCGCGCCGATGATGCGCGCCGCGAAAAACAGGAAAAGCTTCGGGAATGGCGAGCCGTAATGCACGATGCGGTAGAGATAGTGCAGCGGAACGCAGATCAGCATCAGCAGCACGAGCGCCACGCCGCGCGAGGCAATCCGCACCCAGCCCATCCAGGTGATGGGCGCTCCGCGTTCCGGCCCTACCTTGCGGCGGGCCCTACGCCTCGCGATCAGACTTGACACCATAAAGCTCCATGCGGTGGTCGACGAGGCGATAGCCAAGCCGTTCGGCGATCTGGCGCTGCAGGGCCTCCAGCTCGGGATCGACGAACTCGATGACCTTGCCGGTCTCGACATCGATCAGATGGTCGTGGTGCGCTTCCGGGGTCGCTTCGTAGCGGGCGCGGCCGTCGCCGAAATCATGGCGATCAAGGATGCCCGCTTCCTCGAAGAGGCGGACAGTGCGGTAGACCGTGGCAATGGAGATGCGCGGATCGCGTGCAGACGCGCGTTCGTGCAGCTTCTCGACGTCGGGGTGGTCGTCGCTCTCCGACAGCACCTGCGCGATCACGCGGCGCTGCTCGGTGATCCTCAGACCCCGTTCTGCGCAAAGCGCCTCAATGTCGATTGCCTGGTGCAAACTCGCGGCCCATCCGGTTAGGTTGAGCGCAGCATAGTTTGCTGTGCCAATTCTTCAACCGGGCGCTGTCGATTTGCGGGCCAGATCAGGCCCTGATCGGGGAAAAGTGAACTCGGCGAGGCCCCACCTTACGCGTGAGGGGCCTCGCCGGTTCCGGGCCGGCCTTGCGCCGGCGCCTCGACGTTCAGCCGGCGGCCTTGGCGGGGCGGCCGCGCTTCGGCGCGGGCTTGCGGCCGAGGCCGATCTTCTTCGCCAATTCACGGCGCTTCTCGGCATAGGCGGGAGCGACCATCGGGTAATCGGCCGGCAGGTTCCAGCGAGTGCGATACTGTTCCGGGGTCATGTTGTAGCGCGTCATCAGGTGGCGCTTGAGCATCTTGAGCTTCTTGCCGTCTTCGAGGCAGACGATGTGATCGTTCTTCACCGAAGCGCGGATCGAAACCGCAGGTTCAGGGGCCGGTTCTGCTGCCGGTTGCGCGGGATTGAGGCCAGCGAGGGCGGAATAGACGTTGCCGATCAGCAGTGGCAGGTCATTCACGGCGACGCTGTTGTTGCTCACGTGAGCGGCGACGATGTCCGATGTCAACGTGATCAACGTTTCCCGCATATCATTATCGATTTCACTCATTGTACCCGTACCTTCTCTCAAGGTTATCTTCTTTTTTGCCCAGTCAAGGCTCGTTGCGACCGTGAGTAGACCACATCGCATATACGCTTGTGCATCAGGGATACAACCATTTCGGACGGAGAAGGTCTTTTTTCTGTCCGAATTTTCATAAATCCAAGTCAGTCCACGTAAATATGCCTAGTTATCCACAAGGTGCAGTTCCTGACTGAGCGCGTCCAGACGGTCTCCGCTGGCAGTACGGTAGTATCCCGGTCTTATACCGATGGTCCGGAAGCCAAATCCCGTATACATCTTGCCGGCTGGATTGTTCCGCCGCATCTCGAGAAACAGGCGGCGGATACCCCGGCTTCTTGCGCGAGCAATGACTTCGGTAAGCAGTGCTGCGCCAAGTCCCTTCCCCCGGTGCTCGGGCAGTACGGCAAAGAGCAGCAGTTCTTCCTCGTCGAATATCGCGCGCGTCAGCGCAAATCCCGCAACCTTCTCTTCTGGCTGGGGATTGAGCGAGCCTTCCACGCCGATAAGGCAATATCCGGTTCCGGCGAGAAGCAGCGAGTCCGAAACCTGCCGCCGGTTCCACGCCTCGCCAAACTCGGGCGCGAAGGCGCGGGCCATGACCTCCATGATCCGGTCAATATCATCGCCGCAATCGGAAGGGCCGGAGTTCATCGCTGTGCCGCCTTCATGCCGCCCGCACCGCGCGGCCCCTAGTCACGCTGTGGGCAGCCGCGCATCGGGCGCGCGGCCGTAGCGGGGCGCGGGGTCGGCGCGCAGGGTTTCGGCGCCGAGCAGTGCAAAGGCGCGTGCATCTGGCCACAGCGGGTGGGCGGCGGGTGCATCGCCGCGCCGCGCGGCCAGCGCCTCGGCCTGGCTGCCGGCGATCATCCCGGCCTGTGAGCGCTCCACGGCCGTCTGCGGCAGCAACGATGCCGTCTCATCAAGTGCTGCGCCGTCTGCCGCGAAGCGCTGGAAGAACCATTCCCCGTGCCCGCCGGTCATCACCACGTCGGCGGCCTGCCCGGGATGCGAAGCGCGGGCCATGGCGGCGACCAAAGCGAGGCAGGGGTAGCCCTCGATCGGTACCTGCCAGGCAAGCGCCAGCGCACGGGCAGCGGCAAGGCCGACGCGGATGCCGGTGAAGCTGCCAGGGCCGGTGTTGACTGCGATCGTATCGGCGCGTCCATTGCCAGGCAGCGCTGCGATCATCGGCACGAGCTGTTCGGCATGACCGCGCCCGAGCATCGCATGGCTGCCGGCAACGAGCGTTCCATCCTCGAACAGGGCTACCGAACAGGCTTCGGTTGCGCTGTCGATCACCAGCCGGCGCAAGCTGCGTCCCGCCTCAGGCCAGCGTGTTGAAGCGCGCGAAATCGGGCCGCGGGCTGCGCGGGAAGATCGTCGCCGGATCGCCGTAGCCCAGCGTCGAGATGAAGTTGGACCGCACCCGTGTGCCCGCGAAGAATGCCGCGTCGACCGCCTCGTTGCTGAAGCCCGACATCGGCCCGGTATCGAGCCCGACCATGCGCGCTGCGATGATGAAATAGGCGCCCTGCAGCGTTGAATTGCGGAATGCCGAGACCTCGCGCAGCGCCTCGTTGCCTTCGAACCAGCTCTTCGCATCGGCGTGGGGGAAGAGCCACGGCAGCTGCTCATGGAAATCGAGATCCATGCCGATGATCACGCTGACCGGAGCCTTGCGGATCTTGTCCGGATTGGTTCCCCCGGCACAGGCAGCCAGCTTTTCCTTGGCTTCTTCGCTGACGCACCAGACGAGCCGCGCGGGCATCTGGTTGGCCGAGGTCGGCCCCATCTTCATCAGGTCCCAGATCGCGTGGAGCTGCGCCTCGCTAACCGGCTTGTCGAGATAGCCGTTGTAGGTGCGGGCGGTGCGAAACACCTGATCAAGCGCGGCATCGTCAAGCAGCTGGGACATCTCGGAGTACCTTCGTAAGCCCGATCAGGCGGCGCGCACTTCGCTGACTTCGGGCACGTAGTGCTTGAGCAGCGATTCGATGCCGTGCTTGAGCGTAGCGGTCGATGAGGGACAGCCCGAGCAGGCACCCTGCATCTTTAGGTAGACCACGCCCTCGCGGAAACCGCGGTAGATGATGTCGCCGCCATCATTCGCCACAGCGGGGCGCACGCGGGTCTCAATGAGGTCCTTGATCTGCTCGACGATCTCGGCATCTGCCGGGTCGTCGCCGTAATCGGTGTCGTCCTCGCCCGGCACCGCAAAGTCGGCCCCGGCCGAGGTGAACAGCGGCGCCTGCGCCACGAAATGATCGAGCAGCAGCGCCAGCACCTGCGGCTTCAGCGGCGCCCATTCCGCGCCGGGCGCGATCGTCACCGCGATGAAGTCGCGCCCGTAGAGCACACCCGTCACGTCGCCGAGCGTGAACAGCGCCTCAGCCAGCGGAGAGGCCGCCGCCGCCTCGGGCGAGGTGAACTCGCGCGTGCCTGTGGCCATGACGATCTCGCCGGGCAGGAACTTGAGCGTGGCGGGGTTCGGAGTGGTTTCGGTTTCGATGAACATGTCCCAGCATGTAGGCCGCACCGGCGAGGGGTCAAGGGGCCAGTCGGCCAATGGCTTCCGGTTGCCTGTCCGCAGCGCGGTGCAGGATACGGCTTTGCAGGGCACGTCGCCATGCGGCGGTTCTATGCTGGCAGCTGTAACAACCCTCGGCTAAAGGCGCGCGCATGACCATGATGCACCGCGGCCTTAGCCGAATCGCCCTTGTCCTTTCCCTCGTCGCCAGCACTGCCGCGCCAGTGCTTGCTCAGGCCCCCGCGCCAGCTCCGGCTCCGGCGCCGGCTCCCTCGGCGGACATCCTGCCCGTTCCGCTGAACCCGGTGGTCCCCGCGGCGCAGCGCGCGTGCAGCACGAAGACCGCATCGGGCCTCGGCACCCGGGTTCTGCGCGATGCGCAGGCGCCAAAGCCCGCACAGGGCGACTATGTTCTCGTCAACTACATCGGCTACCTCGCCGCTGATGGCACCGTGTTCGATCAGAACGTGTCGCAGGCCTTCTCCACCGGCGCGGTGATCAAGGGCTTCTCGGAAGGCCTGCTGCTGATGAGCAAGGGCAGCGTCTGGCGCTTCTGCATCCCGGCGGCGCTCGGCTACGGGGAGAAGGCCACCGGCCCGATCCCGGCGAATTCGGACCTCGTGTTCCAGGTCGAACTGGCCGACTTCAAGACCGAAGCGGAAATCACCGCGATGCGGGCGGAAATGCAGAAGCAGGCCGCGCAGCAGCCGGAAGACGCAACGGCTCCCGCGGGTGACAAGCCGGTAGCCAAGCCGAAGAAATGATCTCCGGCGGCGGCAGGCAATGAGGGACCAATTCACTGGTCCTTCATTTCTTGCCGCCCTATACAGGGACCTATGGCTTTTCTGTCCCGGTTCGCCCCGCGTACGCCCCGCGCTCTCGCTCCCGTCGTTTCTGCCGTTCTTGTCGGTCTGCTCGGTCTATCCGCACCGGTCCTGGCGAAAGCTCCGGTCAAGGCGCCCGCTGCCCGCGCCCCGGCGCCCCGGGCCGCGACCGGCACCGTCCCCTGGCTCTACCGCGGCAGCGACGTGCCGCAGGACAAGGCTTGGATCTTCGGCGTCCTGCCCAATGGTCTGCGCTATGCCGTGCGGCGCAACGGCGTGCCGCCGGGCCAGGTCTCGGTGCGCATGCTGATCGATGCGGGCTCACTCTACGAAACCGATCCGCAGCGCGGCTATGCCCATCTGATCGAGCACCTCACGTTCCGCGATTCTAAATACCTCAAGGCGGGGGAGGCGATCCCGGCGTGGCAGCGGCTCGGCGCCACCTTCGGCAGCGACACCAATGCGGAGACGAGCCCGACGCAAACCGTCTACAAGCTCGACATTCCCGATGTTTCGCCCGCCAAGCTGGATGAGACGTTCCGCCTGCTTTCGGGCATGATCACCGCACCGATCTTCACCGACGTGGGCGTGAAGACCGAAGTGCCGATCGTGCTGGCCGAAATGCGCGAGCGTTCGGGCCCGCAGACGCGCATTCTCGACGGCACGCGCGCGGTCTTCTTTGCCGGGCAGCCGCTCGGCAGCCGCTCGCCCATTGGCACCGAGGAAACGCTCAACGCGGCGACTCCGGCCAAGGTCAAGGCCTTCCATGATACCTGGTACCGGCCCGACAACGCCGTGATCGTGGTGGCCGGCGATGCTGATCCGCAGGCGCTGATCACACGTATCAAGCAGTGGTTCGGCACGTGGAAGGGCGCCAGCCTGCCCAAGGGCAAACGCCCGCCGCAGCCCGATTTCGGCGCACCCAAGCCGCCCGTCGGCGGCGATCCTGCCAATCCGGTCGGCGATGCCAAGGTCATGGTCGAGCCCGACCTGCCGCGCGTGTTCAACTATGCCGTGCTGCGCCCGTGGCACAAGGTGAACGACACCATCGTCTACAACCAGGGCCTGATGATCGACCGGCTCGGCATCGCGATCATCAACCGCCGGCTTGAAGGCCGCGCGCGCGCCGGGGGCAGCTACCTTGCCGCCTCGGTGGAGCAGCAACGCATCAGCCGCTCTTCCGATGCGACGCTGGTGACCGTGACCCCGCTCACCGATGACTGGAAATCGGCGGTCAAGGATGTCCGCGCGGTGATCGCCGATGCGCTTGCCACACCGCCTACCGAAGAGGAAATCGCCCGCGAAGTGGCCGAGTTCGACGTCGCGTTCAAGGTGCCGGTCGAAACGCAGGAAACGCTCGCCGGCTCGAAGCTGGCCGATGATATCACCGATGCGGTCGATATTCGTGAGACAGTGGCCAATCCGGACACGGTCTACAGCATCTTTCGTAGCTCGATCCCGCTATTCACGCCCGCCGCCGTGCTCGATCATACGCGCGCGCTGTTCAAGGGCACCGTGGTCCGTTCGGTGCTGATCACGCCCAAGGCGTCCGACGGCACCGAGGCGGACCTGCGCACCGCGCTGCTCGCGCCAGTCGCGCCCTCCTCGGGCAGCCGCCTTGCCGCCAGTTCGCTGAGCTTCAAGGACCTGCCGCCGATCGGCACGCCCGGCAAGCTTACCAACGCCGAAGGCACCGGCCTCCTCGGCATCGAGCGGATCGAGCTCTCCAACGGCGTGAAGGCGCTGCTCTGGTCGAACGAGGCTGAACCGGGCCGCGTCATCGTGCGCGTCCATTTCGGCGGCGGTTATTCGGTCATCGATCCGCGTGACGCGGTCTATGCCTCGCTCGGTGAAACCGCACTGATGGACAGCGGCTTCGGCACGATCGGGCGCGAGGAGCTGGACCGGCTGGCAACGGGCCGCAAGCTCAGCCTTGACTTCGATATCGACGATACCAGCTTCAAGTTCTCGGCCGATACGCGCCCGGCGGACCTGGCCGACCAGCTCTATCTGTTTGCCGCCAAGCTCGCGATGCCGCGCTGGGATGCCAATCCGGTGGTGCGCGCACAGGCCGCCGCGCGGCTCGCCTACGAATCGACCAATGCCTCGGCCGCCTCGGTGCTCCAGCGCGATGTGGGCTGGCTGCTCAAGGATGGCGATCCGCGCTATGCCGTGCCCAATCCGGCAGAGATCGCCAAGGCCAATCCCGACGGCTTCCGCCGCGTGTGGGCCGCACTCCTCAAGCAAGGCCCGATCGAGGTCGACATTTTCGGCGATTTCAACCGGGACGAAACCGTCGCTGCGCTGGAACGCACGTTCGGCGCCTTGTCGCCGCGCGATCCGCTTCCCCCGACGGGCTTTGCCCCCAAGGTGCCCGCACCGGTCGGTGATCCGCTGACCCTCAACCATCATGGCGATGCCAACACCGCCGCTGCACTCGTCGCCTGGCCCACCGGCGGCGGCAGCGCGGGCGTCCACGAATCGCGCCAGCTCGAACTGCTTTCGCAGGTCTTCAACAACCGCCTGTTCGATGCGATGCGCGAGAAGATCGGCGCTAGCTATGCGCCGCAGGTCTCCTCGAACTGGCCGCTTGATCTGCCTTCGGGCGGCTATCTTGCCGCCACCAGCCAGCTGCGCCCGGGCGATCTCACCGCGTTCTTCGCCGCGACCGACAAGATCGCCGCCGATCTCGCCGCCGCGCCCGCGACGCCCGACGAAATCGCCCGCGTGACCGAACCGATGAAGCAGCTGATCACGCGCGCGAGCACCGGCAACGGCTTCTACATGTACCAGCTCGAAGGCGGCGCGCTCGATCCGGACAAGTTCACCCAGATCCGTTCGATCCTCTCGGACTACAGCGCGATCACGCCGGACCGGCTGCAGGCGCTGGCAATGCGCTATCTGCTGCCGGCCAAGGCGTGGCGCCTGCAGATCGTGCCGGGGAAATGACCCGGCGGATCGCCACGTGCCGGTGCGGCGGGCTGACCGCGACCTGCACGGGCGAGCCGGTGCGCATCTCGGTCTGCCACTGCCTTGAATGCCAGAAGCGCAGCGGCAGCGCCTTCGCGGTGCAGGCGCGCTGGCCGCTCGACCAAGTGGAGCTCAGCGGCGCATTCCACGAATGGGTGCGCGTTGGCGAGAGCGGTAGACCTGCGACCTTCCGCTTCTGCCCGAATTGCGGGGCCACGGTGACGTTCGTCTCGGCCTCCATGCCCGATCTCACCGCGGTCCCGGTCGGCGCCTTTGCCGACCCGACCTTTCCGGCGCCGCGCTTCTCGGTTTTCGAGACGCGCCGGCATCCCTGGGTCCACGTCGCGGCCGAGGATATGGAGCATTGGGATTAGCGGACCTTGCCCCAAGGCCGCCTTGAACCGCCAGGGGGCGGCCGATAGGCTCAATGCCATGATCTTCCGGGAGTATCTTCATGCGGCGTCTCGCCCTTCTTGCGGCCCTCGCCTTGTCGGCCACTGCACATCCGGCGCTGGCGCAATCCGTGGTTGAAGGGGACGATCCCTATATCTGGCTCGAGGACGTCTATGCCCCGCGCGCCATGGCCTGGGTCGAGGCGGAGAATGCGCGTTCGCTCGCGGTGCTCAAGGCCGATCCGCATTTTGCCGGCTTCTACGCCGATGCGCTCAAGATCGCCGAGGCGACCGACCGCATCGCGATGCCGCGGCTGATCGGCGGCCAGATCGCCAATCTCTGGCAGGATGGCACCCATGTCCACGGTTTGTGGCGCATGACGACGCCAGCCGACTATGAGAAGCCGGAGCCTGCCTGGCAGACCCTGCTCGATCTCGATGCGCTTTCCGCAGCGGAGAAGGCCAATTGGGTCTGGGCGGGCGCGGACTGCGAGCCGACCGCGGAGAAGCGCTGCCTCGTTGCGCTGTCCGATGGCGGCGAGGACGCCAACACCCTGCGCGAGTTTGATCTCGCCACCCGCAGCTTTGTCTCCGGCGGCTTCACGCTGCCCAAGTCGAAGCAATGGGTTAGCTGGGAAACGCCCGACAGCCTGATTGCTGCACGCGATTGGGGTGCGGGCACGATGACCGCCAGCGGCTATCCCTTCGTGGTCAAGCGCATGGCGCGCGGCGCGCCACTTGAAGCCGCCACCGAAGTGTTCCGCGGAAAGCCCGATGATGTCTTTGTTATCCCCGCCAGTTTCACTGACGGCGCGGGTCATGCCGAAGTCGTCATCACGCGCGGGATCACCTTCTTCGAGGCAGAATTTGTTCGCGTAACGGGGCAGGGCACCACACCCATCGCAGTCCCGCGCAAAAGCACGGTCAAGGGCCTGCTGCAGGGGCGCCTGATCTTTCAGGTCAACGAGGACTGGACCCCGGCGGGCGGCCAGCCGATCCCCGCCGGCGCGCTGGTTGCGATCGATCCCGCGGGGAAGGCCGCGCCTGAACTGATCTTCGCGCCGGGACCGCGCCAGTCGGTCGATGCCGATGAAGTGACGGTGACCCGCGACCATGTGCTCGCGGCGGTTTATGACAACGTGCGCGGGCGAGCGATGCGCTTCACTCGCACGGCGAGCGGCTGGCAGAAGAGTGTGCTGCCCTTGCCTGACAACGCGGCGGTCAGCATGGTTTCCAGCGACCATGCGTCCAACACTGCCTATGTCTCGGTGCAGAGCTACCTGCTGCCGACAGCCCTGTGGAAGGTCGACGCTGCCTCGGGCAACGCCGTGCAGATCAAGCAGACCCCGGCGCGCTTTGCCGCCGATGGGCTGGTGACAGAGCAGTTCGAGGCGACTTCGAAGGACGGGACGAAGGTTCCCTACTTCATCACGCACCGCGCCGACATGAAGCTGGATGGCACCACGCCGACGCTGATGACGGCCTATGGCGGCTTTCAGGTCTCCTACACGCCGCATTACAGCGGGGTAACCGGCAAGCTCTGGCTCGAACGCGGCGGGGCCTTTGTCGTGGCCAATATCCGCGGCGGCGGCGAATTCGGCCCGGCGTGGCACGAGGCGGGCCTCAAGACCAGGCGCCAGGTGATCTACGACGATTTTGCCGCGGTGGCCGAAGACCTCATGGCCCGCAAGATCACCAGCGCAAAGAAGCTTGGCATCTATGGCGGCTCGAACGGGGGGCTGCTCATGGGGGTCGAGCTTACCCAACGGCCCGAGCTGTTCGGCGCGGTCAGCATCCAGATCCCGCTGCTCGATATGCTGCGTTATGAGAAGCTCTCTGCCGGAGCCTCATGGGTCGGTGAGTATGGCACCGTGGCGAACCCGGACGAGAAGGCCTTCTGGCTCAAGACCTCGCCCTATTCGAACCTCAAGCGCGGTGCGCCTTATCCTGAAACCCTGATCTGGACTACGACCAAGGACGACCGCGTCGGTCCGGTGCAGGCGCGCAAGTTTGCCGCACGGATGAAGGAATATGGCCTGCCCTACCTCTACTACGAGACGACGGCAGGCGGCCACGGCGCCGGGGCCAATCTCAAGGAAAGCGCGATGACGACGGCGCTCGAAATGGTCTACTTCCAGCGCCGCCTGATGGACGCGAAGTAGGCATCAGCCGCCAAACCTTTGCATTTGTGCCACGGTACCGCTAAACGCGCGCGTCCTTGAGGAAAGCGAGTACCGTGGCAACGAACTGGAATGCGAACAGCTGGCGCGCGGCAGAAGCGAAGCACCTGCCCACTTATCCCGATGCGGCGAAGCTCGCCGCGGTCGAGGAAACGCTGACCCGGTTTCCCCCGCTGGTCTTCGCGGGCGAGGCGCGCGCGCTCAAGGCTGATCTTGCCGAGGTGGCCGCGGGCAAGGGTTTTCTGCTCCAGGGCGGCGATTGCGCCGAAAGCTTCGCCGAATTCCACCCGAACAACATCCGCGATACCTTCCGCGTGCTGCTGCAGATGGCAGTCGTGCTGACCTTCGCCGGCAAGCAGCCGGTGGTGAAAGTGGGCCGCATGGCCGGCCAGTTCGCCAAGCCGCGTTCCTCGCCGGTCGAGAAGATCGGTGATGTCGAGCTGCCGAGCTATCTGGGCGACAACATCAACGGCATCGAGTTCACCTCGGAAAGCCGCATCCCTGATCCGGAGCGCATGCTGCGCGCCTATTCGCAGGCCGCGGCCACGCTCAACCTGCTGCGCGCCTTCTCTACCGGCGGCTATGCCAACTTGCGGCAGGTCCACCAGTGGACGCTCGACCATATCGGCAAGAGCCCGTGGGCGGCCAAGTTCAGCGAGACGGCGGACAAGATCGGCGAAGCGCTCGATTTCATGGAGGCCTGCGGGGTCAACCCCAGCACCGTGCCGCAGCTTCAGGGCACCACGTTCTACACCAGCCACGAGGCGCTGCTGCTCCAGTACGAGCAGGCGATGACGCGGCAGGATTCGCTCACCGGCCAGTGGTACGACACCAGCGCGCACATGCTCTGGATCGGCGATCGCACCCGCTTCGAAGGTTCGGCGCATGTCGAGTTCCTGCGCGGGGTGGGCAATCCCATCGGCATGAAGTGCGGACCGAGCCTGACGCCCGATGCGCTGCTGCGCATGCTCGATACGCTGAACCCCGGGCGCGAGCCGGGCCGCATGACCCTCATCAGCCGCTTCGGGCATGACAAGGTCGAGGCCGGGCTCCCCGCGCTCGTCCGCGCTGTTGCGCGCGAAGGGCATCCGGTGGTGTGGTCGTGCGATCCGATGCACGGCAACGTGATCAAGGCGGACAACGGCTACAAGACGCGTCCGTTTGACCGAATCTTGAGCGAAGTGAAGGGCTTCTTCGCCGTCCACCGTGCGGAAGGGACGCATGCCGGCGGCATCCACATCGAGATGACCGGGCAGGACGTCACCGAATGCACCGGCGGTGCGATCGCGATCACGCAGGACAGCCTCGCGGATCGCTATCACACCCACTGCGACCCGCGCCTCAACGCGGCGCAGTCGATCGAGCTTGCGTTCCTGCTGGCCGATGCGCTCAACGCCGAGCGCGCCGAACGCAAGGCCGAAGCGGCCTGACGCGTGCTCGCTAAACGGGCGGCAGCGGGGGCCTGAAATCCCCCTGCCGCCACGGCGCACCGCGCATTTCTTCCGCATCCGGCACGGCAAAGCGCAGATAGCCGAAGAACGTCGCGATGGTGCGCTCGGCAGCGTCAACAATCGCGCGCCGTCCGTGCATGAAGCGCGTATTGTCGAGCACCAGCACGTCACCTGCCTGCCAGCGTACTTCGGCGGTCAGCGCCTCGCCGGTGGCGTGGATGGCTTGCAGCCACTCTTCCGGCACCGGGTTGAGATCATCGAGCAGCGGGAAATTGCCGCGCCCGTTGTTGAACCGCGCAAAGAGCAGGAAATTGCCGAAAGCGGGGCCATCGGCGAACATCGGCTTGTGCAGCGCGGGCCTTGAGAATTCGCGCGCGATGCGGCCATCGGGCAAGCGCCAGAAGCGATAGGGCAGGGGGCGCGGTGGGCCAGCCAGCAGGGCATCGTCCGGCGTTTCGGTGCCGAACCAGAAGCGCAGCAGCGCCGGCCAGACGCCCATCACATGCACCAGTCGCCGCCCCTCCAGCCCTGCGCGCACATCGGCCGGCAGGGCGGCAGCGAGCGCGATCCCGTCGCACAGCGTGGTCTCGCCGCCCGTCCCCGGCGGGCTGAGGCAGCCAAACAACGCGGCATCGGGCTTCCACGGCTCGCGCGCCAGTTCGGGGTGAAGCGCGAAGGCATTGGTGCCGCCATCGACGCCCTGGATGGCTTCGGCGGCATCGAGCACCGCGCGGCCGGGTGTCTCGTTGATCACGGCGGTCGCGCAGAGGCTGCGCGCGAAGCGGCGGAAGACATCGAGATCGGCGCCGAAGCCGCGCAGCAGCAGCGCACCATGCGTCTTGTAGGCGGCTTCGACCAGCGCGGGATCGAGCGCGCCCAGCGCCTCATCCGCTGAAGGCGCGATCACCGCATAGGGGCGCCCGGGCGCGGGAAGTTCGATCTGGACCATTGCCCTTGCGGCCTAACCCACCCCCAGCCCCTCCCGCAAGCGGGAGGGGTGACGACCAGCGCTTGCCTTCCCTAACTTGCACAAACCCCGCTATGCTTGCGCCATGTTGCTGACGCTCGCCGAAATCACCGCCTCGCCCAATCACTACCTCCATTCATTCGAGGGTGCGGATGCGGCGATCGTGCCGATGGACCGGGCGGCCTATGCACGTTCGATTTTTCTCGATGCGCGGATTTCACCGGCGGGGGAGGGCGCCGCGCTGGTCCCGGCGGCTCAATTGGCGGCGGCAGCGCCGCCCTTGCGCACAACGGCGTGGATATTCCACGTCGCGCATTGCGGCTCGACGCTCCTCGCCCGCGCCATTGAGGCCCTGTCGAGCGGCCTTGTACTGCGCGAGCCGATGGCGCTGCGCCAGATCGCCCTCGCACCTGATCCTGCGCGGCTGCAGCTGGTGCTCGCGATGCTTTCCCGGCGCTATGACGGGGAGGAGCCGACGCTGATCAAGGCCAATGTTCCGGTCAATGCGCTGCTCCCGGCCATTGCGGCGGCCGATCCGGCGGCGCCTGCGGTATTCCTCCATCTCGGCCTGGAAGACTATGCGCTCGCGGTCCTGCGCAGCCCGCAGCATCGCGGCTGGGTGCGCGACATCGCAGCGCGCTTTGCCGGAGTTTCCACCGGTGCCAGCGACGCGCAGTGCCTTGCGGCTTTGTGGCTCTGGCAGATGCGGGCCTTCGCCGCTTCGCTGGAAGCGATGCCGCAGGCCTGCACACTCGATGCCGAGCGGTTCTATGCCGATCCCGCCGGTACGCTCGCCGCGCTTGCCCCGCGGCTGGGCCGCGCGGCGGATCCGGCGCGGGTTGCAGAGGTTGCGGGCGGGCCGCTGTTCGGCACCTACTCGAAGCGCCCCGGAGTTGCCTTCGACAATACCGCGCGGCTTGAACGCGGCGCCGCCCTGCTGCGCGAACTTGCCGGCGAACTTGCAGAAGCGCGCGAGCATGCCCAGCTTGCCGCGCCCGATCTGGCAACACTGGAAACCCGCATCGCCGCCGCCTCTCTCTGAAAAACCAAACCGTTAAAGTCAATTTCGAGGAAGTCCGGGGTTGAGCCCTGTCCGCCCCGGGCATAGCCTTGCGCCTCGATGCAGTAGCGCGGGGGCGTCTCGGGGATGGGTGCGGAGTTCGGAAACAGCAAGCGCGCGGTTTTTTGTGCGCTGATCGCAGGTCTCCTTGTGGCTGCACCAGCGGCTGCCCTTGCCGCCGATGTGCCGGCACCGCCCGCCACACCCGCCGCACCTGCGCCCGCACCGCCTGCGGCGCCCACCCCGGACGGACCTCCGCCCAAGATCGCCACCAGCGTGCTCGGCAAGCTGCAATTCATCAGCGGCCCGCAGCTTTCGCCCGATGGCCAGCATGTTGCCGCCTTCGTCACGGTCAACAACCGCACCGTCGTCGGCATTTTCGATCTCGCCGCCGGCACGAACAGGATGCTGAACGCGGGCGAGAAGCTCGACATGCAGTGGTTCCGCTGGGCCGGAAACGACCGGGTGCTCATCAGCATCGGCAAGATGGTGCCGTGGTTCGGCGAAGATGCGCTGCAGTCGCGTCTGATCGTGCACGAGATTTCGACCGACAAGGTCCGCTTCATCGGCGGCAAGGAGGAAGGCCTCGATGGCGACGACATCCTCTGGGTCGATCCGGAGGGCAAGTCGATCCTCCTGTCGTATCAGGCCACGATCTACGATTATCCCAGCGTCTCCTCGGTCGATCTCGCCAACAACCGCTCGAAGACGGTGGTGGCCGCGCGGGAAGACCTCTGGAACTGGTACGCCGACGAGAAGGGCGTGGTCCGCGCCGGCCTCATCTTCAGCGACAACAACTGGAAGATGATCTACCGCGAGAAGGACGGCGACAGCTTCCGCACCGTCATCAAGGCTGATGTCAAGGACCGCGAAGCCGGCTGCATCTTCTACCGCATCTACCAGGCGAGCGACGAAGGCTACTGTATCATGCGCAATGATGCGAACGGCCACGATGCCCTCTTCCGCTACAACTTCGCCACACGGCAGCGCGGCAGCCTCGTTTTCGAGGCGCCTGAGGTCAATGTCGACGACTTTGATACCAAGTTCGACAGCCCGGAGCTTCTCGCCGCGTGGTACACCGACAGCCGCCCCCGCGCGCACTGGTTCGATCCGGAAATTGCCGCGATCCAGTCGAGCATCGACAAGGCTGTCACACGGGCGCTCGGCGATCGCTCGGCGACCATCGTCAGCTATTCGCGCGATCGCTCCCGCATGCTCGTCTATGTCGGCGGATCGGGCGATCCCGGCCGCTATTATGTGTTCGATCAGGCGGACGGCGTGATGAAGCTGTTCGCCGAGTCGAACGAGAAGCTGAAGCCAGCGCAGCTCGTGACCACCACTTACACCCGCTACAAGGCGCGCGACGGGCTCGAACTGCCGGCCTATCTCACCCTGCCGCCGGGCCGCCCGGCGAAGAACCTGCCGCTGGTGATCCTCCCGCACGGCGGACCATACGACGTGCGCGATGAAGGCACGTTTGATGCCGAAGTGCAGTTCCTCGCTAACCGCGGCTATGTCGTTCTCCAGCCCGAATATCGCGGCTCGGGCGGCTATGGCGAGGCCTTCGACAAGAAGGGGCAGGGGCAGTGGGGCCGCGCCATGCAGGACGATCTCGACGACGGGATGGACTGGCTCGCCAAGCAGGGCACCATCGATCCGAAGCGGGTCTGCATCGTCGGCAGTTCCTACGGCGGATATGCAGCGATGTGGGGCGCGATCCGCAATCCCGAGCGCTATCGCTGCGCGGCCAGCTTTGCGGGCGTTTCCGATCTCAAGCGCCAGCTCAAGTACTCGAACAAGTTCTTCCGCTCGCAGCGTTACAAGGATGATTGGCGCCGCACGGTGCAGGGTGAGGATGCCTTTGATCTTGCCACCGTCTCGCCGCTGCTTACCGTGGACAAGCTCAAGATACCGCTGCTTCTGGTGCACGGCGACGATGACCAGCGCGTGCCCTACAAGCAGTCCAAGCTCATGGCCGATGCGCTGGCCAAGGCGGGCAAGGACTTCGAGTTCATCACGATGAAGGGGGAAGGGCATGGCTTTTCGAGCGACGCCAACATGCAGCTTTGGTTCGACAAGCTCGATGCCTTTCTGACGAAATATAACCCGGCGTCCTGACGTCTCGCCAAGCTGCTGCGGATCGGGCAGGATGGCCGCCATGATCCGGACTATCCTCGCCGCCACCCTCGTGTTTGCCGTTGCCGGCAACGCTAATGCTGAAACACTCTACGTCCGCGCCGGCCACCTCGTTGATCCGGAAGCGGGTGCTGTGCTGGGCGCTCGGCTGTTGCGGGTGGAGGACGGCCGCGTTGCCGCCGTGCTGCCCGATGGACCGATCCCGGCTGGTGCGAAGCTCGTCGATTGGTCGGGCTTCACCGTGCTGCCCGGCCTCATCGATTGCCACGTCCACCTCGCCGATACCGGGCAGACCTCCAACGTTGCCGAGCCGCTGCTCCATTCGCCGATGGAGATTGCCTATATCGGCGCGCGCAATGCCCGCACCACGCTGATGGCAGGTTTCACCACGGTGCATGACGTGGGCAGCTTCCGCGCCTTCGCCGATGTCGAACTGCGCAATGCGATTGACCGCGGCGACGTGATTGGGCCGCGCATGCAGGCCGTCGGCGCCTATGTCACGGTGCCGGGCGGCGGCGGCGAGGTGACCGGTTTCTCGCCCGAGGTGCGCATTCCCGACGACATGCGCGCGGGCGTGGTGAACGGGCCGGACGATACCCGCGCCAAGGTCAACTACCTGTTCCAGCACGGGGCGGACTCGATCAAGCTCATCGCCACCGGCGCGGTGCTGGCGAGCGGCACCGAAGCGGGCCAGCAGGAACTGACCGAGGACGAAATGCGCGCCGCGGTCGAAGTCGCCGCCGCGCGCAAGTCGTGGGTCACGGCCCATGCTCACGGCGCGGGCGGCATCAAGGCGGCGATCCGCGCCGGGGTCCGCGCGATCGAGCATGCCAGCCTGATCGACGATGAAGGCATCGCGCTCGCCAAGGCCAAGGGCGTCTGGCTCGATATGGATATCTACAACGGCGACTACATCGCCGATGTCGGGCGCAAGGAACATTGGCCTGAAAACTACTTGCGCAAGAACGACGAGACGACCGAGGCGCAGCGCATTGGCTTCCGCAAGGCGGTCAAGGCCGGGGTGCGGCTCTCGTTCGGCACCGATGCCGGGGTCTATCCGCACGGCGAAAACGCGCGCCAGTTCGCCTACATGGTGCGCTACGGGATGACGCCGATGCAGGCGATCCAGTCAGCCACCACGAGCGCTGCAGAACTGATGGGCTGGAGCAAGGACGTCGGCGCGCTCTCGCCCGGCCACTTTGCCGACATGATCGCGGTGCCCGGCGATCCCACCGCCGATATCACCATGCTGCAGAAGGTCGCCCATGTGATGAAGGGCGGCGAAGTGGTGCGCTGAGCACTTTTGCTGGGCGCGCCGCCGCCTGCTTTGCTCTATCCTCTGCTGAAGCAAAAACCTTGGGGAGAGCCTGATGCATGACGTGATCATCCGCGGCGGCAAGATTGTCGATGGTTCGGGCGCCGCACCCTTTATCGGCGACATCGCCTTCAAGGACGGGGTGATCACCGAAGTCGGCCCGAAGATTGCCGGCACTGCCGCGCACGAGATCGATGCCGAGGGCCACGTCATCACGCCGGGCTGGATCGACATTCACACGCACTACGACGGCCAGGTCAGCTGGGACGACGAACTCGCGCCCTCCTCGCACAACGGCGTGACCACCGTTGTCATGGGCAACTGCGGCGTCGGCTTCGCGCCGGTGCGCCCGGGGCAGGAGAAGGAACTGATCGAGCTCATGGAGGGGGTGGAGGATATCCCCGGCACCGCGCTCTACGAAGGGATCGAGTGGGGGCGGTGGGAGAGCTTCCCCGAGTACATGGACTACATCGCCTCGCGCGAATACGCGATCGATGTGGGCGCGCAGATCGCCCACGGCGCGGTGCGCTACTACGCGATGGGCGAACGCGGGCGGACCAATGAGGACGCGACGCCGGATGAGATCGAGCGCATGGCCGATCTCGTCGAGGAAGCCGTCGCCGCCGGTGCGGTCGGCTTTTCCACTTCGCGCACCATCGGCCACCGCGCGCTGTGGGGTGAGCCGGTGCCGGGCACGTTCGCGCCGGAGGAAGAACTGCTCGCCATCGCCCGCCGGTTCAGGAAGCTCGGCAAAGGGGTGATCGAGGCGATCCCGGCGGGCACCGTTGGCAAGTTGGAGGCGCTGGGCGGCGAACGCAGCGAGCCGCTGGCGGAGCTGGAGCTGTTCCGCCGCATCTCGGAGGAAAGCGGCCGGCCGCTGACCTTCACGCTCGTCGAGATCCGCGAATATGCGCCGGACCTGTGGCGGCAGATGCTGGACCGCTGCCGCGAGGCGAACGAAGGCGGCGCGCACCTCTTCCCGCAAGTGCCCTCGCGCATCATAGGCTTCATCCACGGGCTCAGCAGCTATCACGCCTTCATGCGCCGGCCGACCTACCTTGAAAAGCTGGCGCACCTGCCACTCGCGGAGCGGGTCTCGGCGATGCGCGATCCGGAAATCAAGCGGCAGGTCCTCTCCGAACGCGACGTGCCGCATGAGGCGCCGGGTTCGATGCAGAACGTCTACGGCCTGTTCCGGCGGGGCGCGGCGAGCCTCTATCCGCTGACCGAGCCGATCAATCTGGAAGCCGAGAAGTCCACCTCCATCGGCGCCAAGGCCAAGGCCGAAGGGCGCGACGCGCTGGAGTATCTCTACGATGCGATGCTGGAGGACGAGGGGCGGAGCTTCCAGGCGCTGACGCGGGACAACCAGCCCAAGAGCCTTGCCGTGCTCGAGGAAATGCTGCGCCATCCCGATACCGTCACCGGCCTCAGCGATGCGGGCGCCCACGTCACGCTGATCTGCGATGCGACGATGCCCACCACGCAGCTCAGCTACTGGACACGCGACCGCAAGAGCGGACCCGTGCTGCCGCTCGAATTCCTCGTCCACAAGCAGACTGCGCGCAATGCCGCGCTCTATGGCTTTGGTGATCGGGGCCTGCTGCACGTGGGCAAGCGGGCGGACATCAACGTGATCGACTATCACGGCCTCACCGTCTCGCCTCACGTGGCCCACCACGATCTGCCGGCGGGCGGCACGCGGCTGATGCAGCCGGTGAAGGGCTACCGCGCGACCTTCTGCAACGGCGTGATGATCCGCGAGAACGACACCGACACCGGCGCGCGGCCGGGGCGGCTGGTGCGGAGCTAGCGGGTCCCGCCGCGGGACAAGTTGACACGGTTGACACTGTCCTGAGGGAAAACTTGGGGCCCCCGCATGTCCCCTTCCGGCACACCCGAGCTGGGCGCGAAACGGCGGATATGCGTTGGATTCGCGAGGCATGAGGCGATCATGCCCGACCGCGCCACCTGTAGGACCGCGGTTTATAGATAACAGGCGCGTCTGTTATTTTTGGGAACGCGGGAAGCTGAAAGTATAGTCGCTGTGCAGGCTGGACATGCCTCCGCGTCCATAACTGATCCTATCAAGTGGCAGCGTTGAAGATCAGCCAGATCTGTGTGGCAAAGAGGACCGCAACGGCGGCACCTAGCCACATCACGAGATTGAACAGGCCGCGCGCTTTGGCCACAGCATCAGCATGGGACTTCGTCACGTCTTCTAGAAGGGCGGCAGTCCGGGCTAGATTGTCCTCGGTCGTCGCAATTTGGGCCTCTAACTGTGCCACTCGCTGCGTGAGATCGCTTTGGTCTGCCGATAAGGGTGCTGATGGACCCGTCTCGCTTGGGGCCCGCATGGAACGAACAAGCCTTGTCGCGCTGTTTGCAAGAACTGGGGCCTGCTTCAGGATTGCGTCCCATGGAAGTGAAGCCAACACCGTACCTAAAGCCATCCTGAACTCCATTCGGCAAACGAGCGTCTAGCGCGCTAGTTCTAAAAAGATCCAGTCGCGAGTGACGGTGACAGTAGTGACAATGTCCAAGCCTTACTGCCTCTCCGACACTCAACCCTCTCCCGCCACCTCCGCGCTTAACTCCGCAACCCGCAGCTCCGCCTCCCGCGTCTGGCCGCCAAGCTCCAGAAACTTGCGCATCTTCGCACGGGCGGTGTCGCTGAACAGCAGCGTCTGGAAGAGGCCGGATTCGATGCGGCAGCCTTCGTCCAGCGGCAGGGCGGAGGCTTCGATCGATTGCTTGGCGAGGCGCACGGCTTCGGGCGGGAAGCTGGCGATGCGGCGGGCGAGCGCGCTGACGTGGGCGTCGATCTGGTCGACGGGGAGGGCGCGGTTGAGCCAGCCCCAGCGTTCGGCGGTTTCGGCATCGAGATCGCCTGCGCCGAGGATCACTTCCACTGCGCGGGCGCGGCCGATCAGGCGGGGGAGGCGCTGGGTGCCGGTGCCGCCGGGGAGGATGCCGATGGGCACTTCCATCTGGTTGATCACTGTCTTGCCAAGCACGCCGAAGCGCATGTCGAAGCTCATCGAAAGCTCCGCCCCGCCGCCGCCGACACGGCCCTCGATCTGGGCGATGGTGACCTTGTCCATGCGCTGAAAGCGATTGCACATCTCGTGGTAGGTATTGACATCGCCCGTGGGCGCGTTGGGGGCATCGGCCATGGCGACAAGCAGCGCGACATCGAAATGGGCGAGAAAGAAATCGGGATCGGCGCTCTTGAGCACGAAGACGAGCGCCTCGGGATCGGCTTCGAGTTCGATGGCAAACGCGGCGAGCTCTGCGAACAGGTCCGCGGTAATGACGTTGATCGGCGGGGCATCGACAGTGGCGGTGACGAGCGCGCCTTCCTGCGTGACGTGAAGCAGCTTGTAGGTGTCGTAGGCCATGGTTTGGCTCCTCTCCGTAGGGCAGCATAGAGGCGATCCGGGGGTGCGCAATGGCCGCGCGGGCGACGGCTATTGCTGATCTGCGCAATAAATTGTAACAAGATGTGATGTTGTATCATTAACCTCATCCGGTATAGGCCTCGCCCATCGAGCTGATCCGTTCGCAGTCGCAACAGCGACGGGAGCGCACATGCCGAGGGGTCGATGATGAAGTTTTCCAGTCTGCTTTCTTGCGGGTCGGCGCTGGCCGCACTTGTTTTCGCTGCGCCTGCGTTCGCGTCCGATGAGGCGCCGGATGGGGACCAAGGCGGCGCCCACGGACAGCCTTCGCCCGGGATCGTGGTGACCGCACCCTATGAGCGGGCACGCGATACGCTCGCCGCTGCTGTCACGGTGCTGCAGGGCGATGCGCTGCAAGTGCAGCTGCGCTCGACCATCGGCGAGACGCTGGCCCGGCAGGCGGGCGTTTCGGCCAGCTTCTTCGGCCCCAATGCCTCGCGCCCGATCCTGCGCGGCCTTGATGCCGAACGTGTGCGGGTGCTGACCGACGGCATCGGCAGCTTCGACGTGTCCAACACCTCGGTCGATCACGCGGTGGCGATCAATCCGCTGCTGGCGGACCGGCTCGAGATCGTGCGGGGGCCGGCGGCGCTGCTATATGGTTCGGGTGCGATCGGCGGCGTGGTCAACATGCGCGATCTGCGCATCCCGCGCGAGGTGCCGGAAGGCGGGCCGCATGTCGATGCGGTGGCTGGCTATGCGTCTGCCGCGCGTGAACGCAACGTCGGTGCTTCGGTCAACGTGCCGCTCGGCAGCGGGTTCGTCGCGCATGCCGATGGCAGCTTCTTCAAGTCGAGCGATTATCGCAGCGGCGGCTTCGTGTTCAGCCGCGAACTGCGCGCGGAAGCGGCCGAGGAAGGCGGCGAGGCGGCGGAAGACGCGCGCGCATTTCGCCGCGTCGACAACACCGCCGCCCGCACCTGGGACGTTGGCGGCGGGCTTGGCTGGATTGGCCAGAGCGGCGCAAGCTTCGGCTTTGCGGTGAGCCACTTGCGCAATCGCTACGGCATTCCCAACGGGCTCGAGCTCGGCCATGACGAGCACCATGAGGAAGAGCATGACGAGGATCATGTGGAGCTTCTCGCCGAGGAGCACGGGGACGATCATGGGGACGATCACGGTGACGATCACGGCCACGAGGAAGGCCATGCGCACGAGGACCTGATCCTCCAAATGCGCCAGACGCGCGTCGATCTGCGCGGCGCAGTGCCGCTGGGCGGCGCCTTCGAGGTGCTGAAGGTGCGCGCGGGCTGGGCCGATTACCGCCACGACGAGATCGAGAGCACGGGCGAGATCGGCACCAGCTTCTTCAACAAGAGCTGGGAAGCGCGCGCAGAGCTGGTCCAGGCTGCACGCGGTGGCTGGCGCGGCGCGACGGGTGTGCAGGTCTTCAGCCGCAATTTCCGCGCGGTTGGAGAGGAAGCCTATGTCCCCGCCAACGAGACGCGCCAGTTTGGCCTGTTCACCTTGCAGGAGCTCGATCTTGGGAGGCTCCTGCTTGAGGCTTCGGGCCGGTTCGAACACAGCACGGTGAAGTCTGCGGCGATTGGCGCCGAGCGGACGTTCAATGCGGTCTCGCTCTCGGGCGGCATTTCGGCACCGCTGAGCGATCAGTGGCGGCTTGCGCTGAGCGTGGCGCGCGTGGAGCGGGCGCCGTCCGCCGAAGAATTGTTCGCCGATGGCGCGCACGCGGCGACGCGGGCCTACGAGATCGGCAATCCCGGCTTCCACAAGGAGCGGCAGGTCGGCCTCGAGGCGGTGCTGCGCGGGCGCGGCAAGGGCTGGCGCATCGAGGTTTCGTCCTTCCTCAACCGGTTCAACAACTTCATTTCGCTCGCCCCGACGGGCGGTGAGGAGGACGAGTTGCCGGTGTTCCGCTATTCGCAGCAGGACGCCCGCTTCTACGGCTTCGAGGTGGAAGGCGCGGTTACGCTTGCGCAGCTCGGGCAGATGCGCATCGAGGCGACGGGGCTGGTCGACTATACCCGCGCCACCCTGCTGGGCGGCGGCGCAGGCGGAGGAGGGGGCGCGGTGCCGCGCATACCGCCGCTGCGGTTCATCGGCGGGCTCGAGGCATCTGGCGGTGCCGTGGGCGGGCGGATCGAGGTGGAGCGCGCCGCTCCGCAGCGCCGGGTGGCGGCGTTCGAGACCGCGACGCCGGGCTGGACGATGGTCAATGCCAGCGCATCATGGAAGCCGTTCGGCCCGAACACGGCGACCACGCTGCTGCTGCAGGCCAACAACATCTTCGATGTCGAGGCGCGGCGGCACACCAGCTTCCTCAAGGATGTCGCGCCGCTGTTCGGGCGGGATATCCGCATCAGCGTGCGGATCGGGTTCTAGCGCTTTGCGCCCTTCACCAGGTGGAGCGCGCCCACGATCAGGGTGCCGAGCACAAGGCCGATCAGCCCGCAGATCGCAACGTCTGCCAGCCACGCGGCAAAGCCGTGGTGAAGGCCGACCCACTCCGCCGGGTGCGCGCCGGCGCTGTGGACGATGATCTGGCCGCCGACCCAGAGCATCGCCGCCGTGCCGATGATACCGAGCGCGGAGAGCACCGCGGGCATGGCGCGGACGAGGCCGCGTCCCAGCGCGCGCGTGGCGCCGAGTTTGCGCTGCGCAAGGTTGAGGCCGATATCGTCCATCTTCACGATCAGCCCGACGACGCCATAAACCGCGGCGGTGATCGCGATCGCGACGACAACTAGCGCGGCGGTGCGCAGCGCGAGGCCTTCGGCCGCGACTTCATTGAGCGCGATGACCATGATTTCGCCCGAGAGGATGAAATCGGTACGGATCGCGCCCTTGATCATGGTGTCTTCGTGTTCAGGCTCAACCAGTTCCTGCGCTTCCTCGGCCAGGTCTTCCTTGTGGGTGAGCGCGTGGATGATCTTTTCCGCGCCCTCGAAGCACAGGAACGCACCGCCCGCCATGAGGATCGGCGTGATCGCCCAGGGCAGCAGCACCGAGAGCGCGAGGATCGCCGGAGTGATCACGACCAGCTTGTTGAACAGCGATCCGCGCGCGATCCGCCAGATGATCGGCAGTTCGCGGTCAGGCGTGAAGCCGGTGACGTAATTGGGCGTGACGGCGGCATCGTCGACGACGACGCCCGCCGACTTGATCCCAGCCTTCCCCGCTGCCGCGCTGACATCGTCGAGCGAGGCGGCGGCAAGTTTGGCGATGGTGGCAATATCGTCGAGAAGGGCAGCTAGTCCGCCGGGCATGGCAATTCCTGTTGGTGCACGGTGAGCAGGGTAGCGGGCGGGTGGGGGCAAGGGCAAGCAGTGATAAGAGGGCATCAAGTCCCTTGCCACCCTTACCGCGCCGCGCTTTGATGCCGGCATGATCGATACCCCGCGCCTGACACGGCGGTCCGCACTGGCGCTTGGCGCTGCATCCGCTGCCATTCTGGCCGAGGCGCGGGCGGCGCCGGTAGCGTCAGGGGCGCTGACGGCGCTTCCGGCGCATCAGCTCGCAGCGATGATCGCAGCCCGCAAGGTCTCGTCCGCCGAAGTGACGGGGGCGTATCTCGACCGGATCGAGCGGCTCAATCCTGCAGTGAATGCGGTTGTCGGCATCCCCGAGCGCTCTGGGCTGATGGCGCAGGCGAAGGCGGCGGATGCGGCGGTCAAGGCCGGCGGGACGCTGGGCGCGCTGCACGGGTTGCCGCACGCGGTCAAGGATCTGTCGGCGGTGGCAGGGCTGCCGTGGACGATGGGATCGCCGATCTTCAAGGATCAGGTGGCGAAGGCCGACGGGCTGATGGTGGAGCGGCTGCGGGGGGCAGGCGTGGTCTTCGTCGGCAAGACCAATTCGCCCGAGTTCGGACTTGGCAGCCACACCTTCAATCCTGTGTGGGGGACAACACGCAATCCGTGGGACCTGACGCGGTCAGCCGGCGGGAGCACCGGGGGCGGCGCAGTGGCGCTGGCGCTCGATCTGCTGCCGCTTGCCGATGGCAGCGACTATGGTGGTTCGCTGCGCAACCCGGCTGGCTGGAACAACGTGTTCGGCTTGAGGCCGAGCCTCGGCCGGGTGCCGGGGGACGGACCGGATGACTGGCAGGTCTCGATGGGCGTGGCCGGGCCAATGGCGCGGTCTGTGGCCGATCTGGCGCTGCTGCTATCGGTGCAGGCCGGGTTCGATGCGCGCAAGCCGATGATGCTCGAAGGCGGCGGCGAGGCGTTCCGCGCGGTGCGGCCCGAGGGGATGAAGGGCAAACGCATCGGCTGGGCGGGCGATCTGGGCGGCGCGGTGCCCTATGAGGCGGGTGTGCTGGAGACTTGCCGCAAGGCGCTGGCCCGCTTCGAGGCGATGGGCGCGGTGGTCGAGGATGCCGTGCCGGACTTCCCGGTCGAGCAGGCATGGCAGGCCTTCGTGAAGCTGCGGCACTGGCAGCAGGGCGGTAATCTCCTCGCCTACTACCGCGATCCGGCAAAGCGCGCGCTGCTGAAAGAAGCAGCGGTGTGGGAAGTGGAGGGGGGCCTTGGCCTCTCGGCCTTCGACGTGAATGCATGGAGCGCTGTGCGCAGCCAGTGGAGCCGGGCAGTGCACAAGCTGTTCCAGCGGTATGATTACTGGGTGATGCCGACCTCGCAGCTGTTCCCGTTCCCGGCGGACTGGATCTACCCCAAGGCCATCGCCGGGCGGGAGATGCGGACCTATCACGAATGGCAGATGGCGACCTGTCTCGTCACATTGGCGGGATGCCCGGCGGTGGCGGTGCCGGCTGGGTTCGGTCCGGCGGGGCTTCCGATGGGTCTGCAGATCGTTGCCCCGGTGCATGGCGATGCGGCCTGCCTTGCGGCTGCCGCGGCATGGGAAGCGGCGAGCGGCGACATCCTTGCAAGGAAGCCGCCGCTCGCCTGAGGGCATCTAGATCCGGAGTTGGCTGCCGAGTTCGACCACGCGGTTCGTCGGGAGCTTGAAGAAGTCCATCGCGCTTTCGGAGACCTTGAGCATCCACGCGAAGAGCCGTTCACGCCATAGCGCCATGCCGGGGATGGCGCAGGAGGCGATGAGCTTCTGCCGGCTGAGGAAGTAGCTGGTGTGGAGCGGCTCAAAGGTGAGGTCGGTGCCAGTGCAGGCTTCGGCGAGATCGCGGGGGATGTCGGGGTCTTCCATGAAGCCGTAGTGGAGGATCGCGCGGTAGAAGCCGTGGCCTTCGGCGTGGAAGCTCGCGCGGCGGGCGGGATTGACCTGCGGCACATCTTCCACCTGTACCGTGAGCAGCACGACGCGTTCGTGGAGGACCTGGTTGTGCTTGAGGTTGTGAAGGAGCGCGGCGGGGAGCACTTCGGGCGAGGCGGAGAGGAACACGGCGGTGCCGCGCACGCGGTGGACGCTGGCGGCGGTGGACTGGATGAACACCGCGAGCGGCAGACTATCTGCCAGCAGCCCCTCGCGCATCAGCCGGCGGCCGGTCGACCAGGTGGTTAGCAGGGTGAAGATGACGAGACCGACGAGGATGGGGAACCACGCGCCTTCGAACAGCTTGGCAAAGCCCGAGGCGAGCAGGACGGCATCGATGGTCACAAACGTGATGAAGCCGATAACAGCCTGCCAGCGGGGGCTGCGCCAGATGCGGAAGACGACGACGTACTGCATCAGTGTTGTGATCAGCATGGTGCCGACAACGGCAAGGCCATAGGCCGGGAGCATGGCCGCGGAAGCCTGGAAGCTGATGACAAGCACGGCGACCATGACCGCGAGCGCCCAATTGATCGCCGGGACATAGATCTGCCCGCGTGCATGCGAGGAGGTGTGGAGAATCCGCAGCCGCGGCAGGAAGCCGAGCTGGATCGCCTGCTGGGTGACCGAGAACGCGCCCGAGATGACCGCCTGGCTGGCGATGATCGTGGCGAACGTGGCAATCACCAGCAGCGGGATGGTGAGGTTCGTCGGCGCCATGTGGAAGAACGGGTTGTCGATGAATTCGGGGTGCTGCAGCAGCATTGCGGCCTGACCCATGTAGTTGAGCATGAGTGCGGGCAGGCAGATGCCAAGCCAGGCAAGGGTGATCGGAACGCGGCCGAAATGGCCCATGTCGGCATAGAGCGCCTCGGTGCCGGTGAAGGCGTAGACGATGGCGCCGAGCGACAGGAACGCGAAGAGCGGGTGCGCAGTGAAGTAGCTCACTGCCCACAGCGGATTGAGCGCGAAGAGCACTTCGGGGGCCTGCACGATGTGCGAAATGCCCATGGCGGCGATCGTGGCGAAGTAAATCAGCATGACCGGGCCGAACAGGCGGCCGACCTTTTCGGTGCCGCGCCGCTGGATGGCGAAGAGGCCGATCAGGATGGCAAGCGCGATCCACACGATCCACGGCTTGAACGCGCTGCTGACCACCCCGAGCCCTTCGACCGCAGAGATGACCGAGATGGCAGGCGTAAGCATCGCATCGGCAAAGAACAGCGCGGTGGCGAAGAGCGCGCCGATGAGCAGCCAGCGCTTGGGTGCCTTTTCGCCCAGTTGGCGATGGATCAGCGCGTAGAGCGCGAGGCTGCCGCCTTCGCCCTTGTTGTCGCAGCGCATGACGATGAAGACGTACTTGACCGTGACGACGAAGACGAAGCCCCAAAAGATGAGGCTGACGATCCCGTACAGATCGGTGATCGTGGTGGAGAGGTGATAGCGCGGATCCAGCGTGGCCTGCAGGGCATAGAGCGGGCTGGTGCCGATATCGCCAAAGACGACGCCGAGCGCGCCCAGGGTGAGTGCGCCGCGGCTGCCGCCGTGAGTGAGGGAAGGATCGGGTGATGCCGCCAATGCGGCTGGGGCCGGGTCTGTCATGAGGCGCGAGATGCGCCTTCCTGGCATTAAGTTTCCATGTGGATTGTGGAAGCTCGCGAAAGGCGGGGCGGGACTCCGGCGATGTGGCGCGGTAGATGGCAGACATGATGCCGCTCGCCCCCTCATTGCCTGCCGCGCTGCGCCCGCGCCTGACATGGTACGCGGCAGGCGCGCTGCTGGTGATGTTCGCGCTGGCAACCGTGATCGGCCATGCCATCGCCGCGCAATGGGGGCGTGCGCCAGTCCTGCTGCTCTATCTCCCGCCAGTGCTGGCAGCCGCCATGCTTGCCGGGCGCTGGCCAGCCTTGCTGACGGCCGTCGCGGCAACGCTGGCGTACAATTTCTTCTTCACCGAGCCGACTTACACGCTGCTGATCCACGATCCGGGCGACGTGGTGACGGTGGCGATGCTGCTTCTGGTGGGGCTCGTGACGAGCCAGCTCGTGACCTCGCTGCGCCACCAGGGTGAGCTTGCGGCTTTTCACGCGAGCCGCAATGCGACGATTGCGGGCTTTGCGCGGCGCCTGCTTTCGTGCGGCGATGACGTGGCGATTGCCGAAGTGGCGGCAAGCGAACTGGCGACCATTTTCGCGTGCCATGCCTGCATGGTCGCCGGGCAGCCGGAGGCGCGGCTGCTGGCCGGAGCAGAGGGGGTGGACCGGCTGACCGAGGCCGATCTGGCGGTTGCGGCGCAGGCACTGGCGAAGGGAGAGCCGGCGGGACGCCACATTTCGGGCGGGAGCCTGACCGACTGGCAGTTCTACCCGGTGCGTGCCGGGGCGGGGGCGCTGGCGGCGGCGGGGCTGGCGCGCAGCGATGGCATGCCGCCGGTTGAGGGCGACGCCCTTTCGTTGCTCGGGAACCTGCTTGATCAGGTTGCCCTCGCGCTCGAGCGGGCGCGGCTGGAAAGCGCAGGGCGCGAGAATATCGTGCTGCGCGAACGCGATAGCCTGCGCACGGCGCTGCTGGGTTCGATCGGCAGCGATATCCGGCCGCGGCTCCACGCGATTGCGGCGGGGCTGCGCAAGCTGCAGCGCGCAGGCGGGGCAGACGGCGAGGTGCTGCACACGGTGGCGGGCGAGACCGCGCGGCTGACGGGTTTCATCGACAATCTCGCCGATCTCGATCTGACGCAGGCGCAGGATCCGATCTCGGTCGGCGCGGTGGCGATCGATCTGTACCGCCGCACGGTGATGCGAGGCGGCGAGCCGGTGCACCTGACGCCTAAGGAATTCGCCGTGCTGGCGGAGCTTGCGCGCAATTCCGGGCGCGTGCTCACGCACCGCTACCTGCTGCGCGCGGTCTGGGGGCCGGCGCATGAGGACCACGTCGATTACCTTCGCGTGGCGGTAAGCGCGCTGCGCAAGAAGCTAGGCGAGGAAGTGATCCAGAACGAGCCTGCGGTGGGCTATCGGCTTGCTGTTCAGTCTGCCCAGTAGAGTTTCATCGGGTTGTCGATGAGAAGTTTGCGCTGCAGCTCCTCGGTCGGCGCGATGCGCGGGATCATGTCGACGAGGTGGCCGTCGTCGGGGATCTCGGTGTCCATGTTGGGGTGCGGCCAGTCGGTGCCCCAGAGGCAGCGATCCGGATAATCGGCGACGAGCGGGGCTACGGCATGCGCGAAGGCATCCCACGGATCGCCCGCGCCGCCTTCCTTGTTCGCGTCGAGCCGGTCAGGGCAGGTCGCCTTGAACCAGATGTCCTCGCGCACATCGAGCAGGGCGCGGAAGGCTTTCATGTCGCGGCCATCGGGGCCTTGGCGAACGTCAGGACGGCCCATGTGGTCGATCACGAGCGGGATGGGGATTGCGTCCATGAAGGGGCGCAGTTCCTCGAGAATGTCGGCCTCGAAATAGATCACGACATGCCAGCCCTGGGGCAGGCGACGCGCGACTTCGAGGAACTTGTCCTTGGGCGCATCATCGACGAGGCGCTTGAGGAAATTGAAGCGGATACCGCGAATGCCGCCTGCGTGAAGCGCCGCGAGGTCGGCTTCGGAGATGGCGGGATCGACGACGGCGACTCCGCGCGCGAGACCGTTCGATTTCGCGATGGCATCGAGCGTCGCCGCATTGTCGGTGCCATGGCAGCTCGCCTGCACGATGACATTGCGGGCGAAACCGAGATGATCGCGCAGCGCAAACAGCATGTCTGGCCCAGCGTCTTCGGGGAGGTACTTGGCCTTCGCGCTGAAGGGGAACTGCGCCATCGGGCCGAAGACATGGCAATGCGCGTCCACCGCGCCGGGGGGCGGGCAGTAGCGGGGCTTCGATGGCGCGGCGTGCCAGCTGGTGATGCGGTCACCCATAAACAGTTCCATCCATCAGTTTCCGCGCGGTGCGCAGGAGGGCGGCGGTGCGGACCGCGCCGGTTTCGTCGGTTTCGAGGACGCAGCTCATTTCGCCGGTGGGATGCTCCACTGAAAGGAGCTTGCGCGCGCCTGCGGGGATCGCAGCCACTTCAGCGGCGGGGGAGCCGGGGATAAGGCAGGCGGTGGCCACGCTGACCGCGCCGAGTACGCCGATGGTGGCGTGGGCGCGGTGCGGAATGAAGCTGCGCACGGTGACCGCGCCGCCGTTCCGGGGCGGGGCGACGAGCATCATCTTGGGGACGGACTTGGCCGTCACGTCGCCGAGGTTCATGCGTTCGCCGACGGCGAGGCGGATGGCTTCGATCTTCGCTTTCAGGTCGGTCGCATTGTCGAGCCAGTCGCGATCTTCGTAGCCGGTGATCCCGACATCCTCGGCCTTCATCACGACGCAGGGCATGCCGTTGTCGATGAGCGTGACGGGCACGCCATTGACGACATCGACCGCGTTGCCGGTGGGGAGCAGCGCGCCGCAGGAGGAGCCGGCGGTGTCGCGGAATTCGAGCGGGACGGGCGCGTGGCTGCCGGGGACGCCGTCGATCTTGGCGTCGCCTTTGTAGGTGACGCTTCCGCCGGGGGTGCAGACGGTGGCAACGGCGACCTGGCCGGTGTTTTCCATGTAGATCGCAACGCGGGTTTTATCGCCGGTGGCCGCAACAAGGCCGCGCTCGATGGCGAAGGGGCCCACGCCGGCGAGGATATTGCCGCAGTTCTGCGCGTCCGTCACGATGGCCTGATCGACGAAGACCTGCAGGAACAGGTAATCGACGTCGATGCCTTCGCGGGTGGATTTGCTCACCACCGCGACCTTGCTGGTGAGCGGATCGGCGCCGCCCATGCCGTCGATCTGCACGGGATCGGGGCTGCCCATCATGGCGAGGAGGAAAGCATCGCGCGCGGCGGTGTCCTGCGGCAGGTCTTCCTTCAGGAAGTAGCCACCTTTGGAGGTGCCGCCGCGCATCCACATGCAGCGTATGCCGCCATCAGACATACTTGAGGCCTTCCTTCTCGAGCCGTTCGCGCATCTTGTACATGTCGAGGCCGAGGACGCCGGCGGCGAGCTTCTCGCGCTTTTCGCCCTCGTTGGCTTCGCGGGCCTGCGCAGCCTTGAGCACCGCTTCGGCATTGGCGCGGGGGACGACGCAGACGCCGTCGTCATCCGCGACGATGACATCGCCGGGGTTCACGAACGCGTTCGCGCAGACGACGGGGACGTTGACGCTGCCCAGTGTGTTCTTGACCGTGCCCTGCGCGTAGATCGCCTTGGACCAGACAGGGAACTGCATTTCGGTCAGGTCGCGCACATCGCGCACGCCTGCATCGATCACAAGGCCGCGGCAGCCGCGCGCCTGCGCGCTGGTGGCGAGGAGATCGCCGAAATAGCCGTCCTCGCAAGGGGAAGTGGGAGCGAGCAGGAGGATATCGCCCGCCTTGAGCTGTTCGATGGCGACATGCACCATCCAGTTGTCGCCCGGAGGGGCGCTGATGGTGAGCGCGCTGCCCGCGATGCGCGCGCCGCGATAGATCGGCCGCATGTAGCTGGCGAGGAGCCCGGTGCGGCCCTGCGCCTCGTGGACCGTGGCGACACCGCAGGCGGCGAGGCCGTCGATCACCGCCGGATCGGCGCGTTCGATGTTCTGGACGACGATACCCGACATGGCCTTGGCTCCCGTTCAAATCTTTGCGCATCTCCCATCGGCGCGGCGCGCGGGCGGGGCCAATGCAATGTTTGGCGCGAGGCATAAGGAAATGCTAAACAAGCAGCATGACCGAACCCGCCTACAACATCCGGCACTATGCCGCGTTTGCCGCGACGGTGCGCCATGGGAGCGTGACGCGGGCGGCGCGTAGCGTGAACCTGACCCAGCCGGCGCTGACCCAGGCGATCGCGCGGCTGGAAGCGGAGCTGGGCTGCGCCTTGTTCGAGCGGGGATCGTGCGGGATGGCGCCCACCGAGCCGGCGCGGCTGCTGGCACCGCGCGCTGAGGCGGCGATTGCGCAGATCGGCAGCCCGCGCGTCACGGGAACGCAGGTGCGCGCGTTTCTTGCCCTGGCACGCAGCGGTTCCTACGCCGGCGCGGCGGAGGCGACGGGGCTATCGGCGGCCTCGCTGCACCGGGCAGTGGCGGATCTGGCAGTGGCGCTGGGCACGCGGTTGGTCGACCGGCGCGGGCGGCGGGTGCTGCTGACGCCGCAGGGCGAGCGGCGCGCGCGGGGCTTTGGCCTTGCGATGGCAGAGCTGCGCAGCGGGCTTGCCGAAGTCGCAGCGTGGCAAGGCAAGGCGGCGGGGCGGATCGTGGTGGGGGCAATGCCGCTATCCCGCGCGCGGTGGTTGCCAGAGACGATCCTGCGGTTTCATGCAGGCCATCCGGGGGTGGCGATTGCCGTGGTCGAGGGGAGCCATGCGGAGCTGGCGGGGCCGCTGCGCGATGGCGAGATCGATCTGATGCTGGGGGCCTTGCGCGAAGGTGTGGTGCTGGAGGATCTGCATCAGGAGCCGGTGTTCGAGGACAGTCCGCAGCTGGTGATGCGCAGCGGGCATCCGCTTCTGACCTTGGCCGACCCGGTGGGGGCGCGGCTGGCCGATTATCCCTGGGTGCTGCCGGCACGCGGGACGCCGCTGCGGCAATACTGGGAGCGGATGATGCGTGAGGCGGGGGCGGAGCCGCCGGAGGTGGGGATCGAGTGCGGATCGGTGCTGACGGTGCGGCAGCTGCTGCTTGGATCTGATGCGCTGACCTTGCTGAGCCCGGCGCAGCTCGCAGTTGAACTGCAGGCCGGGGTGCTGGGGAGCCTGCCGACGCCTGCGCCGGTGCGGCGGCGGATCGGGATCACCACGCGCGATGGCTGGCAGCCGACCGGGCCGCAGGCCGCGTTTCTGGCGATGCTGCGCGCAGTGGCAGCACAAGGTTTCGCATAATCTTATAGTCTGGGCGTGAATTGCATTTGTCGGCCCCGTGCGCGCGACGCAGGAGGGCGCGCATGGAGAGCACAATCGCCCTGATCGGCTTCGGTGAGGCCGGATCGACCTTTGCCGATGCGGCAGGCTGGGAAGCAGGGGCGGCTGCCTATGACATTCTGCCCGCGCGGCGCGCGGCGATGGAAGCGGCGGGTGTGCTGGCCTGCGCGACAGTGGACTGCGCCCTTTCCGATGCCGATCTGGTGCTCTCGCTGGTTACGGCGGATGCCGCGCTGGCGGCGGCGAAGGACTATGCCGCGCTGCTGAAACCGGGCGCGCTGTGGTGCGACATGAACTCGGTGGCGCCCGATACCAAGCGCGCGGCAGCGCGCGCGGTTGAGGCTGCGGGCGGGCGCTATGTCGATGTGGCGGTGCTGGCGCCGGTCAATCCCGCGCGAATGAACGTGCCGCTGCTGGTTTCGGGCAGCGCGGCGGATGAAGCCGCCGAGGCGCTGCGCCGCGCGGGCTTTGCCAATGTGCGCGTGGTGGGCGGCGAAGTCGGCCGGGCCTCTGCGATCAAGATGATCCGCTCGGTGATGATCAAGGGGATCGAGGCGCTGACGGCGGAGATGATTATCGCTGCTCAGGTCGCTGGGGTAAAGGAAGAAGTACTGGCTTCGCTTGATGCCAGCGAACGGTCGATGTCATGGGCGGACCGGGCCAACTACAATCTGGATCGCATGCTGGTCCACGGGCGTCGGCGCGCGGCCGAAATGTATGAGTCTGCTGAGACTTTGCGTGGTCTCGGGGTGTCGCCGATGATGACCGAGAACACGGTGAACTGGCAGCAAGGTCTGGGCGATCTGGCATTGGCCGAGGTTCCCGACGGGCTGGATGCAAAGCTCTCCGCGATAGTCACTTCGCCCGCATTCAAGGGAGAAATCTGAAGGCATGACGATGATCATCGACTGCCACGGTCATTACACCGTGCTGCCCAAGGCGCACGACGAGTGGCGCGAGGCGCAGAAGGCGGCGTTCAAGGCCGGGACGCCGTGCCCGCCCTATCCAGAGATTTCGGACGACGAGATCCGCGCGACGATCGAGGCGAACCAGCTGCGCCTGATCAAGGAGCGCGGCGCGGACATGACGATCTTCAGCCCCCGGGCGAGCGCGATGGCGCCGCATGTGGGCGATCAGTCGGTCGCGGTGCCATGGGCACAGGCGTGCAACAACCTGATCGCGCGGGTGGTGGGGCTTTACCCCGAAACCTTTGCGGGCGTGTGCATGCTGCCGCAATCGCCTGAGGCAGACCTGACAAGCTCGATTGCGGAGCTCGAGCGCTGCGTGACCGAGCTGGGCTTTATCGGCTGCAATCTCAATCCCGATCCGGGTGGCGGACACTTCAAGCATCCGCCGCTGACTGACCCGTACTGGTTCCCGCTCTACGAGAAGATGGTCGAGCTGGACGTGCCGGCGATGATCCATGTTTCGGGATCGTGCAATCCGGCGCAGCATGCGACCGGCGCCTACTACATCGCGGCGGATACCATCGCGTTCATGCAGCTGCTGGAAGGGGACCTGTTCAGCAAGTTCCCGACCTTGCGCTTCATCATCCCGCACGGCGGCGGCGCAGTGCCCTATCACTGGGGGCGCTATCGTGGCCTTGCCGACATGCTCAAGAAGCCCGATCTTTCGGGCCATCTGATGAACAACGTGTTCTTCGATACCTGCGTCTACCACCAGCCGGGCGTGAACCTGCTGGCCGAGGTGATCGAGACCAAGAACATCCTGTTCGGGAGCGAGATGGTTGGCGCGGTGCGCGGGATTGATCCGACGACCGGGCACTATTTCGACGACACCAAGCGCTATGTCGATGCGCTGGATATCAGCGACGAGCAGCGCCACGCGATCTTCGAAGGCAATGCCCGCCGCGTCTATCCGCGCCTCGATGCCAAGCTCAAGGAGATGGGCAAGTGAGTGAAGCTGCCAAACCCGCTGCGGACATCCATGCCTATCTGGCCGAGCTCGAGGATATTCCGGGCACGCGCGTCTACACCGCAGCGCGGGCGCGCAAGGGCTATCACATCAACCAGTTCGCGATGAGCCTGATGAAGGGCGAAAACCGCGAGCGGTTCAAGGCCGACGAGCGCGCCTATCTCGATGAGTGGCCGATCTCGGAAGAGGCCAAGGCGGCGCTGCTCAAGCGCGATTACAACACGCTGCTCGACCTTGGGGGGAACGTCTATTTCCTCTCCAAGCTGTTCTCGACCGATGGCCTGAGCTTTGCCGAGGCGGTGAGCACGATGACCGACATGACCTTCCCGGAATACCGGGACATGATGCTGAAGGGTGGCCGTTCGCCCGAGGGCAATCGCTCCATTAAAGGAGGCTACTGAGATGGCGCGTTTGACCGCCGGTGTGGGTTCGAGCCACGTGCCACTGCTGGGCGTGGCGGTGGATCAGGGCAAGACCGGGGACGACTATTTCGGGCCGATCTTCGCCGGCTACGAATGGACCCGCGAATGGGAAAAGGCCGAGAAGCCGGACGTCGTGATCCTTGTCTATAATGACCACGCCAGCGCCTTCGACATGAAGATCGTGCCGACGTTCGCGATCGGCTGCGGCGAGCGCTACAAGCCGGCAGACGAGGGATGGGGCCCGCGCAAGGTGCCCGATGTGGAAGGCCATGCCGACCTTGCCTGGCATATCGCGCAGAGCCTGATCCTCGATGATTTCGACATGACGATCATCAACGAGATGGACGTGGACCACGGGCTCACCGTGCCGCTTTCGATGATGTTCGGGCAGCCGGAGACGTGGCCGGTCAAGGTCGTGCCGCTGGCGGTCAATGTCGTCACCTACCCGGTGCCTTCGGGCAATCGGTGCTGGGCGCTGGGCGAAGCGATTGCCCGCGCGGTGGCGAGCTTCCCCGAGGATATCAACGTGCAGATCTGGGGCACCGGCGGCATGAGCCACCAGCTGCAGGGCCCGCGCGCGGGGCTGCTCAACCGCGAGTGGGACAACAAGTTCCTCGACATGCTGGAATCGGACAGCGACGCGGCGCGTTGGATTCCGCACATCGAATACCTGCGCGAGACCGGCAGCGAAGGCATCGAGATGGTGATGTGGCTGATCATGCGCGGCGCGCTGGGCAAGAAGGTCAAGACCCTGCACCGCCACTACCACATTCCCTGCAGCAACACGGCCATCGGCCATATCGTTCTGGAGCCGGCCGACTGATTTCTCCCCTCCCGCATGCGGGAGGGGCTGGGGGTGGGCCTGTGGGCTTGCCTCCGGGCTTTGGACAGATACCCGCTGACGCGGGTGCCCACCCCCGACCCCTCCCGCAAGCAGGAGGGGGGAAGATGGAGTAAGGTATGCGTATTGCACTCGCTGGTGCCGGCGCTTTTGGTGAGAAGCACCTCGATGGGCTGAAGAAGATCGAGGGCGTCGAGATCGTCTCGATCATCAGCCGCACCGCCGAACAGGCGGCCGCCGTGGCCGCCAAGTATGGCGCGAAGCATAGCTCAACCGAGCTTGAGGATGCGCTGGCGCGCGATGACGTCGATGCGGTGATCCTCTGCACGCCAACGCAGATGCACGCGAGCCAGGCGATTGCCTGCATGGATGCGGGCAAGCACGTGCAGGTCGAGATCCCGCTGGCGGACAGCTGGGCAGACAGCGAGGCGGTGCTGGCGAAGTCGAAAGAGACCGGCCTCACTTGCATGGTCGGCCACACGCGGCGCTTCAATCCGAGCCACCAGTACGTGCACAACAAGATCAAGGCGGGCGAGTTCGCCGTCCAGCAGATGGATGTGCAGACCTACTTTTTCCGCCGCCGCAACATCAACGCCAAGGGTGAGCCGCGTTCTTGGACCGACCACCTGCTGTGGCACCACGCGGCGCATACGGTGGACCTGTTTGCCTATCAGGCGGGCCGGATCGTCAAGGCCAATGCGCTGCAGGGGCCCAAGCATCCCGAGCTTGGCATCGCGATGGACATGTCGATCCAGCTGCTCAGCGAGTCTGGCGCGATCTGCACGCTTTCCCTGTCGTTCAACAACGACGGGCCGCTGGGCACGTTCTTCCGCTACATCGGCGATACCGGCACTTACATCGCGCGCTACGATGACCTTGTGAACGGCAAGGAAGAGCCGATCGACGTGTCGAAGGTCGATGTCTCGATGAACGGGATCGAACTGCAGGACCGCGAATTCATCAGCGCGATCCGCGCAGGGCGCGAGCCCAATTCGTCGGTTGGCAAGGTGCTCGATTGCTACCGGGTGCTGGGCGAGCTGGAGACGCAGCTGGAAGGCTGACGAGAGGAGGCGCGGGTGGAGGCACTGATCGCCTATTCGGGACGGCGTTTCGCCCGCCCGCGCTATTACGCCAACGCGCATGAGCGTGACGAGGTGGATATCGCGCCGGTCCTCATGCCGGTGCTCGATGGCCGCGCTGCCGGAACGGGGATCGACCGCGAGGGATTCGCGCTGGTCTCGCATCGGAGCGCGGTGCGTGATTTTAGCGACCGCGACGAAGTGGCGCGCGTCCATATGCGCGAGATCGAGGAACTGGTGCAGGCCGAGACAGGGGCGGACTTTGTCCATGTCGGCGCGCCGGGGCTGCTGCGGTTTTCCGAAAGATCGGGGCTGGCGGGGAGCCTCAACAACTCGATGCCGGCGCGCTTTGCGCATATCGACATTTCGGACGCGACGGCGGCCCAGTTTGCAGACCGGGGCGCGGGCGGACGGCCCTTTGCCCGCTGCGCGCACTATAACGTGTGGCGCGCGCTTTCCCCGGCGCCGCAGGACGTGCCGCTCGCGCTGTGCGATGCGCGCTCGCTGGCACCGGAAGACCTGATCGCGGCGGATGCCGTGTTCGACGAGCCGGGGAAGCCCGAATGGTCCTTCGAGGGCCTGGTGGTGGCGCACAATGCCGCGCATCGCTGGCACGCCTTCCTCGATCTCAATGCCGACGAGGCGATCCTGTTCAAGACGCACGACAGCGATTCCGCGCGGGCACATCACGTGCCGCACGTGGCGTTCGATCTGCCGGGATGCCCCGCCGATGCGCCGCCGCGGGTAAGCATCGAGATGCGTGCGACGGCCTGGTGGTGGCGCTGAAGCCACAGTCCGGCGCCTAATCGCAGGCGTTTCACAACACTGTTGCGTCTCCTAACAGAATTGTTATGAGTCATACCAGATCGACCGGGGAGCCCCGGCGACACAAGGGAGGGTGACCATGGCCAGATTGACGGCCGCGCGGCGCGTAGCGCGCCTGTTCGGCATGACAGCAGCTATCATTTCCGTGCCTGCCTTTGCGCAAGACGCAAGCGCGCCGCAGGCAGCGGGCGAGGCTGCCACCAACAACGTCACGACGCAGGAAATCGTCGTGACCGCGCAGTTCCGCGCGCAGAAGCTGCAGGATACGCCGCTGGCGATCACCGCCGTCAATGCGGCCGTGCTCGAAGCGCGCGGGCAGACCGACATTTCGCAGATCGCGGCGCAGGCCCCGAACGTGACCTTGCGCAACCAGCCGCAGAGCGGCGGTATCGGCCTCATCGCGTTCATTCGCGGTATTGGCCAGACCGACTTCAACTATGCGCTCGAACCGGGCGTCGGCATCTACGTCGACGACGTCTACATCCCGACGCTGTCGAGCTCGCTGCTCGATCTGATGGACCTCGAGCGCGTCGAAGTGCTGCGCGGTCCGCAGGGCACGCTGGCGGGCCGCAACTCGATCGGCGGCGCGATCAAGCTGTTCTCGAAGAAGCCCACGGGTGAAGGCGGCGGCTATCTGCAGGCGACGTATGGTGCGTACAACCGCATCGACGTGCGCGGCATGGCGGACTTCAAGATCACCGACACGCTCTCCGCGCGCATTTCGGGCGCGACCAAGAACACCGACGGCTATGTTAAGCTGCTCGATTACGGTCTGGCGCATCCCAACTCGAACGTGCGCGCCAACAACGCCAAGGGCGACGGCATCGAGCGCGGTACGCTGGGTGGCCGTTCGTTCTCTGCCGCGCGTATCGCGCTGCGCTGGGACGCGACGCCGGACATCGAAGTGAACCTTGCGGGTGACTACACCCGCGAGCGCAACGATTCGGGTGCGCAGGTGCTTTTGTTTGCCGGCGGTCCCTCGACCACGCCTGAAGGCATTCCGTGGCTTACGGGCAAGGATGGCACGGCGGTTCCGCTGAATAACGCGTTCGTGCCCTACAGCACTCGCTTCCAGCAAAGCGGATCGACGACGCCGGCGGGTTACAACCCCAAGTTCATCAACTACGCCAACTTCCTCGACGCGCGGACGCCGACGAGCCAGGCGCCCTACAAGCCCTATTCGGCGACCAACGGCCAGAACTTCGACGGCTGGGGCGTTACCGGCAACGTGACAGCCAAGCTCGCCGACAACCTGACCGCGGTGTGGATCTCCTCGTTCCGCCGCTACAAGATGAGCTTCGGCTTCGATCAGGACGGCTCGCCGATCCCGGTCGCGCAGCTCGACAACATCCTGCGCCACCGCGCGTGGAGCCAGGAACTGCGCCTCAACGGCAGCTTCCTCGACAAGCGCATCGAATACACCGTGGGCGGGTTCTACTTCGACCAGAACGGCACCTACAACGCGCGCGTCGACCTGAATTACGCGGGTATCGACTTCATCCACGGACCGGACAGCACACCTTCCACCTCGAAGGCGCTATTCTTCAACGGCACCTTCCACATCACCGACGCGTGGGGCGTGACGGGCGGCGTGCGGCATACGTGGGACAAGAAGGACTACACCTACTTCCGGTCCAACCCGGATGGGACGATCCCCGGGCCGCTGCCGTGCGAGTTCTTCCTCGGCGCTCCGACCGCCGGCCCGACCGGCATCGGCAACTCGCCGAACTGCCTGCTGATCGGTCTTTACAACGTGACCGGCCAGTTCAAGGGCACGCGGACGGACTGGCGCGTGGAGACCGACTACCGGTTCAGCCCGGAAGTCTTCGCCTATGCCTCGGTTTCGACCGGTTACAAGGCGGGCGGCGTGAACCCGCGTCCGTTCTTCGGTCCTTCGGCGGGTGAATGTTCGGCGTTGCCGCCGGGCGTGCTCGCGCCGTGCAACCAGATCAAGTCGTTCCAGCCCGAAACGCTGACGACCTACGAAGCGGGCATCAAGACCGACCTGTTCGATCGCAAGCTGCGCTTCAATGCCTCGGCGTTCTTCAACAAGTACGACAACATCATCCTGACGTTGACCCGCTGCCCTGCCGCGCCGTGCCTCTTGCCGGCCAACGTCGGCAAGGCGGAAGTCTGGGGTCTGGAAGGTGAAACGACGATCCGCCCGGTCGAGGGGCTGACGCTCGACGGAACGGTCAGCTACCTGCACTTCAAGTACACCGACACCGGCACGACCGGCGTTCCGCTGGGCAACGTCACGCCGTTCACGCCGAAGTGGAACTGGAGCGCCGGTGCACAGTATGACTACAAGACGGGGGCCGGCAGCGTGATCAGCGCCCGCTTCGACGGTACCTACCAGTCGTCGATGTACACCGAAGCGTTCAACGCGGCGACCAACCTCGTCGATGGCCGCTTCCTCGGCAACGTACGCCTGAGCTACACCAGCACCGACAAGACCTGGCAGCTTTCGGCCGAAGTGCAGAACGTGTTCAACAAGTACTATTACAACACGGTCGAGGACGTGAAGGGCCCGCTGGGCGTGATCACGGCCAACCCCGGCCTGCCGCGCACCTGGGCGGTTTCGGTCAAGCGCACGTTCTGATCCGCGCCTGATCGCCAGAGCCTTGCAAGGGGCCGCTCCACTTCGGTGGGGCGGCCCTTTTGCTTGGGGTTGAAATCGGCCTCGCGCATGGTAGACCTATTCTAACAATTGATAGAATGGGACTGGGCTGATGGGTGCGTTTCCGCAGACGATGTATTTCACCGGGCTCAATGCGCCGGTGGGCGAGGAGGTCAGCCTGACCGGCCTTGCGGTCGAAGGTACGTTGCCGCCCGAAGTGCGCGGGAGCTTCTACCGCGCGGTTCCCGATCCGGCTTACCCGCCCAAGTTCGACAACGACCATACGCTATCGGGCGACGGGATGGTCAGCCGGCTTTCGTTCAGCGCTGATGGCACGGCCGATTTTGCGATCCGCTTCGTCGAGACCGCGCGGCATCTGGCGGAGAAGGCGGCGGGCCACGCGCGCTTCGGCAAGTATCGCAATCCCTTTACCGACGATGCCGACATGGCGGGCGTCGATCGCACCGTCGCAAACACCACGCCGGTCTGGCATGCTGGGAGGCTGCTGATGGCGAAGGAGGATGGTCGGCCCTATCGCGTCGATCCGAGGACGCTGGAGACGCTGGGCTCGTATGATTTCGGCGGGGCGCTCAAGTCCGAGACGATGACCGCGCATGTGCGGATCGATCCCGTGACCAAGGAGCTGTTCTTCTATGGCTACGAGGCTGATGGCCTCGCCTCGACCAAGGTTTCCTACTGCGTCGTCGGGCCGGACGGGGCGCTGAAATCGGAGCAGTGGTTCGATGCGCCCTATTGCGCGATGATGCACGACTTTACGGTGAGCGAGAATTACGCGCTGTTTCCGATCTATCCGACGGCGGCGGACCTCGAGCGGCTCAAGGCGGGCGGCGAGCACTGGCACCATGAGCAGGACCTCGATTCGTGGCTTGGCGTAATGCCGCGCTATGGCGATGTCTCGGAAATCCGCTGGTTCAAGGGGCCCAAGGGCGTCCATTCGTATCACATGATGAACGCGTGGGAGGATGCGGACGGGCTCCTGCATTTCGATGCCTGCCTCAATTCGACCAATGCCTTCGCCTTCATCCGCGAGCCTTCGGGCATCCACTTGCAGCCATGGGAAGTGCAAGGCGCGCTCACGCGCTGGACGGTCGATCCCAAGGCGGACGGCGGTGTGGTGAAGGAGGCGGTGATCGGGCCTCCCGGCGATTTTCCGGTGATCCCGGCGGCGAAGCAGGGCCGGCCCTATACGCACGGCTGGATGCTGACGATGAACCCCGAGCTTCAGGGGCCGCCGCTGCTGGGCGGGCCGGTGGGGGCGATGTTCAACCTGCTGCTGCGGCTGGATATGCGTGCCAGCTCGCCGCAGGCGCAAGAACGCCCGCCGCAGGCGCTGGCCTTGCCGCCGATGGCCGGGTTCAACGAACCGGTGCACGTGCCCGCCGCCGATCCGGCGCATGAAGGCTGGCTGGTGACGATCGTCGATCAGCAGATCGGTGACAACGCCTTTGTGCATGAGGCCTGGGTGCTTGATGCCGGCAACATCGCGGCAGGCCCTGTCGCCAAGGTGGGGATCCCGCATCGCCTCCGCCCGCAAGTCCACGGCTGGTGGGTGCCGCAGGCGCAGCTGGATGCGGCAGCATGAGCCGCATTGTCATCACCGGGGCATCGGGCAACTATGGCCGGGGGCTGACCGACCTGCTGATCGAAGCGGGGCGCGCCGCAGACCTGATCCTCATCACGCGCAGCCCGGACAAGCTGGCTGACCGTGCGGCGCAAGGCTGCACCGTCCGCTACGGCGATTTCGACAAGCCCGAAACGCTGGCCGAGGCGGTGCAGGGGGCGGAGAAAATGCTGCTCATTTCCGGCACGCGCGTCGGCGCGCGGGTGGTGCAGCACAAGGCCGCGATCGATGCGGCGGCGGCGGCGGGTGTTCGGCATGTTGCATATACCAGCTTCATCGGGATCGATGATCCGGCGAACCCCGCCGAAGTACGGCACGACCATATCGAGACCGAGCGGCTGATCCGCGCTTCCGGCATGGCGTGGACCATGCTGCGCGATGCGCACTACGCCGATGCGATGATCCTGATGGCCGGCCCGCAAGTGATGCAGAGTGGCCAGTGGGTCAGCAATGCAGGCGAGGGGCTGGAGGCGATGGTCTGGCGCGATGACTGCATTGCCAGCGCTGCCGCCGTCCTGCTCGGCCAGGGGCATGAGGGGCAGGTCTATAATATCACCGGGCCGGAGCTGCAGACCTTCCGCGAGGTGGCCGCGATCATGGCCGAGGTGACGGGGCGGCCGGTGGCCTATGTCTCGACCACTGACGAGGAGCAGTACGCGATGTTCGATGCCATGGGTATCCCGCGCCGCCCGGTCGATGATCAAAGCGTCGCGGGCATCCCGTGGAACAGCGATGACATGGTGAGCTTCGGTCGCGCGATCCGCGAGGGATTCCTTCAGGTGTGCAGCGATAATGTGGAGCGGCTCACGGGCCGCAAAGCCCGTTCGGTGCGCGCGATGATCGAGGCCAACGCGCAGATGCTGCGCAGCGCGTGAGCCTCTGCTAGCGTGCGGCTCCGGAAGGACGGAGCCGATGAAGCTGTCGACACGGTATGGCCTGGCGGGGCTGGGCGGGCTTGCGCTGCTCACGCTGGTGCAATGGGCGCGGCAGGAGCACCTCCAACACGGCGCGGTGCTCACCTACCTAATCGGCGTCGGACCCAACTTCGCGGCAGCGATCGCGATCACCTTCGTGCTGCTGGGGGTGTGGTCCGAACAGCGGCCCGGCACCGATGGCGTGGGGGAGCGGCAGCGTTTCCGGGTGAGCGCAGCCATCAGCGGCGGGGGGCTGCTGGCCTGGGAAGCCGTGCAAACGGCGAGCCGCAATCTGGTGTTTGACTGGCAGGACGTGCTGGCGACCTTTGCCGGGATTGCGGTTTGCCACGCGCTGTTTGCACGGATCAGGCCGCGCAGCGGTGCCTAGAGCGTCCTGCGGAAAATCTGAATCGTGGGATTCCCATTGTTTGTGATTTGTGATTCACCCTCATTGGAGGTGGATCATGGGCAAAGCACATTCGGCTGATCTTCGGGTTCGGGTT
>NZ_JAIXZS010000080.1 GCF_027489515.1 Novosphingobium sp. | reverse complement strand
TGGCGCTCGCTGCCTTCCTCGGTGCGCAGCAGGGTGAGCGCGGCGTGGCTCTTGTGCGCGCCGCTGGTCCACACCTTCTGGCCGTTGATGCGCCAGCCTTCGTTGGTCTTCTTCGCCGAAGTGCGCACGCTCGCAAGGTCCGAGCCTGAACCCGGTTCGGAGAGGCCGATGCAGGCGTAGATCTCGCCGCGCGCCATGCCCGGCAGATACTTCTCGCGCTGCGCCTCGGTGCCGTAGCGCAGGAGGAGCGGCCCCGTCTGGCGGTCAGCGATCCAGTGGAGACCGGCAGGCGCGCCCGCTGCGAGCAGCTCTTCCAGCACGACATAGCGTTCGAGCATCGTGCGCTCGTGCCCGCCATACTGCTTGGGCCAGGTCATGCCGAGGAGGCCGGCGCTGCCGAGCGCCTTGGAAAACTCCTCGTCGAAGCTGAACCAGCAGTTGGCGCGCAGTTCGATCGGCCAGCGGGCTTCGTGGCTAGCCACAAGGTCGCGAACCTGTTGGCGCAGGGCGGGAATGTCCCCCTCGGGGAGGAACGGATGGAGCGGGAATATTTGCATCGCTGCCGTCACTATGGCAGCGCGCGGGCCATCGCAATCGCAAGATTGCCAATTGACGACCATATGGAGACGCCCAGAGGGGCAATTGGGAGAGTAGCCAAGATGACCACCCCGTTCCTGCACGAAGAGCGCCGCGGGCGCGTCGCCATCCTCACCATGGACCGCGCGGAATCGATGAACGCGATCGGCACGCTGGAAGATTGCGACAACATCGTCGACACGTTCTTCCGCCTCTCGAACGACCGTTCGGTCAGCGCCATCGTGTTGACGGGCGCGGGCCGCGCCTTCTGCACCGGCGGCAACATCAAGGGCATCCGCGACCGCAAGGGCATCGGCCCGCTCGATCAGCCCGATTCGACCGCCGCGAACTACCGCCGCGGCGTCCAGCGCGCGACCCGCGCCATGCTTGATTGCGAAGTGCCGATGATCGCCGCGATCAACGGCCATGCCATCGGGCTTGGTCTCGATCTTGCCTGCGTGTGCGATCTGCGCGTGGCGGCAGACAGCGCCAAGATGGCAGCGAGCTTCATCAAGGTCGGCATCATCCCCGGCGATGGCGGCGCGTGGACGCTGCAGAAAATCGTCGGCTATTCGAAGGCGGCGGAACTGTTCCTGACGGGGCGCACCTTTGACGCGGCCTATGCGCAGAGCATCGGTCTTGTCGGCGATGTCGTGCCGGCGGACCAGCTGATGGAGAAGGCGGTTGCGCTCGCCGAGGAAATCGCCGCCAACAGCCCGCGCGCCCTGCGCCTGACCAAGCGTCTGCTGCGCGAGGCCCAGCATGGCCGCGCGGGCGACGTGCTCGAGCTTTCGGCCGCGTTCCAGGCGATCGTGCACGAGACGGCGGACCACAAGGAAGCCGTCAACGCGATCCTCGAAAAGCGCGCACCGGTGTTTACGGGGGATTGATTTGTCGGGTGAGGCCGCCTTCATCGCCGCGTTGCGGGGCCTGGCCACCCACCCCGCGGCGCGCGGCCTTGCCGATGATTGCGCGGTGCTGGAGGTGCGCGGGGAAACGCTCGTCCTCACCCACGACATGATGGTCGAAGGCGTCCACTGGCTCCCCGGGCAGGATCCGGCGGATGTCGCGTGGAAACTTCTCGCCACCAATCTGTCGGATCTAGCGAGCAAGGGCGCCGAGCCGCTCGGCGTCCTGCTCGGCTATACCCTCGCGGCAGACAACGCCGGCTTTGCTGGAGGGTTAGGCGCAGCGCTCGCCCACTTCGGCGTCCCGCTACTGGGCGGGGATACCGTGCGAAATCCCGGTCCCCAGACGCTCGGGCTCACGGCGCTTGGCCGCGCCACGCACCTGCCCGTCCCCTCGCGCAGCGGCGCGCAGGCGGGGGACGGCATCTGGATCACCGGTCCGGTCGGAGGGGCGATGCTCGCCTTCGAGGCGCTTCGTGCCGGTAACACATCGGCGGACACATCCGCTTACCGCCGCCCCGTTCCGCGTCTTGCCGAAGGCCGAGCGCTGGCGCCGCTCGTCACCGCAATGATGGACGTCTCGGACGGTCTTCTCCTCGATGCCACCCGCATGGCAGAAGCAAGCGGCGCAACCTTTGCGCTCGATCCCAGCGCGATGCCCCTCCCCGTGGCGCTGCCGCCGGAACGCCGCCGCGATGCGCTCAGTTGGGGTGACGACTACGAACTGCTGTTTACACTTCCCGCCGGCATCCTGCCGCCCTGCCCGGCACATCGCATTGGCACCGTCACGCCGCGCGCCGATGCGCCGCTGCTGCTTGGCGGCGCCCCGCCTGAAGGCCCGCTCGGCTACGAACATTGCTGAAAAATCACACGCAAAGGCTTGCGGCGTGAAAATTATGCACTAGCCTCCCGCCCGACCCGCGAACGACGGGGACCGGCTGAAACAGCACGGTAAAACAAGGGGGTGTCTGAAGTGAGTTTAACCGTAACCGCAATAGCCTTGGGGCTGCTGGCCATTGTCTATGGCTTCATCACCAGCCAGCAGGTGCTCGGCGCCGATGCCGGCAACGCCAAGATGCAGGAAATCGCCGCGGCGATCCAGGAAGGTGCCCAAGCCTACCTTCGCCGCCAGTATACCACGATCGCAATCGTCGGCGTTGTCGTCGCCGTCATCGTCGCCGCTGCGCTTGGAACGATCTCGGCCGTGGGCTTCGTGATCGGCGCGGTGCTTTCGGGCGTCGCCGGCTTCATCGGCATGAACATCTCGGTCCGCGCCAACGTGCGCACCGCGGCCGCCGCGCAGAAGGGCCTGCAGCAGGGCCTCACGCTCGCATTCAACGCGGGCGCGATCACCGGCATGCTCGTGGCGGGCCTCGCACTCCTCGCGATCGCGGTGTTCTTCTGGTATCTCACCGGCCCCGCCGGCTACACCGTGAACGGCACCGACCGCACTGTCGTGCAGGCGCTTACCGCGCTTGCCTTCGGCGCCTCGCTCATCTCGATCTTCGCGCGTCTGGGCGGCGGCATCTTCACCAAGGCTGCTGACGTCGGCGCCGACCTCGTCGGCAAGGTCGAGGCCGGGATCCCCGAGGATGACCCACGCAACCCCGCCGTGATCGCCGACAACGTGGGCGACAACGTGGGTGACTGCGCCGGCATGGCCGCCGACCTGTTCGAGACCTATGTCGTCACCGTCGGCGCCACCATGGTGCTCACCGCGCTGCTCCTCAAGAGCGCGCCCAACCTGCTCGATCTCATGGCCATGCCGCTCCTGATCGGCGGCGTGTGCATCGTCACCTCGATCATCGGCACCTACTTCGTCCGCCTCGGCGGCGGCACCAACATCATGGGCGCGATGTACAAGGGCTTCCTTGTCACCGCCGTGCTCTCCGTTCCGGCGATCTGGTGGGCCATTGCCCACAGCCTCGGCGGCGACATGGAAGCGTCCATTGGCGGGGAAGCCTACAACGGCCGCATCCTGTTCTACTGCGCGCTGCTCGGCCTTGTCATCACCGGCCTCATCATCTGGATCACCGAGTACTACACCGGGACCAACTACCGCCCGGTGCGCTCGATCGCCAAGGCTTCGGAAACCGGCCACGGCACCAACGTGATCCAGGGCCTTGCGATCAGCCTTGAATCGACCGCCATGCCCACGCTGGTGATCTGCGCCGGCATCATCATCGCCTTCAAGCTCGCCGGCCTCATGGGCATCGCCTATGCCGCCACTGCGATGCTGGCGCTGGCCGGCATGGTCGTCGCGCTCGACGCTTACGGCCCTGTCACCGACAACGCCGGTGGCATTGCCGAAATGGCCGGCCTCGACGATTCGGTCCGCGAGAAGACCGACGCGCTCGACGCGGTGGGCAACACCACCAAGGCCGTCACCAAGGGCTATGCGATCGGTTCGGCCGGCCTTGCCGCGCTGGTGCTCTTCGCTGCCTACACGACCGACCTGCGCGAGTTCTTCCCCGATCTCCAGGTCTCGTTCAGCCTCGAAAACCCCTACGTGATCGTCGGCCTCCTGCTCGGCGCGCTCCTGCCTTACCTTTTCGGTGCGATGGGCATGACTGCGGTGGGCCGCGCCGCGGGTGACGTGGTGAAGGACGTGCGCGACCAGTTCCGCGAAAATCCCGGTATCATGACTTACGAGACGAAGCCCGACTACGCGCGGACTGTCGATCTCGTGACCAAGGCCGCGATCAAGGAAATGATCATCCCGTCGCTGTTGCCGGTGCTCGCGCCGATCGTGGTCTACTTCGTGATCGCCGCTGTCGCGGGCCAGGAGAACGGCTTCGCCGCGCTCGGCGCGCTGCTCCTCGGCGTGATCGTCGGCGGTCTCTTCGTCGCCATCTCGATGACCTCGGGCGGCGGCGCGTGGGACAACGCCAAGAAGTACATCGAAGACGGCCACCACGGCGGCAAGGGCAGCGATGCCCACAAGGCTGCGGTGACGGGCGACACCGTCGGCGATCCCTACAAGGACACCGCCGGTCCCGCCGTCAACCCGATGATCAAGATCACCAATATCGTCGCACTGCTGCTGCTCGCAGCTTTGGCGGCGCAAGCTGGACATTGAACCAGCATTGACGTGCAAAGCCTCGAAGCCCCTCCCTTACCGGAGGGGCTTTTTTTGTGTCTCAGGGCGCTTCCCAATACGGCGGATCGCCAAAGCTGCGGCGCAGGCAATCGCCGAGCGCGCGGATCTTGGCAGAAGCACCGTGGTCGCGCGGATAAGTCAAAAACAGTTCGGCGCCTTCGGCAGGCCATCCGGGGTTCACTTCGACCAGCGCGCCTCGCCGCACCTCCTCGTGGACGAAGAAAGTGGGCAGCAGCGCAAGCCCAAGCCCTGCCAGCGCCGCATCGCGCATGACCAGCCCATTGTTCACTCTGAGCGCCGGCTGCGGTCGGATCACCGTCCAGCCCTGCCCGGCCGCAAAGCGCCAGTCGCCCGAGCGGTTGGCATAGAGTATCCCGCGATGCGCCTCGAGATCGGCAAGGCTCCTCGGCACCCCATGGGCGGCTAGATAGTCGGGCGCCGCCACCAGCAGGCGGCGGCTCGTGGCAAGGCGCCGCGCGATCAGTCGTCCATCCCCGATCGCGCCATGCCGCAGCACCGCATCGAACCCGCCGGTCGCCGCATCGACAAAGGCATCATCAAGTTCCAGCGAAAGCTCGATATCAGGGTGATCCTTGAGGAACCGCGCCAGCGCCGGCCCCAGATGCAGCGTGCCGAACCCGACCGGCGCCGAGAGCCGCAGAGGCCCGGCGAGCTTGCCGCTGCTGGCATCAAGCTCTGCCGCGGCCGCCTCGGCCTCCCGCAGGATCCGCTGCGCGCGGGGCAGGAACGTCTCGCCGCTGTTGGTCAGTGCGAGGCGGCGGGTGGAGCGCTGGATCAGCGTCGCGCCAAGCGTGCGCTCAAGCTCGGCCAGTCGCTCGCTGACCACGGACTTGGCCAGCCCCAATCGCCGCGCCGCCGCACTGATCGAGCCGGCATCGACCGTTGTGACGAACGCGGCAACCCCATCAAGCTTGATCATTGTTCGGCTTTTCCGTCAGCTTGAATCCAGATCCGGCGGCTAGTGCGAACGATGCATCATCGGCATCTTCAGGTCCAGCAGAGGGTCATGGACGCACCGGATTATCGGATGCTGCCAAATCGGACCCGCTCAAGACCAGGAGAATGATCATGACTGACCTTACCGCAAAGAACGTCCTCATCCTCGGTGGCAGCCGGGGCATCGGCGCCGCAATCGTGCGCCGCTTTGCCGCCGGCGGGGCCGCCACCGCCTTCACCTACGCGGGATCGCGCGATGCCGCAGAGGCGCTCGCCACCGAGACCGGCGCCGTAGCGATCCAGGCCAACAGCGCCGACCGTGACGCGCTAGCTGCCACGATCGCCAGCCGCGGTGCGCTCGACGTGCTGGTGATCAACGCCGGCACACTTGTCATGGGCGATCCGCTGACGCTCGATCCCGATGCCATCGACCACATGATCGACGTCAACATCCGCGCGCCCTACCACGCTGCAGTGGAAGCCGCGCGGCGGATGAACGAAAACGGGCGCATCATCGTGATCGGCTCGGTCAACGGCGACCGGATGCCCTTCGCGGGCGGAGCGGCCTATGCCATGACCAAGTCCGCCGTCCAGGGCATGGTGCGCGGCCTCGCCCGCGATTTCGGGGATCGCGGCATCACCGTGAACAGCATCCAGCCGGGGCCGACCGATAGCGACATGAACCCCGCCGAGGGGCCGATGGCTGCTATGATGCACAGCTTCATGGCCATCAAGCGCCACGCCCGGGCCGACGAAATCGCCGAACTCAGCGCCTATCTCGCCGGTCCGCACGGCGCGATGATCACCGGTTCGCTGCAAACCATCGACGGCGGCTTCGGCGCCTGATCGGCTCTCTGATGATCGCGGCGGCGGCGCTAGCCGCAGCGCCTTCCGCCGCGATCATGCCGGGCTGAGAACCCACCGCTTGCCGTCAGAGCGCGGCGAGTGCGCGCGAAACGAGACTTTCCAGATCGCCATCATGCGCGAAACCGGCGCGCTCCGCCGCCGGGGTTTCAAGCGGCGGTTGCGCGCCGAACATGGCTTCAAGCGCGGCATCGGGCGCGTAAGTGACGAGCGCTTCGGAGACGCCGCACTGCCGGGCCACCTCGGCGGCCAGATCGCCCATCGTGATGCGCAGCGCCGGCAGTGTCACCGCGCGGGTCGGAGGCATGAGCGCGGCATCAAGCACCAGCGCATGGGCAAGGTTCGCCGAGCAGCGCGTGCCCGATTGCGCCCAGATCGTGGCGCGCGCGGAAACCGGGCAGACAAACGGCGCATCGGCCCTCAGCGCATGGAACAGGTCGCTTATAAAGGCGGACTTGAGGCCCGATGGCCCCTTGGGCCGCGCGAGAATGCCCGGCAGCCGCACGGTAACCCCATCGATCAGGCCGCGGTTGGAGAGCATCGCCACCGCTTGCTCCATCATCGCCTTGTGCCCGCCGTAGATCATCCTGGGCGAGAGCGGCGTCATATCGTCGACCTGCGGCGGCATGGGATCGCCGAAGACCGCGATCGAACTGGCAAACACGACCCGCAGTCCGGGGCTCGCCTCCGCCGCTTCGAGCAGCAGATCGTACATCGCATCGACATTGATGCGGCGCGAGGCGGCAGGATCGGCTTCCGCCGCGCCGCCGGGCACCGTGACAAGGTGGATCAGCGCCCTGCACCCCTTCGCCAGCGCCGCCGCGCGCGTCGCCGGATCGCCGAGATCGCCGGCAACCACGCGGGCGCCCGCCGGAATGCCGTCCGCCATGGTATCGAGTCCGACAACAGACTGGCCCGCCGCGAGCAGCTGCCGCACCAGATCTTGCCCGACAAAGCCGCCGGCACCGGTCACCACGATGGTCATCCGTGCCCTCTAGCAAACTGCGGGGCGCAGGCGCAGCCCCCAAAGTCTGCCGAAGTGGCTGCCGGTCTCAGGCGATGCCCTGCTTGCCGGGCGAAAGGATATGGTTGGGATCGAGCGCCTGCTTGAGCCGCGCATTGAGCGCGCGGTTTGCCTCGCCATATTGCTGCGCGACGAGGTCCATCGTGTTGACCCCAGTGCGGTAGCTCGCCCAGCCGCGCGCGCCGAAGCGGGTGATCATCTCGCGGATGCAGTCGTCGGCCTTCTTCTCCTCGGCGGGATCTTCCTTGTCGTACTGGATGAAGATGAGGTGGTGCAGCTCGCGCCCGCCGATGGCGTAGGCCACCGAATAGTCGAAGCCGTAGCGTCCGAGGATTTCTCTCGCGAGCTGCGTCTGCTGCTGCGTCTCCACGCCCTTGGCGGGCGCAACCGGCGCAAAGCACACCATGCCCCCGCCGCGCCAGCGCATGATCCCCTTTTCCTCGAGCGTGAGCTGGCCGCTCATCAGGTTCTTGTGGTGCTCGAACCACAGGTTGCCGGCCATTTCCTTCTCGGTCAGGACCTCGCCGCCAGAAGCTTCGAATGCACGCCGCACGATGGGTTCGATGGCTGCGATGATCTCGTCGGTGCCATAGAGCGCGAAATAGGTGTTCCACATGCCGAGGCCGTGCTTCCTCGCGAAATCGCGCACGACATCCTCGGGAATGCTTTCAGGCTTGTCCCACAGCTCCTCACGCCGGTGGAACATCGCGATCTGGTAGGCCGCGCCCATCATCAGCACGACATTGGGGATGAGGTTGCTCATCCGGAACGGCCGCATCGCATCGACGATCTTGGCGACATCGGCCATCTCACCATGCCGCACCATGAACGGCTTGAACGCGGGCGGTCTCGGCATCAGCCAGAAGCCCAGCTTGGTGACGACGCCGAAGTTCGATTGCGTGAAGATGCCGTCGACATAGGGCCCGTAACCCCATTTGAACGCCTGCCACGTCGTCGAATTCGGCACGCTGCCCATGCCGGTGCGCACCAGCGTGCCATCGGCCAGCACCACTTCCATCCCGCACTGCATGAAGAAGTGGTCGCCATAGGGTGTATAGCCCACGCCGCGCTCCAGCGTGTTGCCCACCGGCGAGACGATCGGGCCCACCGTCGGCACATCCAGCCAGTACGGCAGGTTGTTCGCCTCAAGGTAGTCGTGGAGGTCCTGGTAGGTCACCCCCGGCTCGACCAGCGCAGTTCCGAGCTCGGCATCGATGTGGATGATCCGGTTCATCCGCTTGAGATCGAGGACCATCTGCCCGCTGCTCGCCGGCGTCGCGCAGCCGTAGCCCATGTTCTTGCCGGTCGAGACCGTCCAGAGCGGGAGCTTGTACCTGTTGGCGATCTTGAGGATGGCCTGCACTTCCTCGACCGACCCCGGTGCCACCGCACCTGATGGCACATGTTCGTGCCGGGGATCCGGCGTCGAACTCTTGGCATAAGGCAGCGTGCTTTCCGGGTCCGCAAAGACCCAATCCGCCCCCACCACCGCGCGCAGTTCCGCGACGGCTGCGGCAAAGGCGCCTTTGTCCAGATGCGCGGGCAGCTGGCGCGGCCCGTCGAGCGGCGAGGCCATGGCTCCGGAACCCATCAGCGCGGCTCCCACCGCGCCGGTGCGGATGAGATCGCGGCGCGTGAGCCCCGTCATTGGTCATGCTCCTTCGGATCGGCCTTCGCGGCCTTGAGCCAAGCGGCAAGCGCGCCAAGCTCGGCATTGCTGATTTCGGTGGGCCGGAACGCGGGCATCGCGCGCTGACCGCGCCGCACGATCGCGGTGGTCATCTCGGTCGGGATCGCGCGTCCGCGGATCACCGGCGCCACGTGCTGGCCGTGGCAATAACCGCAAGTCTTCGCATAGACCACCGCTGGCGCGCGCGGCGGCGGCGGCGGTGTTTCAGCGTTCGCCTGGGGCCCCGCTGTCAGGCCGAACGCCAGCGTGGCCGCTGCCAGGCGCAGCCGTCCCGCATTCCAACGCATCCCGTTTCTCCCGTCGGCGCGTTCCCGTTCTGCGCTCAGCCGGGCACGCATCTGAAATCCGAAATGGTGTCAGATCGGGATCGGGATAAATTCAATCTTGCATAACGTCAAATTGATTCAACTGGCGGCGGGAATAGCAGCTCCGGCAGCGGACGGCGGGCAATTGCATCGGCATCGCCCGGCGCCACGCCCAGCCCGACAAGGATCAACGCGACCACCTCCTCGGCATAGTCCGCCCCGCGCTCCTCGCGCAGCATGGTCGAAATGGCGGCAATCGTGGTGCCGAGCACGGCGTCCCGGCCCAGCGCGGGGTCGGTGATCGAAAGCTGACCCGCTGCGATCGCGGTGGCGACGGTCTGCTCGGCCTCGCGGAAGGTCTCGGCGCCGAAGATGATGCCGTTGGCGCTGAGATTGATCATCGAGCGGCCCCAACCCGGCACCTTGCGCACCCGGTCGAGGTAGAAGCGGATCGCGACCGAAATGCGCTCGCGCGGGTCGGCCAGTGTATCAAGCGTGTGACTCACGGCGGTGAGGAAATCGTGGGTGACCTCATAGGTGACGGCATCGCGCAGCTCGGCCATGCCCGAGAAGTGATCATAGAAGGTCGCGCGCGTGATCCCGGCGCGCTGCGCCACATCCTCGATCCGCGAATGGAGGCCGTCATCCTCGCCGAACAGTTCGAACGCCGCGGCAATGATCTTCGCGCGCGTCCTCGCGCGGCGCTGCCGTCCGAGTTCCAACCTGCGCGACTTGTCTGACCTGCCGTCTGCCACACACCACCTGGCTCATCTGCAGGGGCTGCCATAGACGAAACCGGCCCCGCGCCAAATCCGATTGGCGGCGCCTCTTCAGTCAGCCCCCAGCTTCGCCCACGCCAGCCCGGCGAATTCGCACAGTAGCGGGCGTGTATCGCGCGGGTCGATGATGTCCTCGACGCCGTAATGCTCGGCCGTGCGGAAGGGCGAGCGCACCCGGTTCAGCCGTTCACGGATCAGCGCGAGATGCGCCGCCGGGTCATCGGCTGCTTCGATCTCGGCCTTGTAGGCAACCTCGATCCCGCCCTCGATCGGCAGGCTCCCCCAATCGCCTGAAGGCCAGGCAAAGCGGTACTGGAAGGCATCCGCATTGCTCATTGCGCTCCCTGCGATGCCATAGGCCCGCCGCACGATGACCGACGCGAGCGGCACCGTCGCGCGGTAGATCGCGTTCATCGCCTGCACGCCGTAGCGGATGGTGCCGCTGCTTTCTGCCGCAAGACCGATCATGAAGCCGGGATTGTCGACGAGGTGGATGATCGGCAGGCGGAACTGATCGGCCAGCTTCACGAAGCGCTCGACCTTTTCCGAAGTGCGCGCTTCCCACGATCCGCCCAGAAACGTGGGGTCGCTGGCGAGCAGCGCCACCGGCCAGCCGTCGAACCGGGCAAAAGCGGTGATCGCGGCGCGGCCCCACTGGCGGCCCATCTCGAACACGCTGCCCTTGTCGGCCAGCGCCTCGGCCACCCGGCGCATCGAATAGACCTGCTTGGGATCGCGCGGGACGGCAGAAAGCAGGAACGCCTCGCGCCGGTCGACGGCATCGTGGGGTTCGGTGCGAGGCGCATGCTGGCCGACGCGGCTGGGCAGGTAGGAGAGGAACCGCCGCGCCCGCTGGAACGCTTCTGCCTCGCTCGCCACTTCCTCGTCGACCACGCCGTTGCGGGTGTGGATCACGCTGCCGCCAAGGCTTTCCTTGTCGCTCGCCTCCGCGCCGGTCTGCCCTGGCAGCGCATCGACCACTGCGGGGCCCGCCGCGAAGACCTGCGAGAGGCCCTTGACCATGATCGAATAATGGCTCGCCACCAGCCGCGCCGCACCCATGCCCGCGGTCGGCCCGAGCGCGAGCGCGACCACCGGCACACTGTCGAGATTGCGCACGACATCGGACCAGGCAGGGGTCGCCGGCACATAGGTCGCGCCGATTTCCTCCAGCGTGCGCACCGAACCGCCGCCGCCAGTACCATCGATCATGCGGATCAGCGGAATGCCCAGCGAATGCGCCATTTTCTCGCACTGGGCGAACTTGCGGTGGATCGCGGCATCGGCCGCCCCGCCCCGCACGGTGAAATCATCCGCCGAGGCCACCACCGGGCGGGCTTCGATATTCGCACGGCCGAAGATCAGGTTCGAGGCGCTGAGGTCGACGAGATTGCCCTCGGCATCATAGTGCCCCTTGCCGGCAATCTTGCCGATCTCGCGGAACGATCCCGCATCGACAAGCCCGGCAATCCGCGCCCGTGCATCGAGCTTGCCGCGTCCGTGCTGGCGCGCGACCTTCTCGGCCCCGCCCATCTTCTCGGCCATCGCCTCGCGCCGGCGCAGTTCATCGATCTCGGCTTGCCATGTCATCGTGCATGCTCTCCCGCCCCGCGATGTGGCATGTTGCGGGCTCCGGTGGAAGAGATCAGGTCGGCCAAGCCCTCGATCGAGCACGCTTTGCGGGCGTCGCGTCACAAACGCGAATTCGTACTCCGGAAGGTCAGCAGCGGCCTCGAATCTTCAAGCGAACATGCAAGCTAGCAATTGTCCCCTCGCCTCGATCTTGCGCACGGCCTCCAGCACTTCGGGGGGCTCAGTATCGGCAGACTGAGTAGCCCTTAGATTTCTGGACGTCTCGCTAACACCAGATCTGGGATTTGGACCAGCAGAGTTCCAATCTCAAATTCCCATCTCGAAGGGCACCACCTTTGTGAACGTGCGCTCAAGTTCGCGATGCGTTTCAACCTCCTACGGCTTCACGATATGCTTGGGCTGACCCGCCGCCTGCCCTCTGCCAGCTGCCGCTCCAAGCCGTTCCGTCACCTCCAGCGCCGAAGTTTTGTCGCCGGGACTGCGGCCGATCCCCATTCTGACCTTGTCGCGCTTGTCGACGATCAGGGTCAGCTTGTTGCGCAGACGTGTGATGGTGACCAAGAAGTTGCAGGCAGAAAGCAGCATGCGCGTTCGGCTGTCCATGTTGAGATCAACAGTTCTGACAGCGCTTTGCTTGCGACACTGGACAGCCCGCGCATACCGCAGCGGGTATTCGGATCTCGAGCGGCAGGTTCCGTTCCGCATCGACACGATATCGGAGGCAGGGTCGGTTGCGAAACAATTCATGGCAGCTCAGGTGCTGCTCCTCGCAGAGGACGGCAAGCTGTCGCTGGACGATGACATCCGCAGATACTTGCCGGAGATGCCGGTCTACAATCGCCCCGTGACAATCTATCACCTGCTTCATCATATCAGCGGAATAAGAGAGTACGGCACGCTTCTTGCGCTCAAGGGATACCCTCGTTTCTATCGCACTGTTCATGACAATGACACGGCCTTTGCCTTGATTGCAGGGCAACGCAGCCTGAACTTCGAACCAGGTGACCACTTCGAATACAACAACAGCAACTATGTCCTCCTCACCCGGATCGTTGAACGGGTCAGCGGAATGTCGGCAACAGAGTTCGGCAGGCAGCGCCTCTTCAAGCCTTTGGGGATGACTGCGACCAGTTGGCGCAACGATGCGAGGACCCTCGTTTCCGGCCGGGCCATGGCATATCGACCGGCGGCTGCAGGCTACGAACTGTTCATGCCGACGGAGAATACATATGGACATGGCGCCCTGCTAACGACAGTGGCGGATCTGGAGCGCTGGAACACTGCCTTGATCTCGGGCGCGCTCTCCGACTTCGTAACCCGGCATTTGCTCGCGCCTGGACAGCTCAATGATGGCAGCACGCGGCCATATGGCAGCGGAATCATCCTCTCGGATCGCTCGGGGCAGCCTGTCTTTCACCACGGCGGCATAACCGCAGGATACTATGCCGAGCTTTGGGCCCTTCCTCGATCCCGGATCTCGATCGCTTTGCTTTGCAATGCGAATGTCGCAAACTTTGCCGAACTGGCGGGCCAGGCGGCAGATGTGGCAATGGGCTTGCCCGCGCAAAAGCCGGTGGCCGCGTCACCAATGAAGCCGCCTTCTGCTCCCGAGACAACTGCTCTTTTCCGCTCGGCAGGCGGGGAATTGGTTTCGGTCGGGCGATCTGGCGAAGTCACAGTGGTCGATCTCTTTACGCGCGGCGGCCCGATCGGGTTCTCCGGATCTGGAAAGGCGCTGCTCGCGAGCACCCCTCTCGGGCGGGCGGACTTGACGTGGGTTTCGGATGACAGGCTGCTCCTAGCGATCGAAAACAGGGAGACGATGCGATTCGAGAGGGTTGCCCCGGCACCAGCCAAGCCGCTCACTCAAGGCCGATACCTTAGCCGCGACCTTCGCACCCATTTCCAGCTGTCGCGGGACGCCAACGGATACCGCCTCGACCTTGAGGACCCGGATGCGCCGGATCAGGTGACCTTCCGGCTCCAGTGGCTGACGGGCGAAAACTACCGAGCGCTGGTCACGTCCCGGAGCGGCGCCTTGCGCGACGACATGGTCATCACCTTCGATCAAAAGCTCCAGCGGACTACCGGGTTCTCCATGTCCTCGGTGGCCGGCCTGCAGGGCGTCGATATGCTGAAGTTCGTCAGGACTAGTGAATAGATTTCAAAATCAGGCAGAGAAAATACATGCCCACTGAACCTTCGAATATAACCGAGATGACACTCAGCAGCGGTCAACTCGATAGCTATCTGGCCCGGATTGGCATCGACCGACCCGTTTCACTTGATATTCATGGATTGTCGGAACTGCACCGCGCCCACCTTATGAGTTTTACGTGGGAAGCTCTTGATGCCTTCATGGGCTGGCCCTCATCCGTGACAACTGCAGCCGCCTTCACAAAGATGGTGGTGGGCAGGCGAGGGGGCTGGTGCTACGAGATGAACGGGCTATTCGGCGCGGCGCTCACTGCATTAGGGTTCAGGGTTACTCGCCTCTGCGGGTGCGTTGACCGACCCAAATTGGGGGATATTGCGATAGGCAATCACCTGACGCTGCGTGTTGACCTGGATCGCCCTTATCTCGCCGAAGTTGGCGTGGCGGATGCACTTATTGAACCCGTTCCCATCGCTCCTGGCGCCGTCCACCAACGGGGCTTCGACTTCGCGATATCCGAGACACCGGACGGTTGGATGCGTTTCCACAATCATGCCCACGGGATCGCGCGGAGCATGGATTTCAAAGCTGACTACCAGAACGAAGCAGCGATGGTTGGCATGCATGACTGGTTGATGCGCGACCCGGCGTCACCATTCACAAACGCTTTGGCGGTCTTCCGGCATACATCCGACGGCTATGTCAGCCTCCAGAACGACGTTTTGCGGAAGATAACGGCTGTCGGCCTGTGCGAAGAACGCCTCGATAGCGCTGATCAGCTCGAAGATCTGTTCGAAACCGTGTTCGATCTTGTCGTCCCGGAACCCGACCGAGTCTGGGAACGCGTTGTGGCGATCCGACATCAATTGACGGCCTGAAAAGTAAAGATCGCAGGGTCATGGAGATTGCAACATGAGGATAATTTTCAAGCTTTTTGCAGCTTTGACAGTTCTTTCTGCACAGCCGCTTTTGGCACAGGGAAATGGTTCAACGATGGCTGACACCGTTCGCCAACTGCGGATCACAGCAGATCAGATGGAAGGCAAACTGCCTGCCGAAGATATCGCCGAAATGCGACGCTCGGCCGACGAGCTCGAAAAAGAGTACCGTAAAGGCGCATTCAATCCGTTGCCGGTGCGCGCGGCTCCCGAGGACGTTGCCGGGCGCATAGCGGCAGAGCACAACGGCAAGGTCGACTGGCTGGATCAGCATCCGGCCTGCGTCGGCTACGGGTGGGAAAACTACCGAACTTTCCGCCTCAACAGCGGCGATCGCGATGATGATCGCAACATTTTGTGCCAGCGAGCTTTCGGGCATCTTGCTGCCTACTTCGCTCAGCAAAGAAGTGGCGATTTTGTGGCATCGCGGAGTTCGCTCGCAGCCTACGACAAAGCCGCCCATGAGGCAGTCGACTTCTTCGAGCGCCGCTGATGCATGAACGGATAGTCTGGTTCACGCTCTTGTAAATCACCAGCCATCTGATGAGAGGTCTGATTCAAGCTCCGTGTGGAGAGCTGAGGATGAGCCAGCGTCATCACGAACTGCCGGGTTCCGCGTGGACGGTGATTGAACCGTTACTGCCAAACAAGCTGCGCGGGGCGCTCGCTGGGTGGGCTGACGATAAACATCCATGCGCTTGTCGACGCTGCGCGAACTGCTGATGGAGTTGCGCTAGAGCGTCGTGCGTTTAATCTGCAACGTATCCTGCTGCCTTGAGGTAGTTCCAGCATTCGTCTGGATGGTAGAGTTCGCAGATTGATCCGACGGCCTTCCACAGGGCATCGACTG
>NZ_JAIXZS010000044.1 GCF_027489515.1 Novosphingobium sp. | reverse complement strand
GCGATGGTGTTCAAGGAAGTGCGGCAGATGCTGCGCGACCGGGGCACGGTGGGCATGATGCTGGTCATGCCGCTGATGCAGCTGATGATCTTCGGCTATGCGATCAACAACGATCCGCGTGGGCTGCCGATGGCGATCGAGCGTGGGGACAGTTCTGTCTTTGCGCGCTCGATCGATGCGGCGCTGCGGAACACGACCTATTTCAAGGTGACCGAGCTGGTGGAAAGCCCCGGCGCGGGCGAGGCGCTGCTGCAGGAGGGAAAGGTGCAGTTCGTCGTGACGATCCCCGCCGATTTCGGCCGCGATCTGGTGCGCGGGCGGCGGCCGCAACTGCTCGTAACGGCGGACGCGACCGATCCAGCCGCGACCGGCCCCGCAATCAGCGCGATCAGCGAGGCTGTCTCCACCGCGCTGGGGCTTGATCTGATCGGGCCGCTGGCAGCGCGTGCGGCGGGGCCATCGCCGGTCGATCTGGTACTGCACCGCAGCTACAATCCGGAAGGGATCACCAGCCACAACGTGGTGCCGGGCCTCCTCGCCATCGTGCTGTCGATGACGATGGTGATGCTGACCGCGCTATCGGTGACGCGCGAGGTGGAGCAGGGGACGATGGAGAACCTGCTGGCGACCCCGCTCAGGCCCTTCGAGGTGATGGTGGGCAAGATCGTGCCCTATCTGGCGATCGGCGTGGTGCAACTGAGCGTGATCCTGCTGGCCGCGCGGTTCCTGTTTCAGGTGCCGTTCGCCGGGCCCTTGCCGCTCCTGCTGGGGGCGACCTTGCTGTTCATGGTGACGAGCCTTGGCCTCGGCTTCACGCTGTCTACACTGGCGCAGAGCCAGCTGCAGGCGATGCAGATGAGCTTCTTCTACATCCTGCCCTCGGTGCTGCTTTCGGGCTTTGCCTTTCCCTATCGCGGGATGCCGGGCTGGGCGCAGACGCTGGCCGAAGTGCTGCCGACGACGCATTTCATCCGGCTGGTGCGCGGGATCATGCTGAAGGGCTGGGGGATCATCGATGCCGTGCCCGAAATGGGCGTGTTGGCGGGGATGCTGGCGCTGCTCGGGTTCGTGGCCGTGCGGCGCTATCAGGATACGGTGGCCTGACCCCGCCCTGCGCTCAATCCTTCTGGGGGAGAAGGTAGGCCATCGAGAGGCTGGACGGGCTGCCGGTGAAATCGACGCTGAGGCGGGCGGTTTCGCTGGAGGACTTGTTGCGGATCACGGCGATCTCGCCAGGGCGGTAGGCGTGCTTGAAGCTGGCGCCGGGGGCGACGGTGGCGATCAGGATCTCGGGCGAGGACCCATCCGTCGCGGCGAGCACGGAGACGGTGGTCTGGCCGGTGTTGCGGCCGGAAACGATCATGTCGGCCTTCTGTTCGCCGCCGAGCAGGAAGGTGTCCGCGGGCGGGACTTCCAGCTCGCTATGGCCGGCGAAGGCGGCAGTGGGGACGAGGGCGAGCGCAGCGACGGCGAATGCGAGACGGGTGAACATGGCGGGTAGACCCTCCGGCGAGCCAAGTGCCCTCAATACGGAGGGTACGCCTAAACGTCGAAACGCCCATCCTCCCTAACGGGCAGGCGGCGGAGCCCGTTCTGGGGCGGGGGCGCCTTCGGGGAGGACGAGCGCGATGACGGCCTGATCGGGGGCGAGGAAGCGCCGGGCAAGCGCCTGGAGGTCGGCACCGGTGAGGGCGTCGAGGCGTGCACGGGCCTGCTGATAGCGCGCGATGCGGTCCGGCTGGCTCTGCGCGCGTTCGGTGAGGGCAAGCCAGCCGGCGTTGGTCTTGAGCAGGTTGTCGAGCCGCTCGCGCATCGGCGCGCGGGCGCGGCTGAGCACGTCCGCATCGATCGGGCGGGCGGCCAGATCCGCGATCGTGCGCTCGATCGCCGCGCGCGTGGCGGCGACATCGGCAAGATCGACCGAGGCGGTGACGCTGAAGGTGCCCCAGCCGCGCCAGACCCGGCTGAGCGAGGACGAGGCACCCGGCGAATAGGCCTTGCCGAGCGCCTCGCGCACGGTGTCGAGCACTGCGACGCCGGTGACTTCCTGAAGGAGTTCGAGGCCGATCGCCGTGACCGGATCGCGGTCGTCGGTGGTCGGCCAGACGTAGCGGACGATGGCCTGGTTGGCCTCGCCCTTGTGGCGGATCACGGTGAGGCCGCGCGTGGCGGTGAAGCTGCGCTCGCGGGCCTCTTCGTAGGGGCGGAACTCCGGCTCGCGCGCGGGGAGTGCGCCGAAGGTGCGGGCGACCATGGCAAGCGCGGCGTCGGGATCGAAATCGCCGACAAGCGTGATCTCGATCGCGCCCTGTGCCAGCCGGTCGCCGATGGCGGCCTTGAGCTGCGCCATGGTGATCGCCTGATAGGCTTCGGGCGGCTGGAGCGTGAAGCGCGGATCGCCGGACGAGAGCACGCCGGGCAGCGTGTTGGCGAGCGCGGAAGCCGGGGTCGCATCGCGCCGCGCGAAGAAGTTGGTCATCGACTGGTGGTAGATGACGTCCGCCGAAGCGCGCCAGCCCGCATCGGTGATCAGCGCGGCCAGGAGCTGTAGCTGGAGTTCGAGATCGCGCCGCGTGGTGCCCGCGCCCAGCGCGAAGGCATCGCCCGAGGCGGTGATGTTCGTGCCGACCGAGCGACCGGCGAGCAGGGTCTGCAGATCGTCCTGGCTGTGCTTCGCGAGCCCGCCGGTGGGGAGCATCGCGGTCATCTCGGTGGCGAGGGGGTTCGCGCGCGTATCGATGAGTTCGCCGCCATCGATGAACACGCGCACCAGCACGCGGTCATTCTCGAGATCGGTGCGCTTGAGATTGAGGCGGACGCCGTTGGCGAAACGGATGTGGCGCAGGCCAAGATCGGCGCGCGTGGTATCGGCGGCGATGGTGCCCGGGGGGCCGAAATCGGTATAGGCAAAGGTGCCCGAGGGCTGGCGCACGGTGATGCGCAGGGGGGCGGCCATCGCCTCGTCCCATACGGCGCGGAGGGCTTTTTCGCCGCCTTCTGGCGCGGTGCGGCCCTGGAAGCGGACTAGCGGGTTGGCGAGCGGGATCGCGTCTGCCCGCAGCGCGGCAAGCACCGCGGCGGGAGTGAACGCGGCAGCGTTGCGGTTGAAGCGTTCGAGCACCGAAGCTGGCGTGGTCGGCACCTTGTCGTCGCGCAGCAGGAGCAGCACGGCGCCGACCAGCGCATCGTTGCTGCGCGTATCGGCGGCTGCGGCCGCATTCTCGATGCCGGTGCGCGCATTGGCGACCTGTTCGGCAACTTCGGCGTCGGTGAAGCCCTTGTCGAGCGCTTCGCGGTAGACCTGCGCGGCGGCGAAGAGGCCATCGCGCCAGCCCTTGTCCGCCGTGTCGACGATGAGATTGGTGGTGCGGCCGATGCGGAAGACCTCGCCGGTGCCAAGCCCGGCGCCGCGGAAGGGCGGCTTGGCGATGCGGCTGAGCCGCAGAAGGCGGCGGTTGATCACCCCGTAGCCGATCTGGCGCAGCAGATTGATGTGGCGCTGTTCGGCGGTGTCCGGTTCGTCGCGCCAGCGGCCATGGCGCGAGACGGTGACCCGTTCGGAAAGCGCGGGATCGAGGTGGATGCGCGCGGCACCCTGCTGCTCCACGAGGACACGGCCCTGATCGGGGCGCTTGGCAGGCGTGCGCGCGGGCCAATCGGCAAAGCGCGCCTTGATCGCGGCCTCCACCGCATCGGCATCGAAATCGCCGACGACGATCAGCGTGGTCTTTGCAGGCACATATTCGCGCGCCCAGAACGCCCGGAGCGCGGCCGCGGTGGCGCCCTTCAGCGAGTCCACCGTGCCGATCGGCAAGCGATCGGGATAGTGCGCGCGCGGATGGACGAAGGCCATCTGATCCTTGCTGTTCTCCAGCGCGTAGCCTTGCCCGTCGCGCAGTTCGGAGAGGACGACGCCGCGCTCGCGCTCCACCGCGGCGGGATCGAAGGCGAGTTCGCTTGCCGTCTCGCGCATCAGCATCAGCGCGGTATCGAGGAGCCGGGCCTCATTGCGCGGGAGGCTGAGCATGTAGAGCGTATACTCGAAGCTGGTCTGCGCGTTGGTATCGGCGCCGAAGGCAAGCCCCTCGCGCTCGAGCAGCTTCACCATTTCGCCCTCGGGCACGTGGGCGCTGCCGTTGAAGGCCATGTGTTCGACGAAGTGGGCAAAGCCGCGCTCGCCATCGCGTTCGTCGAGCGAGCCGGTATCGACAGCCAAGCGCACCTCGGCGGTGGCTTTGGGCGTGGCATTGTGGCGGATCACATAGCGCATGCCATTGGCGAGGCGGCCGAAGCGGAAGGCGGGATCGGGCGGTAGGTCGCTCTTCTCGAACGCCCAGACAGGGGGTGACTTGGCGGCAAGCGGCACCGGAGCAAGTGCGAGCGCGGCAAAGAGCAGCAGAGCAAAGCGGGCAAAGGCGTGGGGAATCATCGGCTGCGGTGTTTGGCGGCTTGCAGGTGAATGCGCAATGACGCCCGGCGCACGGCGTGCCGAAACGAACACCGAAGCGGTTATATCCTGCTGTTGCCAAGCGGCTGGCTCGGCTTCACAGATGATGCGGGCGCGAGGATCTGCCGGACGGCGCTTGCGGCGAGAACACCAATATGGGCGTCTGCGGGCGCGGGGGGCAGGATGGCCGATTTCCTTGGTACTGCGGGCAAGGACACCTACACCGGCACGGCGACTGGCGACATGATCAGTGGCGGCGGCGGTGCCGACACGCTGAGTGGCGGCGGGGGTGACGACTACATCGCCTCAGCCGACCGGGCACCCCGGTTCGGAGAATACTTCGGTCGCGCGATCTCCCTCGATACCGGCACGGAACGGGACACCCTGACCGGCGGCGACGGCAACGATCACTTCTACGCAGGCTATGGCGACAACGTCGACGGCGGTTCGTACGAATATTACGGGAACTACCTCTCGATAAGCTTCATGGGTGCCGCGTCGGGGGTGACGGCAGATTTCACGCAGGACGTGGTCACGGTCGGCGGCGGGACCATCAAGAACATCCAGAACCTGACCTGGGTGCAGGGCAGCGACTTTGGCGACACAATCAATGCTGGCGATCATTCGACCGGCTACACCGAGTTCAGCACCGTGCTGGGCATGGGCGGAAACGATACGCTGATCGCCGGTTACTACACCACCATGCTCGATGGCGGGAACGGCAACGACATAGTCGACGGCCGGCCCAGCCAATACCTTTCGAAGGTCATGGGCGGGAACGGCAACGACACGCTCTACACCAATACGAACACCTTTGCGGCAGCGGACGGCGGCGCGGGCAGTGACACGATCTATGCACACGGCGAGATCCATGGCGGCTCAGGCTCCGACAGGATCTATGTGCAGGCAAGCTATTATGCCGGAGCCGTTTTTGGTGATTCCGGAAACGACCGGATCGAGGCGTCGACAAATGGCACCGAGATGGCGGGCGGCACCGGCGCAGATACACTGATCGGGATGGGAGCGGCCGATACCATCATCACCGGCGATGCCGACTTCACCTCGCTGCTGTCCGAGGACAACGGCACCGAAAAGGACGTCGTGTCCGCCGGCGGCGGGAACGACCAGATCACCGCGGGCTTCGGCGACGATGTCGACGGCGGCGATGGCAACGATACCCTCAGGCTGAGCCTTGCCGGTGCGGCGAGCGGGCTGACCTTTGCGACCGGCGATATCCTTTCGGGCACGGGCTCATTCTATGGTGCGACGATCCGCGGCATCGAAGCGCTGCGCAGTCTGACCGGCTCGGCCCATGCCGATACGATTACGGTGGATGGCGATGCCAGCACCATCGAGGCGATCCATGCGGCGGGCGGGGATGATACGTTCATCTCGCCCGGTTTTGCGAATGCGCTTTATGGCGATGGCGGGGCTGACCAGTTGCTGGCCAGCCGCGCAGGCGGGTTTTTCGACGGCGGTGATGGTATCGACAGTGCCGACTTTTCCAGTGCCAGGTTCGGCGTAAGCGTCAGGATGGTCGATACCTACGCCGGCGGGTTCATCGGTGGCCTTTCGGTCCTCGCCCATGTCGAGACCGTGACCGGCTCGGCCTTGGCGGACCGGATCGAAGGTGCATCGGGTGACGACACCCTGTTCGGCGGGGCAGGTGATGATCGCCTCTCGGGCGGCAAAGGCAACGATATCCTTGAGGGCGGCGCGGGCATCGACACGCTGCGCGGCGGCGCGGGGGACGATACCTATATCGTGAGCGATACGGCCGACCGGATCCTTGAAGTGCCCGGCGAGGGCACCGACACGATCCAGTCCTCTGCCACGATCACGCTCCCGTCCTATGTCGAAAACCTGGTGCTGACCGGCACCGAGGCCATCGACGGCACGGGCAATTCGCTCGCCAACCACCTGACCGGGAATGGTGCGGCCAATGTGCTGAAGGGTCTTGGCGGCAACGATTTCCTGATCGGCGGCGGCGGGGCGGACAGCCTCGATGGCGGCGAAGGCAGCGACGTCTTCGTGTTCTCCTCGGCAGCAGACCTGGCGCAGGCGACGATTGCCGACACCGGAGCGGTCGGGATCGACGAGCTGCGCATCGGCGCAGCAACCGCGACATCGTTTGTTGCGCAGGTGGATTGGACCGGGCTTGAAGCCATCGCAATCGGCACTGGCGACGCGCGGGTGGCCGATAGGTGGGGCACCACGGCCATCAACTTCGATGCATCAGCCTACGGCCGCGCCTTGCTTGTTTTGGGCAATGACGGCGCCAACCACCTGATCGGCACGGCCTTTGCCGATACGATCGCGGGCGGCGGCGGCAACGACGTTCTCGATGGCGGCGAAGGCGCCGATCTGATCTCCGGAGAAGTTGGTGCGGACACGTTGTCTGGTGGGGCCGGGAACGACCGCCTCGCCGGCGGTGATGGCAGCGACACGCTCTCTGGCGATGCCGGGAACGACAGCCTTGATGGCGGTGCGGACAACGACACGCTTTACGGCGGTGACGGTCTCGACAAGCTGACCGGAGGCACGGGTTCGGACCAGCTGTCTGGCGGGCTCGGCAACGACAAACTGCTGGGCGGGGACGGTGACGACGCGCTGCAGGGCGATGCCGGGAACGACTGGCTGGACGGCGGCGCCGGGGTCGATACGGTGAGCGGAGGCGATGGGCTTGACCGGCTGTTCGGCGGCGCGGACGCGGACCAGTTGCTGGGCGGGCTCGGCAATGATCAGCTGTTCGGCGGTGATGGCAACGACAACCTGCAAGGCGATGCCGGCAACGATCTGCTCGATGGCGGAACCGGTGCCGATACCTTCGCCGGGGGGCTGGGCGACGACCGCTACAACGTCGACGATGCGGGCGACGTGGTGACCGAGAAAGCCGGCGAGGGGCGCGACCTTGTAACCGCATCGGTTGACTGGACGCTGGGCGCCAATGTCGAGGACCTGACGCTTGCGGGCGCAGCGCTGCGCGGCACCGGCAACACCGGGGACAACACGATCATCGGGACCGGTGAGACGAACGTGCTGGCGGGCGGCGGCGGGGGCAAGGACCTGCTGATCGGCGGACAGGGCAACGACACCTATCTGATCGACGGGCCGACCGTGACCGTGCGCGAGAACGCCGATGAAGGCTTCGACCGGATGGTCTTCACCGCGAACGGCACTGTAGCCGCCAATATCGAAGTCGCGGTGGCCGCTGGTACCGGCGCGGTCAATATCACCGGGAGTGCGCGTAACGACCTCATCGGCGGCAACGGGGGCGCCAATGTTCTCGAAGGCGGTGCCGGGGGCGATACGCTGATCGGGCAAGGCGGCGTGGACACGCTGCGCGGCGGCGATGGCAACGATTTCCTGCTCGGCGGCGCGGATGGGGACAGCCTGACCGGTGGTGCGGGCAGTGACCAGTTTGTTGTGGGGGCCTATGCCGGGTACGCTGCCACCAGGATTACCGACTTCACCAGCGGGGTCGACACGCTCCTGGTGGTCAATCCCTTTGTTTCCGGTCTGCTCCTGGCCGGGGGTCTTGCGTTCGGCACGAGTGCCAGGGATGCCGACGATGTGGCGATCTACGACAAGGCGAGTGGCTATCTGTGGGCCGATTTCGATGCCAATGGGCCTGAGGCGAAGATCCTCGTCGCGACGTTCACACCGGGCACCGTGCTTGCCGCGAGTGACTTCCGCTTGATCGATGAGGGATCGTTCAACCAGCAGATCGCGCCGGTCGAGAACGCGCTGCTGATCTGACGCGCCCTGCTGCGCGGGCTTGGCAGCGCGCGGCGGGGTGATAAGCTCCCCCCTCGGTTTGAGGGGGAAGATCATGATTGTGCGCGCGGCGATTCTGGCGGGGCTGCTGCTTTCGGGAGCGGGGACAGCCTTGGCCGCGCCCGCCAAGGGGCCGGTCTACGACGAGCGGCCGGCGAAGATCACGGAGCCGGTGGCGGCGCGCGATTACGAGCGGCGTGCGGTCGATATTCCGATGCGCGACGGGGTGAAGCTGCACACGGTGATCATGGTGCCCAAGGGCGCCCATGGTGCTGCCATGCTGCTGACGCGCACGCCCTACAATGCCGAGGAAATGACCAGCCAGCATGGCTCGCCGATCATGGCGATGGCGCTCGATGGTTATGACCATGCGCCCGATGTGGTGATGGGCGGCGGCTATATCCGCGTGGTGCAGGACGTGCGGGGCAAATATGGCTCCGAGGGCACGTATGTGATGAACCGGCCTTTCGTGGGTACTTCGCTGAACCCGACGAAGACCGATCACGCGACGGACACGTACGACACGATCGACTGGCTGGTGAAGAACGTGCCCGAAAGCAACGGGCGGGTGGGCATCATCGGCATCAGCTATGATGGCTTCACCGCGCTTGCCGCGCTGGTGAACCCGCATCCGGCGCTGAAGGTGGCGGTGCCGATGAACCCGATGGTCGATGGCTGGCGCGGGGATGACTGGTTCCACAATGGCGCGTTCCGCCAGATCGGGATCAGCTATATCTGGGAGCAGGTGGCGACCCGCGACAATGCCAACAAGTATGAAGTGGCGGAGGCGGACGCCTATACCCACTTCATGAAGTACGGCTCGGCGGGCGCGCTGGCGACGGCGAAGGGCCTCGACCAGATCGGCTTCTGGCAGAAGATCAAGCAGCACCAGGCATGGGACGGCTTCTGGCAGGAACAGGCGATGGACAAGGTGCTGGCCAAGGCGCCCTTGAAGGTGCCGACGCTGCTTGTCCATTCGCTGTGGGACCAGGAGGATATCTACGGCGCGCCGGCGGTATGGAAGGCGCTGAAGCCGCAGGACACGGAGGGCCTCCTGCACATGTCGATCGGGCCATGGTATCACGGGCAGGCGATCGAGAAGGCCGATACGCTGGGCGCGCTGAACTGGGACGCGGACACCGGCAAGTGGTGGCGGATGAACGTGCTTGCGCCGTTCCTTGCGCATTATCTCTATGACAAGCCGATGGACGTGCCCACGGTGAGCGCGTTCCAGAGCGGCACGAACCAGTGGCAGAAGCTGGGCGGCTGGCCGCCTGCGTCCTCTGGCGCGAAGACGGAGAAGAAGCTCTATCTGCTGCCGGGCGAGGGGCTGGCGTTCGAGCCCTCAGCTACGGCGGGGACGGTGGACTATGTCTCCGACCCCGCCAAGCCCGTCACGTACTATCCGCGCCCCAACCAGCAGGAGGGCTATGACGGCAACCCGTGGCCGACCTGGCTGGTGGGCGATCAGCGCCCGGTTTCGGGGCGGCCCGATGTGTTGGCCTTTGTCGGCCCGGTGCTGGACAAGCCGGTGACAATCGCGGGGGCGCCGGTGGTGCACCTCACCGCCTCGACCAGCGGGACCGACAGCGACTGGGTGGTGAAGCTCATCGACGTCTATCCTGATGACGTGCCGGGCGACCGGGCGATGGGCGGATACGAGCTCGCCGTGGGGATGGACATCTTCCGCGGGCGCTTCCGCGAGACGCTGGCCGAGGCGCGCCCGATCAAGGCGAACACGCCGCTGGAGTATGTGTTCGAACTGCCGCAGGCGAACCACGTGTTCCTGCCGGGGCACCGGATCATGGTGCAGGTGCAGTCCAGCTGGTTCCCGCTCTACGACCGCAATCCGCAGACGTTCGTGCCTTCGATCCTCGACGCGAAGCCGGGGGATTATGTGAAGGCCACGCAGAAGGTGAGCTTGGGGGGCGCGGACGGAAGCTATATCGCGCTGCCGGTGGTGGAGTAGGGCGAGGCGTGAAGGTCGGGGATTTCGGGGTGTTGCACCGGTCAGCGTGATCCCCTGCCGAAACCCGCCCCATTCCACAGCTTGCCACAAGGTCAGCTCCGCAGGCCTCTGTTACGTATGTCACGAGGCCTGTGACAATTGAGACCAAACTCCCGCTCGCGCGATGTTCGCCGCTTACAAGGCGCGTGCATTGTCTCCCCATCGGCAAGCGATTGCCGCGCAGATCACGGGGAGAAATCGGATGGCCAAGAAAATCATTCAGGGCAACGGCTTTGCCGACGTCATTACGCTCGGAAGCCTGCTCAATGACATGAGCGACGACTACGACGTCTACACGTATGGCAATAACGACACCATCACGGCTTACATGGACGGCAATCTCTACGTCGAGGCGGGCGATGGCAACGATACCATCACTGTCCAGGGCAGTGGCAGTGCCACCATCTACGGCGGCGCTGGACGAGACAGCATCCAGCACGATGAAACCGGCCCTTGGGAATTCAACGGCAAGGCCACGATGTATGGCGGCGACGGCGACGATTTCATCTGGAGCCGGGTGTCGGGCGGCGATGTGCTCGACGGCGGGGCGGGCAACGATGAAATGTGGCTGGCAAAGGGCAACATTGCCAAGGGCGGAACCGGCGATGATCTCTACGATCTCACCGACATTGCGAATCCCTACTACGATCAGGACGATGTGACGATCGTAGAACTTGCCGGTGGCGGCTTCGATACGATCAAGGGCTATATCAAGGACTTCAATTTCGCTCTGGCGCAGAACATTGAAGCCTACGAGTTTGATGACTTCACCTATTATCAGCTGCCGGGCGGACAGGCGCTTACCAACATCAAGGTGACCGGGGACAGCCGGGATAACTCCGCCGAACTCGGGATCGGCAACGACTTTGCAAAGATGAACGGCGGCAATGACGCCGTCAGTGGCGGAAAGGGAGAGGATCTGATCTACGGCGACGCCGGCAACGACATTCTGACGGGCGGCAACGACGATGACACGATCTACGGCGGCACGGGCAATGACACCCTGATCGCCGGAACCTGGAAATGGGGATCGATCGGCCAGTCCGATGGCAGAAACAAGCTCTACGGCGAAGATGGCGACGACAGCATCTATGGCGGCAACAAAGTTGACGAAATGTGGGGCGGCGCCGGCAATGACCTGATGGTCAGCGACGGCTTTTCAACCATGGTCGGGGGAATCGGCGACGATACTTATGGCACCGATGGCTATGGGGATACGATCACCGAGAACGTTGGCGAAGGGATCGATACGATCCACTTCAACGGCTCCGCCATCACGATGCCGGACAATGTCGAAAACCTGATCCACTATCACCACATCACCAACAAGACGGCGTACAGCGGCCCGACGACAGTGACCGGCAATGCCTTGGCCAATGCGATCAGCGGCAATGACTGGAGCAACACCCTCTATGGCGAAGCCGGGGCCGACAACCTGCAAGGGTTGGACGGGAACGACAAGCTCTATGGCGGCGCGAACGATGACATGCTCTCTGGCGGTAACGGCAATGACATGCTCTACGGCCAGGATGGCAACGACAAGCTCTATGGCGGCGCGGGGAACGACACGGCTTACGGCGGTATCGGCGATGACCTGATCGGCGGCAGTGCGGGCGACGATTTTCTGGTGGGCGATGCCGGAAACGACACGATCTACGGCGGCGCCGACAATGATCTGATCACCGGCGGACAGGGTTTCGACAAGCTCTACGGCGACATGGGCAGCGACACGATCCGCGCGGGCCAGATGAACGATTACCTCTACGGCAACGACGGCAACGACGTGCTGTGGGGCGAGGCCGGCAGCGATTTCATGTGGGGCGGTGCGGGCGCTGACAAGTTCATGTTCTCCAATGTCCGCGACAGCCGGATCGGGGATGGGATCGACCAGATCAAGGATTTCATGCGCGGCATGGACAAGCTCGATCTATCTGCAATGGACGCCAATGCCACTGTGGTTGGCGACCAGAGCTTCACCTGGCTCGGGGTTGATCCGCGCGCTTTGCCCAATGCCGCAGCCGGCAACCTGTGGGGCGTTTCGGTCAAGGCAACGGCCACCACCGAGGCCTACATCAAGCTCTTCGGCGATGTGAACGGCGATAACGTCGCCGATTTCCAGATCGACGTGCTTGGTGCCACGCCCCTCTCGGTCACGGACTTCGTTCTGTAAGGGATCGGACGGTTTCCCGCATGGGGATCACATGCGCAGCGGGGTCGCCGTGAGGCGATCCCGTTGCTTTTTGCGGTCGCAACGGGGTGCGGCTGCGGTGAGCCTGCAGTGACAGTTGCAGCAATCCCCAGATCCTCGGCATGGCGCTGTGTGGGCCGCTCCGTCCGGGATTGGTCGGGCTGTTGATCAAACTGTCACTGCCATCCTGGTGGTGAAACAGAGGAAGGCCAAACTGGCGGCATTTGCGGTTTGCCGCGAACGGCGCACGCAGTACCCTGTCGCCGCAATGAAGGGGAAATGGCGTGGCCGTCTACACCGGTACCAATCAGGACGATATCTATACCGGGCCAAACGAGGACAACGCGATCAGCGGTCTTGGCGGGAATGACACGCTGACGGGCGGCAATGCGGTCGATGCGATCCAGGGCGGGAGCGGCGCCGATACGATCGACGGCGGCGATGGCGAAGATATCCTGGCCTCGGACACCGGCGATGCCAGTTTCGGCCAGGAGTTCGCCTCCGCCTTTGCGCCCGACACCGGCAGGGAGCGGGACATCCTTCAGGGCGGCGCAGGCCGCGACCGGCTGCTCGCCGGATATGGAGATACCGTCGACGGCGGGGCGGACAGCGATTCGCTGTCGATCAATTTCCTCGGCGCGAAGAGCGGCGTGACGGCCGACTTCACCCAGAGCGTCCTGACCATCGGCGGCGGCACCATCTCGAACATCGAGGACTTGCACACGGTGACCGGCAGCAACTTTGCCGACACGATCACCCTGTTCAGCAGCGGCACGAGCTATGACGGCGTGACGGAAGTGTTCGGGATGGGCGGCGACGACCACCTGATCGCCAGCAAGTATACAGCCACGATGATCGGCGGTGACGGCGACGATATCGTCGATGGCCGCCTGACCGTCATCGCCTACGCACTGCACGGCGATGCGGGCAACGACACGATCTATGCGAACCCCGGACAGTTCGGCCCCGTGTCTGGCGACGAAGGCGATGACACGATCTATGCGGCCGATAACATCGACGGCGGGACCGGCAATGACACGATCCATCTGCAGGCCGGCTTTGGCGCCATCTTCGGCGCCGCCGGCGGCGATGGGGATGATCAAATCATCGCGGCCAATACCGGCTCGAAAATGGCGGGTGGCCGGGGTTCGGATACCCTGACGGGCGGGAAGGGGACGGACGAAATCTACGCGGCCGGCTTTGGCGGCGACATGACCCCGGATACGCCGGACGAGCATGATGTGGTGAGCGCGGGCGGCGGCAATGACATTGTCAGCATCAGCGCAGGCGATGACGCTGATGGCGGCAGCGGCGCGGGCGATGCGCTCTATCTCGACCTCAGGCAAGCCAGCGCCGGCGTGCACTTCGCGACCGATGCGATGCGCAGTTCACGTGCGATCACGATCGCCGGCGGGGTCATCCGCAATTTCGAGATCCTCAAAGCCATCAGCCTGACCAACTATGCCGATCGGGTGACCGTTGGCGGCAATGGCAGCGACGAAAAGGTCTTCGTCTTCGGCTGGGGCGGAAACGATCTGCTGATCACCGGAAAGACGGGCGCTTTCGTTTCGGGCGGCGAGGGCGATGACCGGATCGTCAGCGGATCAGGGGCCGATATCATCGAGGGCAATGAAGGCATCGATACCGTCGATTACCGTGCTTATCGGGGGGGCGTGGTGCTCGCCTTGTATGACCCGCTTCAAAGCAACGGCGTGGGGCCAGACGGGGACATTCTCTATGATATGGAGAATGTCCTGGGCTCTGCCTACGCGGACGATATCACGGGCAGCAATTTCAACAACACGCTCCTGGGCAATGGCGGGGCTGATCGTCTCTCCGGTGCGTACGGTGACGATCTGCTGGACGGCGGCAAGGGCGCCGACACCATGATCGGCGGGGACGGGGCGGACCGCTACATCGTCGATAACCGGGGCGATGTCATCATCGAGACCGGCACTTTCGCGCCCGGCGATACGGTGACGGCAACGGTTTCCTATACGCTCGCCGCCAATGTCGAGGAACTGACCCTGGTGGGGCCGGCGGCCATCGCCGGGACCGGAAACGATACCGCCAATGTGCTGACCGGGAACGAGAATGCCAATATCCTGCGCGGCCTTGGCGGCGATGATGTGCTGATCGGCGGCGCCGCGGTTGACCGGCTTTATGGCGGCGAGGGGAGCGACCGCTATGTCATCACCTCGGCCGCCGATCATCCTGCCGCCGAAATCCGCGACACGGGCCTGTTCGGGACGGACGAACTGCGGTTTGCGGCAAGGACCTCGCAAACCCTCAAGCTCTTCGCGCAGGATCTGGGCCTAGAGCGCGTGGTGATCGGGACAGGCAATGGCATGGCCGCGAATACGGCTGGCAGGACGGCCATCGACATCGACGCCAGCGAGCTGCGCCGCGGGCTGGAGATCGTGGGCAATGCCGGCGCGAACGGGATCATCGGCACAGCTGGCTCCGACCGGATCGATGGCGGGGCGGGCGGCGACACGCTGAGCGGCGGGGCGGGGCGCGACCTGCTGATCGGCGGGGGCGGACAGGACCTGCTGACGGGCGGTGCGGATGCCGACACGTTTGCCTTCGATGGGGCGGCCTTCGTGGGACTGCAGCCGGCGCGGGCCGACCGGATCACCGATTTCAGCCATGCCGAGGGCGACCGGATCGACCTTTCCGCGATCGACGCGGACAGCACAGCCTTTGGCAATCAGGCCTTCAGCTTCATCGGCGATGCCGCATTCTCGAAGCACGCGGGCGAAGTGCGCGCGGTCGTGGTCGATGGCAGCACGCTGGTCCGGGGCGATATCGACGGCGACGGCAGGGCCGATTTCGTGATCGCGCTGAGCGGGGCGCCGACGCTGGAGGCGGCGGATTTCGTGCTTTAGGCGCGGTCGTCAGGCGCGCGTTGCCGCCGCCCCGAGACAAGCTCGGGGACGGATGGCTGAGGCTTACTTCTTGCCGCGCAGTTTGCGGTGGGCGCCGAGGTCGAAGACTTCGCTGGGGCCGCCGTCGTTTTCGAGCAGGCCGAGGCGGCGGGCGACTTCCTGGTAGGCTTCTTCCTCGCCCCCGAGATCGCGGCGGAAGCGGTCCTTGTCGAGCTTTTCGCCGGTGACCATGTCCCACAGGCGGCAGCCATCGGGGCTGATCTCGTCCGCCAGGATCACGCGGCTGTAATCGCCGTCCCAGATGCGGCCGAACTCGAGCTTGAAATCGACGAGGCGGATGTTGATCGCAGCAAAGAGGCCGACGAGGAAATCGTTCACGCGGATCGCCATGCTGGAGATGTCCTGCATCTCCTCGTTGCT
>NZ_JAIXZS010000105.1 GCF_027489515.1 Novosphingobium sp. | reverse complement strand
GTGCGCTGCTGGCTCGATACCGCCAACGATCCGTCCGAAATCAGTCTGGACGAGAACGTGACCCGGACCCCTATGCACCCCGCCGACCAGTTCGAGCGGTTCCGCGAACTGTCCGAAAGCAAGGGCTATGGCGTGGAAGAAATCGGCGCGCGGTTTGGCGTGTCGGCTGGCGTGGTGAAGCAGCGGCTTCGCCTTGGCGCTGTCTCGCCCAAGCTGTTGCAGGTCTATCGGGAGGACGGTCTTACGCTGGATCAGCTTATGGCCTTCGCTATCACCGAGGACCATGACCGGCAGGAGCAGGTTTTCGCCAACCTGCATCACAACCGCGAACCGTGGATCATCCGGCGCGACATGACCGCAAGCAATGTCGTGGCAGAGGACCGGCGCGCGATATTCGTCGGAGCCGAAGCTTACGCGGAAGCGGGCGGCAACATCATCCGCGACCTGTTCAGCGAGGATCGTGGCGGGTTCTTCGAGGATGCGGGTTTGCTCGATACGCTCGCCGTCGAGAAATTGCGCGAAGTTGCCGAGCGCGTTCAGGCCGAGGGCTGGAAATGGGCCGAGGCGCATATCGACTATCCCCACGCCCACGGGATGCGGCGCTTCTATCCGCAGACCGTCGCCCTGTCCGACGAGGAGGAGGCGCGGGTCGATGAGGCATGGGCCGAGTACGACCAGATCGTCGACGGCTATGACTCGCTGGATGAAATGCCCGAGGATTTGGCGGCGAAAGCCCGTGCGCTGGACGCCGAAATGGACGCCCTGTCCGCCAAGCGTTCCGCCTACGACCCCAATGTGATCGCCAATGGCGGTGCGTTCGTCGTACTTCAACATGACGGCACGGTCAGGGTCGAGCGCGGTTTCGTGCGGGCCGAGGACGAGGCGTTGGCGGACCCCCAGCCGGAGCCGGAAGAAGGCGATGCGACCGAGCCGCAGATGGGCGACGACGAGCAGCCGGAGGACGGCGACGAGGACGTGCAGGATGCCGACGAGGACGAAGACCCGGGCAAGCCGATTTCCGACAGCCTCACCCGTGACCTGTCCGCCTATCGGACGCTGGCGCTTCGCGTGGCGCTGGCCGAGCAGCCCGATATGGCCCTGATCGCGCTGACCCACACGCTGACCGCGCAACTTTTCTACAGCTATGCGGAGGCCGGTTGCCTTGAGGTTCGTCCGACCGTGACCCCCTTGGGGAGCCATGCGGACGGGATCGAGGACACGCCATTGGCGGCACGGGCGAGCGAGCAGCACGAGGCATGGGCCGAGCGGATGCCGCGCGACGTGGCGGACCTGTGGGGCTTCATCGTCGGGCTGGACGAGGCGAAGCGGATTGCGTTGCTGGCGCATTGCGCGGCTCGCACCGTCAACGCTCTGCGGTTGCCGTGGGACCGCAAGCCCCGGTCGCTGCAAACGGCGGACAGGCTGGCGGACGCGCTGGCGCTGGACGTGGCGAAGGACTGGACGCCGACCGTGGACAGCTACCTTGGCCGCGTCACCAAGGCGCATATCGTGGACGCTGTGACCGAAGGCGTGTCCGAGGACGCCGCTCGCCGCATCGCGGACATGAAGAAGCCGGACATGGCGCAAGCCGCCGAGCAGCTTCTTTCCGGGACCGGCTGGCTTCCTGCCGTGCTGCGGACGCCCGAACCGGAGGGAGCGGACCCCGCGCCTGCGGAGCCGGAGGACGCGGATAGCGTGGAGCAGCCGCCCGAAGTGGAGGACAGCGAAGCATCCTTTGCTGTCGCCGCCGAATAGCGGCACGGGGCCGGGACCGCGCGAGCGGTCCCGGCTTCTTTTTGTGACCGGCGAAAAATCGCGGCCGCGCCCGTTGGGGCGCGGCCGCTTTCCCATTGCACAGGCGCCCCGCTCCGAGGACGCGGGGCGGCGTGCTGATAGCGGATCGACCGTTGCATTTCTGGAGGTGGGTTCGTCGAGTAAAGTTGCAGACCCACGCGGCGGGACCGCTCGGCGACTATGATGCGGGCGATGAGCGACGGTCTATGCCAGCCTCGCGCGGGATCTCGGCGAACACATAGGGAGCGTCAGCGGCGTTCGCTCTCCTGTAGTCTTTGCGAAGGATTACTTGCGAGGTGAGCCTGGCGCGGTCCAGCAAAGAAGCGAATGCCCTCCGACTGACGATGCCCATCATAGCCACGGCGTAGAATTTCCGGCTCGGCGACAACCGCGCGGCCTCTCGATTGGCTTGATCTAACCGGGGCCGGCTTCGCCTTGATCGGCCTGGCGCAACGGCGCCGCGCGGCTTTTTTCCGCCGCCTTCGGCTTTGCATCGCGAAACAAAAAAGCCGCGCGTCGCCATCCTCCGCTGTGCTTCGGCCGCAAGCGGTGCGCGTCCGATCATCCCCGCTTCACCGATCGCCATCGAGGCCGCGGCGGTCGTGGCCCGAAGCAAAAGGAACTTCGACATGGCCACCATCGGCACCTTCACCCAGGCGGGCAACGGCTCCTTCAGCGGAACCATCAAGACGCTCACCCTCAACGCAAAGGCCACCCTCCGTCCGATCGAGAAGGAGAGCGATAAGGCCCCCGATTTTCGTCTCGTGGTCGGCACGGTCGAGTGCGGCGCGGGATGGAAGAAGACCAGCCGCGAGAACCGCGACTACATCTCGGTCAAGCTGGACGATCCGACCTTCGCGGCTCCGATCTACGCCACTCTGGTCGAAACCGAGACCCCCGGCGAATACGCTCTCATCTGGTCGCGCTGACCTCGACACGGCGCCCCGCTCCCTCTGAGCGGGGCGCCTTCGTGTGTTGGTTCGCCAGTTCATAATATGGACGGGCCATCGGCCCGGCATGTTGTGAGGTGCTTGGGGCGCCGCCCCCAGCGCCCTTCGGAGCGGCTTCCGCCCAGCTTCCTTCACGCGCGAGCGCGTTCCGTGCAGCCGGTTCCCCGCGAAGCCGCCCACTCCGGTTGCACCCCCGGTCTCGCCGACGGGCAGGGTTTCAGCGCGGCGTTCCGCTGCGCGGAAACCCAAGCCCAAGGAGTTCAGCCATGTGTCATCAGCTTGCCACCCGGTTCGGCCGCAACGCCCATCAGATCAGCGGCCGTGAGGCGCTCGACAACGAGGCGCTGTATCGGCACGTGCCGTCCATCTTCGCCCGCGAGGCGCACGACAGCCGTTCGGAGCGCTATGTCTATGTTCCGACCATCGACATCGTGGAGGGGCTGCGCCGGGAAGGATGGTTCCCTTTCTTCGCGGTTCAGTCGGTTCCGCGCGACGGCAGCCGCCACGGCCACGCCAAGCACATGCTGCGCCTGCGCCGGGACGACGGTATCGGCAAGCCCGAGGCGGCCGAAGTCATCATCGTCAACAGCCATGACGGGACCAGCGCCTATCAGATGTTCGCCGGGATGCTGCGGTTCGTCTGCACCAATAGCATGATCGCGGGCGAGCGGTTCGAGGAGGTCCGCGTGCCGCACAAGGGCAACATCCAGCACGATATAATCGAGGGTGTTTACACCGTGGCGGAGGACTTCCCCCGGCTGATCGACGCCAGCGAGACCATGAAGGAGGTTCGGCTTTCCGAGGAAGAGCGCCGCTTACTCGGCGAGGTCAGCCTGGTCGCGCGCTACGGAGAGGACGAAAGCCCGTTGCGGCCCGAGCAGATCATCGAGCCGCGCCGCCGCGAGGACATGGGTGACAGCCTGTGGACCACGTTCAACGTCATTCAGGAGAATGTCGTTCGGGGCGGATTACAGGGCCGCAAGCGCAATGCCGAGGGCCGTATCCGCCGCAGCCAGACCCGCGCCATCAACGGCATCGACCAGAACGTGACGCTCAATCGCGCGCTTTGGACACTGGCCGAAGGGATGCAGCGCCTCAAAGCCTAACTATCGCCGCCGCAGGGCCGAGCTCGGCCCTGCGGCTTCGCCATTTCCGCGCCGATCCGCTGCGGCGGATCGGCGGCGGCCGCGCGTCCCCAAGGTCCGCGCGGCCGCAAAGGTTCGCTCGCCGGGCTGCCGCCCGGCTCGCTTTGGGTAGTCATTTCGGCAGTGCTGTTCTATGAAGTCCTCGGGCCGCTACGCGGCGGCCTGGGGTGTGGAAACCCCGGATTAACCGGTTCGGCGCCGGCCGTGACGGCGTCGCGATCCTTGACCATGCGGTCGGGGAGCCTGCGACGTATGTCCAGGTGCCTCGGTGCTAAAGGTCGTAGGAACCGAGTTAATCCGGTTTTCCAACTCCCCGATCACGGGTTCAGGAGCTGTTTGCGGGGGCGCACCGCAAATCAGCAGCCCTGTGAATTGTCGAGGCATTGCAGATTCCGCGCGCAGTCATGCAGAACGAGCGCATCGAAAATGCTCCGACATTGGCTTATTGGTTAACGCGGGCGGGAAGTCGGGGGCATCATGGTCAAGATGGGATTCGATGAATGCGCGCCTGATTCGCAGCAGCTCACCAGCTATGACGAGGGTCATTTGGCGGACTATCTGCGCTTGTTAGATGCTAACGCAGATGGAACCGATTGGCGCGAGGCAGCGGGACTGATTTTCGGCATCGACGCCGCCGTGGAGCCGGATCGTGCGAAGACGATGCATGACACTCATCTAGCTCGCGCGCGGTGGATAACAGAGGTGGGATATGCTCATCTGCTCGGCTGTCAGCCCCCGCTAAACCGTTAAAATTGAACTCCAATTTGGATCGAGTTCGGTTGTTATGGTCCCGCCCGCGCGACATGGTTGTGCGCGATCTTCGCTCTATCCTGTAGGTAAGGCGGCGACGATGTTGCGTTCTCCGAAATCCGCGCAGAGCGCGGCGGGGAGGATGCAATGCCGACGCCACCTGGGCGTCGCCAGCGGCGCGCCGGCGGACTGTCCGACGCCCTCGGGCGCGCCGATTTAGCAGCTGAGTTCCTACGCCGAAACCGCACCTATCGCGCCGAACACACGCAGATGCAGCAGCGCATCGCGAGCGGCGCCGTCGCGAAGAACGCCGCCGAGACGGCGTTCGCGCGGCGCTGGGGGTTGTCCTTTCGCCACGGCGCCGGATGAGCTTTTAGAGTCGGTCATCTGGCGCCCGGAGCTGACCGCCGTCACGGTCATTCTCGACGCCGCGCCGGAGGGATTTGAGACCGCCGCCCCGGTCCCTCCGCGCGCGCTGGGCGCGCTGCTCGCCGACCTGGCCGGGATCGACGGCCGCCATGTCGTCGTCGCCGACGCGGCCGGCGAGCATCGGCTGTGGCTGCGCGATCCTGCACCGGGCAAGCCGCTCGCCGCGATCATTCCGCTCGACAAGGACTTCATCACCCGGATCGCGAGCCTGCTGCGCTTTCACCGGCGTCTGCTCGGCCGGACAGCCGGGCCGCTGCCGCGCGGCTGGCCGCTGACGGCCTATCGGCTCGCACGGCTCGACCTGATGCTCCGCGCGATAGACCTCCGTCAGAACGGCGCAACCTACCGCGAAATCGCGACAGCGCTGGGACGCGATGACGCTGCCCGTCTTTCCGCGAGCGACTGGAAAATGTCGGCCTCGCGGTCATTCGTCGTGCGCCTGGTCCGCGACGGCATCGCCATGATGAATGGCGACTATCGCAAGCTGCTCCGCATTCGTTGATCGTCCTAAACGGCCCCTCGAAATTGGATTATAGGACTTTCACGCAATATAAGGTCGCGCAGTTTCCGGCGCGGCGGCGTTGCGGCAGCAAAGTAACGACCTAACATCAAGAACGAGCATTGAGAGCGGTGGCTATTAGGGGCAGGTAGCGACTAACTTGATCGCGGTCGCTTTGCTTCTCTTTGGCGCTGAGATCATGGTAGTCCGTCGCCGCTTGCCGATCCCATCGTTCCACCAGTTCGGCAGGCAAGACGAGCGAGCCGTCTGCTTGCCTGACGCCCTTTGAATGCATGTATCGCTGCCAATGTGACCAGCGCTCATGCTCGATCGCAGCCAGTTCGTCCATGAGACCGTACAAGACGGCATCGACGTCGATCGGATCGCCCATCGGTTAGATGAGCCCGTCAGCGACAAGCTGCCGATAATGCTGTCCGAGAACCGTCAACTCGCAGGACTTGCTGTTCATCGCTGCGTGCCACATGTGGGCTTCCCCGACCGGACGAACCAAATTTACCTTCACATAGCGCTGTAACACCGCAAAGACCGCGTTCTTTTGGGGGTCTGGTGGCGGTAGATTTGGGTCAGCCTTCTGTTCCTCCGTGCGTTCCGGCTCGTAGCTGGGATCTAGGGGAAAATCATAGTCCGGGCGGGGGAAATATGTCGCCAGCACTTGCAAATCCGCAAGCGGGATCGGTGCTGCAGCCTTACGCAATGACACGAAGGTCTTCACATTGGTCTTGAACATAGGGCGTTGTGCCCAAGGGCCAAGAGATTGATCGATATGCGCATAGACGCTGCCGGGCGTTACGTCGCCAAGTAGATTTGCAGCCGCACCGCCGAGTGCATCGACGAATAGGCTCGTGAAGACACCGGCCCCACCTCCGGGAACTTCCATCGCATATTGCTCTGCGGTTGAAGCCGTCAGAATGGTCATGCCTTCCTTCACTTCGGCAATCATCTGCTCCGGCCGCGTGCCTGCAACGCCACTGTGGCAACTATCGAGAATGACGATCTTGTTCTTTGCGGGAGACTTCCCTGCGAGAGTCATCAACTCGGAGAGCGAGAGACCATCGTCGCCAGACTTGCATTCCGTGCCACACAGAAAACCGCCAGTATCTTCAATGTAGCCATGACCGGCAAAATAGAAGAGCGCGATTTC
>NZ_JAIXZS010000114.1 GCF_027489515.1 Novosphingobium sp. | reverse complement strand
ATGCGGCCGAACTCGAGCTTGAAATCGACGAGGCGGATGTTGATCGCAGCAAAGAGGCCGACGAGGAAATCGTTCACGCGGATCGCCATGCTGGAGATGTCCTGCATCTCCTCGTTGCTGGCCCAGCCGAAGCAGGCGATGTGCTCTTCGGCGACCATCGGATCGCCCAGCGCATCGTCCTTGTAGTAGTATTCGATCAGGGTGTGGGGGAGCGGTTCGCCCTCCTCGATGCCGAGGCGCTTGCTGATCGAGCCGGCGGCCACGTTGCGCACGACGACTTCTATCGGGATGATCTCGACCTGCCGCACCAGCTGCTCGCGCATGTTGAGGCGGCGGATGAAGTGCGTGGGGATGCCGATATGCGCGAGGCGGGTGAACACATACTCGCTGATGCGGTTGTTGATCACGCCCTTGCCGTTGATCGTGCCGCGCTTCTGCGCGTTGAAGGCGGTCGCGTCGTCCTTGAAATACTGGATGATCGTGCCGGGCTCGGGACCTTCGTAGAGGATCTTGGCCTTGCCTTCGTAGATCTGGCGGCGACGGGACATGGGCGATTCTTTCACTGGCGCGTTCGGCAAAGATAAGGCCGAAACAGTAAATCAAAAGCCCCGGCGCGCGCGGGATATCACGGCGAAGCGATATCGGCGCCGGGCCGGGGCGTCGCTGCGCCCTTAGGGCAAAACGCGCGTCCACGCAAATGGGTGCATGAAGGGCTGTTCATTCGATAAATTGGAACATAAGCCACGAATTTATCCGGCTGAACCAGACCATCGCGGTGTCTTAAAAGCGGTTCACACAGTGCGGAAGGGCGCGATTCGGCGGCTTCCGCAAGCAAGCAAAGGACAAGGTGCGATGGCAAAGGTTCTGGTTCTCTATCATTCGGCTTATGGCCACGTGGAAACGATGGCGAACGCGATCGCCGAAGGTGCGCGCGCAGCGGGCGCCGAAGTGGACGTGAAGCGCGTTCCCGAGACGGTCCCGGTGGAGGTGGCGCAGGCCCATCACTTCAAGCTCGATCAGGCAGCGCCCATCGCGACGGTGGCCGAGCTTGAGAACTACGACGCGATCGTGGTCGGCACCGGCACGCGGTTTGGCCGCATTTCGAGCCAGATGGCCGCGTTCCTCGATCAGGCCGGCGGCCTGTGGGCGCGCGGTGCGCTGAACGGCAAGGTTGGCGCGGCGTTCGTTTCGACCGCCACGCAGCACGGCGGGCAGGAAACCACGCTGTTTTCGGTGATCACCAACCTGCTGCACTTCGGCATGACCATCGTCGGGCTCGACTACGGTTTCCAGGGCCAGATGCGCAATGACGAGGTTGTCGGCGGTGCGCCGTATGGTGCGACCACGGTGGCGGGCGGCGACGGTAGCCGCCAGCCGAGCGAGACCGACCTCGAAGGCGCGCGCTACCTCGGCCAGCGCGTGGCGACGACGGCGGCGAAGCTGTTCGGGTGATCTGACCGACAGGTTTGTGTTCCCCTCTCCCACCCCTCTCCCCTCAAGGGGAGAGGGCTTTGGGGCTTTTGCATGCGGATTTTGCATGGGGCGGCGTCTGGCGGTTGGGCCCCGGTTTCGCTAGGGGGCGCAACAAAGGAGACCGCCCCATGAGCCGTGCTGACACCATTGCCCTGCTGACCCGCTATTACGCCGCGTTCAATGCGGGCGACTGGCAGGGGATGCTCGATTGCCTTGCGGATGATGTTGCGCACGACGTGAACCAGGGCGAGCGCGTGGTGGGCAAGGACAAGTTTGCCGCGTTCCTCGGCCACATGGAGCGCTGCTACAAGGAAGAGCTCAAGGACATCGTGCTGATGGCGACCGATGACGGTGCGCGCGCGGCGGCGGAGTTCGTGGTGCACGGCGCCTATCTCGCGACCGACGAGGGGCTGCCCGAGGCCGATGGCCAGACGTATGTGCTGCCAGCGGGCGCGTTCATCGCGGTGGACGGCGGCAAGATCACGCGGCTGACGATGTACTACAATCTGGCCGACTGGACGGCTCAGGTGGTCGGGTGAGCATTGCCGTCCGCCCGCTGACCGGCGCGGAAATCGGGGCGGCGCTGGGGGATCTGGCGCAGCTGCGGATCACGGTCTTTGCGGCGTACCCATACCTGTATGACGGTGATGCGGCTTACGAGGCTGAGTACCTCGCCGAATATGCGGCGGCGGCGGATGCCGTGCTGGTCGCGGCGTTCGATGGCGCGCGGATCGTGGGGGCGGCAACGGCGGCGCCGATGATCCACCAGAAAGCGGAGTTCCGCGAGCCGTTCGCGGCGAGGGGGCTCGATGTGGACCGCCTGTTCTACTTCGGCGAGAGCGTGCTGCTGCCCGAGTATCGCGGGCATGGGATCGGCCATGCCTTCTTCGATCACCGCGAGGCGCAGGCCAAGGCGTGCGGCGCGACGGCGGCGTGCTTTGCGGCGGTGATCCGGCCGGACGATCATCTGGCGAAGCCAGCCAATTATGTGCCGCATGACGCGTTCTGGACGAAGCGCGGCTATGCCGTGGTGCCGGGGCTGGTGACGGAGCTGGCGTGGAAGGAGCATGGCGAAGAGGGCGAAAGCCTGAAGGCCATGCAGTATTGGTTGAGAACCTGGTGAGTGCCGCCTGCCCACCCCCGACCCCTCCCGCAAGCGAGAGGGGGGAAGAAGGGAAAGCGCCTCCCGCTTGCGGGAGAGGTTTGGGGTGGGCATGAGCAGCAGCATGACCGTGATGAAGTACACCATTGCCGCCGCGCAATATCCGATCGAGCAGCTGGCCGATTGGGACGCCTATGCCGCAAAGCTGACGCGCTGGGTGGCCGAAGCGGCGGAAGGCGGCGCGGCGCTGGCGGTGTTTCCCGAATATGGCGGGATGGAGCTCGCGAGCCTGGAGCCTGAAACCATGGGTGATCTGGCGGGGTCGCTCGCCTCCGTCGCCGGGTTGATCGCGCGCGTGGATGCGCTTCATGCCGAGCTTGCGGCGCGGTTTGGCCTGCACATTCTGGCGGCGAGCCTGCCGCGGCTTGATGCGGACGGGCGCTATCGCAATGCGGCGCGGCTGTTTGCGCCCAACGGCAAGGCGGGTGTTCAGGACAAGCTGGTGATGACGCGCTTCGAGCGCGAGCAGTGGTTCGTTTCGGCAGGCGCAGAGGGCCTTGCGCTGTTCGAGACAGCGCTGGGCCGGATCGCGGTGCTGATCTGCTATGACAGCGAGTTTCCGCTTCTAGCGCGCGCGGTAGTCGATGCCGGGGCCGAAGTGCTGCTGGTGCCGAGCTGCACGGATAGCCTGCACGGCTACTGGCGGGTTCGGCTGGGGGCGCAGGCGCGGGCGCTGGAAGGCCAGTGCTATGCGGTCCAATCGCCGACGGTGGGGATCGCGGACTGGTCGCCGGCGGTCGATGTGAACCGGGGCGCGGCAGGGCTCTATGGGCCGCCAGACCGGGGCATGCCCGAGGACGGGGTGATCGCAATCGGCACCGAGGGCGAGAGCGCGTGGGTGTTTGGCGAAGTCGATCTGGCGCGCGTGGCGGAGCTGCGCGCCGATGGCGGCGTGCTCAACGCGCGCGACTGGCGCGATCAGCCGGGCGCCGGGCCGTTGCCGGCGGTGCGCATCGTTTCGCTGCTGTAACGGACCTGACTTGCACGGGTCATAGCGGAGCGGTCTTTCCAATGGGAGATTCGCCATGTTCTTCAACCTGCCACGTCGCGCCGTGCTGGCTCTCGGCGCGGGTGTGGGGATTGTGATGACCGCCGCGCCTGCCGCCGCCTCACCCGGGATGCCTGCCGATACGCTGATCTTTGCGCATCGCGGCGCATCGGCGCTGCGCCCGGAAGAGACGCTGGCCGCGTACGAAAAGGCAATTGCGGACGGGGCCGACTATATCGAGCCCGATCTGGTGCCGACCAAGGACGGCGTGCTGGTGGCGCGGCACGAGAGCAACATTGCCGAGACCACCGATGTCGCGAGCCATCCCGAATTTGCCGCGCGCAAGACGGTGAAGGTGATCGACGGGGTGAGCCAGGAAGGCTGGTTCACCGAGGACTTCACGCTGGCGGAATTGAAGACGCTGCGCGCGAAGGAACGGCTCGGCGCGGTGCGCGGCGAAAGCCGGAGCTATGACGGCAAGCTCGAGATCGCGACATTCGACGAGATCGTGGCGCTGGCGCAGCGCAGCCGGACGACCAGTGGCAAGCCGCTCGGCCTGATTCCGGAGATCAAGCATCCCACGTACTTCGCCGGCCTTGGCTTCGACGTTCCGGGCAAGCTGATCGCGGCAATCAGGGCTTCGGACTATTTGCGGCAGGCACCGCTGATCGTGCAGTGCTTCGAGACAGCGACGCTGAAGCGCCTCCACACCGAGCTGGCGGGGCTGAGCAATGTCGACCTGCTGCAGCTGATCCCGGCAAGCGAGGTGAAGCAGCCGGCGGATGTGGTGAAGGCCAAGGGCAAGCTGACTTTCGCGGACATGGTGACGCCCAAAGGCCTCGCCGATGTGGCCAAGTATGCGCAGTGGATCGGGGCACCGCTGCGGCAGGTGATCACGCTCGATGCCGAGGAGAAGGTTGGCCCGCGCACCGCGCTGCTGGCCGATGCGCACCGCGCCGGGCTGAAGATCGCGGTGTTCACCTTCCGGCCGGAGAACAAGTTCCTGCCCTATAACTTCCGCTATGGCGAACCCGACGCGCGCTGGCCCCAAGGGATGGTGGCCGACGTGCGCAAGTTCCTGGTCGCCGGGATCGACGGGCTGTTCACCGACGATCCGTTCGTCGCGCGGGTCGCGGTAGATGGCGGGAATGCCGATCCGCTGAAGTGAGGGTTCAGGCCGCTTGTGCCGGCACCGGCACGCGCGGGGACGTTTTCGCCTGATAGAGCGCCTTGTCGGCAAAATCGAACAGCGCATCGGTCGTGGCGCCGTCGTCCGGCCATAGGGCGACGCCGACGCTGGCGCCGACGGTGATGGGCAGGCCGTCGATCATGTGCGGGCGCACCAGCGCGATGAGGAGCTGGTCTGCGAGCGGCGCGGTGATCAGCGGCGAGTGCGGGGGAATCAGCACCGCGAATTCGTCGCCGCCCTGGCGCACCACCAGACCGCGACTGCCGACGGCTTCGGCAAGGCGCGCGGCGACCGAGCAGAGCAGCTTGTCGCCGAAGGCATGGCCGTAGCGGTCGTTGACCGGCTTGAAGGAATCGAGATCAAGCAGCGCGAGCCGGAACGGGCGCGGGGTGGCCGCGTTGCGTGTGAGGTGAGCGATCTGATCATCAAGCGCACGGCGGTTGGCAAGGCCGGTGAGCGGATCGGTATGGGCAAGATCGCGGGTCTGCGCCTGGAGTTGCAGCAGATCGACCAGCATGGCGTGGCCTTGCAGGATGAAGCGGATGAGGATCGCAGTGGCAAGGACGAGGCTGGTGGCCGCTGCCATTTCTCCCACCCGGCCGGACGAGAGCATCAGCGCGGTGATCGGCACCACCCCGACTGCGAGGTTGAGAATCGCCGCGCCGCGGATCGAGGAGAGGCAATAGGCCGTGGCGAGCGATCCCATGGTGAGGATCATCGCGAAGTTGGCGTGGTTTTCAGGCGGGGAGGCCAGCCAGTTGACCACGCACCACGCGCTGCACATCATGCCGACCCAGCCGGAGACATGGTTGGTCTTGGCGACGAGGATGCGCGCACGGCGCAGGCTCATCCGCCGTTTGCGGCTCTGCCAGTTTTCCAGCATGCCAAGAATGCACAGCACCGCGAGCAGCGCTGGCACGCCATAGCGCACCCCCCAGTGCACTTGCGCCGCGCCGACCCAGGCTGCGGTTGGCGTGGTGGCCAGCAGCATGAGGTACATCAGCGGGGTCTGCGTTTCGACCCGCTGGGCGCGCAGCATGGTGAAATCATCCCGGATCGCTTCGGGAATCGGCGGCATGAGCCGTGCGCGCAGGCGGGTCAGGATTCCGGTCATCACAGAGATTTACCGGATCGGGCGTAAAGTCCGCGTTAACGATGTTTTTCGTCGAAACGGGCTGGCACCTGTCTGCAACGGGGTGACGGCTTGTGCGGCATTGGCTAGGGCTGGCGGGATGATCGCATATGAAACCGGTCCGCGCTGATGGACGCCGCACAGCAGGTTCACGAGCAGTTTGTCGCCGCGCTGGAGGCGGGCACCTTGCAGCGCCGCAGCAATCTGGGGCTCGCGGCTGTCGGCCTTGATCCGAAGCGCGCGGCGGCGATCCTGCATAGCCAGATGGTGAGCCGGCAGCTCGACCGGCTGAGCCGCAAACTGCAAGCGCGGGGCGAGGGGTTCTATACCATCGGTTCATCGGGGCATGAGGGCAATGCTGCGCTGGCCGAGGCGCTGCGCGTGGATGACATCGCGTTCCTGCATTACCGCGATGCCGCGTTCCAGATCCACCGCGCGAACCGCGTGCCGGGCGAGAACCCGATGTGGGACATGCTGCTTTCCTTCACTGCCAGCGCGGAGGACCCGATTTCGGGCGGGCGGCACAAGGTGCTGGGCTCGAAGCGGTTGGCAATTCCGCCGCAGACCTCGACGATTGCGAGCCATCTGCCCAAGGCGGTGGGCGCGGCGTTCTCCATCGGGATCGCGCGGCGGATGGGGCTTGAGGAAACGACGCTGGCGAAGGACGGCGTGGTGCTGTGCTCGTTCGGCGATGCCTCGGCCAACCATTCGACAGCAGTGGGCGCGCTCAACACGGCTGCCTGGGCGGCGTTTCAGGGCACGCCGATGCCTATCGTGTTCCTGTGCGAAGACAACGGGATCGGCATCTCGACGAAAACGCCCAAGGGGTGGGTCGAGGCGAACTGGTCGGGCCGGGCGGGGCTGCACTATATCCAGTGCGACGGCTGCGATCTGGCGGACGCGTGGCGCGGGGCAAGCGAGGCGGTCGACTACGCGCGGCGCTACCGCAAGCCGGTGTTCCTGCACATGAAGACGGTGCGGCTCTATGGCCATGCCGGGAACGATGTGCAGCAGGTCTATCTCAGCAAGGAGGACATTGCCGCGGACAATGCGCGCGATCCTCTGCTCGCGAGCGCGGCCTTGCTGATCGAGGAAGGCGTGATGAACGCCGCCGATGTGCGCGCGGCGTACGACGCCATCGAGGCGCAATTGCTGCGGCAGGTGGAGCTGGCGATCCAGCGGCCCAAGCTGCCTGATGCGGCGGCGGTGATGGCGAGCATCGTCCCGCCCAAGCGCATCGGGGTGGAGCGACCACTGGCAAGCGCCGAGGCGCGCGCGGCAATCTTTGCCGATGAAGCGGCGGTGATGGAAAAGCCGCAGCATATGGCGCGGCTGATTTCATGGGGCATGGCTGACCTGCTGCTGCAGTATCCCAACGTGATCGTCTGCGGCGAGGACGTGGGGCCGAAGGGCGGCGTCTATAATGCGACGGCGCGGCTGCATGCGCGGTTCGGTTCAGCGCGCGTGATCAATACCTTGCTGGATGAGCAGGCGATTCTGGGGCTGGCGATCGGGGCGGCGCACAACGGGCTGCTGCCGATGCCGGAGATCCAGTTCCTGGCCTATGTGCACAATGCCGAGGACCAGATCCGCGGCGAGGCGGCGACGCTCTCGTTCTTTTCCAACGGGCAATACACCAACCCGATGGTCGTGCGGATTGCCGGGCTGCCTTATCAGAAGGGCTTTGGCGGGCACTTCCACAATGACAACAGCCTTGCGGTGTTCCGCGATATTCCGGGGCTGGTGATCGCGGTGCCAAGCTCTGGCCGCGAGGCGGTGCTGATGCTGCGCGAATGCGTGCGGCTGGCGCACGAGGAGAGCCGTGTGGTGATCTTCGTCGAGCCGATTGCGCTCTATATGACGCGCGATCTCCATTCCGAAGGAGATGGGCTGTGGACGTCTGTCTATGAAGCGCCGGGTGTCAGCCAGATCCGCGTGGGCGAGATCGGGGTGCATGGGGACGGCCGCGATCTGGCTATCGTGACATATGGCAACGGCGTCTACCTCTCGCTGCAGGCGCAGAAGCTGCTGGCGGAGCAGGGTGTTTCGGCGCGGGTGATCGACTTGCGCTGGATCGCGCCGCTGGCGGAAGAAGCGCTGTTGGAGGCGGTGGCACCATGCGGGCGGGTGCTGGTGGTGGACGAGTGCCGCGAGACGGGTTCGCAGAGTGAGGCGCTGCTGGCGCTGATGGCCTTGAAGGCGCCGGACAAGGCCTTGGGCGTGCTGGCCGCGACGGACAGCTTCATCCCGCTGGCCCGCGCGGCGACGCATACCTTGCCGAGCCGCGACGGGATTGTCGCCAAGGCGCTGGAGATGGTGCGTGGCTAAGGAAACTGTCGTCGTCGTGTGCCCGGGGCGGGGGACGTATAACGCGCCGGAGCTGGGCTATCTGGCGCGGCATCATGCGGGATCGCCGTGGCTGGCCCATTTCGACGGGGTGCGGGGCGCGGCGGGCAAGCCGACGCTGAGCGAGCTGGATGGGGCGAAGAAGTTCGACCCCAAACTCCATCCGCGCGGGGATGTGGCGGCGCCGCTGATCCATGCCTGCGCCTTTCTGGATTTTCTGAAGCTGGACCGCGAGCGTTTTGAGGTCGTGGCCGTCACCGGCAATTCGATGGGCTGGTACACCGCGCTTGCTTGCGCGGGAGCGGTTTCGGGCGAGCATGGCTTTGCCATTGCCGATGCAATGGGGATCAATTCGCAGAAGCATGCCGCCGGCGGGCAGGCGGTGATCGTGATGGCGGGCGAGGACTGGCGCGTCCATCCCGAGACGGCGCGCGGCGTGGAGGCGGCCTGTGCGCAAGTCGGCGTGCTGCCCTCGATTCGGCTCGGCGGGATGCTGGTTGTGGCAGGGCCGGAAGCCGCGCTCGATGCGCTGAATGCCGCGCTGCCGCCGCTGCCGCGCCCGCCGCTGCGGCTGCCGGGACATGGGCCGTTTCACACCGCATTGATGAAGGCCAGCGCAGATGCGGCGCGGGCGAGCCTTCCGGCGGCGTGGTTCGGCGCGCCGCAGGTGCCGCTGATCGACGGGCGCGGCAAGGTCTGGCGGCATTTCGAGACCGATCCGGCGGAGCTGTGGGACTATACCTTCGGGCACCAGATCCTGGAGGCTTACGACTTCACCGCGGCGATGACCGTGGCACTCAGGGAGTTCGCGCCCGACCGCGTGGTGCTGCTGGGGCCGGGCGAAACGCTGGGCGGCGCCATCGGGCAAGTGATTGTTGCACATCGCTGGCTGGACATTGCGAGCAAATACGTGTTTTCACTTAGGCAGGAAGAGGATCCGTTTCTCGTCGCGATGGGCCGGGAAGCCCAGCGACGGCTCGTTGCCATCTGACCATGGGGTCGCCGCGTGAGCCATCAGACGTGAGCCAGCCGTCCGTTCTGTTCGTGTGTCTGGGCAATATCTGCCGTTCGCCGCTGGCCGAGGCCGCGCTGAGGGCCGAAGCGGTCGCGGCGGGCATAGCGGTGACGATTGATTCGGCAGGGACCGGCGGGTGGCATGCGGGCGAACCACCCGATCCCCGCGCAATTGCCGAGGCAGCGCGCCACGGGATCGATATCTCCGGCTACCGCGCGCGCCAGGTACGCCGGCAGGACTTCCAACGCTTCGGTCAGATCTTCGCGCTCGATCAGCAGAACTTGCGCGACCTCAGGCGGATCGAACCGAAGGGGTTCATGGGGCGACCGATGGCCGGGCACACCGCGCGGCTGGGCCTGTTGATGGACATCGTGCCCGGGCGCGAGGGCAGTGCAGTGATTGATCCCTATGGCGGCACCGCCGAGGATTTCGCGCAGACCTGGGCCGACGTGCGGGAGGCGGCACGGCATATCGTGGCGCGGCTGGGCGGGTAGCTAGCTAGCCTGCCGCCCGGTGGCGCCGTTCGGCATCGAGCAGGGCGCGCTTGCGCTCCAGCCCCCAGCGATAGCCGCCGAGGCTGCCATCCGCGCGCAGGGCGCGGTGGCAGGGGATGAGCAGCGCGATGCGGTTGGCCGCGCAGGCGCTGGCGGCTGCGCGCACCGCGCGCGGCTTGCCGGTGGCGGTCGCGACCTCGGAATAGCTGACGACATCGCCGGGCGTCACCGACATCAAGAAACGCCAGACGCTGATCTGGAAGGCGGTCCCGCGCATGTCGAGCGGGAGATCGGGGCGCGGGGCCGCGCGTTCCAGATGGGCGGCAAGCGCGGCCATCCACGCATCGAGCGGGGCTGCGGATGCCAGCGCGGCAGTCAGCAGTGCGGCTTTCGGAAACTCGCGCGCCAGCTGTTCAAGCAGGGCCTCGGCGCTCTCCCCGAACTGGACAAAGCAGACGCCGCGCTTGGTGGCGGCCATCATCAGCGGGCCTAGCGCGGTCTCGCGCGTGGCATGGACGATATGTTCGCCCTCACCGCCCGCGCGGTAGGCGCTCGGGGTCATGCCGAGGCTGCCGTCGACCATGTCATAGAGGCGGCTGGTCGAGCCGAAGCCGGCGTCGAGGCCCGCTTCGAGCACGCTGGACCCCTCGCGCAGACCCTGCTTGAACCGGACGAGGCGCTGCGCGGCCTGGTACTCGCGCGGGGAGACGCCGAGCGCGGCCTTGAACGCGCGCTGGAAGTGGCTGGGGCTCATGCCCGCCTGATCGGCGAGACGGACGAGCGGCAGGCTCTCCCCGGCGTGGGCGGTGATATAGGCGGCCATCGCCTCCATCAGCGAGGCGGCGGGCTCGCGCATGGCGGCGGGATGGCAGCGGCGGCAGGCCCGGAAACCGGCGGCTTCAGCCTCGGCCGGGGCGGCGAAGAAGCTGACGTTCGCGCGCTTGGCGAGGCGCGAGGAGCAGGAGGGGCGGCAATAGATGCCGGTAGTCCTTACGGCATAGACGAACTGGCCGTCCGCCGCCTTATCGCGCGCGGTGACCTGCTGCCAACGGGCTTCATCGAGGGTTTCGGGGCTTGTCACGGCGTGGGCGTAGCGTGTGGGGGCGGGGATTGCCATGGGGGTGCTCCTGCTTGCTCAGGAGGGCATTAATTGCCGGAGCGCCGCGCCGCGCTCCGGAGCTTGCGGTGCAATTGGGCTAGGCGAGCGCCATGAGGCTGGCGTTGCCGCCCGCCGCGGTGGTGTTGACCGAGAGGGTCACTTCCTCGAGCAGCAGGTGGAGCGGGTAGCCGTCTGCGATCGCGGTGTGCGGCGTGACGATCGCGCCTTCGCGCCGCGCAAGCTGGCGAGTGGCTTCGGCAATCCGGGCGGGATCGCCTGCGAGCAGCGCGGCGGCTAGATCGGGGATGCGCTCCAGCCTTTCACGCGCCCATGCGATGCGGGCGGCGAGCACGGCGGGAAAATCGGCGGGGCGCGCGGCGACGGGGCCGCCGGGGGCGATGACAGCGCTATTGCCGGTGGCGAGCACGGCGGCGACCTGATGCCAGAGCGCCTCAACGCTATCCGCCACGCAGGCGATCCGGCCACGCGGAGCGAGGCGCCAGGTGTTGCGTTCGCCAACCGGGCCGGGGAGTTCGATCTCCTGCCCGAGGCGCGACTGGGCGGCGGCATGGCGGGTGGCGCGGGCTATGACAGAGAGGCCCTGACCTTCCGCCCATTGGACGAAGGGGGCGATGGCGGGATCGGGCCTTGCCGTGCTGGGCGGCAGGGTGGGCATGGCACCGGGGGCAAAGCGGGTGAGATAGAGCGGGCCGCCGGCCTTGGGGCCGGTGCCGGAAAGGCCGCGCCCGCCGAAAGGCTGCACGCCGACGACTGCGCCGATCATGTTGCGGTTCACGTAGAGATTGCCGGCGTGGATGCGGCTGGTCACGCGCTCGACGGTCTGGTCGATGCGGGTGTGGAGGCCGAAGGTGAGGCCGTAGCCCGAGGCGTTGATGCCTTCGAGAAGGCTGTCCATGTCCTCGGCGCGGAAGCGGACAACATGGAGGACGGGGCCGAAGACTTCTGCCTTGAGATCGTGTAGTGAGGTAAGCTCGATCAGTGTGGGGGCGATGAAGGTGCCGTTTGCGCCATCTTCGCCCAGCGGCATTTCGATTACCGGGAAGCCGTCCTTGCGCATGGCGCTGACATGCGCGGCAATTCCGGTGCGAGCGCGGTCGGAGATGACCGGGCCGACATCGGTGGCGAGGGCAGCAGGATTGCCCACGGCGAGTTCGGCAATGGCGGCCTTCAGCATAGTGAGGGTGCGATCGGCAATGTCTTCCTGCAGGCAGAGCAGGCGCAGCGCGGAGCAGCGCTGGCCCGCGCTGTCGAAGGCGGAGGCGAGGACATCGGCCACGACCTGTTCGGCAAGCGCGGAGCTATCGACCACCATTGCGTTGAGCCCGCCGGTTTCGGCGATGAACGGGATGGGGGCGCCGCCAGCCGTGAGGCGACCGGCAAGCGACTGCTGGATCGCGCGGGCGGTCACGGTGGAGCCGGTGAAGACGACGCCTTGCGTTTCAGGTGCGGCGACAAGCGCAGCGCCGATTTCTCCGCCGCCGGGGAGGAAATGGAGCGCGTCAGACGGAATGCCGGCGGCGTGAAGCATGCGGACGGCCTCAGCCGCGACGAGCGGGGTTTCGGGCGCGGGCTTGGCGAGCACCGGATTGCCTGCGGCAAGCGCGGCGGCGATCTGGCCGGTGAAGATGGCGAGCGGGAAGTTCCACGGGCTGATGCAGACCACCGGGCCGAGCGGGGCGCCGCCGGTGAGGCTGCGAGCCTGCATGGCATAGTAGCGCAGGAAATCGACCGCTTCGCGCACTTCGGCCAGCGCATTGGCAGCGCTCTTTCCGGCCTCGCGGATAAGGAGCGTGATCAGGGGGACGCGCGCGGCTTCCATCGCATCGGCGGCGCCTTCGAGCATGGCGGCGCGGGTGGTGGCGGGGGTAGCGGCCCAGTTCGAGGCGGCGGCTGCACCTGCAGCGCGGGCGGTGTCTTCGGGGGTGGCGGGGTGGACGTGGCCGACGGTGTCGTGGTGGTCGGCCGGGTTCACCACGGCTTGCGCGGGGCGGGCGGCATTGCCGGCGCGGTGGTGCTGCACGGCGCTGTGGGCGAGGGCATCTGCGAGCGCGGCGAGGGTGGGTTCGTCAGCGAGATCGAGGCCCTTGGCGTTCTGGCGGTCGGCGAAAAGGGCCTGCGGGAGCGCGATGGCGGGGTGCGGCGCGCCGGGCTGCGGTTCGGCGGCGACGACGGCGGCGGGGTCTTCGATGAGGGCTTCGACGGGCACATCGGGATCGGCGATGCGGTTGACGAAGGAGGAGTTCGCGCCGTTTTCGAGCAGGCGGCGAACGAGATAGGCGAGCAAGGTCTCGTGCGTGCCGACGGGGGCGTAGACGCGGCACGGGCGGGCGAGCTTTTCGGGGCCGACGACTTCTTCGTAGAGCGGCTCGCCCATGCCGTGGAGGCACTGGAACTCGTAGTCGCCGGGGGTGAAGTCCGGGCCGGCGAGATGAAGTACGCTGGCGAGGGTCTGCGCGTTGTGCGTGGCGAACTGCGGGAACACGGCATCGCGCGCGGCGAGCAGCTTTTGCGCGCAGGCCACGTAGGCGAGATCGGTGTGGACCTTGCGGGTGTAGACGGGGAAATCGGCGAGGCCGGCTTCCTGCGCGCGCTTGATTTCGGCATCCCAATAGGCCCCTTTGACGAGGCGGACCATGATCCGGCGGCCCGCGCGGCGGGCGAGATCGACGATCCAGTCGATCACCATCGGGCAGCGCTTCTGGTAGGCCTGGATGACGAAGCCGAGGCCTTGCCAGCCCGCGAGGCTGGGGGCATGGGCGAGGCCTTCGAGCAGATCGAGCGAGAGTTCGAGGCGGTCGGTTTCCTCGGCGTCGATGTTGAAGCCGATGTCGTAGGACTTCGCGAGCTTCGCCAGCATGAGGACGCGCGGGGCGAGCTCGGCCATGACGCGGTGTGCCTGCGCGCGCGAGTAGCGCGGGTGGAGCGCGGAGAGCTTGATCGAGATGCCGGGGCCGGCGAACACGCCGCGGCCCGCGCTGGCCTGACCGATGGCATGGATGGCGGCAGTGTAGGCTTCGAGATAGCGCGCGGCATCGGCAGCGGTGGCGGCGGCTTCGCCTAGCATGTCGTAGCTGAAGGCGAAGCCTTGCGCTTCGCGGCGGCGGGCGCGGGTGAGCGCTTCCTCGATCGTTTCGCCCATCACGAACTGTTCGCCCATCATGCGCATGGCGACATCGACACCGCGGCGGATGACGGGTTCGCCAAGGCGGTGGACCATGCGGGTGAGCGCGTGGCCGAGCCCGGCGGCGTCGACGCTGGCGGTGAGGCGGCCGGTGATGACGAGGCCCCAGGTGGCGGCGTTGACGAACAGCGGCTTGTCGCCGCCGAGGTGCGCGGCCCAGTTGCCGGTGGCCAGCTTGTCGCGGATCAGTGCATCGCGCGTGGCATCGTCGGGGATGCGCAGGAGCGCTTCGGCGAGGCACATGAGCGCGACGCCTTCGTGGCTGGAGAGCGCGAATTCCTGCACGAGCGCCTGCACGCCGCCGGGCCGGGCCTTGGCGCGCAGTGCCTCGATCAGGCCGCGCGCGGTGCTGGCTATGGCCTGCCGGTCGCCCTCGGGGAGTGTGGCAGCCGCGAGCAGGGGGCGCACGGCTTCTGGCTCCGTGATGCGCGTGGCGGCGGTGATCGCGCGGCGCAGCGGGGTTTCGGGCGCGAGGCGGGGGGCGAAGGCGGGCAGCTGGTTCATGCGGCGCATGATACGCGATTCCTGTCAGGCCTTTTGCCCGATTTGGGTTGTCCAGATGTCCATATCGCCTTAAGTTTACTCATATGGCAGTCGATATGGATACGGATAGCACAAATGGCGGGCCGTTGGACCGCTTCGACCGTGCCATGCTCGAGATTCTGGCGGTGGATGGCCGGCTGCCGATCACCGAACTGGCGCAGCGCATCGGGCTTTCCAAATCGCCGACGCAGGCGCGGCTCAAGCGGCTGATCGCGGAGGGCTATATCCGCGGCTTTCGCGCGATCCTCGATCCGCGCAAGCTGGGGATGGACCATGTCGCCTTCACCGAGGTGAAGCTTTCAGACACGCGCGAGGCGGCGCTGGCGGCCTTCGCCGCGGCGGTGCTGCGCATTCCCGAGATCGAGGAATGCCATATGATCGCATCGAGCTTCGATTATCTGCTGAAGGTGCGCACCGCTGATATCCGCCGCTACCGCGAAGTGCTGGGGGAGAAGATCTCAAGCCTGCCGCATGTGGCGAGTACCTCCACGTTCGTCGCGATGGAGACGGTGCGCGAGTCGCATGATTGAAGTTGCAATTGCAACCGGATGGGCCTATCGGCGCCCACCGGTCGGCGAATCGCGCGACCGAAGGAGACGTGCATTGCTGGAAATGAGAAACCAAGTGGGCGCTGCGCCCCGGTCCTTCCAGCCCTTCGCCTAACGCGCTTTCGCGCGCCGCGGCAGGGCCAGACGGCCCGTGCGCGGCAATCCCACTTCGAACTGAAACACTGGGAACGTCCCCGTGCGCACGCTTGCGTCCGGGGCGCGAAGCGAGACTTTATGGACGAGATAACGATTGGCCGGAGGATGCTTCTCCGGGCCATGCAGGGCGTGACGGCGGCTTCTCCGCCGGGCAAGTCGCTGCTGGAGTTTGGCCGCAACCATGCGGGCGATCTGCTGGGCCTGCGCCCGGCGGCGGCGAAGAAGCTCAACTGGACGGCGCTGAAGCGGGCGGCCGCCGGCAAGGCCGTGCACCCGCACGAGCCGTCCGGCGCGGTGCGGCTGGCGGGTGAGGTTGCGGCCTTGCTGCGGCTCGATCCCGTCGACGCGGGGATTGTGACGGTGGTCTTCGCGATGGACCGGGTGCGTATGGTGCGCGACCTTGGCGATATCCTGCGCGGACAGGGCGACAGCCTGCCGGCGATGATCGGCGAAATCGCCGGGGCCGACCGGCAGGATGCCGAGCGGCGCGTGCGGCTGAACCCGCTGTTCCGCATGGGGCTGGCCGTGTTCCGCGCGGACTGGCGCGGCCAGATCGAGCTGGAAACGCGCTGGGCGCTCGACAACTTGCTCGACCGCATGCCGGAGAGCGAGGACGGGATCATCGCGCAGCTTGTCGGCCCCCGCCAGACCGGGGCGCTGCCGCTGGAGGCCTTTGCCCACGTGGCGGAGGCCGATTTCCTGCGGCGGCTGCTGGAGGGCACCAGGGCCGAGCGCGCGGCAGGCATCAACGTGCTGATCCACGGGCCGCCGGGCACGGGCAAGACCGAGTTCGCGCGTGCGCTGGCGGAGGCGGCGGGCCTCATGCTGCACAGCGCGGGCGAGGCCGACGACGACGGGCGCGAGCCCGACCGGGCGGACCGGCTCGCCGCGTTCCAGATGGGACAGCGGCTGCTGGCGGGGCGCGGCGATGCGGCGCTGCTGTTCGACGAAATGGAGGACCTGATCGGCGACGCGGCGCCGACGGGCGCCGACTTCATGCGCGGGCGGCAGGGCAGCAAGGTCTTCGTCAACCGGATGCTCGAGACCAACCCGGTGCCGGTGATCTGGACGACCAATGCGATCCGCAACGTCGATCCCGCGATCCTTCGGCGGACGAGCTTCGTGCTGAAGCTTGGCCATCCCTCGCGCGCGACGGCGCTGCGCATGCTGGAGCATGTCGCGGCGGAAGAGCGCGTGGCGGTGGGCGCAGGCTGGGCGGGGCTGGTCGATGCCGCGCCCGAGGCGGCGTCTGTCTTGCGCGTGGCGGCGCGGGGCGGGCGGCTTGCGGGCGAGGCGGATGGCGGTCTGCGGGCCGCGCAGTCGCTGGTCAAGGCGCTGCGCGGGACGAGCGACCTGCCGCCGGGACACGATGGCACGATCGATTTCGACTTGTTCGAGACCGATCGCCCGCTGCAGCCGTTGTTCGAGGCGGTGGCGGGAAGCGCGCATGCCGACGTTTCGCTGCTGCTGACGGGGGTGCCGGGCACGGGCAAGACCGCGCTCGCGCACACCCTCGCCCAGCGGCTCGACCGGCCGCTGCTGGTGAAGCGTGCCTCCGACCTGCTCTCCAAGTGGGTGGGCGATACCGAGCGGCTGATTGCCGAGGCCTTTGCCGAGGCGCGGGCGCGCGGCGGGGTGCTGCTGTTCGACGAGGTGGATTCGCTGCTGTTCGACCGCACCACGGCGCGGGCGAGCTGGGAAGTGAGCCAGGTCAACGAACTGCTCACCTGGCTTGACCGGCATCCGCTGCCGGTGGTGGCCGCGACCAACCATGTCGGCAAGCTCGATCCGGCGACCATGCGGCGGTTCGTGTTCAAGCTGGAACTGCGCGCACTTTCGCCGGTGCGGGCAGGGCGGGCGTTCACGCGCTTCTTCGGCATGGCGCCGCCGCTGGGGCTTGCCGCCGTGCGCGGATTGACGCCGGGCGACATGGCCGTGGTCAAGCGGCAGCTGCGCTTTGCCGACAAGGCCGATGCGGGGGAGATCCTTGCGCGGCTGCGCGAAGAGGTTGCAGCGAAACCGGAGACCGGAGGGAGGATCGGGTTCTAGGACCCGGTCCTTCCTTTCGCGCGCATAAGATGATCACAAATCGGCCGCATATGGTGCGTCTTGTGGGTCATCAGCGCCAATACTTGCCAAAATGTGATCACATTATTGTTGACATTGAGGGTGCAGGAATTTAGGCGGCAAGAGTACTTTTGCGAGCACTTTGCCATGAACGCCACCACCACTGCCCCCGCTTCCGCCCCGAATTCGGACCGCGTGATCGACACGTTTTCGCCCGCGTCGCCCTACGCCGGCATGCCGACGTATTATGCGGCGAGCGCGAACCCCACGCCGCGGCGGCCGGAGCTGCTGGGTGAGGAGCGCGCCGACATCTGCGTGGTGGGTGCAGGCTTCACCGGCATGGGTGCGGCGCTGGAACTCGCCGAGCGCGGGTACAAGGTGATCGTGGTCGAGGGCGAGCGCGTGGGTTGGGGCGCTTCGGGGCGCAATGGCGGGCAGCTCGTCAATGGCTACAGCCGCCGCATGCTCGAAGTGCGCCAGCACTATGGCGCGGAAGCCGAGAAGGCGTTCGGCGCGATGGCGCTCGAAGGCCAGGGCATCATCCGCGAGCGCGTGGCGAAGTATGGCATCGCGTGCGATCTGCGCGCAGGCAATGCGATTATGGCGATGAGCAAGCCGCAGCTGAAGACACTTGCGGAGCGCACCGAGGAATGGCACCGCCACGGCCACACCCAGATGTTCCTCGCCGAGGGCGCAGCGGCGCGCGAGCACATCAATTCGGACCGCTATATCGGCGGCATGTTCGATCCCATCGGCGGGCACATGCATTCGCTGAACTACGTGCTGGGCGAGGCGGCAGCGTTCGAGAGCCTTGGTGGGCGGATCTTCGAGTACTCGCGCGTGACGCATGTCGATCGCGGTGCGGAGCCGGTGGTGCACACCGCCAAGGGCAAGGTGCGCGCGAACAAGGTGCTGGTCTGCGGCAATGCCTATCTCGGCGATGCGGCGCCCGATCTTTCGGGGCGCGTGCTGCCGGTTTCGAGCCAGGTCATCGCGACCGAGGTGCTGGGCGATGACCTGCTCGAAACGCTGTTTCCGACCAATTATTGCATCGAAGATATCCGCTATATCCCGGACTACTACCGGCGCACCGCCGATGGCCGGCTGCTCTATGGCGGCGGCACGATCTATGGCGGGTTCGATCCGGCCTCGATCGAGGGCAAGATCCTGCCGCAGCTCCACCAGACCTTCCCGCAGCTGAAGGGCGTGAAGGTCGACTTCCAGTGGAGCGGCAATTTCGCGCTGACGATGACGCGCTATCCGCAGATGGGGCGCGTTTCGGACAGCGTCTATTTCTCGCAGGGCGACAGCGGGCACGGGGTGACGACGACGCAGATGCTGGGGCGGCGTCTCGCCGAGGCAATCGATGGGCAGATGACCAAATTCGACGTGTTCGCCTCGCTGCCATACATCCCGTTCGTGGGCGGAAAGCTGTTTCGCGTGCCTTACTGCGTGGTGGGTGCGTGGTACTATGGGATGCGCGATCGCCTTGGAATCTAGGGATGAATCCTAAATCTAAAGCGAGCTTTAGGTCCGATTCAGGTTTGCGATTCCTTTCAATACGTTGGCAATCAGGCCGGGCTTCCATTCGGAGTCCGCGCCGACCACTTCGGGGCGGTCTGCGCACCAGCCGATGAGCATCAGTGTGCGGGCCAGCAGGAACAGATCGAACTGGGCGTGCGCGTCATGCGGAAGGCTGCGGCGCGCGGCGTAGCCGCGGAGGAGATGGTCGCGCAGTGCGGGGAAGTGCGGATCATCCCATGCGCCGCGCAGGCTGACCGCGAGATCGAACATCGGCCAGCCCCAGGCGCAGTCGTCGAAATCGATGAGGCCCAACCGGGCATCGCTGACGAGGACGTTGGCGGGGTGAGCATCGGCGTGGATGACGATGAGCGGATCTCCGAGCGCGGCGAGGCGGGGGGCGACCAGGTCGCGGGCCTTTGCGAGCAGAGTCCGTTCTTCGTTGGTCAGGCCGGGCACGTCCCAGAAGCGGCCCCAGAAGGGCGTTTCGCCGACGAGGCCATCGGTAGCTAGGCGGTGGCGGGTGAAGCCAGCAGGTGGTGTCCAGCCAGAGGTGGCGTTGTGCAGATCGGCGAGGAGCGCGCCGGAACGCTCGAACCACGGCCATGTAGCGGGGCCGCGTTCATCGCCGATGAGGTCCGCAAGCGTCTGGCCCGGGTGCCAGAGCGTCATCCCGGCGAGGCGGCTGCCTGCGGGATCGGGCGTGGCGACTTCCGCGTACCATGCGCCGTCCACGGTGCGGCGGCCGGTGGGGACGATCAGGCCGCTGGCGGCGAGATGCGCGGTGAGGTCGCGGTCTGACTCCAGCGCGGGGAGCGCGTGGTAGCCGGGGCGGTGGAGGCGCAGCGCCCATGTGGTGCCATCGGGCGCATCGGCGCGGAAGACGACGTTTTCGCTCTTGCCGATAGGATGGGGTTCGGTTTCGGGGAGACCGAAGGCGGCGAGGGCTTCGCGGGCGGCGGGGAGATAGGCCGCGATGTCAGGCATGCGTGACGCGGTCGAAGGCTTCGAGGAAGGCGAGGGCGTCTTCGCGGGGCAGGACGAGCGGGGGGCGGATCTTGACGCAGTTGTTGAACGCGCCGTCGACCGAGGTGAGGAAGCCTTTGCGGCGGAGCGCGCAGACGAGCGCGAAGGCGTGGGCTGCGTCGGGCTCACCCTTGGCGTCCACGAATTCGGCGGCGAGGAACAGTCCCTTGCCGCGCACGTCGAGGAGGCCGGGGGTGTGGCCGAGGCGCTGCTTCAGGCCAGCCTTGAGTTCGGCGCCGAGTGTGCGGGTGTGTTCGACGAGGCCTTCATCCTCGATCACATCAAGCACCGCGAGGCCGACCGCGCCTTGCAGCGGGCTGGCGGCGAAGGTGTTGAAATAGCGTGTTTCAGCGCGGAAGCGTTCGACGATGTCACGGCTGGCGCAGGTGGCGGCGAGGGGGAGGCCGGCGCCCATCGGTTTGCCGGTGACGACGATGTCTGGGGTGAGGCCGACATGATCGTAGCCCCAACATGTGCCGCAGCGGCCATAGCCCGCTTGCACTTCATCGGCGATGATGAGGCCGCCCTCGGCGCGGACCATCGCCTCGGCCTTGGCCATGAAGCCCTCCGGGATATCTGGCAGGCCTTCGTTGGCGAGGATCGGGCAGAGAATGAGGGCGGCGAAGCCCTGGCCGGTGGCCTTGAGGTCGTCGATGGCGGCCTTGAGGCGCGCGACGTAGGCATCCGCCGGCGCGCCGCCGGGGGCGAGGGGGCGCAGCGTTTCGGGGAAGGGGATCGAGCGGATGGCGGGGTGGCGGGTGTCGCCTGCCGGGAGGTTCGTCAGCGCGCCGACGACCGTGTTGTTCCCGTGGTAGGTGTGATCGGTGCAGACGATCCCTTGTGCGCCGGTGGCCATGCGGGCCATGCGCAGGGCGATCTCGATGGCCTCGGTGCCGGAGCAGGAGAACACGGCGCTTTCCGTCACGCGCTGGAGTGCGGTGAGGCGCTCGGCGAGCGCAATCGCGGGTTCGCTGAGATAGCGGCTGTGGGTGTTGAGCGTGGCCTGTTGGCGCGCCATCGCCTCGACAATGCGCGGGTGTGCGTGGCCGACCGAGGCGACGTTGTTGTACATGTCGACGTAGCGGCGGCCCTGCTTGTCGTACAGGCTGGCGCCTTCACCGCCGATGAGGTGCAGCGGTTCATCGTAGAACAGCTTGGCCCCGCGCCCGAAGGCGCGGTCGCGCCGTTCGATAAGCGGATCAGGCGTTGCGGAGATACCAGTCATAGTCGAGCGCGGTGACCTCGCTGAAGAACCGGTCCTGTTCGGTGCGCTTCACCGCGCAGTACATCTCGACGAAATTGTCGCCGAGGTAGTCGCGCATGATCGGCGAGGCGTGGAGCGCATCGACGGCGGCGTACCAGTTGCCGGGGACCTGATAGGGGCTGTCTGCCGCGGCCTTGTACCCATCGCCGACAACCGCCGGGCCGGGATCGATCTGGTTCACCATGCCGTGATGGACGCCCGCGAGCATGGCTGCGAGCGCGAGGTAGGGGTTGGCGTCGGCCCCGGCGAAGCGGTGTTCGACATGGCGCGAAGCGGGCGGGCCGGCGGGGACGCGCAGCGAGACGGAGCGGTTGTTGACGCCCCAGATCGGCGCGGTGGGCGCATAGGAATTGGCGCGGAAGCGGCGGTAGGAATTGGCGTTGGGTGCGAAGATCCCGAAGGCCTGTGATTGCGTTTCGCGCAGGCCGCCGATGGCGTGGCGCATCTGCTCGGTGCCTTCGGGGTCCTCGCTGGCGAAGACGTTCTTGCCATCTGCGCCGGCCATGCTGAAGTGCAGGTGCATCGAACTGCCGGCGGAATGGCTGAACGGCTTTGCCATGAAGGTGGCGGCCATGCCCTGCACTTGCGCGACGCCCTTGGCGAGGCGCTTGTACATCTGCGCTTCGTCACCCGCGCGCAGCGCGTCGGGGCGGTGGTGGAGGGTAAGCTCGACCTGGCCTTGCGCATATTCGGAAATGACGGCTTCGAGCGGGATGCCCTGCACATCGGCCTGCCGCCACAGTTCCTTGAAGAAGGGGGCGAAGTCCTGGATGTCGGTGAGGCTGAAGACGTCGATGAGGTGCGGCTGCGCAGAGGTGTGCGGCGAGCGGGCGAGGTGGACTTCGCCCTTGGGGCCGCGAACCGGATCGACGAGGTAGTACTCGATCTCGCAGGCGACGACCGGGGTGAGGCCGAGCGGCTTGAACCGATCGACTACGCGGGCGAGGACATGGCGCGGATCGAGTTCGCAAGGCGTGCCGTCCGCATAGTACATCGATGTGATCACTTGCGCGACGTCGTCGCCCAGCCACGGCGCCTTGACGAGCGTGCCGGGGACGGGGCGCAGCATGTAGTCCGGATCGCCATTGCCCCAGACGAGGCCGGTGTCCTCGCAGTCCTGTCCGGTCACGTCTGCGACGAGCATCGAGCTCGGGAACAGGCGGCCGTTCTCGTAGATCGCCATGAGCTCGCTCTTGCGCACGCGCTTGCCGCGCGGGACGCCGGAGAGCGCGGTGAAGATCACTTCGATGAAGGCGATCTCGGGATTGGCGGCGAGGAAATCGCGCGCTTCGGCCGGATCGGCGATCATGCTGGCGGGGGTCGTCATGGGTCTGGGGGTCCTGGGCGGGTCTTCGTACCGGGTGGTATGGAGCGGGGCGGGGGGTGTCAATCGCACTTGGCGCGCCCGCGAAAATGTGATCACATGGCGACATGGCAGCAACAGGCCCACTGGCGGATGACGATGCGCGCACCTTGCACCAGCAAGTGCTGGCTCGGCTGCGCGAGAATATTCTGCTCGGGCGGATCGAGCCGGGGCAGGCGCTGACGATCCGGGGGCTGGCGGCGGAATTGGGCGTGAGCGCCATGCCGGTGCGCGAGGCGCTGCGCCAGCTGGTGGCGGAGCGGGCGCTGGAGCTGATGGACAATCGGCGCGTGCGCATTCCGCCGATGACGATCGAGCGCTTCGATGATTTGATCGCGGCGCGCGTGGTGCTGGAAGCGGAAGCGGCGGCACGGGCCATGCCCTATGTGAGCGAGGCGCTGATCACACGGCTGGAAGCGGAAGATGCGGTCATCAACGAGGCCGCGGCGGCGCGCGACTACGACACCTGGATCGGGGCCAATTTCGGTTTCCATGCGATGCTTTACGGCGCGGCGGGGCAATCGGCCTTTCTGCCGCTGATCGAATCGCTGTGGCTGCAGATCGGTCCGTTCCTGCGCCGCGCGATGCGGACCATTTCGGGCCATTACACGGTGGACCGCCACAGCGAGGCCCTGGCGGCGCTGCGGCGGCGCGATACCATGGCGCTCAGGATCGCGATCGAAGCCGATATCCGCGACGGCATCGCCCATATCGGCAGCACGCTGATCCGTAGCGAGGCGATGGGGGCCAATGCCGTGCGCGCCGCCCATCGGCAGGCGCAAGGTGAGCGGGGACTTGTTGACGAAGTGAACTGATTCCGGGGGGCACTATGGCATGAGTGAAAAGGGCGGCCAGCAGAAGAGCCAGCCGAGTTTGGCAAAAGGTGCGCTCTCGGCGCTCGAATCGACGATCATGGGGATCGCGGGGACTTCACCCGCCTTCACCGTCGCGGTGACCACCGGCACTATCTACGCTGCCATCGGGCCGCTTTCGGTGGGGAGCCTGCTCTACAGCGGCGTGATCATGCTGGGCATCATGTTCGCCTTTGCCAATCTCAACCGGGTGATGCCCGATGCCGGCGCGGCCTTTGCGTGGGTCGGCTCGGTATTCGGGCCAGTCTGGGGCTTCTTCGCGGGGTGGGGGCTGATGGTCGCCTCGGTGGTGTTCATGGTCTCCGCCACGCTCCCGGCCGCGACCGCGACCTTGTTGCTGTTTGCGCCGGATCAGGTGGAAAACACCCCGCTGGTCACCGCCATCGCAGCGATCTGGCTCACGTTGGTGACCGCAATCGTGCTGCGCGGCATCAAGCACGCGAGCACCGCGCAGGTGACCGTGACGGTGATCGAGGCGGCCATCGTCGTCGCCCTGCTGGGTGCGGCGGTCTACTGGTTCGGCGCCACCCCGGCGCATGCGCCCTCGCTCTCATGGATCGCGCCGGGCTCGTTCACATTCAAATCGTTTGCCGATGGGGCGATTGTCTCGGTGTTCTTCTACTGGGGCTGGGACGTGACGATGAACCTCGGCGAGGAGACCGAGCCGGAAGATGCCTCCACGGGTGCATTCTGGGCGATGATCAACCTGATCGTGTTCTTCGTGATCCTGATGACCGTGGTGCTGATTGCCCTCAGCGACAAGGAGATCGCCGCGGCCAACACCAACGTGCTCTATGCGATCTCGTCCAAGATCTTCCCCGCGCCGTGGAGCTATCTGGTGGTGCTGGCGACAGTACTGAGCACGGTGGGCGCGCTCGAGACGCAGATCCTCCAGTTCAGCCGCAGCATGTATTCGATGGCGCGCGCGGGCGTGCTGCATCCGCGCTATGCGGCCGTCCACCGCGAGTGGCAGACGCCCTGGGCGGCGACGCTGGTGATCTGGGGACTGGGCCTCGTGCTCCTGTTCGCGGCATCCTACATGCCCTCGGTTGCGGCGATCCTCGAAAGTTCGATCGAGGCGATCGGGCTGCAGATCTGCTTCTACATGGGGCTGACGGGCTATGCCTCGGCCTGGCATTTCCGGGGCCTGCTGCGGACCGATCTGCGCGAGGGCTTCACGCACGTGGTGATGCCACTGCTCGGCGCGCTGTTCATGACGGGGGTGGCGGTTTGGGTGATCCCGACGTTCAGTGCGGTGGTGCTGACGGTGGGGATCGGCGGGCTGGCGCTTGGTTTCATCCCGCTTTCGATTGGCTGGTGGCGCAATCGGCAGGGTGGCATCGTACCGGCCTGACACGCTGCCAATGTAACAAAATATGCCTAGATGTTAACCGCATGTTCGGTCCGGACTGGTAGCTATCCGGTCCGGAGATCGAGTGTTGAACGACGTATCCTTTACCATCCACCCGGGGAAGGCGCCACTTCCCGGAGCCGGCGAGGCTGATACCAGCTTTGCCGTGCTGCCGTGGCGTGCATGGGATACGCCCGAAGCGCGGGGCGCGTGGGATGCTCTGGCGGCGCGGGCTGGGACGCCCAATCCCTTTTTCGAGCCGTGGTATCTGCTGCCGAGCCTGGCGCGGTTCGATCCGCAGCAGCGCATCGCGATTGCGGCGCTGCTGCGCGGGGCTGTGCCCGAGGCGCTGGTACCGGTGCAGCGCGCGCGGCGCTATGGACGGCATCGACTGCCGCATCTCGCGGTCTGGCTCCATGCCAATGCCTTCCTTGGCGCGCCGATCGTGGCGGCTGGAGCGGAAGAAGCGTTCTGGGAAGCCTTGCTAGACTGGGCGGACCGCAACGCCGGAGCATCGGCCTTTCTCCATGCCGCTGCGCTGCCGCTAGAAACGGCCCTGGCGGAAGCTCTCCTGGCCGTCGGCGCGCGGCAGCGCCGCCGGGTCGTACTGGTCCACCGCGAAGAGCGCGCGATGCTCGCCTCGCCGCTCGCGCCTGCTGCCTATCTGGAGCACGCACTGCCGGGCAAGAAGCGCAAGGAGCTGCGCCGCCAGCAGGCGCGGCTTGCCGAGCAGGGTACGCTTGCCGTGGCGCGCCGCCATGACGCCGAGGGCATCGCGGCGTGGATCGACCATTTCCTTGCGCTCGAACTGCGAGGTTGGAAAGGTGAGGCGGGTAGCGCGCTGGCATGCGCGGAAGCGACGGCGGGGCTGTTTCGCGAGAGCATGACCGCAGCAGCGGGGCGTGGCTGCCTCGAGCGGCTGAGCCTCGAGCTAGATGGTGCGCCGATTGCGATGCTGGCAACCTTGATCGCGCCGCCCGGGGCCTTTTCCTACAAGACCGCATTCGACGAGCGCTTTGCCCGCTTCTCACCCGGCGTGCTGCTCCAGCTTGAGAATCTTGCGCTGCTGGAGCGCCCCGGCATCCGCTGGGCCGATAGCTGTGCGGCGCCCGACCATCCGATGATCGATTCGCTGTGGCGCGAACGCCGCGCGATCGGGCGGGTCTCCGTCGCCATCGGCGGTGCCGCGCGGCGCGCCCTGTTCGGCCGCATTGCCGCGTTTGAACTTTCCCGCAATCCGCAGGGCCTGACATGACCTTTACCGTGTTCGAAGCGGAGGCGCGCGCCGCCTTTGCTGCTGCCTATCCCGAAGTGCCGCACCGCCTGACGCATGGCCTGCGCGGCCATCCGCTGCTGACGATCGACGCGCTGGCAGACCTTGCCGAAACGCTTCCCGTGCAAAGCCGCGAATACAACCGCGCCGATCTGCCGGTGGGGCTCAACGGCATCGTGCCGCCGGGCAACGGCCTCGGCATCGGCGAGACGATCCGGAACATTGCCGAGACAGGCAGCTGGGCCGCGCTCAAGAACATCGAACAAGTGCCCGCCTACCGCGAGCTGCTGCTGGCGCTGCTGGAGGAACTGCGCCCGGCGATTGAGGCACGCACCGGCGCGATGCTGCGCCCGCAGGGCTTCGTGTTCATCACCAGCCCGAACGGCGTCACGCCCTATCATTTCGATCCGGAGCACAACATCCTGCTGCACCTCGCAGGCGTGAAGACGATGACCTTGTTTCCGCAGGGGAATCCGAGCTACGCGCCCGACGAGACGCACGAGACCTATCACACCGGCGGCGGACGCGAGCTGTTTTGGCGCGACGAGTTCGAGCGCGGCGGCACCGAATGGAAGCTGCACCCGGGCGAGGCGCTGTATGTGCCGGTGATGGCGCCGCACTATGTGCGCAATGGCCCCGCGAGCGCGATCTCGCTTTCGATCACCTGGCGTTCGGAATGGAGCTTTGCCGAGGCGGACGCGCGGGCGTTCAACGCGGTGCTGCGGCGCATGGGCCTTTCTCCGCGCGCACCGGGACGCTGGCCGCATGATAACCGGATCAAGGCGGCTGGCTGGCGGATGTTGCGGCGGTTGCCGGGGTTTGGCTGACGGAAGCTTTCCGTTGACGCAAACGTCAGGCTGCGCAATGCGCCTTTGCCATGAGTGAAACACCCGCCAGTTCCGATCCCGCCGATCTTGTCGACGGCCTTCTGCGCCTGCTCGATGTTGCCGAGCAGGGGGGCGACCACTTTGCCGGAGCGCGCAAGCCGGGTGGCGTGGGGCGCGTGTTTGGCGGGCAGGTGATCGGCCAGGCGCTGGCGAGCGCCGAGCGCACCGTGCCCGATGACCGCCCTGTCCATTCGCTCCATGCCTACTTCCTGCGCGGCGGGAACGAGGACTATGGCATCGATTTCGAAGTGATGCGCGATCTCGATGGCGGGAGCTTTGCCAACCGGCGGGTGGTGGCGAGCCAGCAGGGCAAGCCCATTCTCACCATGGTTGCCTCGTTCCACAAGCGCGAGCCGGGGGTGGAGCACGCCGAAGAGATGCCGGTGGTGCCGGAGCCGGAAAGTCTGCGCAGCGAGGCGGATCTGCGCGCCGAATATGCGGACCGCGTACCGGAACGGCAGCGGCAGATGATGCTGCAACCGCGCCCGATCGAGCTGCGCCCGGTGGAATCGCGGCACTGGATGGGCGGTCCCCCGCGCGAGCCGCTGTCGCACACATGGATGCGCGCGGTGGCCCCGCTGCCCGATGATCCCAAGATCCACCGCGCCGTGCTCGCCTATGCGAGCGACATGACCCTGCTCGGCACCGCAACGCTGCCGCACGAGATCAGCTGGGCGAAGGGCAACATGATGGGCGCCAGCCTCGATCATGCGATCTGGTTTCACGACGATTTCCGCGCCGATGAATGGCTGCTCTATGTCTGTGACAGCCCGTGGGCAGGCCGTGCGCGCGGCTTCAACCGGGGGCGGATCTTCACGCGCGCAGGGAAGCTGGTCGCCAATGTCGCGCAGGAAGGGCTGATCCGGCCGCTGACGAAGAAGCCCTGAAGCTGATGCCTATTTGCCTGCAGGGCAATTGACGATCGCTTCGAGCAACGTGGCCTGCACCAGCGAGGACGACACCATCGTCAGCAGGCGGTCGGTGTTGGTCTTGTCCGACAGCGACATCACGATCGCATCGAAGGCCTTGCAGCGCTGCAGCGTGGTGATCCCGGCGCCGTACTGGTTGCCGATCATCGTGAGGTAGCGGTCATAGGGATCGGTGCGGCGCGAGATCTTGGCGGTGGGCGGCTTTGCGGGGCCGGTGGCTGGACGGCTGGCTGCACTGGCCGGGCCCTTGCGCGCCTTGCCAGGGGCGGGTGACGCGGCCGGGGTGGTGATGGCAGGCGTTGCCTCAGCGTTGGCAGTCTTTTTGAGGCCTGCCTTGCCGGGGCCTGCCTTGCCGGGGCCTGCCTTGCCGGGTGCCGCTTTGCCGAGAGCTGCCTTTGCCGGCGCTGCCTTGGCGGGTGCGGCCTTGGCAGGTGAGGCGGGGGTCGGCGCGGCGAGCGCGGCTGTCGTGGCGGACGGTTTGGCGTTCAGGCTGCGCAGGAACGTCGCGACCCGGTCGTTGGACCCGACAAACATGGTGCGACGGGCGCTATTCATGCCATCGAGATGGTCCATGATCGGCACGCCGACATGGCGGCAACGCACCGCAACGCCCATCATCATGGTCTGGAACTCGACGATGCGGGCAGCCTGAACGGTCGCGGCATCGGGGCAGACCTGCTCCGCCTGCACGGCCACGGGGGCAAGCGCCAGCGCGGCGGCGCTCGCCATCCCGAGGCAGCGCATGCGATCAATCATGGCTGCTTCGGCGCGTCGCAGTTGAGGATCGGCACGGCCATCAGCGTGCTGAACGCGCTCACCAGCGTAGACTGGGCGGCAAAGGCCGCAGCGGCAACCGGGCCATAGGCGCGCGCTTCTGCAGCGACCGCATTCTGCGGATTGACGTCACCGCTGAGCTGGTTGGCATCATAGATCGTCTGAAGCCTGTTCATGTGGGCAATGGCGGCATCGTTGTTGCGCCGTGCCGCTTCCACCGCCGCGACATAGGGCCCATCGTGGAAGGCATTGCGGGCATCGGCGGAGCAGAAGCTGGACGGGAAGGCGAGCGGCGGGATCGAAGCCAGCTGCGGACGCGGCGGCAGGGCAAAGCCGGCCGGAAGCGGGCCGACGGCAATCGGGCGCGGGTCTGCTGCCGGTACGGCGCGTGCCGAAAGCGCCGCTGCATCGGGCACGGCGACGGGCGGGCCAGGCACCTCGACCAGTCGCGCCGGGGCGGCAGCGGGAGCGGGAGCGGCGGCTGGGGCAGGGGCGGCCGGTGCCGCGAACTGCGCGCCGTCGGACGCGGACGGTTCGGAAGCGTCGACAATCGGCGTCGGCGCGGGGGCACCCATTCGCTGGCTGTCACCCAGTGCGCCCAGCAGGCGGCGCAGCGCGTCGCTGTCCCCACCCTCGGCTGCGGGCTCGGTCGGCGGCGCAGCGGTGACATAGGGCACCGAATCGTCGTCATCCGTGTTGCGCGGTCCGGCCGAGCGCGAAGCAGGCGGTGCGGGCCTCGGCGCGGCGGGCACGGCTACGAGGCGCTCACGCACCGAAGGGCCGGGCAGCGGCGCCGTTGCGGCGAGCTCTGCCTTGGTGCTCGCCAGCTGTTTGCGCGCTGGCGGAGCTGGGGTTGCAGGCGGAGCTTGCGTCGTGATGGCCGGTTGCGGCGCCGAGGCAGTCACGATCGGCGCGGGCGCGGGTTGCGGCGCGGGTGCGGGGATAGCCTCGACCGGTGCGGCCAGCGGAACCGGCGCGGGGGCCGCATTCGGAGCGGTGGGCGCCGGCGCGGAGAGCTGGCGCAGCTTTGTCAGCTTGACCCGCGCCACGGCTGCAAAGGTGCCGTTGGGGTACTGTGCGAGGTAGGCCTCGTAGAGCGCGGGATCGTTGCCGCTTTCAACCGACTGCCAGAAGGTAAGTTCGAATTGCGAGCCTACGCCGGTCGTAGCGGGGGCCTGCGCGTGGGCGGGCGAAGCGAGCGGAAGCAACAATGCAGCAATCGGCGCAAGGCACCGCACCGACATATGCCGCATGCGCCAGCGCGCGTTTCCAGATCCCGTTTGTCCCACCGTGCCCCTCGGTTCGTCCATCGCCCGCCCGCGATTGGTAAGGGTCCCTATCACACGATAGTAAAGAATCGAAGACGATAAGGGCTGAGCCGGGCCTGATTGGCCTTCCTTATGGGACAGGGGGGGCGCAGGTACGCAGCGGCACGGCCATCAGCGCATCAAACTGGCGAACCAGCGCTGCCTGCACCGAATAGGCGCGCGCGGCTTCGGACTGATAGGCGCGCGCTTCGGCGGCAATCGCATTGAGCACCGCCGTATCGCGGCCGAGCTGGCCACGGTCGTACGTCTGCTGGAGCTGGCGCAGGTAGGCCACAGCAGCTTCGTTGTTGCGGGTCGCGACTTCTACCGCCGGGCGATAGGCATCGTTGTGGAACGCGTTGCGCGCGTCGTTGCTGCAGAAATACGCCGGCAGCGCGACATCGGGGACGGGCAAAAGCAGCGGCCGGGCCGAGGCATAGCTGACGGCCGGTGTGGCCGCCGGGGTCAGCGCGGCGGCGGGTGCGGCAGGCGCCGGGGCATAGACCGGCTGCGCGGGCGCGGCTGCGGCAAGGCCAGGTGCGGCTGGGCCCGGTGCGGCAGGACCCGTTGCGGCAGGCGCCGTCGAAGCAAGGCCGGGCGCGGTGGCAGGAAGTGGCTGCACCGGCGGCGCGGGCGTTATGTGGGGCACTGCTTCGGGCTGAGCTGCGGGCACCGCTGCCGCTTGCGCGGCGGCATCGCCCGATCCGCGCAGCTGGGCAAGCAGGCGCGCCAGCGGCGAGGGCGCGGCTTCGGCGAGGGCAACCGGCGCGGTGGCCGGGATCATCTCGGCTGCGGGCGCGGCGGGGGACTGCTGCGCGACAGCGACGGCGGGTGTCGGCGCGAGCGGCGCGGCGCCATGCGGCATGGTCAGCACTGCCGGGGCGGGCTGGGGCGCGGGCACCGGTGCTGCGGCTGGAGCCGGGACAGGCGCGGCCGCAGCGGGCTGCACCGCAAGGGCGCGCTGGATCGCGGCGATGCGTGCGCGGGCAAGGCCGCTGAACGTGCCATCGGGATAGCGCGCAAGGTAGGCCTCGTAGCTGCCAATATCCTCGCTGCCGGTCACCGATTGCCAGAAGGTCAGCTCGAAGGCCGAGCCCACGCCGTTGGGCGCAGCGGCCAGCGGCGGTGTTGCTGCGCCCTGAGGCGCTGCGCTCTGCGCTGCGGCAGGCGCGGTGCAAAGCGCCATCAGCGCGGCGAGGAGGACCGGCCCGGCGGCGCGTCCCTGGCGATTTGTGCGCATCATATGCTCCCCAGCTTGCGGACGGCGCCCCTTTCTCGGGTGGTGCGCCGTCCTCTTGGCATTCTCCCTTGCGACGCAGAGTGCCCGCTATTGGTGGACGAGCGCCAAAGGCATGCGGTTAAGGCGAAAGTTACCCTGATTGATCGGTGTTGCTCAGTTTTCGGCGGCGCAGGCCATCTCATCGAGCTTGGGCCGCGCGATCAGCGTTTCGGCGACTTGCGCAAGGAGGCGCACGTCAGGCACCTTGGCAAGCTCGCCCGCCACCTGATCGAGCGTCTGGCAGGCGGAGAACGTCGTTGCGCCGCCACCGTAGCTGTTGCCGAGGATCGTGGCGTAGCGATCGAAACCGCCGCTGTGCGGGTCGATCCCATCACCGCCGAGGTAGTGGCGCAGCCGCGTTGCCGCCTGGCCGAAGGGGGCCTGATGCGCCACGACCATGTTTTCATAGGTGCCGCGCATGTCATAGCCGATGCGGGCGCAGCGCAGCGAGACGACCATCATCATCGTCTCGAACTGGTGGATGCGCGCGGCGGTGGCGGTCTGGCGGTCGATGCAGGCGGCCTGTGCGGGGGCGACGAGCACGAGGCTGCCGAGCGCGGCGATGCACGCGGCGCGGGAAAGGCGGCGGATCACTGGCTGGCTCCGCAGGTGCTGAAGGGTGTGGTCATGATGTCCTCGAACTGGCCGGTGAGCTCGTCCTGAATCGAGCTGGCGGCGTTGACGGTGCGGGAGAAGTCTTTCGCTTCGGCGGCGATGGCGGCCTGCGCGCGGGCATCGCCGCTGAGCTGGTAATTGTCGTAAAGCGTACGCAGGCGGCGCACATAGGCGGCGGCGACTTCGTTGTTGTGCTGCGCGATGGCCATCGCCGGCTGGTAGATTCCTTCCATGAAGGCACCGCGCTGCTCGGCCGAGCAGAAGCTGCGCGGCACGGCGACTTCGGGCATGGACATGAGGCGCGGGCGGGTCGGCATCGCCATTTCCTCCTGCAGCCCATACTGGCTGCCGGGCGTCTCCTGCGAGGTGACAAGCTGGCCGAGCAGCAAGCCAAGCGGCGAGATCTGACGGCCGACATCGGGCATTTCGACCGAGACTGCGGCGGTGGAGACCACGGCGCGCATGAAGCGAGCATTGGCGGCGGTGTGCGACGGGCGGCGACCGCGCGGCGGGGCGAAGCTGGCGGCGGCATAGTCGGCACGCGGTGCCGGGGCGGGCGTCGGCGCGGCGGCATAGACCGGTGCGGACGGGGGAACCGGCGTGGTCTGCGCGGCGATGGCCGCTTCAAGCGCTGCGGCGCTGGGCAGCGCGACGGGGGCGGCGCCGAGCGCGGCGAGTACCGTCGGTGGGGCGATGGGCGCGGGCTGCGGGGCAGGCTCGGCCGTGACCGGGACGAAGCTCGGCGCGAGCGTTGGCGCGGCGGGCGGGACAGGTGCGGGCGGGGCCGGTTCGGCCGTGAGTGTCGCGAGGAGTTTTGCGCTCGCCACCGGCATGACTTCGGCGCTGCCAAGGAGGTCCTGCGCGGCCTCTGGCGCGGCAGCGGCGGCGAACGTGAGCACCGGCGGCGCGGTGGGAGCAGGCGGTGCCATCAGCACTGCGGCGGGGGACGGCGTCGCGGCGGCGGCTTCCTGCGCCGCCTCATTGGCGGCAGCCTTCGCGGCCTTCGCCGCCTGCAGAACGCCGGCGGCTTCGGGAGCGCCATCCTGCGCGAGTGCGGCGGGGGATGCCATGCCGAGCGCTGCGCCGGATGCACCTGTCAGCAATGCTCTCAGAAGACCATGTTGCGCCATGTCGCGCCTCCCGTTCTGCCCTTGTCGCGGCCACCTCGCGGGGGGAAGCGGCCATGGCGGACGGTATGGCGGAACGAGGTGGAAATCGGCTCAAGCAGCGCCTGCGTACCTGTCCTTATCCGGTTGGAATAATTGACTGAATTGTGACGAAAATCAGGCGCCTGGATGGTAGAAATCGTAGACCGCCTGCGCGACTGTCGCGCTGACGCCGGGCGCGCGCTGGAGGTCTTCGAGGCTGGCTGCGCGGACCTTGCTGGCGGTGCCGAAGTGGAGCAGCAGCGCGCGCTTGCGCGCCGGGCCGATGCCGGGGACTTCATCGAGCGGGCTGGCGGTGATCGCGCGGCTGCGCTTGGCGCGGTGGGCGCCGATGGCGAAGCGGTGGACCTCATCGCGCAGGCGCTGGAGATGGAACAGCACCGGCGAATTGACCGGGAGCATCTTCTCGCGCCCGTCCATGAAGTGGAACACCTCGCGCCCCTCGCGCCCGTGGTGCGGGCCCTTGGCAATGCCGATGAGGGTGACGTCCTCGATGCCCATGGCTTCGAGCGTCTCGCGCGCGGCGGACAGTTGCCCCTTGCCGCCGTCGATCAGGACGAGATCGGGCCATGTGCCGGCCTCGCGATCCGGGTCGTCGTCCTGCGCTTTTGCGAAGCGGCGCTGGAACACCTCGCGCATCATGCCGAAATCATCGTTGGTCTGCGCGGTCTTGATGTTCCACTTGCGGTACTGGCCGGTGAGGAAGCCTTCCGGCCCTGCAACGATCATCGCGCCGAGCGCATGCGCGCCCTGTACGTGCGAGTTGTCGTAGACTTCGACGCGCTGCGGGGCTTCGCCGAGTTCGAGGAATTCGGCCATCTCGCGCCAGGTGCGCGCCTTGGTGCCGCTTTCGGCCATGCGGCGATCGAGCGCCTCGACCGCGTTGCGCTGGGCCTGCTCCATCAGGCGCCGACGGTCGCCGCGCTGCGGGACCGAAATTTCGACCTTGCCACCGGCGGCGGGGTAGAGCGCTTCGGCCAGGAGATCGGCTTCGGGCAGGTCGCGGTCGACAAGGATCAGGCGCGGCGGAGGCACTTCCTCGTAGAACTGGGCGAGGAAGCTGGTCATGACTTCGTGCTCTTCGAGCCCCTCGGTATGGCCGGGGAAGAAGGCGCGGTGGCCCCAGTTCTGGCCGCCGCGGATGAAGAAGGCCTGGATGCCGATCTGCCCGCCCTTGCTGGCCATGGCGAACACGTCCGCATTGCCCACGCCTTCGGCATTCACCGCCTGGCTGCCCTGGATGAAGGTGGCGGCGCGGAGGCGATCGCGCAGCATGGCCGCGCGCTCATAATCGAGCGCTTCGGCGGCCTCGGTCATCTGCGCCTCGATTTCCTTTTGCACCGCGCCCGATTTGCCGCCAAGGAAGTCCTTCGCCTGACGCACGAGCTCGGCGTAGTCCTCCTCGCTGATCCGGTCGACGCAGGGGGCCGAGCAGCGCTTGATCTGGTAGAGCAGGCAGGGCCGGTCGCGGCGCGACATGTAGCCATCGTTGCAGCTCCTCAGCAGGAACAGCTTCTGCAGCGCGTTGATCGTGGTGTTCACCGAGCCGGCGCTGGCGAAGGGGCCATAATAGTTGCCCTTGGCGCGGCGCGCGCCGCGGTGCTTCTGGATGCGCGGAAAGGCGTGATCGGCGCGCAGCAGGATGAACGGGAACGATTTGTCGTCGCGCAGCAGCACGTTGTAGGGCGGGCGGTAGCGCTTGATCAGCTGCGCTTCGAGCAGCAGCGCCTCGGCTTCGGAATTGGTGGTCACGATGGTCATCGAGCGCGTCTGGCTGACCATGCGCTTGAGCCGCTGGGGCAGCCGATCGACCTGCGTATAATTGGCGACGCGGTTCCTGAGCGCGCGCGCCTTGCCGACATAGAGCACATCGCCGCGCGCATCGTGCATGCGGTAGACGCCGGGCTTGGGCTTGAGCGTGGCGACGACTTCGCGGATCGTGGCGACACCGCGCTCGATATCGGGCTGGTCGGACCCGCGGACGGTGTAGGTCGCCTTGTCCTCGTTGAACCGCTCCGAAGCCTGCGGGAGCAGCGGCTCCGGCACTTGCGGGCCGGAATGGTGTTCGGGCGGAAGAGGGGGATCGCGGCGCGCCATGGCGGGTTCGAGATAGTCGCTCCTGCGCGGCTTGGGGAGGGGCGGCGGGCAGATATCCCCGCGTGGCGGTCGGGTTTCTCCAGCCTCTAGGGGAATCCCGCTAGGGTCATCGCGATGGTCGGTTAAAGGGTGCGGGCGCACGTGTGTACGGGTCATGTCCGCCCATTGCTCCCAGCCGATCGTCCCCATGCCCCGGATCACCGGGCGCCGCGCGACCCCCCGCGTGCGGCTCTACATTCCGGCGCAGGTCCTGCTGATCCATGGGCTGGAGAATTGCCTGCTCGACGATCTTTCACAGTCCGGTGCGCGGGTGACGATTGCCGCGAAGCTGCCGAGCCCCGGCGCGGGCGTCGTCCTGCGCGCCAAGTCGCTGGAGGTCTTCGGCAACGTCGTCTGGTCGCAGGGCGCGCGGTTCGGCATCCTGTTCGAGGAACCGCTGGCGCTTCACGATGTGGTCAACGTGCGCCATTTCGCCGATGCCTATGTTGATCACGAGCGCGCGATCCAGCGCCGCAACGCGCGCATTTTCGTGCAAGGCATGCCGCGGGCAAAGCGCTTCAGCTGAAGCCGGCGATCAGAACTGCTTGCGCAGTTCGATGCTGAAGACCCGGCCCTCCGGATTGAGGTAGCCGCGCTGGTAGCGCAGCGGAGTGGCGCCGGTCTGATCGGTGACCTTCTGGACGGCATCGAACAGGTTGTTCACCCCTAGCGCGATGCGCGTGCCCTTGAAGAACGGCGCCCGCGTCGTGAGCTTCTGCATGCGGCCGAGATCGATGAAGCCGCGCAGATTGAACGTTGCCAGCGCGCCGAAATCGAGACGGCTGGCACCCGGAATGCCCCCGCTACTCGCTTGCGCACCATCGACCCGCGTGCCGCTGGCATAGGTGCCTGACACGCGCAGGCCGAAGCCGCGATAGAAGCCGCCGCCTTCGAGCGTGGCGCTGCTCCGGGCGATCCCCGCGCCGGAAAGCGCATCGCCGCCGAGCAGATCGAGCACGCGCCCGCCGGGCACGATCCGCGCGGTCTCGTCGAGTTCCTGCGTATAGGCGAGGCTAAGGTTCCAGTGGCCGCGCCCGTCGGCGCCGGGCCCGCGGCCACCACTACCGCCGCCAGCTGGGCGAGCGCCGCCGCTGGGGCCGCTGCCGCCGGGGCCCCCACCGCCAGGCCTGCGCATCCCGGCAAAGGCGCCGCGCCGCGCATTGGGATCGGGCTTGCCGAACGGTCCCCCGAAATTGAGGCTGGCGCGCAACCGCGAGCCGGTGGTTTCGGCAAAGGTCACCGCGCGCTGGTCGACGCTGACGATGCGGCCCGAAGCATCGCGGGTGACGCGGCCGGGAAACGCGGCCTCGACATCAGGCGTGAGCAGCGGGAACGCGTTGGTCGTGCCCTGCGAGCGGTTGCGGAAGTACTCGACCAGCAGCGCGGATTCCTTGCCGATGGGAAGGTCCCAGTTCGCCGAAAGCTTGATGTCGCGCTGGCGCTCTTTCACGAGCGCCGGATTGCCGCCGGTAATGACGGTGGCGAGCACGCTTTCTCCGCGCGTGAAATCATAGAGCGCAACGCCGGTGGTCACGGTGACCGGTGCGCCGAGATCGGCAAGGCCGGGCGCCTTCTGGCTGGTGATGTAGTTGGCGGCGAAGGTCAGCTTCGGGGTTACGCCCCAGGTGATCCCCGCGCCCCACGCGGTAAGGCCGCCGAAGTCGGAAACGGTGTGCGCCTCGCCGTTGAAGTTCAGCGAGATGTCGCCGAGTTTGCCCCCGAAGCCTTCCCGGCGGCTGGTGATCGGCAGATCGAGGCTGAAGCCCGCCTGCGCATCACCCCGCTTGAGGTCTGCGGGGGCGCCGAGCTGGCGCGAATCCGAGGAGCGGAGGCCGTTGTAGGCAAACCCGGCCTTGAGCGTGAGCGCGGTCTGCCCGCCGGGCAGCCGCAGCGGCGATCCGGTCACGGTAGCAAGCGTTGTCGCGGTATCGGATTTGCTGCGTGCGATGCCTTGCGGGGCGGGAAGGATCGCGTCGGCGGGCAGGCTGCCGAAGGGCGAGAGCGCGCCCTGATCGACAAGGCTCTGCAGGCCGGAGAGGTCGGCGCGCGCGTCGATCGTGGTGGTGGTGGCGACATGGCTGCCGTCTGCCGTCCACGCAAGCTGCCATGCGCCGAGCGGCAGATTGAGCGTCGCGCCCGCCGAGACGGTATCGGCGACGGTCCGGCTGGCGAGCGGAGCAGGCAGCAGCGTCGCGCGCTGGGTCAGGCTGCCATCGGGCGCAGCGAGGACAATTGTATTGAGCCCGTTGAGGCTGCGGTTGTCATTGCGCTGAACAAGGCCATTGAGCGTGAGCGAGGCCCCGGTACCGAGCGATTTGGCCCAGGTGCCATTGAGCACTGCGCTGCGCGCATCGGCAAGCAGCGTGCGGTAATCGCCCTGCTTCGGATCGGTGGAGACGGTGGCCGCGCCGCTGGCAGAAGGCTGGACGATGCCGCGCTCGGCTTCAGTCAGCGGCGAGCGGCGCTCGATCGTGCCCGTCAGGTTGAGGCGGCTTGCCTTCTCGATGCGCGTGAGCGTTGCTTCCTGGCTGAGATCGCTGAAGCCGCCCGCGCCGGGGAGCTTTGCTTCGGTTTCGCTGCCGAAGCTGCGGAACTTGTCCTTGAGGATGAAGTTGACGACGCGCTGGTCGGGGCGGAAGCCATATTTGAGCGCGACTTCTTCAGGCAGGACTTCGACGCGGCGGATTGCCTCGGGCGGGATCGAACGGATCTCGCGGAAGCTGGCGATGCGCAGGCCGTTGAGCAGGACCGATGGCGCGCCGTCGCCGCGGCCGCGGCCGGAACCGGTCTGCGGGGCAAGCGCGGTGAGCAGCGACTGGAGCGAGCCTGCACCATAGGCCGCAATGTCGTCCTCGCTGAGCGTGATGATCGGCGGCACCGCGGTTTCGACCTCGCCGCGCACACGCGTCGCCACAACGACAATATCGCCGTCCGGATCAGACGTTTCCGGCTCGGGAGCGGCGGCGGGGGCAGGTGCGGCATTCTGTTCGGCAGTCGGCGGTTCGGCAGTCGGCAGTTCGGCGGCCGGCGGCGCCGCAGTCTGCGGTGCAGCGGCCGCCGGAAGCGGTGTCAACACGAGCAGCGCCATGGCTGCGGCGCGATCTGGCAGTACCATCGCTCAGGTTCCTGTTGGCTGGCCAGGCAATGCTGCCCAGCGCGAGGTTGCTGCCCCCGTGCCGCTGGTAGGGCGGGGTATGCTCGTCCGACAATGACCCTTTCGTATCAATTTGTCGCAGTGCAACAAACGGCTTCCCGCTTTCCTTTTGCGCCGCAAGTCGCTATGCGCGCCGCCCATGGGCGCGTCTGCGCCCGCAATGCGTGCAATTTTCACCCACGAAAAGGCAATCGACCCCGCCTATGGCGAAAGAAGAACTCCTCGAGATGCGCGGCCAGGTGGTCGAACTCCTGCCCAACGCGATGTTCCGCGTGAAGCTTGAGAACGAGCACGAGATCCTTGGCCACACCGCCGGCAAGATGCGCAAGAATCGTATCCGCGTGCTGGTGGGCGACGAGGTGCTGGTCGAACTGACGCCCTATGATCTGACCAAGGGCCGCATCACCTACCGCTTCATGCCCGGTCGTTCAGGGCCCGGCCAGTTCTAACGGCACCCGGCAGTGATGGCTGCGGTGTGATGGCCGTGCCGCCTGTATCCGGGACTCAAGAGCTCGTGCTGGCCTCGGCCAGCCCCCGGCGCCGGGAACTTCTGGCCCGGCTTGGCCTTGCCGACCCGCGCATTCTCGCCACCGATATCGACGAAACGCCGCTGCCCGGCGAACAGCCGCGCGAGCATGCCGCGCGTCTTGCCGCCGGAAAGGCGCGCGCTGCGGCGGCGCTGGCGCCGGGGGGCGTGATCCTTGCCGGCGATACCGTGGTCGGTGTGGGGCGGCGCATCCTGCCCAAGGCCGAGGATGAGCAGACGGCCCGCCGCTGCCTCGCGCTGCTTTCGGGGCGCCGGCACCGGGTGTTCTCGGCCATCGCGGTGCTGACGCCTGACGGAACACTGCGCGAGGCAATGAGCGAGACGGTGCTGCGCTTCAAGCGGCTCGAGCCCGCAGAGATCGAGGCCTATATCGCCGGGGGCGAGTGGCACGGAAAGGCGGGCGGCTATGCCATCCAGGGCAGCGCCGAGGGCTTTTGCCTGTGGCTATCGGGAAGCCATTCGGGCGTTGTCGGCCTGCCACTGTTCGAGACGCGCCGCCTGCTGCGCGCGGCGGGTCTGAAGATCGCCTGATATGGCCGAGTGGCTGGTTGAGGATGGCATCGGCGAGGAGCGCGCGATCCTCGTCGAGCAGAGCGCGATCGTGGCGGCGCGCATCGTGTGGGACGAGCCGTGGCGCGCGGGCGCCGTCGTCGAAGCGCGGCTGGGAGCGCGCATTCCGGGCACCCGCCGCGCGGTGGTACGCCTGCCTGATGGCAGCGAGGCGCTGGGCGAGGGGTTCGATCCGAAGCTGACTGAGGGGCAGGCGGTGCTTGTCCGCGTGACGCGCTGCGCCATTGCCGAGAAGGGCCGCACCAAATTGCCGCAAGTCCGCCCGGCCGCGCCGGGAGAGGCGCCGCGTCCGGCGCTGTCGCTGCGGGAAGAGCTCGCTGGCGGTCCTTATCCGGTGCGCTGCGTGCCAGTGCATGGACGCGCGTTTGCCGAGGCGGGGTGGGACGATCTTGTCGTGGAAGCGCTGACCGGTGAAGTCGCCTTCGCCGGAGGCAGCCTTGTTATCAGCCCGACCCCGGCGATGACCCTCATCGATGTGGACGGCCCGCCACCGCTCCCGGCGCTGGCGCTGGCGGCGGTGCCGGCCATCGCGGCGGCGTTGCGGCGCTTTGATCTTGGCGGATCGGTAGGGATCGATTTTCCCTCGCTTGCCGAGAAGGCACAGCGCCGAACGGTGGACGAAGCGCTGGCGGAAGCCCTTGCCGCGGCGGGCTGGCAGGGCGAGCGCACGGGCATGAACGGCTTCGGCTTCGTGCAACTCGTATCGCGGCTCGAACGGCCCTCGCTGATCGCCCGCTTCGCCCGCGCACCTGCCGCCGCTGCCGCGCGCAGATTGCTGCGTCTCGCAGAGCGGGTAGCAGAGCCTGGCACGCTGCTGCTGACCGCGCACCCCGCGGCCCGCCGCGCGATGCGGGCCGAATGGGAAGCAGAGCTTGCCCGCCGCACCGGCCGCCGCATCCAGTGGCACGAGGACGCAGGACTTGCGCTGGGCGCGACCTTCGCGCAGGCGATTGCAGCATGAGCCAGACTCCCGCCCCCCATTCCGGACCTTCTGTTCGCCGCTGCCCCATCTGCCGCAAGCCGCGTGTCGCCGAATTCACGCCGTTCTGCTCATCGCGCTGCCGCGACCGCGACCTCGTCAACTGGCTGGAAGAGGGTTACACCTTGCCCGGGCCAGTGGTGGACCCCGAAGGCGATCCCGAAGCGGGCGATTTCGGCAACTAGGGGCTGGACAACCCCGAACGGCTTCGCCATAGGCGCGCTTCCAACGCGCGGACGAGCCATGCCGGCCCTCCGCGACGGCGATGCCCGGGTAGCTCAGTTGGTAGAGCACGTGACTGAAAATCACGGTGTCGGCGGTTCGACTCCGTCCCCGGGCACCATCGCTTTATTCGCCAAACCCCGCCAAAGCTTGAAAAAACCGCAGAAATCCGCCATTTGCTATGCCGGTTTGGACGCTGATGCTTGCTTCTGAACCCCACTAAGCGGGCAAATCTGCCGGTGATCCGCAGCCCAGCGACCAGAGTGGTCGTCTTGCGATGGCCGTGGGGCTATCACATCCTCAGGCACCAACCCTTGGCGCACCGCCCGTGGCTGCGGGTCGTGTTGGTCGCGGTCCAGGTCTCGTCAATGAACACGAGGCGCTCGGGATCGAGGTCGAGCTGGCCGTCGAACCAGGACCGACGCTGATTCAGGACAGAATCTTGGCCAGCGGGATGTCGCCGCAACGACCCGATTCCGCAAATCATGAGATAAGACTCTGGCCATCCACGCTGGCTTCCTGCCTAGCCAACAGGATGAGGCAGATCTTCAACGTCGCAGGAATCCCTCGCGCTTCAGCGGCTGAGGAGAACGATCTAGAGCGTCCTGCGGAAAATCTGAATCGTGGGATTCCCATTGTTTGTGATTTGTGATTCACCCTCATTGGAGGTGGATCATGGGCAAAGCACATTCGGCTGATCTTCGGGTTCGGGTT